>CAYQTA010000046.1:0-47759 GCA_964420365.1 uncultured Acidobacteriota bacterium | reverse complement strand
TGTTCCACGGACACCACCGCCGCGGGCTGGAACCGCCCCAGGTCCTTGAATTCCGCCCAAGGTTCCCCGGAGAGCGGCCCCCGTTCCCGGCGCACCTCGCACGCCGAGTCGGAGCACCTGCTGCGACCACGCCGGGCCGGGTCGCCTCGCCTGCCACCGCTCCCTCAGGCCAAAGCCGGGCACCTGCTGCGACCTCGTCGCACTGGGAAGCATCGAGACGCCCCTGGTGCAAGCCGCCCGACTCATGGGCCGCCTGGTGCAAGGAAAACGCGGTCCAAGGCCCGAAATCGCAAGTTTCGGGCCCCCGGGGGCCGGATTCCTTGCACTGGAGGGCCCTGGCTGGAGGGCCCTTGCAAATTCAGCCTCTTGCCCTCAACCTGCGCCCCACCTTCGCCGCCGGTACTTGCATTTCCGGCATGCTCTTGGTGGTTTCCGGCAAACTTTCGCCCACGGGCCTGGTCGGCCGCGCCGTGCTGGGGAGCCACGGCGCGGCAAAGCGTTCGGGTCGGTTCCCACCTGGAAGCCATGGAAGGCGAGCGGGTCACCGGTCGGCTGGCCCCATGGTGTGGCGAAGCTTTCAGGTGGCGAGTATCCGGCGAAGGCCGGGCGTTCGCGGTCGTTCGGTCGAGTCCACCACATCTCGCCGTCGTGGTCCCGGGGAGGGTTCCCGGCCGTCCCGGGCGCGGACCTGGAAGCTTCGCTACACCATGAACCGGACGCGAAAGGCCCGCCGCGGTGGGCGGGCCCTTGCGAGGGGTCGGCTTGCTCGGCCGCAGGGGAAAAGGAGTCTTTCGTCTACGTCTCCAGCGAAGGATGTTCCCCGACGGGGGGCCCGGAGGAAAGGTCGGGTCGAACCGTTCGACCCTGGCATCGGGCTGGGCGCTGCTTCACTTCTGGGCTTGCAACGGGGTTCTCCTTGCCTCCGGAGCCCCTCGTCGGGCCTTTCCGCCTTCGCACCCCTTGCTGTAGCAACCCCCGTGCCAGGAGTGAGGGCGCGGGGGGGACGGTCGGAATCGGCCACCCCTGAACGGTTCCGGGCGGACTGCCGCCGGCGCCGGGGCGTGGCGTGTCGGCTGCAGACCGTTGCACCGGCGTCGCATCGTTGCAGGCTGCCACACCCCGTGCTGCCGCATCCCGGGTCCCGGCCGGTCTTCACCCGGTGAGGCGTCCGGCGCCCCGGGGATGGCCCCCGCGGGCCGGGGGCCCTGCTTCAGAGATCTTCGCCGAGCTGGTCCCGGAGGCGCTTGAGCTTCCGGTACAGGGTCGACCGGTCGATCCCGAGCATCCGGGCCGCCCTGGTCCGGTTTCCCTTCGCGGCGCGGAGCGCCTGGCGGATCTGCTCGATCTCGGCCTCCTCGAGGGTCGGGACCGGTGGCGCTCCGGCTGCCGCGGGCGCGCTTCCCCGGCGGCGCGCCTTCTTCTCGAGGAACGTCGCGTTCTCGAGCACGTCGACCTCGGTGATCACGTCTCCCTCGGTGAACGTCGCCAGCTTGAGGACCTCGTTCTCCAGCTCCCGCACGTTGCCCGGCCAGTCGTGGCGCAGGAAGAGGCGCAGGGCGGCGGGTTCGATCCGCTTGGGCGGAGCGCCGGACCTGTGCGCCGCCTGCTCGAGGAAGTGCTCGACCAGGAGGCCGATGTCCTCCATCCGTTCCCGGAGGGGCGGCAGGTGGATCCGGGCGACATCGAGCCGGTAGAAGAGGTCCTCGCGGAACGAGCCCTCCGCGACCGCCTGTGCCAGGTCCCGGTTGGTCGCCGCGACGATCCGCACGTCCACGTGGCGCGGCGTGTCCTCGCCGACCCGGCGGATCTCGCCGAACTGGATCGCGCGGAGCAGCTTCGGCTGCAGGTGCAGCGGCATCTCCCCGATCTCGTCGAGGAACAGCGTCCCCCCGTCCGCCTGCTCGAAGAGTCCCTTGCGGTCCCGCTCGGCGCCGGTGAACGCGCCCCGCCGGTGGCCGAACAGCTCGGACTCGAGCAGCGTGTCGGTCAGGGCGGCGCAGTTGACGGTGACGAACCGCTTCTCGCGGCGCGGGCCGTTGTAGTGGAGCACCCGGGCGACCAGGTCCTTCCCGGTGCCCGACTCGCCGGTGACCAGCACGGGAATCTCGGTCTCGAGGATCTTCTCGAGGCTCCGATAGACCCGCTGCATCGCGGGCGAGGCGCCGATCATGCAGTCGAACCGGAACCGCACCTCCAGGTTCGACTGTTTCTCGAGGATCTCGATCTTCTGCTCCTCGATCGTCTCCCGGAGCCGCTCGTTGAGGCGCCGGATCTCCTCGGCCTGCCGGCGCAGTTCATCGACGAGACGCGCGTTGGCGAGGGCGATTCCCGCCTGGTCCGCCAGCCGCACCAGGATCTCCTGGTCCTCGGGTCCGAACATCCCGGCGACCGAGCGGGAGTCGAGGACGAGGGCCCCGGCGACGCGTCCCCGGATCCGCAGCGGCGTGGCGAGGATCGACCGGATCCTGAGAGCGTGGACCGAGCGCGAGGCGGCGAGCCGGGGATCGGCCTGGGCGTCGTGGGCGAGGAGCGGCCGCTCCTCCCGCATCACCTGCCGGGCAACGGAACGGCTCATCTCCCGGTCCGCGCCGGAGAGATCCGCTCCGCCCTCGCCCCGGGCGACCTCCATCGAGGCGTTCCCTCCCTGCTCCAGCAGGAGGAATCCCCGTTCCGCCCCGGTCAGCTCGATCGCCGTGTCGAGCAGCGTGCGGAGGAGCGGGCCCAGCTCCAGCGTGGAGTTCAGCGCCCGGTTGATCTCGAGGAGGCGTTCGAGTACCTGCACCCGGCGGGGCAGGTCGCCGGGCGGGGCGGAACCGGGGGCCGGGGCCGCCGGGCGCGGGCCGTCTTCCTCCCGGGCCTCGAGGACCGCCCGGACGCGGGGACGGCGCTCCCAGCGGGCCCGTTCTCCCTCCGGGAGGGCGACCAGGAGGGCGTCGAGCCGGCGGAACGCCTCGCCCCCGGCGCGCCGGGCCAGGTCCACGTCTCCGAGCCTCCGGGCCGCGGCGGCGAGGGCGGCGAACGCCCGCCAGGCCAGGTCGCCCCGTTCCCGCTCGACCAGGACCTCGGCCGCCCGCTCCGCCTCGTCCCGGGCGAGGACCATGTCCCCGTCCGGAAGCGCCAGCTCCCGCTCGGCGGCCACCAGGCGGCCGAGGGCCGCGGCCTCCGGGCCGGGTTCTCGCGCCGCCGCCCGGAGCTTGCGGAGGGCGAGCTGGGCCCGCTCGTCCTCCCGGAGAACCAGGTACGCCTCGGCCAGCAAGGCGAGCCCCTCGTCCTCGATCTCCGGCAGGCGCCGCCGGCGGGCGAGGAAGCACGCTTCCTGGAGTGCCTGGCGGGCCCGGTCCGCCTGCCCGGCCCGGAGGGCCGCCCGACCGAGGAGGAGCGAACGCTCGGCGGGATCCGCTCCCGCTGCTTCCAGGTGGCGGAGCGTCGCGTCCGGTGCGCCCAGCGTGGCGGCGATCCGGGCGAGGGTCCGCTCCGCCTCCCGGAGGGCGGCCTCGCTGCCGGCCCGGCGGGCCAGGGAGCGGGCTTCCTCCGCCCGGAGCCGGGCGGCCCGGGGCTGGCCGCGCTCGAGAAGGAGTCCCGCCGCCTCCGCCATCAGGAGCGCCGCGTCCGCCGCCTGGCCGAGCCGTCGCCGCAGGTCGATCGCCCGATCGAGCTGGGAAAGGGCCTCGCCCCGGCGACCCCCGCGGGCGGCCAGCCTGCCGGCCAGGGTCCGCGCCTCCGCCTCGGCAGCCAGGCTCCCCGCCTGGCGGGCCTGGTCGAGCCATCGCTCGGCCTCGGCCATCGCCTCCGGGATCCGACCGGATGCCATCAGCGCGAGGATCTTGCCCCGCCGGGCCGCCGCCCGGGTTCCGGGCACCCCGGCCCGCTGGGCCGCCGTCTCGGCCGCCCGGTAGTGCTCTCCCGCCTCGTCGCTCCGGCCGGCCCGGGCGGCCAGCTCGCCGAGCGCGAGGAGGATCTCGGCCTCGAGATCGGGGCGGTCGGCCCGGCGGGCCTGGCGCAGGGCCGCCCCGAGCCGGTCCTCCGCCTCCACGGGCCGCCCGGCCGCGACGAGGATGCGGCCGATCTCGAGGAGAATCCGTCCGCCCCCCGCGGTGTCCCCGATCTCGTCGAGGAGAGCGAGGGCCTCGTCGAGGTGCCGGAGCGCCTCGTCGGTCCTGCCCCGGGAGCCGAGGAACGCGCCGAGGGCGCCGAGACACGCGGCCCGGTCCAGGCTGTCCCCGGACGCCTCGGCCGCGGCGAGGGCACGCCGGAACTCCGGTTCGGCCTCCCCGTGGGCCCCTTCCTCGGCGAGCGCCTGGGCGCGGATCCGCCGGAGCGCGGCCTCCCGGTGAGGCGATCCGCCCTCCCGGAGACCCTCGAGGGCCTCACCGGCGATCCGGGCCGCCTCCCGCGGGATCCCGAGCGCGAGGGCCCGGTCCGCCGCCTCGATCCGCAGGTCGAGGGCGCGGTCTCGCTCGCCGGCCGCTTCGAGGTGACGGGCGCGGGCTTCGGCCGCCGCCGGGTCCCCGGCGAGGAGCTCCGCCATGCGCAGGTGGAGAACGGATCGCTCTCCCCCGGGAACGCGGTCGAGCACGGCCTGCGCAAGGGCGGGTGTCGCCAGCGCCAGCCGGACCGGCCGGCCCGGCTCCAGGATACGGCGGACCAGCCCCGCCTCCACCAGGCGTCCCACCGCTTCCGGTTCCGCCCCGGCCCGGGGCTCGAGGCGCCGGAGATCGGCGACGGCGACCGGTTCCCCGCCGGCGACGGCCAGTGCGGCGAGAATCGCGCGGGCCGCCGGGCCCAGGCGGTCCCATTCCGCCCCGATCCGGCCGGCGGGCCGGGCCCCGGCCTCCGCCAGGTCGGCAAGGGCCGCCCGGGGATCGCCCGGCAGGGGAGCGCCCGGCCCCGTCCGGCCTGCCCGGACCAGGGCGCCGACCAGGTCGACCAGGCGACCGGGGAGGCCACCGCTCGCCTCCGCGAGGACCTCGTCCCAGGGAGGGGAAAGTTCCGGCCGGCCCAGCATCGAGGCGGCGACCCGGGCCACCGCGCCGGGCGCGAGGGGCCGCAGCTCCAGGCGCCGGGCCGGGCCTCCGGCGAGAAGCCTCTCGGCCAGGGGATCCTCGCGGTCGCCGTCCCGGCGAAAAGCGAGGACGAGAAGGAGCGGGACCAGCCCGTCCCGGGCCCGGGCGGCCAGCCCGGCGAAGACCTCCCGGGAGGGTGCGTCGAGCCGCTCGGCATCGTCGACCAGGACGGCGGACGGCCCCCCGGCGAGGAGCCCGGCGAGACGGTCGACGCGGCGCTGGATCCCGTCCCCGGCGACCTCCACCTCCACCTCGCCGGACGGGTCCTGCTCCCGGGAGAGGCGGGCGAGGAGGGCGTCGATGGTGCCGAAGGGGCGCGGGGGCACCTCGAGGGCGCCGACCAGGACGGCCGGCCTGCCCTCGAGGCGGGCGGCAAGGCGCATCTCGTCGAGGAGCCGGGTGCGGCCGCTGCCGGGGGCCCCCGCCAGCAGGAGAACCTCCCCCCGGCCCTGGCTCACCGCGGAGAGTGCCTCCCGGAAGACGTCCATCTCGCGCTCCCGGCCGGCGAAGGAAGGGGCGAGGGGCCGATGGAGGGGCGCGCCCCGGCCGAGCGTGCGCCCCGCCAGGTCGGCGAGCCGCTCCCGGACCGCTTCGACCGTCGGGGGACGGCGCGCGGGATCCTTTTCCAGGAGGGCGAGGATCAACTCCTCGAGGCTCGGAGGGATCTCCGGGTTCAGTTCCCGGGGGGGCACCGGGAGAGTCGCCAGGTGGGCCCGGAGGATCTCCCAGGGATCCCGTCCGACGAACGGGTCCTGGCCGGTGGCCAGCCGGTAAAGGACGCAGCCGAGCGAGTAGAGGTCGGCGCGCCCGTCGACGGTCCCGGCCCGGAGGGTCTCCGGGGCCACCGTGGCCGGCGTTCCCCGCAGGGTCTCCCCCGTCTCCTCCCGGACCGTGCCCGCGAGCCCGAGATCCATCAGCCAGACCGGGGGAGGATCCCCGTCCGGGTCCTCGCCCACGAGGATGTTGCCGCAGGTGACGTCCCGGTGGACGAGTCCCTCGCCGTGAAGGATGCCGAGGGCGTCCGCCACCGCGTCGGCCACCCGGGCAAGGCGCCGCCAGTCGGGGGCCGGGCCGAGGACCTCGTCTGCCGGGCGCCCACGGACCAGGTCCATCGTGTACCACGGCGCCTCCCCCGATCCATCGGGGAGCCGGGCGAGGCCGAAGTCGTAGACCCTCACGAGATGGGGGTGGGCGATGCGCGTCAGCAGCCGGAACTCGTGGTGGAAGGCGGCCAGGAACGACTCGGGATCCCCGAGACCCCGGGGCCGGAGCAGCTTGAGGGCAACCTCCTCCCGGGTCTCGCGATCGACCGCCCGGTAGACGACGGCCGCCGCCCCCGCGCCGAGTTCCCCGAGGAGTTCGTATCGTCCGGCGATGACATGGCCCGTGTCCACGGTCCCCTTATGCACCTCTCCGTTGCAGGGTGCAACAGTTTCGTGGGGGCCGTCCCCGCCGGTGGCGGTGTCCCGGGCGGTCCGGGCAACCCGCGGAAACGCAAGGAACGTCAGGGAAAGGCAAAAAAAGGGCCCTCGCGAGAGGGCCGAGCTGGTAGAGGAAAAGGAGCCATTCGCCGAGAGAAGTAGCAATCTCCGTGCCACGCTGGTCGTAGGGAGGCGGTACGAGAAATCACGGGTTTCCGGCGGTTTCCGGCCGGCATGTCCGGCCAGGGTGACACCAGTATGTCAATCTGGCAGCTTTCGTCGTGACGCGGGACGTCACCCGTTCGACGAAAAATCGTCACCCCCGGGCGAGCGCTCCCGGGGGCGGATGGTGGACCGCATGGGATTCGAACCCACGACCTCCGCGTTGCGAACGCGGCGCTCTCCCAGCTGAGCTAGCGGCCCACGAGCTGGCCTGGTGGGGCGTGCAGGATTCGAACCTGCGACTTCCACCGTGTGAAGATGGCACTCTACCACTGAGTTAACGCCCCACGGCGTACCGTTGCCGGTCGGCGGAGGAGCATACACGCGGCCCCGCGGGCTGTCCACATCGCGGGCGGTCCCCCCTGGTGGAAAGGAGCATCCGCATCCTCGCGCTCGCCCGTGAAAGCAGGGAACGGGGGGGCCGCGGGATTGCGCCCGGGAAGAGCGGGAGTGCGACAGCGGCCGGCCCCGGGTCGCGCCTGTGGACGGTCCTGTGGACGGATCCCGAAAGGTCTCGCGCAACTCGTTGATGTGCCATATATTGGGTATGTCGAGAAAAGAGGCCCAAAATCTTGTGTTGACACGCGGCCCCGACCTCGCTACCTTCGCTCGCGCCGATCGCCCCGGGACGTGCCGCTGGCGTTCGTCGGGCGTCGGACCTTGCCAGCGTCGAACGAGAAGGAAAACCGGGAAGCGGGACGAAGGTCGAGGCCGGAATCGACCGGACGAGGGAGGATGCTGCGATGCCGATGCGCGAGCCGAGGGGGACCGGGGACAACCGTCGTGAGTCCGGGATGCCGCGGGGCAACCTGCCGGGGCGGCCGGAGGCCGGCGCGGGACCCCGCCGGGGGCGGGGGGGCTTCGGTCCCGGTCCCGGGCTCGTCATCCGTCGCCGGCACACCCGGGAGGGAGAAGATCCCTTCGAGACGGTCGAGTGGGATCTCCGGACCGCCGTGATCACCAACGAGAACGGGGAGGAGATCTTCCGGCAGGACGACGTCGAGGTTCCCGCGTCCTGGAGCCAGACCGCCACCAACATCGTCGCCCAGAAGTACTTCCGCGGCGCTCCCGGGACGCCGGAACGGGAGCGGTCGGTCCGCCAGCTGATTCGCCGGGTCGTCGAGACGATCACCCGGTGGGGCTGGGAAGGCGGCTACTTCCGCACCGAGATCGACCGGGATGCCTTCCGGGACGAACTGACCTGGCTCCTCCTGCACCAGCACGTGGCCTTCAACTCGCCGGTCTGGTTCAACTGCGGGATCGACGAGCATCCGCAGGTCTCCGCCTGCTTCATCAACAGCGTCGAGGACTCGATGGCCTCGATCCTCGAGCTGGCCAAGACCGAGGGCCTGATCTTCAAGTACGGCTCGGGGGCCGGGGTCAACCTCTCCTCCCTTCGCTCGTCGAAGGAACCCCTCTCCGGTGGCGGGACCGCCTCGGGCCCGGTGTCGTTCATGCGGGGCTACGACGCCTTCGCCGGGGTGATCAAGTCGGGAGGCAAGACCCGGCGCGCGGCCAAGATGGTCATCCTCGACATCGATCACCCGGACATCGTCGAGTTCATCGAGAGCAAGGTCCGGGAGGAGCGGAAGGCCCGGGTGCTGATCGAGGCCGGTTACGACCCGCGGCTCGGCTCGCCCGACGGGGCCTACGAGTCGGTCTTCTTCCAGAACGCGAACAACTCGGTCCGGGTGACCGACGACTTCATGCGCGCGGTGGTCGAGGACCGGGAATGGCAGACCCGCGCGGTGACCACCGGCGAACCGATGGAGACGTTCCGCGCCCGGGACCTGTGGCGGAAGATCGCCGAGGCGGCCTGGGAGTGCGGGGACCCGGGCCTGCAGTACGACACGACGATCAACACGTGGCACACCTGCAAGGCCTCCGGGCGGATCCGGGCCTCGAACCCGTGCTCGGAGTACATGTTCCTCGACAACAGCGCGTGCAACCTGGCCTCGCTGAACCTGCTCCGGTTCCTCGACGAGGACGGGACCTTCGACGTCGAGAAGTTCCGGCACGCCGTCTCCGTCACGCTTCTCGCCCAGGAGATCCTGGTCGACAACGCGTCGTATCCCACCCCGCAGATCGCCGAGAACTCGTACCGGTTCCGGCCCCTCGGGCTCGGGTACGCGAACCTCGGTGCCCTGCTGATGTCCCTGGGGTTACCGTACGACTCCGAGGCCGGCCGGGCCTATGCCGGCGCCGTCACGGCCCTGATGACGGGAACCGCCTACGAGACGTCGGCGAAGATCGCCGGGGAGCACGGCGGCCCGTTCGCCGCCTTCCCGGAGAACCGGGAGTCGATGCTCGACGTGATCGCCCGGCATCGTCGGCATGCCGAGGCCCTGCCCGGTGACCTGGTGCCCCGCAACCTCCTCGAGGCCGCCCGGCGGGCGTGGGCCGAGGCGGAGCGTCTCGGGAGCGAGCACGGGTTCCGCAACGCACAGGTGACGGTCCTCGCCCCGACCGGGACGATCGCGTTCATGATGGACTGCGACACCACCGGCATCGAGCCGGACCTCGCCCTCGTCAAGTACAAGAAGCTGGTCGGGGGCGGGACGATCCGCATCGTCAACCGGACCGTGCCCGTCGCCCTCGCCCGGCTCGGCTACTCCCGGGACGAGATCCAGGAGATCGTCGACTGGCTCGACGAGAAGGGGCACCTCGAGGGAGCGCCGCACCTCAAGGAAGAGCACCTGCCGGTCTTCGACTGTGCCCTGGCCGCCCCCGGCAGCAGCCGCACGATCCACTGGATGGGGCACATCAAGATGATGGCGGCGGTCCAGCCGTTCATCTCCGGCGCGATCAGCAAGACGGTCAACATGCCGGCGGATACGACGATCGAGGACGTGGAGAACGCCTACCTCGAGGGATGGCGGCTCGGGCTCAAGGCGATCGCGATCTACCGGGACGGGTGCAAGAGCGCCCAGCCGCTCTCCACGGGCCAGGACGAGAAGAAGGAGACCTGGCGGCCCATGCGCCGGCGCCTGCCGGACGTCCGGGAGGCGATCACCCACAAGTTCTCCGTCGGCGGCCACGAGGGTTACCTGACGGTCGGTCTCTACCCCGACACGAAGCAGCCCGGCGAGATCTTCGTCGTGATGGCCAAGCAGGGATCGGTCGTCTCCGGGCTGATGGACGCCTTCGCCACCGCGATCTCGCTGGCGCTCCAGTACGGCGTGCCCCTCGACGTGCTGGTGCGGAAGTTCAGCCACGTCCGGTTCGAGCCTTCCGGGTACACGAACAACCCGGAGATCCCGATGGCGAAGTCGATCGTCGACTACATCTTCCGGTGGCTGGGCAAGCGTTTCCTCGAGGACCGCGAGGAGGTGATCGACGCCGAGGTGCCGCCGGAGCGCCCGGGGATCGTCCCGGAGGGGGAGAACGGCAACGGGGACGCGGTCGCCCGGCACGAGCAGCAGGTCGCCGAGACCCAGTCGGACGCACCGCCCTGCCCGGAGTGCGGCACCATCATGGTTCGCAACGGGGCGTGCTACGCCTGCCCGAACTGCGGGGCGACGTCCGGCTGTTCCTGACCGGGGCCTCGGGTGTCTGTCGAAGGGGAGCGCCCGCCGGCGCTCCCCTTTCGGTTTCGTAAGCGAAGGTACCGGATTCGTTCGTTCCCGGCCGATCCGCCGCGGGGGCGCCTCCCGGGAACCGCTTGACGGGCCGCGGGTTCCGCCCGGAGGGAGAAAGTGGCCCCGATCTTGCCTTCCGAAGGGGCGAGGCGGACGGGAGACCGCGGCCGGCCGGGATGGGCCCGGGGCCGCGGGTCGGGCTCTCCCGTCCGCGTTTTGCGTTCCCCGGGGGGCTACTTCCGGTGGTCCCCGCCGGCGCGGAGCACCTGGCCGAGGCTGATCGTCAGGAGGCGGCCGGGCGTCTTCGCGAGGATCTCGTGGGCGGTGTTCGCCGGGATCTCCAGCGAGAGGGGGCCCGCAGCCGACACCCGCTGTTTCTTCCCGTCGATCGTCACCTCGAACTCCCCCTCGACGGCGACGAAGACCTGGGGGATCCGGTGGGCGTGGGGGGAGAAACGGGCCCCCTCGCTCTTCGCCGTCAGCAGGGCCACCTGGTAGATGCCGTCCGGTGCCGTGCTCAGGTGGTGAAGGCTGAAGTCCGGCGACTCGAAGTGGTCCTTCCGGGTCTCGATGAAGGGCTGGTTGAAGTTCTCCGTCGGGGTCAGGTCGTCGAAGATCGAGTGGAAGTAATGCCGGGTGTCGTCCGAGGCGCGCGCCCGGTAGGCCGCGAACAGCAGCTCCCGGCGGTCGAGGCCGAGGGCGTCGGCCAGTCGCAACACGACCCCGTCCCCGGGGATCTTGCCGTCGTTCTCGATCTGGACGATGTACGGCTGGGTCACGCCGACCTTCTCGGCCAGTTGCTTCTTGTTCAGGCCCAGGCGCTCCCGGTGGAACCGGATGATCTCGGCGAACGTCATGGTCGGTCCCGTCCTCCAGCCCGGGGGGGTGGAGCCCGGGCTTATCCAAGCTTAGCGACAAACAAGTTAGCTCATCCTCGCCAGACCGGTCAAGCCGGACCTGGCAAGCCGGTAAGCCCCGGGGGGTTGGAAGCGGGGAATGGGCTATACTGCGCCCTCGTGCCGGGCGTCCGAGGCCCGGAAGGGAAGCTGGACATGCCGAATCTCGCCGTGGTCGGCGCCCAGTGGGGCGACGAGGGGAAGGGGAAGGTCGTCGACCTGCTCGCCCCGCGGTTCGCCAGCGTCGTCCGGTTCCAGGGGGGGCCGAATGCCGGCCACACCGTCGTGGTCGACGGGGTGACCCACGCGCTCCACCAGGTCCCGTCGGGGATCCTGCACCCGGGAGTGCGGTGCCTCGTCGGGGCCGGGACCCTCGTCGATCCCGACCGCCTGGTCGAGGAACTCGCCACCCTCCGGGCCGCCGGCGTGGAGCCCGCCGGCCGGCTCGTCCTGTCCAGGCGGGCCCACCTGATCCTCCCGCACCACCGGGCCCTCGACGGCGCCCTCGAGGCGCGCCTCGGCAAGGGCGGGATCGGGACGACGCGGCGAGGGATGGGGCCCGCCTACGGCGCCAAGGTCGAGCGGTGGGGCGTGCGGCTCGGAGACCTGGCCCGGCCGGCCGACGTGGCGGCCCACCTGGGACGGATGCTCGACGCCGGCCTCGGCGCCTGGCTGCGGGAACTGGGGGCGGGGGTTCCCTCGCCCGGCGAGATCGAGGTGCTGGCGGCCCGGTGGTGGGAAGCCCTCGGGGAACACGTGGGGGACGTGAGCCGCCTCCTCCACGAGGACCTCCGGGAGGGGCGACCGATCCTCTTCGAGGGGGCCCAGGGCGCGCTCCTCGACGTGGACTTCGGCACCTACCCGTTCGTCACCTCGTCGAACACGATCGCGGGGGGTATCCCGGCGAGCCTGGGGATCCCGCCCCGCGCCGTCCACCGGGTGGTCGGAATCGCCAAGGCGTACACGACGCGGGTCGGGGCGGGACCGTTTCCCACCGAGGAACACGGCCCCCTGGGGGACCGGCTGCGGGACGCCGGGGGAGAGTACGGCACGACCACCGGGCGTCCGCGGCGGTGCGGCTGGTTCGACGCCGTCGCGGTCGCGCACGCGGTCCGGGTCAGCGGAATCGACGCCCTGGTGCTGACCAAGCTCGACGTGCTCGGTGGGATCGATCCGCTGCGGATCGCGGTCGCCTACGACGTCGACGGGGAACGGACGGAGTGGTTCCCCTCCACGGCAGCCGAGCTGGACCGGGCGGTTCCCGTCTACGAGGAGCTGCCGGGATGGACGGAGGACCTCTCGGGCGTGCGGCGGCTGGAGGACCTGCCCGCCGCGGCGCGGGCCTACGTGGCGCGGATCGAGGAACTGGCGGGCTGCCCGGTTTCCCTCCTCGGGACCGGGCCCGGCAGGGGAAGCGAGATCGTCGTTCCCGGGACCCTGCTCGCCGAGTGGCTTGCTTCCTGACCCGCGCTATCATGGCGCGGGCCGTTAGCTCAGCTGGTAGAGCAGCGGACTTTTAATCCGCGGGTCGCAGGTTCGAATCCTGCACGGCTCGCCTCCCGCCCCGGGCGCGGCGCAGCCACCGGGCCACGGTCGCGAGGAGCTCTTCCCGGTTGAGGGGCTTGCTCAGGTAGTCGTCCATCCCGGCCGCCAGGCACTCCTCCCGGTCGCCGGCGAGGGCGTGGGCCGTCAGGGCGACGACCGGCAGTTCCCCGAGGCCGGGCATCCGGCGGATCCGGCGGGTCGCCTCGAGGCCGTCGAGGACCGGCATCTGGACGTCCATCAGGACGAGGTCGATCGCGTCCCGCTCCCGCTCCAGGACCGCGAGCGCCTCCTCGCCGTTGGCCGCCTCGACGACCTCGTACCCGCCACGCTCGAGCAGCCCCCTGGCCAGGCGGCGGTTGACCGGGTTGTCGTCGACGACCAGCACGCGGCGGGGCCGGGCGTCCCGGGGATCCTCCGGCACGGGCTCGTGCCCGTGTCCCAGGGCGGCGAGGAGCTGGCCGTGGAGGTGGGGGCGGGTCACGGGCAGCTCGACGACCCCGACCGCGGGGGAGGGCGCCTCGCGGAGCGGGACCGGGGACACGGCGAGCACCGCCGGCTCCCGGGCCAGCAGGGGCAGGAGCCGCTCGAGGTCGCCGTTCTCGAGCACCTCCCGGGCGAGCAGGGCGACCCGGAACGGGGCCCCGTCCCGGCGCCGCTGTTCGGCCTCCGGGATCGCGGCGACCACGTTCCCGAACCCGGTGGCCCGCAGGCCGAGCTCGAGCAGCGCCTCCTGGAGCGCCTCCCGCGCCGGCTCCGCGGGATGGACCACCAGCGTCGGGATCCCGACCAGCGCCTCGTCGGGTGCCGGTGGCCTGGCCTCCCCGTCCGTCTCGAGGGGCAACTCCACCCAGAAGCGGCTCCCCTGGCCGGGGGTCGACTCGAAGTCGAGGGTTCCGCCCATCGCCCGCACCACGTGGCGGGTGAGGGCGAGGCCGAGGCCGAACCCGCCCCGGGCCCGGGTACGGGACCCGTCCTCCTGGCGGAACGGTTCGAAGATGGCCTCCCGGTTGGCGGGATCGATGCCCCGGCCGGTGTCGATCACCTCGAAGCGGAGCGTCACCCGGGTGCCGTCCGGCGGCCCCGCGGGGAGCACGCG
Source organism: uncultured Acidobacteriota bacterium (assembly GCA_964420365.1). Lineage (GTDB taxonomy): Bacteria > Acidobacteriota > Polarisedimenticolia > J045 > J045 > JAMOQA01. The sequence continues at coordinate 33,938 of CAYQTA010000046.1, read as the reverse complement.
GAGGACGACGCTGCCCCGGTCCGTGAACTTGATCGCGTTGCCGAGCAGGTTCTGGAGCACCTTCTCGACCCGGCCGGGATCCCCGAGGACCCGGGCCGGGAGATCGCGGCGGAGGATCCCGACGAGAAGGAGTCCCCTCGTCCGGGCCCGGGGCGCGAGCTGCTCGAGCACCTTCTCCGCCAGTTCCCGGGGAGAGAAGGGGCGGTTCGCCAGCTCCAGCTCTCCCGCCTCGAGGCGAGAGAAGTCGAGCACGTCGTCGATGATCACCATCAGGTCGCCGGCGCACCGGTGGACCGTTTCGAGGTGTTCCCGGAGCCCCGGGTCGAGGTCGGCGTCCAGGGCCAGCTCGGTCATTCCGAGAATGCCGTTCAGGGGGGTCCGGATCTCGTGGCTGACGTTGGCGAGGAACTGGTTCTTCGCCTCGCTCGCCGCCTCCGCCGACCTCCTGGCCTGCTCGAGGAGGGAAACGTCCCGGATCATCAGGACGATGGTCGGTCGCCCGCCGAACACGGCGTGGGCCCCGGCGACCTCGGCCTCGGCCTCCCGGCCGTCGGCCAGCGAGACCCGCACGTAGCGGTCCGCCTCGGAGGGGGGCGCGATCAGCCGCTGCAGCAGCTCCTCGACTTCCGTTCCCTCCGGGACGACGAGGATCTCGTCGAGGGGACGGCCCTCGAGCTGCTCGCGGGGCCGTCCCAGCCACCGGGATGCGAACGCGTTCACCCGCTGGATGCGCAGGTCGCCCGGGGAGACCAGGACGATCGCTTCCGGCGCCGCCTCGAGGATCGACTCGAAGCTCTGCTCCGTGTCCCGCAGGCGTCGTCCCCGGTCCTCCGCCAGCTCGTGAAGATGGAGGTGTCGGCGCTCGGCGTCGTCCAGGAGCCAGCCGGCGAGGAACGAGAGCAGCAGGCCCGAGGCGAACACGAGGAGCGGAAGCTGTCCCAGGATGCCGCCGATCAGCGGCCCCGTGCGCCAGGCGGTCACCCGCCAGGTCGTGTTGCCGAGAGGCAGGGACTTCCGGACGATGAGCAGGGGCTCACCGCCACTTCCCCGTGCCGTCTGACGGGAACCCTCCTCGCTGGCGTAGATCCGCTGGAGACGTCCGCGGTGGTCCAGGGTCGCGACCTCGAAGGCGATCCGTTCCCGGCGACCGGCGAGGACGCGATCGACCAGCGTCCGGACGCGGACGTAGACGAGACACCATCCCCGGGTGGCGGCGAGGCGCTCGTCGGGGGTTTCGACCGGCGCGCCCGCGACGTAGACCGGGCTGGCGATCCAGAGCTGCCAACCCGTTCCCCTTCCCGGGGGGAAGACCGGGGAGAGCATCGTCTGGTTTTCCCGGGCGGCCCGTTCCAGCCAGCCGGCGGCCTGGTGGGACGCGACCTGGTCGTAGCCGCGCAGGAACGAGACCCGGCCCGGGACGACCCACAGGAGGGGCGCATGGAAGGGGGCCGGGGGCGCCGGTCCCCGCGTTCCGTCCCGCGGGGTCCAGAGGCGGACGCCATGGGCCGCTTCCCAGGCCCGCCGCTCCTCCTCGGGAACCCGGGGGAGCCAGGCCACCAGGGAAATCTCCGGGTTGTCGGCGAGCGCTCCCGCGGCGAACGTGCGGAACTCCTCCTCCGCGAGGTCCGGGCGGGCCTCGACGAAGCGGGCCGCGAAGCGCGCCGCGAGCCGGGGCCGATCGACCAGGACCCGGAGGTCCGAGAGGACGTCCTGGACCTCCCGCTCGAACCCGCTGCGCACCTGGAACGCCAGGTAGCGGTGGGCGAGGACGGTGAAGGTCAGGGTCACCAGGAGGCCGACCACGAAGCCCCCCAGGCCCCAGCGCGGCAGGCCCGTGCCCCGGCGGAACGCACGCAGCACCCGCAGGGAGGCGAGCCCCGCCAGGAGCACGAGGGTGAGACCGAGGGTCGTTTCCAGCCCGACGAGCAGCAGATCGTGCACCGGTTCCTCCCGCGGGCACGCAACGGCCCCGCCCGGGGGTGGACGGGTCCCGCGGAAGACGTATCGGCCGGAAGGACGGAAACTTGTGCCGGGTTCAGGCGCCCTCGTCCAGGCTCGCGGCCAGGGCATCGAGGACCGGCTCGAGGTCGGTCACGCCGGCCTGCCGGGCGTTCTCCTCGAGGGTGCCCCAGACCGGCTCCCCGCAGGCGATGCAGACGATCCGGAACCTCGAGAGGATCCGGGCCGCCGCGGGGATCCTCTCGAGCAGCTCCTCGATCGTGATCGAGGGGGTAAGCCAGTCCGGGCGGGAACCGGCGGCCATCGTCATTCCTCCTCGGCCTGGAGCCGGTTCTCCACGTGGCGGCTGAAGAGGTCCTCGAGGGCCTCCGGGGGAAGGGCGCCGGTGATTCCGCCGATCGGCTGGCCGTCCCGGAAGAACACCATCGTCGGGATGGACCGGATGCCGAACATCCCGGCGATCCGGGGGTTCTCGTCGACGTTGATCTTGACCACGCGGAGCTTCCCCTGGTAGCGCGGTGCGACCTGCTCCAGGTTCTGGCCGAGGAAGACGCAGGGGGCGCACCAGGGCGCCCAGAAGTCGACGACGACCGGGAGGTCCGACTTCAGGACGACGTCCTGGAAGGTGTCGTCGGTGGCGTGGACGATCACGTCCTTCGTGTCCGCGTTGCCATCGTGGGGCTGGGTCATCTCGGGTCCTCTCGGTTCGCGCCGGGCCCCGTGCCCGGCCCTTCCGCCCGAATCTGGATGCGACGGGCGCCCCGAAGGTGACACGGCCCCGGCATCCCCGCCACCGGGGTCAGGGACATCCCTCCGGCGGCTCCGCCCCGACCAGGTAGAAATAGTGCTGCCCGTCCCCGGCGACGCCGTGCCGGGCCTCCGGGACCCCGGAGACCAGGGCGTTCGAGGAGCCGGCCACGTCGGCCGGATCGTGGGCCCAGGGAAAGCGCCATCGTGCCGCCCCGTCCGGCCCGTCGGCGTCGAGGACGACCGTGTGCCGGCCCGGCGCCAGGTCCACCGTCAGCCGCGCCGCCTCGTCGGCCGCCTCGTCCGGCATGCCGCAATCCCGGCCCCGGATGCGCGCCCGGCTCGGCGAGGGCAGCCCGCATCCGCCCCCGGAACGGGCGATCACCTGCCAGGTGTGTTCCCGGTTGTCCGCCGCCCCGGTGTCGGTGTAGGAACGGGCGTCGGCCGCGAGGGTCGCCACCTTCTTTCCATCCCGCCAGACCTCGAAGGTGCCCGTGCCGCCCCCTCCCCAGTCGGTGACGTCGCCCCAGGTCAGCTCGACTCCCGACAGCGCGTCGGGATCCGGGTCCCGGACCGAGAGGAGCCCGGCGAACTCCGGCGCGGGAAGGCATCCCCCGGCGGTGCAGGCGGTCGGCAGGAGGGCCCCGGTCACCGAGAGATCGTCCAGGACCGCGCCCCCGTCCGTGCCGCAGTCGGTCGAGAGGTTCAGCCGGAAGCGGACCGTGTGTCCCGCCCACGACGCCAGGTCGAAGACGAACTCCTCCCAGCCGGAGAGCCCCCCGGCCTCCGGGCCGGTGATCGCCCCCTGTTCCGGCGGGTAGTCGCAACCGTTGACCCAGTTCCCGGTGCCGCCACCGGCCCCCTGGCAGGGAGGCGGCGCCGTGTTCGCGAACGTTCCCGGGTAGCCGCCGACCGGATCGATCGGGGCGAAGTCCCCGTCGTCGACCGCCAGCTCCACGACGAGACCGTCCCACTGCCACTCGATCTCGTAGTCCGCCCAGACGTGGAGCTGGGGCGATTCCCCGGCGGCGAGATCGATCGGTGGGCTCTCGAGGGAGAGGCAGGCAAGGGGTACGTACCGGCCGTCCCCCATCGGGTCGTCGTCCGGCCACCAGGACCATCGACCCCCGTGGTGCAGGGCGATCGGGCTCCGGGTCCACCGGGCGCCCGTGTTGCGCTCGTCGACGAGCGTGACCGCCATCATCTTGACAACGTGCTCGTCGCCCCCGTCGTCGATCCAGGTGCCGACCTGCCGCGGGCCGCCGGCGCGGGCGGTCACCCGGGCGCCCGGTCCCTCGAGCCCGGTCGCGGTGTCGATCGCGCGGACTTCCCAGGTGTACGCCGTTCCCACGGGCTCACCGGAGTCGTCGAACCCGGACGCGATCGACGTGTCGGCGAAGGACGCGTCCTCGACCTCGGCGAGCAGCGTCTCGGGACCCGGGACGAAGTCCGGGTTGGCCGAGCGGTACACCCGGTAGCGCACCGGCCCGCCGCACGGGGCGCTCACCGGGTCCCACGCGAGGTCCACCTCGCAGGTCGCCGCCGCCGCGTCGGTCGCGGCCAGGTTCGTCGGCGCGGAGGGCGCGTCGTGGCAGGGCAGGCCCCCGTCCAGCTCGGCCGCCGCGGAGGCGGCCGAGGGACACAGCCCCGTTCCGTCGACCGCCGTGACCGTCCAGCTCCAGGGGCCGTTCCCGGGGGGCGTGTCGACGAGGGCGGTGTCCGGCGCACCGACCCGGCCGACGAAGGTGCCGTCACGAGAGACGTCGTAGTGGTCGGCGCCGTCCACCGGGTCCCAGCCGACGAGGACCCGCCCATCGCCGAGATCGCGAACCGTCAGGGCCTCCGGGGTTGCCGGGGCGGTGCAGCCGGGGTCGCAGGCGGCCGTCCGGTCGTCGACCAGGGCGATGTTCTCGTAGTCGACCGCGATGTCGTCGACGAGCCAGCGCACCTCGTCGTTGGCGCTCCCGTAGCAGCTGACCCCGTCCTTCCACGGGTCTCCGAAGCCCACGTGGAAGATGAGCTGGAGCTGGGTGGCATCGGGCAGCGGATCGACGACCCACTCGGACACCTTCGTCGGATCGAGGTCCGCCGTCTCGTCCTCGCCGTCGGCGCTGCGGTCCCGCCAGTAGCCCGTCGGCAGGAGTCGCCCGTCCGGGTTCGTGTAGACCTGGACCTCGGCGTGGTCGCAGTCCTTTCCGTCCTCGTTGATCGCGAAGTGATAGCTCTCGCGGAACCGGATCCGCCTGAGAAGCGTGGTCGTCCCCGGGTCGCCGGTGACGATCTTCGGGCTGACCAGCCGGTGGTGCTGCTTGCCGGCCGGGCTCAGGAGCTGGCCCAGGCAGGAGGGCAGCATCGCCTCCCGGTTCCCGTGGCAGAACCCGATGTCCCACGTGTCCTCGGTCGTGTCGCAGTCCTGGTCGGGGTCCATGAAGTACCAGCGATCCTCCGGGGCGTCCTCGCTGCCGTCGTGGCAGGCGAGGGAGGCCGACGCGAAGTCCTCGGTCCAGGTGCCGTTCACGTGGACCTCGTCCGCCTCGACCAGGAGCCGGACGGGAAACTCCCGCGGCGCCGTCCACTCGTCCGCCTCGACGACCAGGGTCAGCTCGACCGTGGAACGGGGATCGATTCCGTCCCGCAGGGAGACCCGGAACGGGCTCGCCGCCTCCGTCGCCGAGCCCGCGGGCACGGTTCCCCAGTCCGCCTGGTCGACGGACACGAAGAGGTCTCCACGGCGGGACACCAGGCGGCCGCGCACCCCGTGGAGATCGACCGGACCCGGGTTGACCAGGGGGATCGCCAGGTCGACGTCCTCTCCCCCGTCGAGGAACCCGTCCCCGTCGCAGCCCCCGGAAACCCCGGGCGTGCCGACCTCGAGGGGAGGCTGGCAGTCGACCACCGCCCGGTCGGTGGCCGCGAGGGCCGGGTCGGCGTCGTGGTAGGTCGCCGTCAGCACGTCCCCGTCCGTGACCTGGAGGGAGCCGTCCCCGGGGGCCAGGGGCTCGTTGCCGGCGAGCGGGATCGAGCCGCGGAACCGGCCCCCGCCGAGGGCGTCGAGCGTGACGGTCTCGGAGTCCCCGGAGCCGGTCGTCACCGTCACCTGGAGGGGTGCGGCGGCGTTCGTGTCGAGGACCTCGACGCCGATCTCGCCGGCGCACCCGCACCGCCCTCGGTCGAACCTCACGGTCCCTCCCGCCGCGTCCACCGGGCCGACGGCGACCACGGCGAACCCCTGCCGTACCGCGGGATCGACCCACGGGCTGCCGGGGACCGACGCGCCGATCACCTCGATCTTCCACAGGCCGGCCGGGGTGCCCCACGAGGGAAGCCGGACCATCTCGATCGTGTCGACGTCCGGGTCGGGGCGCGTTCCCGGCGCCGTGTACTCCACCAGCGCCGGGTCGTGGTTTCGCGCCTGCCAGGCGTTCCCCCAGTACTCCGTCCCGTCCGGGGCGATCACGTGGAGGTCCAGGTCGTTCACCAGGTACGTCGGCGAGGCCACGAGGGCGGGGGGGTCGGTCCAGGCGAGGACGATCCGCAGCTCCTCGTTGCGGCCGTCCAGGTAGACCTCGCGGGACCAGGTCTCACCGGTGGCGACCCCCTCCTCCCGGGGCACGTCGAACACCGCGAGGCCCCGCGTATCCCCGTCGAAGTACAGCACGTCGTCGAGCTGGAGCCGCCCCCAGCCCTGCTCGTTCGTCGGGGCGTCGTCCTGCAGCGTCGTCAGGTCACACTCCCGGTCGGACGAGCAGGAGATCTTCTGGTCCTTGTCGCACCGGTGGCAGTCCGCGTCCTCGTCGCACTCGACGAAGATGTTGCGGCACAGGCCGGCCGACAGGTCGCAGGTGTCGAGGATGCAGGGGCCGTAATCCTTGCCCGCGCTGCCGGTCATGTTCCGCGCGCCCGCGACCAGGCTCGCCCGGAGGAGGGCGGAGGAGGGAACGAAGCCGTCCTCGGACCGGGCGGTTCCCGACGGCCAGAACCCCTTCCGGTAATACTCCCGGACCAGCGCCGCGTACCCCGCGACGAGGGGCGCGGCGAACGACGTGCCCGAGACCTCCGCCCGCTCGCAGGTGCGCCCGTTCTCGCCGAGGTCGGACGTGCCGGTCACCACCGCGTGGCCCGACATCACGATGTCGGGCTTGAGCCTTCCGTCCGCGGTCGGCCCGCGGGAGGAGAACTCGGCGAGGTTCTCCGGGTCGAGCCCGTCCCCTGGATCGATGCGGGCGTCCGAGGCGCCGACCGCGAGGACGTTCTTCGCCGTTGCCGGCGAGGTGATCGTTCCGGCGTACGGTCCCCCGTTCCCGGCGCTGAAGACGAGGAGGAAGTCCGGGTGGTTCCAGGCCATCCGGTCGGCGAAGAAGGCGAAGACGTCGTACTGGTTCCCCCCGATACCCCAGGAGTTGGTCGAGATCCGGGCCCCGGCCTCGTACTCCTGCTCGAACACCTGGTCCAGGATCGGTGGAATCGGCAGGCCGAGCCCGACGAGCTCGCCCCGGTCGTCCCCGAGATCCTCGACCACCAGCTTCGCCGCCGGGGCCATCCCGTCCCCGAGGTCGTGGTGGCCGTTCGCCGGGTTCGACTCGTCGGCGAGATGGGCCGTGTCGTCGCCGGTGGCGGAGACGGCGCACCACGTTCCGTGGGGGTCTCCCTGGCGCACGTCGTAGGCGGTCGCCCGGGCCTGGAAGCTGCCGAGAAGGTTGTAGCCGATGATCTTCCGGCGGGACGTGTCCACCGGCATGGGGCCCCGGTCCGCCCCGGTGGCCGGTACCGAGGAGACGTCCGGCAGGCCGGCGTCATCCTCGAACCAGCAGGTATCCGGGTCGACCCCGGTGTCGGCGATGGCGATCACCTCGCCCTCGCCGAGCAGCCCCCGGTTCCAGATCGTCGCCGTCACGGAATAGTCCTGCCGGTTCCAGCGGTCGTAGCTCTGGCCGATCCAGGCGGCGTCGTCGTTGTGCAGGTGGGCCTCCCCGTGGGGTTCCACGGCGAGGACGTCGTCGCCCCCGGCGAGGAGGGAAAGGTTGACGCGGAGGCCCCGGCGGGGGACCCGGGCGGTGACGACCCCCAGCCCGCCGGGATCCGGCTCGGCCGCCAGGATCTCCACCCCCGGGATCGCGTCCCGGAGCCGCTCCGCGACCTTCGCGGGATCCGCCCCGGGCGCGAGGAGGAGGTCGATCGCCAGGGTCTCGACCCCTTCGCCGGGCAGGGGGCGGGCCGGGACGAACCCGGCGGCCAGCCGCCCCAGGGCCCGGTCGACCTTGTAGCCCGCCCGGTAGCGTCCCACCCAGCGTACGCCGGGCAGGCCGGCGGCCTCGGCAAGGGCCCGGCCGGTTCCGCGGACGAGCCAGGCGTCCCGCGGAACGTGGAAAAGGGGCGTGATCCCGCGGCCCGTGAGCAGCGCGCGCTCGGCGGGTCCCGGGGCGTGGTCGAACTGCACGATGGCGAGACGCGGGGCGTCCGCCGGCAGGTCTCCATCCCCGGGAGGGTCCGGCACGAACGCGGAGAGATCCGGGATGCCGTCCGCCAGCGGGTCGAACCGGGCACCGTCGAAGAGGATCGCGTGGGGCCGCGCGAGGAGCCGGCGGATCTCCTCGCGGGCCTCGCGGCGGCCCCGGGGCACGGGCGGGAAGACCTCCGGCCCGGCCGGGGCCGGCGCCGCCGCTCCGGGGGGAACGGAGGTCCGGGCGGAACGGTCCAGCGAGAGGGGCGGGGCGCCGGGACGGCTGCGGTCGGCGGCGGAGACGCCGCCGGCGGCCAGGCAGGAGAGCAGAACGAGGACGGGCACGACCCGCCCCGGGAGCATCCTTAGAAATGGGAGCCTCATGGGGGCAGGGATACGTCCAGCCGAACCGGCGGGCAAGGGAGAATCGGGCGCGTTGACAGCCGGCCGGGCCGCTCGCTAGCATCCGGGCGTTCCCTTCCCCGTGAAGCGTCCGCCAACGGATCCCGGGGGGTCCGGGCGCGCGATCCCTGCGCCCGCGCCCCGCCGGATCGGAGGAACCCCGATGGCATTCGAAGGAGCGAGCAAGATCTGGCTCAACGGCCGGCTGATCCCGTGGGAGGAGGCGACGATCCACGTCTGCTCCCACGTCGTCCACTACGGCTCGTCGGTGTTCGAGGGGGCCCGGGCCTACAGGGCGAAGAAGGGGGCCGCGGTCTTTCGCCTGCGGGAGCACATGGAACGGCTGCTCCACTCGGCGAAGATCTACCGAATGCTGCCGAGCTACGGGCTCGAGGAGCTGGAGCAGGCCGTCCTCGAAACGATCCGGGCGAACGGCCTCGAGGAGTGCTACATCCGGCCGATCGTCTACCGGGGCTTCGGTTCGCTCGGTGTCAACCCGACCAACTGCCCGATCGACACGGCGATCGCCGTCTGGAAGTGGGGCGCCTACCTGGGGGACGAGGCGCTCAACGACGGCGTCGACGTCTGCGTCTCCACCTGGAACCGGGTCGCCCCGAACACGTTCCCCGCAATGGCCAAGGCCGGTGGCAACTACCTGAACTCCCAGCTGGTCAACATGGAGGCCCGGGACCGCGGGTTCGTCGAGGGGATCGCCCTCGGTCCGAGCGGCCTGATCAGCGAGGGGTCGGGCGAGAACCTGTTCGTGGTCTGGCGGGGCAAGGTGCTGACGCCGCCGCTTGCCGCCTCGATCCTGCCCGGGATCACCCGGGACACCGTGATCACCCTGCTGCGGGAGATGGGGTTCACCGTCGAGGAGCAGATGATCCCGCGGGAGATGCTCTACGTGGCGGACGAGGTCTTCTTCACCGGCTCCGCCGCCGAGGTCACCCCGATCCGTTCCGTCGACCGCATCCCGGTGGGCAAGGGGACCCGCGGAGAGGTGACCCGGGCGATCCAGGAAAAGTACTTCCAGGTCGTCCGCGGCGAGGACCCGGATCACGAGGACTGGCTGACCTGGGTCTACAACTGACGCCGAAACGGGCCGGGGGGGCGGCCGGGGTTCAGCGCTCCAGCCGCTCCAGCCAGTGGCCGATCGCTTCCGGCCGCGGGGGGAGCACCGAGCGGACCCCCGCGGCCGAGGCATGTTCGGCGAGGGTTTCCGCGTCCTCCGGGAGCAGCCCGAGGATCGGCGAGCCGCCGGCCAGCTCCCGGGCCGCCCCGATCCCCCGGTCGCCCGTCGAGGGGATGTCCACGATCACCGCCACCGGTGGTTCCCCCCGGCGCAGGAGCACCCGGCCCCGGTCGAGGTCCGGGGCGTGGCGGGGGGAATACCCACCGAGGCGCACCCCCTCCTCGACGGCGGGCAGCTCGACGAGGTCCTGGGTCAGGATCAGCACCCAGCCCGGCATCACCGTCACCCTCCCCCCGGGGTGCACGTTGCTCCCCGGTCCGGCGGAAGCCTACATTGCCGGGGGGGACCGATCCACCCCGCGGAGGAGGCGCGCGCCGTGCACATCAACGACCTGCTGAAATCGGCGGCCGAGAAGGGGGCCTCCGACCTTCACCTGAAGGTCGGCTCGTACCCGGTGATCCGGGTCGACGGGCGGCTGATGGCGATGACCGAGCACCCCCGGCTGATGCAGGAGGACACGATCGCCCTCGCCTTCTCCATCATGAGCGCCCGGCAGAAGCAGAAGTTCAAGGAGAACTTCGAGATCGACATGGCCTACTCCGTGCCGGGCCTCGGGCGTTTCCGGGTCAACGTCTTCCAGCAGCGCGGGTCGGTCGGTCTCGTGCTCCGGGTGATCCCGGCCCGCATCGTCTCGATCCGCGACCTGCACCTGCCGCCGGTGATCGAGACGATCGCCAACGAGCGGCGCGGCCTCGTCCTGGTCACCGGCGCCACCGGCTCCGGGAAATCGACCACCCTCGCCGCGATGATCGACCACGTCAACTCGACCCGCTGCGAGCACATCATCACGATCGAGGACCCGATCGAGTTTCTCCACCGGGACAAGAAGTCGCTGGTCAACCAGCGCGAGGTCGAGGTCGACACGAAGTCGTTCGCCGACGCCCTGCGCTCGGCCCTCCGCCAGGACCCCGACGTGATCCTCGTCGGCGAGATGCGGGACTACGAGACGATCGAGACGGCGCTCCTCGCCGCCGAGACGGGACACCTGGTCCTCTCCACCCTGCACACGATCGACGCCACCGAGACGGTCAACCGGATCATCTCCGTGTTTCCCCCCCACCAGCAGAAGCAGATTCGGCTCCAACTCGCCACGGTCCTGCGGGCGAGCATCTCGATGCGCCTCGTCGACCGGGCCGACGGCAAGGGCCGGGTGCCCGCGGTCGAGGTGATGCGGGTCACCCCGTACATCCGGGAATGCATCGAGAACAAGGACAAGACGAAGCTGATCCGGGACGCGATCGCCCAGGGAACCTCCCAGTACGGGATGCAGACGTTCGACCAGTCGCTCTACCAGCTCTGGAAGGGCGGCCTGATCACCCGGGAAGAGGCCCTGGCCAAGGCGACGAACAAGGACGAGCTGCGCCTGCGGATGGAGGGGATCGAGTCCACCGCCGACGCCGCCCAGGCCGAGATGGAACGGCACCTCCACGGTGACGCGGCCGAGGAGGAGATCCCCGGGCTGGTCCGGCTCGGGGACGGCGACTGAGCGGCGAACTCCCCGGCGGGCTATCCTCGCCGGGATGGCCCGGGCACCGAGGAAACCGGTCGATCCGTGGGAGGCGGCCCTCGCCGCCCTCGCCCGGCGCGCCCTGACCGAGGCGGAAATCCGGCGCAAGCTGGTCCGGAAGGGGGTCCCGGACGGGGCGATCGAGGACGTCCTGGCCCGGCTGCGTCGCCTCCGGTACGTCAGCGACCGGGACGTTGCCTATAATCACGCGGCCCAGCGGGCCCGCGAGGGCCGGCGGGGTCCCCTCCGCGTCTTCCGCGAGCTGCTGGCCCGGGGCGTCTCCGGGGAGCTGGCCCGGGAGGCGGTCGACGCGGCGTATCCCCGGGACGAGCAGCGGGAGCGGGCCCGGCGGGCCTTGGCGCGCCTCGCCCCGGGCGGGATCCCGCGGGACCCGGCGGAACGGGCCCGGCTCTTCCGGAAGATGGTTCGCCAGGGGTTCGCGGCCGGGGAGGTCCGGGCCCTTCTCGACGAGGTCGACGACGATGGAATCCCGTGACGTGCGTCGGAAGTTCCTGGAGTTCTTCGCCGAGCGGGGTCACCAGGTGGTGCCCTCGAGCCCCCTCGTTCTCCCCCGCGATCCGACCCTCCTGTTCGCGAACGCGGGGATGAACCAGTTCAAGGGCGTGTTCCTCGGGAGGGAGACCCGGCCGTACCGGAGGGCGACCTCGGTCCAGAAGTGCCTGCGGGTCTCCGGCAAGCACAACGATCTCGAGGAGGTCGGACGCACCCCGCGGCACCACACCTTCTTCGAGATGCTCGGCAATTTCTCCTTCGGCGACTACTTCAAGCGGGAGGCGATCGCCTGGGCGTGGGAGCTGGTCACCGGGGTCTACGGGATCCCGGCGGAGCGGCTCTGGGCGACGGTCTTCGCCGGGGACGACCAGTTCCCGGCCGACGAGGAGGCCGCCCGGCTGTGGGTGTCGGAGACCGACCTGCCGGCGGGCCGGGTGGTGGCGCTGCCCCGGAAGGAGAACTTCTGGCAGATGGGGGACACCGGCCCCGCCGGGCCGTGCACCGAGCTGCACGTCGATCTCCGGCCCGGCGGTCCCCCGGAGGCGACCCCCGAGACCGATCCCGAGCGGTTCCTCGAGATCTGGAACCTGGTGTTCATGCAGTACGACCTCCAGCCGGACGGGTCCGCCCGGGAGCTGCCCGCCCCCTCCGTGGACACGGGGGCGGGGCTCGAGCGGCTGACCGCCGTCCTGCAGGGGGTTCCCAGCAACTACGACACCGACCTGTTCCTGCCGATCCTCCACCCGCTCGCCGAGGAGGCCGGGATCGCGTACGGGGAGAACCGCGAGAAGGACGTCTCCCTGCGGGTGATCGCGGACCACCTGCGGGCGATCACCGCCCTCGTGGCCGAGGGAATCATCCCCGGGCCGGAGAAGCGGGGCGCGGTGCTCCGGAGGATCCTGCGCCGCGCCCTGCGCCACGGGCGGCTCCTGGGGCTTCCCGTGCCGTTCCTCCACCGGCACGTCCGGCATGTCGTCGCGGTGCTCGGGGACACCTACCCGGAGTTCCGGGAGCAGCGGGAACTGATCGAACGGATCGTCCGGCGCGAGGAGGAACGGTTCGACCGCACCCTAGCCGCCGGTTTCGAGCTGCTCGAGGAGCGGATCGAGGAACTGCTCGCCCGGGGGGAGACCGTCTTCCCGGGGGACGAGGCGTTCGTCCTCGAGAGCGAGCGGGGCCTCCCCCTCGACCTGGTCCGGGACGCCCTCGAGGAGCGGGGGATGGCCCTCGACGAGGCGGGCTGGGCGGCGGCTCGCCAGCGCCACGTGGAGGCCTCGCGGGCGAAGGTCGCCGCGGGCGACGCGTCCGCCACGGCCGCCGCGGCGGAGGCCTGGATCCCCTGGCGCGGGAAGGGATCCCGGTTCGCCGGGTACGAGACCCTCGAGGTCGGGGCGGCCCGGGTGCTCGGCGTCTTCCGGGACGGCGCCGAGGTGGACGGCCTCGCGGCGGGGGAGACCGGCGACGTGATCCTGGACGAGACCCCGTTCTACGCCGAGTCCGGGGGCCAGGTCGGCGACCGGGGCCGCCTGGCGGGCGGAGAGGTGCGGGCCCGCGTGCTCGACACCACGTCCCCGGCCGAGGGGGTGATCCTCCACCGGGTCGAGGTGGAGGCCGGGACCCTGGTCCCCGGGACGGTCGTCGTCGCCTCCGTCGACCCGGACCACCGGGCCGCGGTGCGGCGGCACCATACTGCCACTCACCTGCTCCACGCCGCCCTCCGGAGGATCCTCGGGACCCACGTGCGACAGGCGGGATCCCTGGTCGCGCCGGACCGGCTCCGGTTCGACTTCAGCCACTACGAGGGGATCGACGAGGCGACCCGTCGGGAGATCGAGGCGTGGGTGACGGCCCGGATCGTCGAGGATCTCCCCGTGGAGACCGTCGAGCTTCCCCTCGAGGAGGCCCTCGAGTCCGGCGCGATCGCGTTCTTCGGGGACCGGTACGGGGAACGGGTGCGGGTCGTCCGGATCGGCGACGCCTCGATGGAGCTGTGCGGCGGAACCCATTGCTCCCGGACGGGGGAGATCGGGCCGTTTCTCGTGCTCGGGGAGCGGGGGGTGGCCGCCGGCGTGCGGCGAATCGAGGCGGTCGCCGGGCCGGCGGCCCTCGCCCGGGTCCAGGAGTGGCGGGCCTCGCTGGAGGAGGCGGCCCGGGCTCTCGGCGCGTCGCCCGCCGAGGTGCCGATGGCCGCCGCCCGGCGCCACGAGGAGGCGAAGCGGCTCGCCAGGGACCTGGAGGCGCTGCGGCTCGAGCTGGCCCGCGCCCGGGGCGGGGGCGGAGAGGCCGTGGAGGTGGAGGGGCTCCGGGTGATCGCGCGCCGGGTCGATGGCCTCGGCAAGGGTCCCCGGAGGGACCTCGCCGACCAGCTCCGGCAGAAGGACCCGGCGGCGGTCGTGGTCCTCGGCGCGGCGGACGGGGGGAAGGCGCAGCTCCTGGTCGCCCTCGGGGAGGAGGCGCGGGCGCGGCTCGACGCTCGCGCGTTGATCCGGGACCTGGCGGCACACGTTCGCGGTGGCGGGGGCGGCAGGCCCGACCTGGCCGAGGCGGGTGGCAAGGATCCGTCCGGGGTCGATCGGGCCCTCGAGGAGACACCGGCGGCGGTGAAGCGGCTGCTCGGGGCCTGAGAGGACGTCCGCTGGCCCCGGGCCCCCCGGGAGCCCAACGTTGGCCTCGTGAGGATCCTGCTTGCCGTTCCCGCCGTCCTGCTCGCCCTCGCGGCCGGTACCGCGCTCCCGGCGACCGCGGGAGACCGGTGTTCCGGGGATCCGGTCGGCCCGCCTTACCAGCGCCTGATCGAGCGTGTGGCGCGGCGGCACCGGATCGACCCGGGCCTGCTCGGCGCCCTGGTCGAGGTCGAGTCGGGCCGGGATGCCTCGGCCCGCTCCCGGAAGGGGGCGCTGGGGCTGGCCCAGTTGATGCCGGAGACCGCGCGCCGGTTCGGGGCGCGAGACCTCCTCGACGCGGAGGAAAACCTGGAGGCCGCGGCCCGGTACCTCCGCCACCTCCTGCGGCGGTACCGGGGCGACCTCCGCCTCGTCCTGGCTGCCTGGAACGCCGGCGAGGGGGCCGTCGAAAGGTACGGCGGGGTTCCTCCATACCCGGAAACCGTCGCATTTGTTCGGAAGGTCCTGGAGCGGTTCGAGTTGCTCCAGGGGGGCAGGCCGCCGGGCGGTCCGGGTCCGGGGCCAATCCGGGTCGAGCGCGATCCCCGGGGCGGGATCGTGATCACCAACCGCTGAGACGTCCGGGGGGGGGCCGAACGACCAGGTTTCCAGGAGGCTTCCCGCCGAACGAAACGGGCCCGGGCAGCCGCTTCGCCGGATCTCCGTGGGGCGACGAGGGCGATCCGCCGAACTCCGCGAAAATCGGGGGGTTTCGGCGGATCGCCCCCGCATTTTTTTCTTGACACCGGGGGGCTTCAGCGTACTTTTCGGCACGAGCTGGGCCCCGGAATGGGCCGGGGACCAGTCCATGGATCAGAACGAAAACCAGAAAGGGGGTCGGTAAGTCGAGAGTCAGGCGCAGAAAGACAGAGTTGGTAGAGAGACGGTAACCAAAACGAAGTACCGACGGAAAAGGAGCCATTCAATGAGGAAGCTTGTCTACACCGCGTTCATTGCGGCGGTGGTCCTCTCGCTCGGCTGTGCCATCACGAACTACCCGGTGATCTTCGACACCGCCGGCCCGGATGCCGACCAGGTGCTCGATCACGGCTACGAGATGGCCTACATCAAGCCGGACGGCGACATCGCCCTCATCTACGATGACGGGTCCGACAACCTCTACACCCTGGTCAGCCAGACGTGGGAAGGCGACCAGTGGCTGAAGACCTACAACAACTTCGACGCTTCCGCGTCCATCTTCTTCCTGGACCAGACCTACTGCGACCCGAACCGGCAGACCGACTGCGCGGTCTTCGTGGCCTGGAACCCGGACCTGCCCGACAACTACCCGCACGGCGCTTCCGCTGGTTCCGGCAACGTCGTCGACGATCCGTTCGACGGCACCATGAACGAGGACTGCTCCGGTGCGCGCAGCCTCTCGCTGCTGGTCTCCATGACCTCCCGGATCGGTGAGTGCGGCAGCGGCCTCTGGGCCGACAAGCAGGCTCTCGCGTTCGAGTTCGCCAACCTGGACACCGTGACCTTCCGTGGTCGCGAGGTCTACGAGCTGCCGGTCGACTCCTCCGTCGCCTCCTTCGAGGTGGTCGGTGAGGACGGCGCCTCCACCCAGGCTCCGATCTACGGCCGGTTCGTCGGCTACGTGGACAACCAGTTCCGCGTTGCCGTCCCGGTGACCCCGAACGCGAAGTACCAGCTCCGCTGGGCCAAGAACTGGGTCGAGAATCACGGCAACTTCGCCGAGATCAACGTGACCTACGGCTCGCTGAACGCGAACTTCAAGGTCAAGGTCACCACCTTCGACGGTGCCCTCGACCGGTTCTGATCCAGCCCGAACTGGAAGCCTGAACTGCTCGCGAACTGAAGAAGAAAGGAGCGAGAACCCATGAGGAAGCTGCTCTATGCCGCGTTCTGCCTGGCCCTGATCGCCTCGCTGGGCTGCGCGATCACCGATTACCCGATCATCACTGACGACCGTGGCGACTACAGCGGGATCATCCGCACCGGCCACAAGGCCTACGTCACCGGCACCAGCCAGATCGCCCTGATCTACCCGGACGGCTCCGACGAGCTGTTCTCCATGGTGTGGCAGAACGCCTACGGTGATCAGAAGCTCTACACCTTCAACAACTACGATCCGACCGCGACCGCGATCTTCATGGATCAGACCTACTGCGACTGGCGGTACGACGGCTGCGAGATCGTTCGCGCCTGGAACCCCCACCAGAACGACGACCAGTTCGACTTCGAGTTCTTCGAGGACTGCTCCGGCGCTCGCAGCCTGTCCCTCCTGGTCGCCCAGGGCTCCCGCCTTGGTGAGTGCGGTGACGGCCTCTTCCGGTCCGACCTCCAGGGTCTTGCCGGTGAGTTCGCCGATCTCGCCACCACCACCTGGCGCGGTGAGACCGCCTACGTGATCCCGGTCAACGCGGCCAACACCACCGTGGCCCTCAACGGGATCGCTGCCCCGGTGTACGGCCAGTTCAACGGCTTCGTGACCGAGAAGCTCCAGGTCATGGTTCCCATGACCCCGAACGTCCGCCACGAGCTGAAGTGGCTCTCCCGCTGGATCGCCGAGAATGGCGACCAGGCGACCGTGACGATCAGCTACGACAGCATTTCCGCTGACCTGAACGTCAAGTTCGCCGCCGAGGGCATCCACTACAACGCCGATCGTCTCTGATCCAGGAACCTGCGCCTGATCTCGACGGGGAGGCGGCCTTCGGGCCGCCTCCTTTTTTGTCCTTGCGGGAGCGTCCGTTCGGCGTACTTTGCACGCGAGGAGGCTCTCCGCGCCCGCGACGGGAAGCGAGTGGATCGATGCGACGGGTCGGGCGGAGAGGGAAAGGAGCCCAGGTACCATGAAGAAGCTGCTCGGCATCCTGCTGGTGACGGCGCTGGTCGCCGCGGTCGGGGGCTGCGCCCTCACGGACTACCCGGTCATCACCGACGACAGGGGGGACTACTCCGGCGTCATCCGAACGGGCCACAAGGCGTACATCACCCAGACGTCCCAGGTAGCGACGATCTGGCCGGACGGGTCGGACGAGCTGTTCTCGATGGTCTACCAGAATGCCTACGGTGACCAGCGGCTCTACACGTTCAACAACTTCGACCCGACGGCGACGGCCCTGTTCCTCGACCAGAACTACGGCTACTGCGACTGGAACTACGAGGGTTGCGAAATCGTCCGGGCCTGGAACCCCCACCAGAACGACGACGCGTTGGACTACGAGTTCTTCGCGGACTGCTCGGGTGCGCGCAGCCTGTCGCTCCTGGTGGCCCAGCAGAACCGTCTCGGTGAGTGCGGGGATGGCCTGTTCTCGGCGGACGTCCAGGGCCTGGCCGGCGAGTTCGCGGACCTGGCGACGACCACGTGGCGGGGCGAGACGGCTTACGTCATCCCGGTCAGCGCGGCGAACACCAGCGTTGCCTTGGACGGCGTGGTGGTGCCCCTCTACGGCCAGTTCAACGGGTTCGTCACGGACAGGCTCCAGGTGATGATCCCGATGACCCCGAACGCCCGGCACGAGCTCAAGTGGCTCTCCCGCTGGATTGCCGAGAACGGCTCGTCCGCGACCGCGACGATCTCCTGGGGCAGCCTTTCCACCGACGTCCAGGTCCGGTTCGCCGAGCAGGGGATCCACCACAACGCCGACCGGCTCTGACCCGTTCGTTCACGAAGACGATCCCCGCGGGACGGCGACGGCCGTCCCGCGGTTGCTTTCCGGGGAATCAGGGTTGCCCCGCGACCTTCCGGGCCCGCGCGACGGCCGCGACGGGATCGACCAGGCCGTATCCGGAGGCGGGGTCCGGGCCCTCCGGGGGAAGGTCCCGGGCCGTTTCCCGCAGGATCTCCATCACCTGGAGCGGCGTCAGTTCCGGGGCGACCTGGAGGACCAGGGCGGCAACCCCGCCGACCCAGCCGGTGGCATGGGACGTTCCCGAGGCCAGGCCCAGGGAGCGTGGCGTCGGCGGAGCGGGTACGGGGAGCTGGAACCCCGGTGCCGCCACGTCCGGGAAGACGCCCGTTCGGCCGCAGGGGGACGGCCCACGGGACGAGGGTTCGATCACCCGGAGGTGACGATCGATGGCCGCGACGGCGAGGGGGCCGCGCCCCGCGGGGAGGGGCAGGTTCGCGGGCGACTGGCAGCTCCCCGGGTCGGGACCGTCGTTGCCCGCGGCGAAGACCGGCAGGACGCCGGCGGCCAGGAACGCCTCGACCATCGGCAGGTCCCGGTCATCGCAGGAGCCCTTCCCGTGTCCCCAGGCCCCGAGGACGACGTCGAGGCGCCGGGTCTCGAACAGCATCCAGTCCGCGGCGAGGGCCATGTTGACGTTGTTGTAACTGTTGTACTGGTTCGCCAGGGCGGCGACCCAACGCGCGCCGGGAGCCGCGCCGAGGGCGTGCCCGCGGACCGACCGCCCGAGGGCGCAGGCGAGCACCTCCGACCCGTGGGGGACGGTGTCGACCGGGTCGGGGCGGCCGCCCACCGGGTCGAACCAGGAGGGGCCGTCGGCCCGGGCGGCGCGGAGTGCCTCGTGGTCGCCCATGACGCCGGAGTCGAGGGAGCCGATCACGATTCCCCTGCCATCGATACCGGCATTCCAGAGGGCCGGCAGGCCGAGGGCCTCCACCCCCCAGCTCGGGCCGGGAGGCACCGGGTCGGCCTTCCGGAGGAACGACGCGGTGCGACGCCGGGCATCCCGGACCGAGTCCACCTCGGGGACCAGGCGGGCGACCTCCGGCAGGGCGGCGATCTCCGGGAGGGCCGAGAGCTTCGCCACCACGTGGATGCGGTTCATGTAGCGGATCGGTTGCCACCAGTCGACGAGGCCCCGCGCCTGCAGGTCCTCGAGGAGAGGCCGGACCACCGCGACGCCCCGGAGCGAGAGGCGCCGCAGCTCGCGCAGGGTGAACTCCCGGAACGCGGAGCGGGGGATCCTCCCGGACGCCTCGAGGGAGAGGATCGGGGCGAGGTCCGGTTGTTCCCGGAGGTCGACGAGGAGGCGCAGCCAGGCGCGCCCGTCCGGGCCCGCCAGTTCCCGGAAGCGAGGAGAGAGCCGTGTCTCGCGGGGCAGGATCCGGGTCGGGAGCCGGGCAGGGAGGGCCGGGCGACGTGGGAGGTCGGCGGTCCGGCAGGCGAGAACCAGGAAGAGCAGCGGCAGGACGCGTCGAACCATCTCGGACACCTCCGGGATGACAGGATGAGGAGGTCCCGTACAATATAGGAATTCGGGCTGCACGGGGCCCCTTCGGAACGTACATTCGCTCGCGTGAGGCGCCTTCGCTCACGGGAGGACCCGGTGCAGCCAGTCCCCCTTCGAGCCGACCGATACCTGCCGGGGAGCTTCCCTTCCCGGCCGTCCCGGGGCCCGTGCGTCCCCGTTCCCAACCAGAAGTGGAGGTATGCGATGAGACACGTGAGGACCGGGCTTTCCGCCTTCGCCACGGTGAGCTCCCTCCTCACTCTGCTCGCGATCCTGTGCGCGCCCGCGTGGGCGGGGCGGGTGAACGAGATCGACCTGGCCGCCGGGCAGGACATCCTCCGGATCGGGCAGGGCGGCAGCGACCAGTTCGGCGACACCGTGGCCGTCGGGGATTTCAACGGGGACGGCACGCTCGACTGGGCGGTCGGGGCGCCCGGGCACGACGGGGAACGCTCGGACCGGGACGCCGCTGGGGCGGTCTTCGTGTTCTACGGCGATCCTCCCTTCGACCACGAGCTCGATCTCGGGAACGGCGCCGAGGCGGACCTCGTGATCTACGGCGCCCACGCGGGCGACCAGCTCGGGACCCGGATCCTCTTCGTCGACCTCGACCAGGACGGGATCGACGACCTGGTCCTCGGCGTGCCTTCCGGGGCCGGCCCGCGGGGCGCCGGCTACGACGCGGACGGGGACGGCACGGCCGACCCGGAGGGCCTCCGGGCACGGGGAGAGGTCTACGTGCTGTTCGGCGGGCGCTTCCGGGGCAAGGTCCTCGACCTGTGGCGCCCGGACCAGACGAAGACCAGCGCCGACCTCTGGATCCTCGGTGCCCACGCGGGAGACCGTCTCGGGGCCTCGCTCTCGGCCGGCGACGTCAACGGGGACGGCAGCCCCGACCTGGTGATCGGCGCGATCGACGCCGACGGGCCGGACGGCAACAGGACCAGCGCAGGCGAGATCGACATCCTGCTCTCGGGAACGACCACCTTCGAGGACGGCGTGCGGGACTTCCACGCGACCCCCCCGGACGCCGTCATCTACGGGCCTTCCTACGATTTCGACGACGACGGCACGGACGATCCGAACGAGACGGTCGACGAGCAGGGCCAGCTCGGGGGCGTCGTCGCCGTCGGTGACGTTTCGGGGGACGGGATCGACGACATCGTCTTCCAGCTCCAGCGGGGCCGGGGGCCGACGAGCGAGCCTCGCCCGAACGCCGGCGAGGTGGGCATCGTCTTCGGTGAGACGAACTTCCCGGCCACCCGCGACCTCGATGACGGCATCCCGACCCGCATCTGGGGAGCCGACCCGGGGGACTCCGCGGGCGAGGCGATCGCGCTCGGGGACGTCGACGGGGACGGGAAGCTCGACATCGCGATCGGGGCGCCGTTCGCCGACGGGGCGGACGGGGACGGCACGTCCCGGCAGGGGGTCGGCGAAGTGTCGGTCCTGTGGGGGCCGCGCACCGCCAACGAGACCATCGACCTGCGCGAGGACCTGCCGGACACCTTCTTCGGCTTCACCATCATCGGGAAGGACGGGGACGACGGCTTCGGCGATGACGTGGTGATCGCCGACGTCGACCACGACGGTTACGGCGACGTGATCGTCGCGGCTCCCTATGCCGACGGGCCCGACGACGGGGATCCCCGGCCCGGCGCCGGCGAGATCTGGATCCGCTACGGCAAGCAGGAGCACCCCGCCGCCAACGAGGACTTCGGGGGTGCCTCGAGCGGAGACCCGGTCATCTGGGGCCGCTCCCAGGGGGATACCCTTGGCGGCGGCCTCGCGGCCGGAGACATCAACCACGACGACGAGGCGGAGATCCTCGCCGGGGCGCCTTTCCAGGACGGGCCGGACCTCGGGGAGGGCGAGCGGCTGGGGGCGGGAGCCCTCTGGCTGCTCACGCCGATGGACGACGACAACGACACGTATCGGAACCTTTTCGACAACTGCCCGAAGACCTTCAACGACGACCAGGCGGACTACGACGAGGACCTCTGGGGCGACTACTGTGACAACTGCCAGTACGACGCCAACCGGGACCAGGTCGATACCGACCAGGACACCATGGGCGACGTCTGCGACGAGGACGACGACAACGACTACGTCAACGACGACGATGGCGACGGCACCCTGGACGACTTCTGCGACACCGGCCAGACCAGCGGTTGCGACGACAACTGCCGGACGGTTCCCAACGGCACCACGGACCCGGATCCGCAGAAGGACTCCGACGACGACGGCATCGGCGACGCCTGTGACAACTGTCCGAACACCCCGAACTTCGACCAGGCGGACAACGACGGCGACGGGCAGGGGGACGCCTGTGACCCGGACGACGACGGGGACGGGATCGCCGACACGACCGACACCTGCCCCGGCGTGCCCGGCCCGAACACCGATTCGGACGGTGACGGTCTCGGGGACGTCTGCGACAACTGTCCCAGCGTCTCGAACGCCGACCAGGCGGACCAGGACGGTGACGGCGTGGGCGACGCCTGCGACAACTGCCCGGACGTGGCGAACTCCGACCAGGACGACGTGGACGGCGACGGCGTGGGTGGCCGCTGCGACAACTGCCCGCACACCGCGAACGCCGGCCAGGACGACCAGGACGGCGACGGGATCGGGGATGCCTGTGACAACTGTCCCGACGTGGCGAACCCGGACCAGGCCGATACCGATGGTCCGCAGGCGACCGACGAGTGCCCCTGGGACGATGCGGACGGGGACGGCACGGTCGATCCCGGCGAGTCGGGCGGCCCGGACGGAGTCGGCGACGCCTGCGACAACTGCCCCAAGGACTGCAATCCGTCGCAGGAGGAAGGCGGGTGGTTCCCGGACCATGACGGCGTGGGCGACGCCTGCGACAACTGCCCCGGGTACAAGAACGGGAACTGTGACGCCGACCCGGTCCAGAACTGCGACGCCGACGGCGACGGCACCATGTCCGACCAGGAGTACGAGGACGGCTTCCAGCGGGACACCGACGGGGACGGCCAGGGAGACGCCTGCGACTCGGACGACGACGACGACGGGGTGAACGACACCGACGACAACTGTCCGAAGCTCGCGAACGCGGGGCAGGAGGACGCCGACTCGGACGGCGTGGGCGACGCCTGCGACAACTGCCCCGAGGTGCAGAACCCGGAGCAGACGGACACCGACGGGGACGGCCTCGGCGATGCCTGTGACAACTGCCCGGAGATCAAGAACATCACCCAGACCGACTCCGACGGTGACGGCATGGGGAACCCGTGCGACGACGACGACGACAACGACGGGATCCCCGACGACGACGGGGACGGTACGTGGGACCCGTGCACGGGCGGCGCCACGAGCGACTGCGACGACAACTGCACCTACGTGCCGAACGCCAACCAGGAGGACCAGGACGGCAACGGGGTCGGCGACGCGTGTGACTACACCCGGATCGACCTCAACGGCGATACGGACGACTACGTCCTCTACGGCACCGACAAGCTGGACAACCTGGGCCGGACGGTCGCCCGCGGCGACGTCAACGGTGACGGGATCGAGGACCTGGTGGTCGGCGCCCCGTCGGCGAACGGGCCCCCGTCCGACCCGCGGGACTTCGCCGGCGAGGTGTACGTCGTCTTCGGACCGATCAGTGGCGGCGAGCAGGATCTTTCCGTGGACACCGAGCACGCCGACGTGACGATCTGGGGCGAGCACGTGGAGGACCTGTTCGGCCAGGCCCTTGCCGTCGGCGACGTCAACGGTGACGGGGTCGACGACATCGTCGTCGGGGCTTCCCAGGCACGCTGCGTCGGGGCGCCCCTCGACGAGGACGGTGACGGCACCGACGATGCCGACACGCACTGCGGCCGGGTCTACGTCTTCTACGGGCGCGAGGCCTGGGATGCCGAGATCGACACGGAGAACGACTCGACGGCCAGCGACGCGAAGGACAACCCGGCGAACGTCGACGCCTTCTTCGCCGGCCAGCGGGGTGGCGTCGGGCTCGGCCGGACCCTGGCGCTGGGCGACATCAACGGCGACGGGATCCTCGACATCGCGATGGGCCAGCCCTCCTACCGCGAGTACGACGAGAACAATCACCTGGTGACCACGGGGGCGGTATCGGTCGCGTTCGGGTCGACCAGCCTGCCGTACCGGACGAACTACAAGGCGTATCCCTCGGACCGGACGGACCCGGACTTCTTCGTCAAGGGAGGCGAAGAGTCGGACTTCGCCGGGCGGGTCGTCGGCTTCGGCGACGTCGACGGCGACGGGATCGACGACCTGCTGGTCGGCGCACGGGCCGGTGACGGGCCGGGAAACAACACGAGCGGATGCGGGCAGTTGCACATCGTGTTCGGGGACAGCGGGCTGTCTTCCGGCACGGTCCGCGACCTGGCCACGGACCCGGATCCGTACCTCTACGGCGTCGACGCCAACGACAACCTGCCGACCTCGATCTGCACCGGGGACCTGGACGGTGACGGCAGGGATGACCTGCTGATCGGCGTCACGGGCGGTGCGGGGCCGAGCAACGGGCGGTTCTCCGGCGGCGAGGCCTACGTCGTCCTCGGGCGAGAACGCTCGAGTTGGCAGACCGACGAGGTCGGAGCGCTGGCCGCGACCCGCATCTGGGGCCGCCACGAGGGGGACGCCCTCGGCCAGGCCTGCACGATCGGCGACCTGGACGGCGACGGCACGATGGAACTGGCGATCTCGGCCCTCTACTCGGAGGGCCCGGTCCAGCCCGGCCGAACCGACGCCGGCGAGGTCGTGATCCTCTCCTGGAAGCGGATCAAGAACGACTTCGAGGTCGACCTGCTGACGGAGAACGCCGACTGGTCGATCCTCGGCGCCGACTCGGTGGACGATCTCGGCATCGACCTCACCGCCGCCGACTACAACCGGGACGGGGTGCTCGAGATCGTCGTCGGGGCCGACAGCGGGGACGGCGACCCGGACGACACCGCCGACCGGATGGATACGGGTGAGTGCTGGGTCGTCTCGCTGATCGACCTGGACGGTGACGGCATTCGCGGCATGGCCGACAACTGCCCGGGCCTCGAGAACCCCGGGCAGGAGGACCAGGACGGGGACGGCGTGGGCGACGCCTGCGACAACTGCAAGAAGACACCGAACCTCGACCAGAAGGACTCGGATGGCGACGGGATCGGCGACGCCTGCGAGAACGACGGCGACGAGGACGGGATCCAGGACGACGACGGCGACGGGACGAACGATCCCTGTACCGCCGGCAACATCGACGACTGCGACGACAACTGTCCCTCCGTCGAGAACCCGACCCAGGCGGACCAGGACGGGGACGGAGTCGGCGACGCGTGCGACGACGACATGGACGGCGACGGCGTCGCGAACGGCAGCGACAACTGCGACCTCGTGGCCAACCCGGACCAGTACGACGCGGACCACGACGGGACGGGCAACGAGTGCGAGACCCTGGTCCGCGATCTCGGCTCGGTCGGGACGACGATCTGGGGCGAGGAGGCCGCGGACGCCTTCGGTCGCTCGGGGGCGTGGGGCGACCTCGACGGTGACGGGACCCCCGACCTGGTCGTCGGGACCCCGGACGCCGACGGTCCCTCGAACGGTCGGGACGCCGCGGGCGCCGTCTACGTGTTCTACGGGCCGATCTCGGAGAACATCGACCTCGCGTCGACCGCGCCTGACGTGGTCATCCACGGCCAGGAGGCGGGGGACCAGCTCGGGTACGCGGTGACGGTCGGCGACCTGAACCACGACGGCAAGGACGACATCGTCGCCGGCGCTCCCGGTTGCGACGGAAGCGGCAACTCGAAGGCGGACTCCGGCTCCGTGTACGTCTTCTACGGGGGCAACCTCGCGTCGACGATCGATCTCAACTCCACCTCGGCGAACCTGACCTTCTTCGGAGAGCAGGAGAACGACCGGATCGGCGAGGCGGTGCTCGCGCCCGACGTCGACGGGGACGGGAAGGACGATCTCGTCATCGCCTCGCCCCACAGCGCGGCGGACTACGACACCTACGCCGAGGGCGGCGAGGTGTGGGTCATCCTGAACGGGAACCTGGGCTCGGTGACGAATCTCGATCCGTTCGGCGTCGACCACTACATCAGCGGAGGACACGAGGGAGACCACCTCGGGTGGGCCCTCGCCGCCGCGGACCTCGACCAGGACGGCAAGGACGACCTGGTTCTCGGCGCCCCGGACGCGGACGGGAGCAACGACCACGTTGCCTCGGCGGGCGAGGTCTACGTCCTGCTCGGGTCGACGATGAACGGGAAACACGACCTGCCGTTCGCCAACGACGCGAACTACGACGCCCTCTTCTGGGGGGCCGGCGAGAACGAGCTGGCCGGCATCGCTCTCGCGGCCGGTGACCTCGACGGGGACGGGACCCCCGACTTCGCGGTCGGTGCCCCCGGCCGCGGCGCGCCCCGGAAGGCGGCGGCCCGCAACGAGTGCGGGGCGGTCTACGTGGTCCGCGGCCGCTCGGACTGGTCCTCCCTCAAGGGCGCCAAGCTCGAGACCGCGGCCGATCGCGGCGTCTATGGCGCCGCGGCCGGCGACCGGTTCGGCCGGGCGGTCGCCCTCACCGACTGGAACGGGGACGGTACGACGGACCTGGTCGCTGCGGCCGAGAATGCCGAGGGGAACCTCGGTGCGACCCTCGTCGTCGGCCGCGACCGGATGGGCTCCTCGAAGGTCGTCGACCTTGCCCGGATCGCTCCGAACCAGGAGCTCAAGGGGGCGAGTGCCGACGATCATCTCGGCAGCGCCGGCTGGCTGGTCGTGGCGAACCTGGACGGTAACGCGGGGGCCGAGCTGGTGATCCCCGCCCGGGACGGGGACGGTCCATCGGACGACCGGGATGGGGCCGGCGAGGTCGGTCTCGTCTCCCACGGGGACCGGGACGGTGACGGGATCGCCGACGACGAGGACAGCGCCCCGGACGACCCGTCCACCGGCGGTGCGGGCTGCACCCCGCCCGGCGACACCGGGACCACGTCGACCTTCGACAGCGACAAGGAGACGTTCCGCTGGTCGGCCGTCCCGGGAGCCACGGGCTACGACTTCTACCGCGGGACGGTCGTGAGCCCATGGGACTACAACGAGACCTGCCTTGCGGGGAACCTCTCCGAGCCGCACGGGACGGACAGCGCGACCCCGTCGGCCGGGCAGGCGTTCTGGTACGACTCGAGGGCCCGGCAGGACGACTGCCTGGGTCCGCTCGGGAAGAAGTCGGACGGGACCACCCGTCCCGATCCGCCCGAGTGTCCCTGAGAAACGGGGACGGTGGGATCACGAGGAACGCCGGCCGCTTGCGGCCGGCGTTCCGCCGCACCGGGGCGGTGCCGCGCCCGCGGTTCAGGACCCGGAGGAGACCGGTGCGGTGCGCCGGGTCGATCGCATCCTCGTACCCAGCTCGTGGGACAGCCGTATCTCCTCGGCGAGGATGTCCGGGGGGAAGAGCGCGCCGCTGATCCGCGCCCGGTGGATCGAGGCCCCGTCGAGGAGGGCCCCGGAGAGATCGACGCCGCGCAGGTCGGCGTCGCGCAGGTAGGCGCCGCGCAGGTCGGCCCGGGAGAGGTCGGCGCGCCGGAGGTCGACGGCGCGCAGGTTGGCGTCCCGGAGGTCGGGCGTTTCCCGCTTCGCCATCTCGTTGAACTGCGCGAACTTCTCCTCCCGGAGCAGCCGGCAGTGGGGCTTCGTGGCATCGAGGGGCATGCTCGTCACCTCCTCCGTCTCTCTTCGTCCGCATCCGCCCGGACTTGAGCGGAACCGGCTATGCTCTTCGCCACAGGAAGGAGGCGGAAGATGGTGAACGACGACCGGCCGCGCGCCCGGGGGCGCTTCGTCGCGGTGCCCCGGAGCGGTTTCCTGCTGGACTTCTCCACGTTCTGGAAAGAGGGGGAGGCTCCGCAGCCCGGGACGACGACGATCGAGGGGGTGACCGTCCCGGACCCCGACCCGGCCTTCGACGCGATGGAGGCGCTCGAGGCGGGGGCGATCGCGAATCCCGACGAGAACCGCCGCGTGGGTCACTACTGGCTCCGGGCCCCGGACCTGGCGCCGGAGCCGGCGATCTCGCGGGCGATCGAGGAGACCCGGGACCGGGTGATCGAGTTCGCCTCCCGGGTCCGGGAGGGAACCCTCGGGCCGGCGCCCGGCGCACGGTTCGAGCAGGTGCTCCACGTCGGGATCGGGGGGTCCGCCCTCGGCCCGCAGCTCGCCGCGGACGCCCTTCCGGCCCGGGAGGGGCTCTCGATCGAGTTCCTCGACAATACCGACCCGGAAGGCTTCGAGCGCGTCCTCGGACGGATCGGGGACCGGCTCGAGCGGACGCTGGTCCTCGTCGTCAGCAAGAGCGGCGGCACGCCGGAAACCCGCAACGGCATGGAGGCGGCCCGGGCGGCGCTCCTCGCCCGGGGGCTCGACCCGGCCCGGCACCTGGCCGCGATCACCGGCGAGGGGAGCGCCCTGGACGCGCGGGCCAGGGAGGAAGGGTGGGTCGCGACCTTCCCGATGTGGGACTGGGTCGGTGGTCGCACGTCGATCACGTCCGCGGTCGGGCTCCTCCCGATGGCCCTCCTCGGCCACGACGTCCCGGCCTTTCTCGAGGGGGCGCGGCTGATGGACGAGGCGACCCGTCTCCGGGACCCGGCCGCCAACCCGGCGGCCCAGCTCGCCCTCGCCTGGTACGCGGCGACCGGCGGGCGGGCCCGGAGGGCGATGGTCGTCCTGCCGTACCTCGACCGGCTCGTGCTCTTCTCCCGTTACCTCCAGCAGCTCGTCATGGAATCCCTCGGGAAGGAGCGGGACCTCGAGGGACGCGTGGTCCACCAGGGGTTGACCGTTTACGGGAACAAGGGGTCGACCGACCAGCACGCCTACGTGCAGCAGCTCCGGGAGGGGCCGGATGACTTCTTCTGCGTGTTCGTCGCCGCCCGCGAGGAAATGACGGAGACACCGCCCCTCGAGGTCGAGCCGGCGGTGACACCCGGGGACTACCTGCTCGGGTTCCTGCTGGGGACGCGCCGGGCGCTCGCCGAGGCCGGGAGGCGGTCCCTGCTGCTCTCGCTCCCGCGGCTCGACGAGGCGGCCCTCGGCGCGCTCGTTGCCCTCTTCGAGCGGGCGGTGGGGCTCTACGCCTCCCTGGTCGGGATCAACGCCTACCACCAGCCGGGCGTCGAGGCGGGCAAGAAGGCCGCCCGGGCGGTGCTCGACCTGCAGCGGGAGCTGCTCGCCACGATGGAGCGGACGCCGGGCCGGTTTGCCACCGCCGCGGAGTGGACCCGGGAGATCGGCCGGGAGGACCGGGCCGACGAGGCCTTCTGGGTGCTTGCTCGCCTGGCCGCGAACCCGGCCAGGGGGGTACGCCGGGAAGGGGAGGCGACCGATCCGGCGACCCGGTTCGGGATCCCCGGCTGAGCTCAGTCGATCCCGAAGAGGTCCCGGTCGAGGGAGGCCAGGTCCCCCGGGAGCGGGGCCTCGAACACGACCTCCCGGCGCGTGCGCGGATGGACGAACCCCAGCCGCTCCGCGTGCAGGGCGAGGCGCCCCGGGCCGGGATCGCCACCGACCCCGTACCAGCGATCGCCGAGCAGGGGCCACCCGCTGGCTGCCGCCTGGACCCGCACCTGGTTCCGTCGGCCGGTCACGAGCCGGAAGCGCACCCGGGCACGGGCATCCGGGTCCCGGCGGGCCGCCTCCACGCGGTACTCCAGCACCGCCTCCCGCGCGCCGGGCGTGGTCGCCTCGACGACGGCGACCTCCCGGCCGGGGTCCGGTTCGGCCAGGAGGTGGCGGAGCGTTCCCGTCCTCTTCGCGGGGACGCCGGCCGTCCAGCCCAGGTACTCGCGGAGCGGTCGCCGTGCGCGGAACTGTTCCCGGAGGCGCGCGGCATCCCGGCTCGTCCGGGCGAAGAGAACGAGGCCCGAGGTTTCCCGGTCGATCCGGTGGACGACGTGGAGTTCCCCCCCGGCGCCCCTGCCCGTGGCGGCGAGGACGGCCAGGACACGGGCGACCAGCGGCAGGTCTTCCGGGTCCGGGTCGGTCGTCGGAACCGTGACGATCCCCGGGTCCTTGTCGACGACGACGAGGGCCGCGTCCAGGTGCAGCACCCGGAACCCGGGCCCGGAGAGAACCGGGAGGATCCGCCGCTGGCGTGGGCGATCGTGGAGTTCCACCTCCGCCCCGGCCGGTGGGCGCATCGCGGGATCGGTGACCGTCGCCCCGTCGACCGTGACCCGACCCGCCCGGATCCAGTCCCGGGCCCGGCGAAGGGACGTGCCCACGGCGTTCCTGAGCAGCGTGGTCAGGCTCGCGTCACTGCCGGGGGGGATACGAAAGCGCGGCATATGGTCTCCGGTGCGCGGTTGCGGCGGAGGGTCGGAGGTGTTGAAGTAGCCGGGTCATCCCCAGCATAGCGCGGGAACCGATCCCGGCACGGGGTGACGGAAAGGGTCTTCCGATGTTGCAGGTCCCCGGGCACCCCGGTTCCTTCGGGGTGGTCCCTCCCGGAACGCCGCCTCCCGCGGGGGTGCGGCGCTTCCACGTTCTCCTGGTCAAGCCTTCCAAGTACGACGACGACGGCTACGTCATCCGGTTCGTGCGGGGAGTGCTCCCCTCGAACACCCTGGCGACCCTCCGTGCCCTCACGGAGGAGGTCGCCGCCCGGCGCGAGCTCGGGGACGTCGAGCTGGTCGTGCACCTCCTCGACGAGATCGTCGAGAAGGTCGAACCGGCGAAGCTGGTGCGCCGTTACACGCGGCGGCGCGGGGACCGGCTGGTCGTCGCCCTTGCCGGGGTCCAGTCGAACCAGTTCCCCCGCGCGGCGGACCTGGCGCGGGAGTTCCATGCCGCCGGGGCCCCGGTGATGATCGGCGGGTTCCACGTTTCCGGCGCCCTCGCGATGGATCCCCGCGGCGTTCCCCCAGAGCTGCAGGAGATGCTCGACCTGGGCGTGACGCTCGTTCGCGGAGAGGTCGAGGAGTGCTGGGGAGACCTCCTGCGGGACGCCCTCCACGGGCAGCTCCGTCCCCTCTACCAGGTCGATCCGCCGCCGGACATCTCGGAGGCGAACATCCCGGTCGTCGACCCGCGCCTGATGAAGCGGTTCGCCTACCCGGACATGGGGACGATCGACGCCGGCCGCGGGTGCCCCTTCAACTGCAGCTTCTGCACGATCATCAACGTGCAGGGCCGGAAGATGCGCTGGCGGCGCGCCGAGAAGATCCTCGAGCGAATCCGCGCGAACCACGCCCTCGGGATCGACTACTACTTCTTCACCGACGACAACTTTGCCCGCAACCCGGAGTGGGAGCGGGTCTTCGACGGGCTGATCCGCCTGCGCGAGGAGGAGGGGTTGCCGGTCGAGTTCATGATGCAGGTCGACACGCGGGCGCACCAGATCCCGCGCTTTGCCGAGAAGGCCTCCCGTGCCGGTTGCACCCAGGTCTTCGTCGGAATGGAGTCGCTCAACGAGAAGAACCTCGAGGCGGCCGGAAAGCGCCAGAACGACGTTCACGGTTACCGGGGGATGGTCGAGACGTGGCACGCCCACGACATCGCGGTCCACGTCGGCTACATCATCGGGTTCCCGTACGACACGCCGGAGAGCGTCCGACAGGAGGTGCGGCAGCTCCGGGAGGATGTAGGGGTCGACCAGGCGTCGTTCTTCATGCTGACGCCGATTCCCGGGTCCGCCGATCACCGCGAGATGGTCCTCCGGGGCGCGGCGATCGACGAGGACCTCAACCGGTACGACTCGTTCCAGCCGGCGATGGACCACCCGCGCATGACCCGCGAGGAGTGGCTGGCCGCCTACCGGGACGCGTGGCGGGAGTTCTACTCGGTGGAAGGAATGATCCGGATCCTCTCCCGCGTGCCCGCCCGGGACTACTGGGGAATCTTCAAGAACTTCCTCTGGTACCGCTACGCGGTCGACGTCGAGGACACCCACCCGATGATCTGCGGGTTCCTTCGGCTCAAGGACCGCCGCCAGCGGCGTCCGGGGTTCGCCGTCGAGGGACGGCTCGCCCACGCGCGGCGCCGGGCCCGGGAACTTGGCCGCAACCTCCGTGCCCTCTTCCGGCTCTACCTGGACATGCAGGAGGTCTGGCTCGCCACCCGGGGGCGCCCGGCCCTCGAGGAGCAGGCGCGCGCGTGGCGCGAGCGGTACGAGGAGATGCGCCGCCGGGCGGACGAGGCGGTCGCGCGGGCCGGGGAGGCGCGGCGCCAGGCGGCGGACTCGCTGCGCGAGCGCACCGACGCGGCGATGGCACGGGTCACGGAGATGCGCTCCCGGGCGATGGCCGGTGTCTCCGCCCGGATCGACGGCCTGCGCGAGGACGGTGCGCGACGGGCCGGCTGGCTCCGCCGCCAGGTGGACCGGCTCGTGCACCCCTTCCGGATCCGGGTCGCGAGCCGCCGGGAGCTCGACGCCACCTGGCGTGCCACCTGGGAGGCCCTGCGCCACGGGCGGTTGTGGAAGATTCGCCCGGTTCGCGTCCTCGTCGCCGCCGCGCGGGACGCCAAGCTCGCGGTCGCCTTCTCGCGGGACGTTCTCCGGGCGCGCTGACCGTCCTTCCCGGGACCGTCCCGTTCCGCACGGCCCCTCGCGGGGCCGTTTCCCTTGCCGCCGCTGCGAGCGATCCGCGCCGGGGGGCGTGCGTCGGGACGCATGCCCGGCGGGGCGGGGACCTGTCCGCGGGAAGGGGTCCCGGTGCGGCCGGTCCCGGCCGGTCTCCGCGTACGGTTTCGTTGCCGGGAGGGAACCCGGTGGAAAGGAGCCGGAAGATGAACCGCCTTCGCCCGACGACCGTTCCCGGAACGATCCTCGTCCTCGCGTCCCTGGTGCTCGCGCTGCTGCTGTTCGCGCTGCCCGCGCGGGCGGGGGACGTGCCCGCGGCCACGTGTGGTCACGCGGGGCCGTCGCCCGGCTTGCCGGCCGGGGGCGCGTTCGCGGCGGACCGGGTGCTGGTGAAGCTCTCGGTCGAGGCCTCGCGGGCCGCCGGCGAGCTGCCGGAGGACCGGCTGCCCCGCGGGATCCCCGGGCTCGCGGCGTTCCTCGCGCGGAACGGGCTTTCCGCGGGTCACCGGGTGGTCCGGACCCGGGGCGTGCCGGTGGCGGATCCCGCGCTGTTCCGGGGGATCGGCCTCGATCGGTGGTACGCGATCGAGCTGCCGCGCCCGGACGCGGGGCTGGTGCGGCGCCTGCTGGCCGAGCTCTCGCGGGAGGGCTGGGTGGAGCGTGCCGAGCCGGCCTGGCGGGTGGAGCTCCAGCGGACGCCGAACGACCCGAAGTTCCCCGAGATGTGGCACCACGAGAACACGGGGCAGAACGGGGGAACGCCCGGTGCGGACATCGAGACTCCCCCCGCGTGGGACACGGAGACCGGCGATCCCTCGATCGTCATCGCGATGATCGACACCGGCGTCGACCAGGATCACGAGGACCTGGTGGACAACCTGGTCGACGGGTACGACTTCGGGGACGACGATCCGGATCCCGAGGACTCCTACGGTCACGGGACCTGGACCTCCGGCCTCGCCGCGGCCCGGGGGAACAACGGGATCGGCGTGGTCGGGGTCTGCTGGAACTGCTCGATCATGCCGCTCAAGGTGATGGACTCCGACAACGTGATCCTGGTGGAGACGGTCGCGGAGGCGATCCGCTGGGCGGTCGACAACGGTGCCCGGGTGCTCAGCATGTCGATCGGGATAAGCGCCTGGTCCGATGCGCTCGCCGACGCGGTTCGCTACGCCGACGGTCGCGGTGCCGTCCAGGTGGCCGCCGCCGGCAACTGCGGCGCGCGCGCGGTTCTCCTCCCGGCCGGCTTCGACGAGGTCATCGCCGTCGGGGGCACCGATACCGCCGACCGGCGAATCTACAACCGGGCCGACCAGCTCGAGATCTCGGCCCCGGCGACCGACCTCTGGAGCACGGTGATGGACGGCACCTACGACACCGGGGGAGGCACCTCCGGGGCGACGCCGCTGGTCTCCGGCGCCGCCGCCCTGCTCCTCGCACGGGAGCCCGGACTCCACCACCACGAGGTGCGTCACCTGCTGCGCCTCGGGGCCGCGGACCAGGTGGGGGACGCGTCCGAGGACACGCCCGGGTGGGACGTCTACATGGGGTACGGCCGGCTCGACGTCGCGCGCTCGATGGAGCTGGTGGACGGTCCCTGGATCGACCAGGACTGGGCGTACCACCTCTGCGCCGGGGAGCTCACGGTGGCGGTGAAGGATCGCGACGAGCCGGGGGCGGTGACGGTCACCCTGGAGACGACCGGGGGG
>CAYQTA010000045.1:0-5089 GCA_964420365.1 uncultured Acidobacteriota bacterium | reverse complement strand
GGGCGACGAGACATGGCCCCGGGACTGCAGCCCGATCCGGGTGACCGGCACCGTGATGGTCCCGGAGGAACGCCGCCTGGTGATCGAGGCGGGGACAGAGGTCGTCTTCGTTCCCGGAAGCGGTCTCGAGATCGCGGGCGGCATGCTCGAGGTCCCCGGGCACCGCGACCTTCCCGTCGAGCTCCACGGGGACGGGACCGGGCGCTGGAACGGCGTCTCCTTCACCGGGGGAGGCGGCGGGTCCATGCGGTACTGCGTCGTCCGGGACGCCTCGACGGCCCTCTCGATCGAGGAATCCGCCCCTGAGCTCGCCTGGATCCGCATCTCGGACACGGAGATCGGTCTCCGTATTTCCGGCGACGGCCCCTTCCCGCGCGTCGAGCACCTGCTTGCCCGGGACGACGGGACCGGCCTCCTCTTCTCCGGAAGCGGCTCCCCCGAGGTCCGGCACCTCGTCGCCTGGAACTGCTCCCTCGGCATCGATTCCCGCGACGCGACCGGGACCCCGCGCGTCGTCGACGCCGTGCTCTGGAACGACGACGACGATATTGCCGGTACCGCCGTCCAGATCCTCTGGTCGATCGTCGAGGACACGGGAGGCGAGAACGAGGGCGAGGGGGTGATCCACGACGATCCCCGTTTCGTGGACCCCGGGGCCGGCAACTTCCACCTGTCTCCGGACTCTCCCGGCATCGACCGGGGCGACCCCGACGAGGTTCCCGACCGGGAGCCCGACCCGAACGGATGCCGCGTGAACGTGGGCTTCCATGGAAACGGCCCCGAGGCGACTTCCCTTCCGGGGGAGTTCCGCCACTGCACGTGCCTCGGTCTCAGCCTCTCCGGCGAACTGGCGGCCGACGAGACCTGGCCCGCCGACTGCAGCCCGATCCGCCTGGAGGGCGAACTGTCGGTTCCGGCGGGACGCACCCTCGTGGTCGAGGCGGGCACGGTCGTCGAGGCCGGCGTTCCCGATGCCGGCCTCGAGGTCGAGGGCCGCCTGGAGGCTCGGGGAACCCGCGACCAACCGATCCACTTCCGTCCCGTCGGGGACGTCTGGCGGGGGATCAACCTCGACTCCCCGGAGGCCCACCTGCTGCGCCACGTGGTGATCCGGGGGGCGGATCGGGTCCGCGTCGACGGCACCGCCGCCGAGGTGAACCATCTCGAGGCTCGCGGCGGGCGGATCGGTCTCAAGATCGCGGCGGGACACCCAGCCCTCTCGCACGTCCTCCTGGTCGACAACGACGAAGTCGGTCTGCTCGTCTCCCGGTTCGCGGCGGCCGACGTCTCCCTCGCAACCATCCACGGAAACGCCAACGGTCTCGAAGTCCGCGGGGACGCGGGGGATCCCGTTCACGTGCGCGACTCGATTCTTCACGGCAATGCCCACGACGTCGTTCCGGGGACCCGCCTGGTGGAGCTCTCCTGGTCGATCGTCGGTAACGCAGGGGGAGCCACGGAGGCCGACGGGATCCTCCACGAGGAACCGCTGTTCGTCGACCCAGCGGCAGGGGACTACCACCTCGACCCGTCATCGCCGGCGATCGACGCGGGAAACCCGGAGTCCGGGTTCCTCGAGGAACCCGACCCGAACGGCTGCCGCGTCAACATGGGAGCCTATGGCGACACCCCGGAGGCCTCGTCCGCCGCGGGCTCGGAAGAGCACTGTCGCTGCCGGGGAATCACGTCGAGCGGCACGATCGACGAGGACGAGACCTGGACCCTCGCCTGCTCCCCGATCCGCATCGGCGGCCCGCTCCTCGTCGCCGAGGGGGCGACCCTCGTGATCGAACCGGGCGTCCGCGTCGAGGCGTCCGCCGACGGAAAGCTGACGGTCAAGGGCCGCCTCTCCGCGGACGGAACACCCGGGGCTCCGATCGAGTTTGTCGGCCTCGACGACGTGCGGTGGGGAGGCGTCACCCTCTCGTCGCCCGAACCCCACGTGCTCCGTCACGCGATGATGCGCAACCTCGATGTCCTCGAGGTGCGGTCCGATGCGGCCCGGCTCGAGCATCTCGACATCCGTCGCGGCGACAAGGGGCTTCGCGTCGTGGACGCCGGCCCGGTGCTCGACCACGTCGTCCTCTCCCGGCTCGTGCGCGGAGTCGAGGTCGTCGGTGCTTCCGGCGTCGATCTCGACCACTTCACGATCGCCCGGTGCTGGATCGGCATCGACGCCACGGGCGCCACCGAACCGTTCAGCGTGCACAACGGCATCCTCTGGAACCAGGACCGGGACGACATCGCCGCGGAACCGGACCTGGTCGACGTCCGGTACACGACGATCGAGGACACGGGGAACGAGAACGAGGGCGAGGGTGTCCTGCACGACGATCCGCGGTTCGTGCTTCTCGATCCCAAGGGAGCGCCGGACGACGACGACTACCATCTTCTCAACGAGTCGCCCGCCATCGACGCGGGGGACCCCGCGGACGACGCGACCAGCGAGCCGCTGCCGAACAGCTGCCGCGTCAACATGGGCGCATACGGAGCGACGGACGAGGCCCGGACTTCCCCGTCCGCCACGACGCACTGCAACTGCCCGGGACGCCCGTACACGGTGACGGGCGAGATGCAGCAGGATGAGACCTGGGTGGCGGACTGCAACCCCTACTTCGTAGATCGACTCGACGTGCCTGCCGGACGGACTCTTCGCCTCGAGGCAGGCGTCCTGGTGAAGGGGCTCGAGCGGGACTCCCGCATCTTCTCGCACGGCAACGTGTTCGCCGAAGGCGAACCGGACGATCCCGTCCACATCGCCCCGATGGACGACGGACAGCGCTGGGAGTCCATCCGCTGCCGGAACGACGGCGCCGACCCCACGATCCATCTCCGGTGGGTCGTCGCCGACGGCGTCGACGAGATCGTGACCGATCCACCCGGCGCTGTCGTGGAGTTCGTCGACTTCGACGGTGTCCATGCCAAGGGCTACGGGGCCGGCACCATCGTGTACCGCCACTGCCTGTTCCACGACCGGACCGACAAGGAGGCCCTCTGGGTCCACCCTGACGCCGAGGCCACGGTGGAAGCGTGCACGTTCTACGGCAACAAGGTCGGCGTGTCCCGCTACACGTTCGGGCGACCGTCCCACGAGCTCTACCTGAGGAACTGCATCCTCTGGGGAAACACGGTGAAGGACGTGCGCCGCTGGGACAAGCACGAGGAGCCGCGCACGACACTCGTCTACTCGCTGGCACAGCGAACCGGCGAGGTCACCGAGGCCGAAGGCGTCTTGCACGTCGATCCCCTCTTCGCCGACGCGGTCTCCGGCGACTTCCACCTGCGACCCGAGTCCCCCGCCGTCGACGCAGGAGACCCGTCCTCCGACTACTCGCTGGAACCCGATCCGAGCGGGTGCCGGGTGAACATGGGGCGCTACGGGAACACGCCCGAAGCCACCACCAGTCCTGACCGGGACGGGGATGGCCTCCACGGCGCCTGCGACAACTGCCCGGACGTCTCCAACCCGGACCAGCATGACTTCGACAGCGACGGTGCCGGCGATGCCTGCGACCCGGACGACGACGACGACACGGTCCCGGACGAAGGAGACTGCAACCCGTTCGATGCGGAGCAGGGCCGCCCCGGAGACGTCGAGAACCTGCTGCTCTCCGGGAACGAGGAGTGCACCCTCACGTGGGACGCGCAGCCGACGGCCGACACGTGGGACGTTCTTCGCGGGATGCAGGGTGACCTTCCCGCCGATTACGGATCCTGCCTCGCGCGGCACCTCGCGGAGACGAGCCTCGTCGATTCACAGGTGCCCCTTGCCGGGAAGTGTTTCGTCTACCTGGTCCGGGGCGTCGACGCCGGATGCGGGGGTGCCGGCCCGTGGGGCTACGCGAGCGACGGGACGGAGAGGCTCGACGACTCCTGCGAGTAGGCCGCGGATCCCGCAGTAAACCAGCGTGGTGGCCGCAGCACCCGGCGCGTCGCCCGGCGCCACGGCGGGAAGGTCCGTGGTTGTTCGCAGCGCGACGGTGTCGCGGAACTTACCGTGCCGAAACCGGGAGCGGTCCGCGCGTGCGAATCGGGAGGCGTTTGGCGCGGGCGAAGACGCGAGTACCCGCGGCCGGGACCGGGGCGCAGGGCCGGGACGAGGCGGCGGGTCACCGGCAGGCCGCGAGCTGATCGTCGCGATCGGCCGAGCCCCAGGTTCCAGGGTCCGGGCCGCGGTGGGCCCGCACGAGGTACCAGGCCCCCGTGCCCGGGGCGGGGACCGACGGATCGTCGACCCGGGGCTCGGCGAGGCGGCAGGCGAGCGCCTCCCCCGACCGCGGGCCCCCGTCGGCGAGGAGAGCGGCGAGGTCTCCCCGGGCCGCGTCCCACGAGCTCGCCCGTTCCGTCGCCGACCAGGCGAGCCTCTCCTTCGATCCCGCTTCCCAGTGGAGGTCTCCCGGCTCGGGCGGCGGAAACACCCACCGCCAGAATCCCTCGTACCAGGTCCCGAGGTAGACCTCCCCGTCCGGGCCGACGTGGATCCCCTCGTCGTACGCGTGGGGCGTCTCGAGGCCGCCGGTCGCGTCCCGCCAGGCCGTCCCCGCATCGAACGACTCGAGCACCCGGCCGAGGATCCCCGGGCAGGTCCCGTCCGCGGAGAAGGTTCCGCAGAGCAGGTGCCCCGGCGCGTCCGGGAGCCAGGCGACCGCGTTGATCACCTCGCAGGCGAGGACCGGCGTCGCGTCGCGCCAGGTCGCCCCGCCATCCTCCGAGAGCCACAGGTGGCCGCCGAACGCCCGCTCGTCCGGCGGGCCCGGGTCGGCATCGTCCTCGTCGACCCGCGTGACGGCGGCGAGGCGTCCGCTCCCCGGCTCGACGGCGAGCATCCAGGACGTCTCCTCCGGCGGAGCGGGAGGATCGGCGAGGCGGGACCAGTCTCCCTCGCCCCGCCGGCGCCAGAACCCGTCGGAGGGATCGCCGGCGTTCTCGCACGACGCGTAGACGACGGCCGCGTCGCCCGGGTCGGGGGTCACCCGCACGCGGCCGCCGGCGCACGGCAGGTCGCCCCACGGAAGGAAGCTCTCCCCCCGGTCGGTGGAGCGGAGCACCTCCCCGAGGCCGCTCGCCCAGAGCGTGCCGCCGGGGCCCC
>CAYQTA010000044.1:0-39481 GCA_964420365.1 uncultured Acidobacteriota bacterium | reverse complement strand
AAGGAGACACCCCCCGGTCCGGGGGGTGCGTGGCGTGGTGGTGATGTGGAGAGAGGAGAGGGGAGGTCCCCGTGGCGGGGAGGGGGGTTCAGCGGCGGGCGGTCGCGATTCCCTCCGCTGCCGGCATCGCGGCCGGCACCCGGGCGAGGCCGGGGGAGACGGTGGCGACGCGCAGGGGGCGGTAAAGGGGCTCCGTGCCCTGCACTCCCCGGTACTCGATCCCGGAGAGATGGGCGAGGCCCCGGCGGTCCACCTGGAAGACGAGGGCGGCATGAGCGCCCGCGGGCTTCCATCCGTCGGTGTCGCGGAAGAGGAGCGCGACCTGCCTTCCGTCGAGCAGCAGGGCCCAGAGCTGGTCCCCGCGGCCGACGGTCCGCAGCTCGAGGTGCCCCCCCGAGAAGACGTGACCGTCGATCACGACCGGGCCGTCGACGTGGGCCGAGTACGACTCCGCGAGGGCGGTCGGCATGGCGAGGGCAAGGGTGGCGGCGCAGGCGAGGGCGAACGCGGCGATCTTCAGGTTCCTGGTCATGTCTTCTCACCTCCTCGCCCGGTCGGGAGAGCAAGGGCGGTGCCACCGGCGAGAGCGGACGGACGCGGGACGGGGCGGAGCGGGGCGGACCGGGCGCCCCGGCGGGCCGGTTGCCATCGCGTGACCGGGGCGGCCGCTTTCCGGGCGAGGACCGGACAGGCTGTCCGGTCCCCGGACAGGGGGAGGGATCAGGGGCGAAGGGTCGCGGCGCTCGCCCGCTCGAGCACGTCCCGCGCGGCGTCCCGCAGGACCGGTTCCGGGTCCCGCACGCCGGGGGCGAGGGCGAGCCGGTGGGCGAAGAGCGGAACGAGCAGCGCCTCGAGGTCTTCCGTGCCCACCCAGTCCCTGCCGGCGAGGAGCGCCCGGGTGGCGAGGGCCGGGATCGCCTGCAGGATCGCCCTCGTCGAGAGACCCTGGGCGACCCGCTGGTCGGCGCGGACCGCCCGGGCGAGGTCGACCAGCGCTTCCCGGATCGCGGGAGCGACGTGGATCGATCGCTCGATTGCCTCGCGGGCGGCCAGGATCGCCGCGGCCGGGACCCGGGCCCCCTCGTCGAAGGACGGGTGGAGCCGGTCCCGCCACGAGGCGAGGACCGCCAGCTCCGCGTCCCGCTCCACGTGGTCCATCCGGACCTTGAAGAGGAAGCGGTCGAGCTGCGGTGCGGGGAGGGGGAACGTTCCGGCGAGGCCGAGGGGGTTCTGGGTGGCGATGACGAGGAACGGTTCCGCGAGGGGATGGGTGACGTTGTCGACCGTCACCTGGCGTTCCGCCATCGCTTCCAGCAGGGCCGCCTGCACCTTCGGCGACGTGCGGTTGATCTCGTCCGCGAGCACGACGTGGGCGAAGACCGGGCCGGGCTGGAAACGGAACGTCCCGCTCTCCGGCTCGAAGACGGTGGCGCCGGTGATGTCGGACGGCAGCAGGTCCGGCGTGAACTGGATGCGGCGGAACGGGGCGGTGGATGCCTCGTCCCCCGGCTCGAGGGCCGCCCCGAGGGCCCGGGCGAGCATCGTCTTGCCCGAGCCCGGGTAATCCTCGAGGAGCACGTGTCCCCCGGCGAGGAGGGCGATGACCACGAGGTCGATGACGTCGTCCCGGCCGAGGATCGCGCGGCGAAGCCTGTCCCGCACCCGGTCGGCGACCTCCCGGGCCGCGGCGAGGGAAGTTCCGTCCGTCCCGTGCTTCGCCGCTTCGTGCTCCGCCACGTCCGTTCCCTCCTTCCCGGGAGACTATAGGGCCCGCTCAGCGGGTGCGCCGCCAGCTCCACGGTGCGAGGAGGCCGAGCAGCCGGCGCCACCGGGGCACCGCCCGGGCCAGCTCGCGGCGGACCCGCCGGGCGAGCCGGAGCGCCTCGGGCCGATCGACCGGGTGGGTGCCGAGGACGGCGGCCAGGTGCATCCGGGTGAGGGCCCCGAACGACGGAACCTGCTCGGCGAGGCGCGCCGCGTGGGCCTCCCGGGTCTCCCCCGGGCGGCGACCGAGTCCGACCTCCCCGAGCCGGTCGAGGGTGGCCCGGTAGATCCGTCGCCCCGCGGGATCGGCGACAACCGCCAGCGGGGCGAGGCGGCGCCACCCCTTGACGGAGAGCCCGGCGAGAAGCCAGGCGAGGAGCAGGAGGGCCCCCCACCGGGCCAGCGTGCGGGGAGAGGGCAGGCGCAGCGGCGCCGGCACCTCCCGCACGAGACGCTGGTCCCGGGAGCGGGCCAGCTCGCCGAGGAGGCGCTGGAGGTCGGGATCCGGTCCCGGGATCTCCGGGTCCAGGGAGGGCGGACGGGGATCGATCGGCAGCCAGCCGACCCCGGCGAGGCGGATCTCGCACCAGGCATGAGCGTCCCCGGCGCGGATCACGAGGGCGGAACCGCCCCCCCGGTAGGTGGCCGGGCAGGCGTAGCCCGCGGCCACCCGGGAGGGAACGCCGAGGGCCCGGCAGAGGAGGGCCGTCGCGTGGGCGAGGTGGACGCAGTAGCCGACCCGGTCGCCGAAGAGGAACGAGGCGGTCGGGTCCGGGGCGGAGGCGTGCCGGGTGTGGGTGGAATAGAGCGTGTTCCGCTCGAGCCACCTGGCGACCGCGACCGCCCGCAGGAGCGGGGAGCGACGCTCTCCTTCGGGCATCGCCTCCAGGATCCCCGTCGCGAGCTGCCGGTAGCGGGGGTCCTGCGGAACCTGGAGGTACGCCGCCCGCACGTCCGCCGGCCAGCCCGGGTCGCCGGCCGCAGCCAGGACCAGCGACGGTTCGAGGTGTACCAGGACCGAGGAGACCGCCCGGAACGCCCCGCGGAACAGCGAGGGATCCGGGTTCTGCTCCGGGGCCAGCTCGATTCCGTCGACGAGCACCGGGGGGTAGGGATGGTCGGCGAGCAGCGCCACCGTCGTCGCGAGACGTTGCCGGAGCCCTTCGCCGGGGGGCACGGGACGGCGCAGCGCTCCCGCCCCGGGCAGGCCGGGGAAGAGATCGCGGTCGAGGCCCGGCAGGAGTCCCCGGACGAGTCGTCTGCCGTTCCAGGACGAGAACGCGGCCTGCCGGAACCGGTAAACCCCGTCGAAGGGGGTCACGTCGTCGTGGAAGAGGACGACCGCGACAGGCACGTTCTGGCGGGACGTGTTCACGTCGTCCCGGAAGGGGAGCAGCTCGCGCCGTGGCCGGGCCCGGTCCTCCCGGCCCTGCTCCCCGCGAGCCCCGTCTTTCCGGCCGAGGCCGAGGGGGTCGACCGGGGGAACCCGCAGGAGGCCCGCGGAGGGGAGCAGGAAGGCCAGCAGGCCGGCGAGCAGCGCCAGCAGGACCAGGTCCCTGCCCC
Organism: uncultured Acidobacteriota bacterium; assembly: GCA_964420365.1. Lineage (GTDB taxonomy): Bacteria > Acidobacteriota > Polarisedimenticolia > J045 > J045 > JAMOQA01. The sequence goes on along the minus strand of CAYQTA010000044.1, from coordinate 36,154 downwards.
GGCGCCGCGCTTCCCGGCCCCGGGCGAGGGCGAGGAGCCCGAGGAGGCCGGCGGCCGCGCCCACCGTGGCCAGGACGAGCACGGGGTGCAGTCCCCGGGACCAGGCCAGTTCCGCCACGATCCGGGGGCGGTGGATCATCCCTCCCCGGTGGGGTAGCAGGGGCAGGGCCGCGACGAGGACGACCAGGGCGGTCGGCAGGGGGGCAAGGAGAGGCAGGCGCCGGGCAAGCAGGACGAGGAGAGCGGCCGCCGCGAGGGTCGGCCCGGCCGTGGAGGGAATGTCGAGGAGGGCCAGGGTCATCTCCGGCCCCGGGAGCGGCACCCGCGCGAGGAGGAGGTCGAGCGCCCAGCCGAGCAGGAGGCCGGCCGCCGCCGGGGAGAGGGCGGCGAGGATCGCGGCGGACAGGCGCAGGCGGCTCCCGGCCAGGAGCTCGCCCCCGGTGGCCCCGGCGAGGGCGGCCGCCACCGCGGCGGACACCCCGGCGAGGGTTGCGTGCCCCGACCAGAGGAGGGCCGCCGCGGCGGCGAGGACCAGCCCCGCGGGGAGGGCATCCCGGGCCGCCGACGTGTTCACGGAGGCCCTCCCGGCCCTTCCCGGACGGGGACGAGCCTCCCGGTGCCCGGGTCGACCAGGGTGACCCGGACCGGGCCGTCGGCGAGGGGCGCGAGGCCCGCGAGGATTTCGCTCTCCGTCGGCCCCGGCACGTCCTCGCGGAACATCCACCGGGCGAACCGGCCCCGGGAGGCCGGCGGGCGGGCGGAACGCCCGACCGCGAGCACCGCCAGTTCCCCGGTGTTCCCGGCCGCGGCATGGAAGCGCGCCGGGGCGGGGGGCGGAACGGCCGGACAGACGACGAGCACCGCCTCGCCGCGCGCGCCCGCCGCCGCCGCGATGGAGAGCACCTCGCCGGAGCGATCCCTGGCGGCGGCGGAGCGCGAGATCGCCGCCAGGGCCGCCGGGAGGTCCTCCACGGGTTCCGGTGACCCGTCGGCCGCGAGCCGGGCGCGGCCGGCGGGCAGGAGCTCCTCGGCGAGGAGCCGTGCGATTCCGGCCGCGTCCGCGTCGCCGGGACCGGCCACCAGGCAGACCAGCAGGGACCGGTCCCGGGGATCGAGGGCGCTCTCGGGGGCCCTGACGAGGAGTTCCCTGCGGCGGGCCCACGCCTTCCAGAGGACCAGGCGGGCGGGGTCCCCGGGCGCGTACGGCCGGGAGTCGACCCGGTCCCCCTCCCGGGGACCCTCCGGGTACGGCAGGAGGTCCCCGCTGGCGAGGGCGGTGAGCAGGGTGGACACCGGGACCGCGGGTCGGGGCGGAAGCACGTGGACCCGGCGGTGCGCCGCCACCGGCAGGCGCCAGCGAAACGCCCCGAACGGGTCCGCCACCTCGACGCGGCCCGCCTGCCGGTCGACGAGGGCCCGGTCCGTGGGCACGAACGTCTCGCGAGCCCGGTCCTTCCCGGTGAACCGGGAGCGCCCGGGCGGGACGCGCCACGAGATGGAACCCTCCTCCGCGAGCGGGATCCGGGGGCAGGTCACGCGGAGACCGGTGGGCAGCGGGCGGCCCGCCTCCCCCCGGAGCTCTCCCGGGGCATCGCCGAGGGCCGCCCGGAACCGCCGGCGCAACAGGACGGCGCGGAGGAGGGAGAGCCCTCCGAGGACGGGAAGGCTGGCGAGCAGCACGCTCCCGGCCAGGGTCAGCACCAGGTCGGCGCGGCCCCGGCCGGCCGCCAGCGTGGCCACCCCGGCAAGGAGCAGCCCTGCACCGGGCGCCCGGAGGGGACTCCGGTCGAGGAGGGGAGCGAGGCCGAACGGAGAGGAGGGCACGGGGAGAGGATACGTTCCATTCGGGGGACCCGGCACGCCGCCGGGCGAGGGGGCCGGGCCGCGGGTACAATCCCGCGCGACGCCCCGGGGCCGGCGTACCGGCCCCCGGGCCGGCGCGCCGCTGGCGCGCCCGAGGAGGATTCGATGCGCGCAAGGCACGCCGCTCCCCTGCTCCTGCTGGCCACCGCCCTCGTCCTGGCCGGTTGCTCGAAGAAGGAAGACCAACCGGCCCCACCCCTGTGGGAGAAGCTGCCGCCGGAGGTCGCCGTCGTGAAGATCGGCGACTGGGACATCTCCGGCGCGTGGCTGAAGAACTGGTGCGCCACCCAGGAGCTCCTCCTCCTGCGGCAGGGTCTCCCGCTCCAGGTCGACGAGTACTCGCTGATCCTCGAGGGGCGGAAGTTTCTCACGAAGATGAACCTGGTCGCGAAGGAGGCCGAGCGGATGGGCCTCGAGGTCACCGACCAGGAGGTCCAGGACAAGCTGGCCGAGGAGATGTCCCGCTTCGAGTCGACCGAGCAGTGGCGGGAGCGCCTCGAGAAGTCCGGCCTGACGGTCGACCAGCGCAAGGAGCAGATCCGGCGGGAGCTGCTGTTCAAGAAGTACGAGCAGGAGGTGCTCGCACCGAAGGTGCGGGAGCGGATCGAGAAGGAGCATCTCGCCAGGCAGTTCTACGACAAGTACAAGGAGCAGCAGTTCCGGCGGCCGCGGCTCGTCCATCTCCAGGTCATCACCCGCGCGGTCGCGGGGGATGCGCCGGAGGAGATGAAGGCGGAGGAGCGGAAGAAGCTGGAGGAAGCCCGCAAGCGGATCCTGGCCGGTGAGAAGTTCGCGGACCTGGCCCGGGAGCTCTCCACCGATGCCAAGGCGATCGAGGGAGGGGACTACGGCTGGCTGCCGGTCGACGAGCGCTGGAGCGCGAGCCTCCGGGAAGCGATCGACAAGCTGAAGCCGGGGCAGGTCTCGCCGGTCGTCGAGGGGCCGGTCGGCTTCTACCTGGTCCGGCTCGTCGAGGAGAAGCCGGCGGGCATCCTTCCGTTCGACGAGGTGAAGGCCGACATCGAGAAGAAGCTCTTCCAGCAGCTCCTGAAGATCGAGATGCAGAACACGATCGCCGCCCTCCGGCAGCAGGCCGACGTCCAGTACCTCGATCTCGAGCCGATTCTCGGCCCCCCGCCGCAGGCGCCCGCGGCGAAGACGCCCGCCCCGGCGGTCGGCCAGGACACGGCGCCCGCGACGCCCGCCGGGGACGGGGCCTAGCCTACCGGCCCCGGTTCCCGGTCGCGGCCCCCTCTCCCGGGGCGGGGGGGGTGCCGCGTGGCGCCGGGGAGCCCTGCGCTTCCGTTTCCCCGTCTCCGGCCTTGCGCAGGGCGGCAGGATCGATCCGGGCGGCGATCTCGTCCCGGAGAACGAAGATCGTCGGGCGCCCGGCGCGCCGGGCCCACCGTTCCCCCGCGCCCGCCGGCTTCCCGATCTCGAGGACCAGGTCCGGGTAGCGCTCCGGGTCCCGGCGACGGATGACGAGGCGCGCCTCCGGGTGGTCGAGGCCGCAGGCCTCCGGGTCGGCGCCGGGAGCCAGGCGGACGACCTCGGTGCGCGCCAGGTCCTGGACGAGCCGGTCCGCGGCATCCGGGTCGAGGGGGAAGTCGGCCGGCTCGAGGGGGATCCATTTCTCGGGGGCGCTGCCGTCCTCGACCCGGCTGACCGTCAGCCTCGTCCCGTTCCGCTCCACGTCGAACTCGAGGACGTCCCACGCCGAGTAGTCGAGCGCGAGGCGGGATCGCCACTCGTCCGGCTTCCTGTCCAGCAGCCCGAGGATCGAGGCGGCATACACTTCGAACCGACCGGGCCGGCCGGGGACCAGCGCCCAGCGGCGGCCGGCCCCGGACGGCGTCTCGCGGCCGAGAGCGAGCTCCAGGGTGCCCTGGCGGGGTTCCCGGAGGACGAGGCGGAAGGCGTGTGCGGGAGGATCGAGGCCCAGGTCCGCGTCGGTCCCCGGGGGCTCGTCGACGAACTCCTCCGCCCGCGCCCCGGCCAGGCGGCCCACCAGGTCGCCGACCAGGGTGTTGTCGGCATCGTCCTCGATCGGCGCCGTGATCCACCAGTCGTCCCCCTCGCGGCGTGCGAACGACAGGACCTTCCTCCCGTTCGCGAGGACGTCGAGGGAGGCCACGTCGACGGCGGAGACGTCACCGAGAAGCTGGCGGTCCCGCAGGTTCTCCACCGCCTGCTCCACCGCCCGCGGGAACCCGTCGTCGACCAGGAACCAGGGGCCCTCGCCGTCGACCCGCACGTAGCGGACGTTCCCCGGCGCCGGCCTGGCGGAGACGAGCAGCTCGTGGTGGAAGCCGTCACCCGCCACGACCACGTGGATCGCCTCCTTGCCGAGCCCCGCTTCCTCCGGGTCCACGCGGAGCTCGCCCGGGGCGACGGTTCCCCGCGCTTTCGTCTCGAGCAGGTCGGCGAGCAGGGAATCGACCGCCCAGGGATCCGCGCGATCCTCGAGGGGCGCCTCGATCCGCCAGCGGGGATGGGTGTCCTTCTTCGTGTCGACCCGCGCGAGGACCAGCGTCGTGCCCGGTCGCCGGATCTCCACGCGGCGGACCGCGTCCCGGTCCACGTCCGGGAGCAGCAGCCCGGCCTTCTCGAGCCGCTCCTCGGTGCCGGGCACGTCCTTCTCCCAGAGGAGGACGACCGCCCAGCCGACGAGGGCGATCACCAGCAGGACGAGGGCGGTGCGGGGCCGCATCGGCTCAACGCCTCCGGAGCCACCAGGTGAGGAGACCCGCGCCGACACCCAGGCCGGGAAGGCCGATCACCACGATGGCGAACAGGGTCCAGAGCTGTTCCTCGGTGAGGAAGAGCCGGGCGAGGGTCCGTTCCTTCGGCGGGATTCCGAGCTGGCCCTCGTCGGCGAGCAGCCAGCCGATGGCGTTGAGGGCGAAGGCCCTGTTCGACGCCTGGTCGATACCGGCGTTCGCGAACGTGTCCGCGTCTCCGACCACCAGCAGCCGCGCCGCGGGGGTCGCCTCGTCTCCGCCGTTGCCGCCCGCCGAGCCGTCCTTCGCATCCCCCGGCGAGTCGTCGCCGGCCTTCCCGTCGCCGGGTCCGTCCGCGCCGCCCACCGGGGAGGAGCCCCGGGCCCGCTCGCCGGCCACGGCCAGCAGCAGGGGGCCCTCCAGGTCGGCCTCGTCCCGGCGGGGACCGTCCTTCGCGAGGAGGTCGGTTTCGCCCCACGCGTTCGCCGTGGTCTCGACCAGGTCGTGGAGGATCACGCCGGACGGCGGGTCGGACCGCTTGCCGAGGGAGCGGGCGAGGAAGAAGAGGACCGGGCGGCCGGACAGGGCCGAGGTCACCGGGTGGAGGGGGATCGGTTCCTCCCAGAAGGTCTCCGGGCCGAAGAACGGCAGACCGTGGTCCGGGTCGATCACCACGTCGTCGTGGGCTTCCAGCCCCCATGCCGCGAGGAGGTCCTCGAGACCGGTCGGGACGAAGCGCCCGCCTCCGGCCCGCTCGAAGACCGGGTCGAGCAGCAGCAGGACCCGCCCGCCCCGGTCGAGGTAGTCGGCGAGGGCCTTCCGCTCCGCGGCGAGCCACGGGGTCCGGGGCCCGGCGACGACGACCAGGTCGGTTCCCTCCGGCACGCTCTCCGCGCCGAGCGCCTTCCACTCCTCGACCTCGACGTCGGTCTTCTCGAGCGCCTCGGCGAGACGGGAGAGCCCCGCGGAGCGCACGTCCCGGAGAGGGAGCTCGCCGTGACCGGTGGCGAACAGGACCCGCGGCTTCTCCTGCCGCGTCACCGCGACGATCGCGGCGGTCAGCGCGCCCTCGGCGGTGATGGCCCGTACCGGCGGCGGACCGCCCATGCCGGCCGAGGGGTCGAACTCGACCAGCTCGTCGAGGCGGACCTGGCGGCGCCGCTCGCCCGACTCGACGACGATCACGTCGAGGGAATCGCGCAGCGGGTCGATTCCCAGCTCGGAGAGGAGCTGCTGGGCCCGGAGCGGATCCCGCTGCCAGTCGACCCACTCGATGTCGACCCGGGCCGGGTTGACGCCCTGGTAGGCGGTCAGCAGCGTACGGATCTCCTCCACGACGTCGGGGCTGACCCGGTTGCCCTCGGTGAGGAACGAAACGATCCTCACGTCGCGCTCGAGCGACTCGAGGACGTGGCGCGTCTGGTCCGAGAGCGTGTAGAGGTGCCCCGCCGTCCAGTCCCACCGGGTCCAGTACTTCGCCCCGAAGTAGTTGACGAGGGCGAACAGCAGCACCGCGGCGAGGATCGCCACCGCGAGGGACGAACCCCTCGTCCACCGGTCCCGCGTCATCTCACTTCCCCTTGGCGGCCTCGATCAGCCGCGCGGTGAGGAACACGAAGAACACGATTCCCGAGAGGGGATAGACGAGCCGCCTGGTGTCGACGATGCCCCGGGGCATCTCGTCCATCGTGCGCAGGAGGTCGAGGTACTCCCATGCCTTCTTCCATGTCTCGTCGTGCGCCATGAACGAGAGGAGGAACGGGGCGAGGAACAGGCCCATCACGGCCACGAAGCCGAGGATGGCCGCCACGATCTGGTTGCGTGTCAGGGCGGAGGCGGCGACCGCCGCCGACAGGAGGTAGCCGCCGACGAGGACGAGCCCCAGGAAGCCGCACGCCGCCGCGTGCCAGTCGATGTCCCCGAGGCGATCGACGAGGAAGACGTAGACGACGTACGGGCTCCACAGGACGAGGAAGAAGACCAGGGCCGCCAGGTACTTGCCGATCGCCACCTGGCCCTCGGTCACGGGGGCCGTCAGGAGCGTCTCGAGCGTCCCGGACTGCCGTTCCTCGGCGACCAGCCGCATCGCGATGGCGGGAAGGCTGACGAGGAGCGGGAGCCAGAAGAGGATTCCCCCGAAGAAGAACCGGAGCAGCTCCGTCGACGACGCCCCGTACGCGTTGAAGTTCCAGATCACGGCCCAGAAGTTCAGGCCGTTCAGCAGCAGCAGGGCCGTCAGGATCACCCACGCGAGGGGCTGCAGGAAGTAGGACTGCAGTTCCCTCCGGGCGACGAGGCCGATCGCACGCAGCCCGCTCATGCCTCGCCCTCCTCGTCGCGGCCGCCGGCGGGGGCCGGGTCTTCCGCGACCGTGAGCTGGTGGAAGACCTCCTCGAGCGTGAGAGCCCGGCGCGTCAGCTCCCGCAGGACGATTCCCGTGGCGCCCGCGCGGCGGAACAGCTCCTCCCGGACGTCCGCCGCCGTCTCGAGGGTGGCCCGGACCCAGCCGTCCGGGAGGTCCTCCTCCGCGGCGATCGTTCCGAGCCCCGCGACGAGGGAGGCGAGTCGCTCACGGTCCTCCCGGCGGAGCTCGAGGGTCACGGTCCGGGCCCCGGCGATCCGCTCGGCCAGCTCCTCCGTCGTGCCCTCCGCGACGATCCGGCCGCCCCGGAAGATGACGACCCGGTCGCAGACCTGCTCCACCTCCGGGAGGATGTGCGAGCTGAGGAGGAGCGTGCGGTCTCCCCGGAGGGAGCGGATCAGCTCGCGGACCTCGATCACCTGGTTCGGGTCGAGACCGACGGTCGGCTCGTCCAGGACCAGCACCGGGGGATCCGCGACCAGCGCGTCGGCCAGGCCCACGCGCTGGCGGTAGCCCCGGGAGAGGTGGCCGATCGGACGGCCGAGGACGTGACCGATGCCGGTCAGCTCGGCCGCCCTCCCGACGGCGTGGCGCCGCTTCCGCGCCGGGATGCCCTTGAGCCCGGCCCGGAACGACAGGTACTCCTCGACCCGCATCTCCGGGTAGAGAGGGACGTTTTCCGGGAGGTACCCGAGGGCGCGGCGTGCCGCCAGGGAGTCGTCCCGGACGTCGTGGCCGGCGACGATCGCCGTCCCGTCGTCCGGGGGCAGGTAGCCGCAGATCATGCGCAGGGTGGTCGTCTTGCCGGCGCCGTTCGGGCCGAGGACGCCGAGGATCTCACCGGCGCGTGCATCGAAGGACACGCCGTCCACGGCCCGCAGGTCACCGAAGCTCTTCGCGAGGTTCCTGACTTCGATCATCCGGCTTCCCCCGTCGCCCGGCCCAGGGGAAGAGTGCGAGGACGTGCGCGCCGGGCGAATCGACGCGCGCATTATGCGCCGGAGCCGCGCGACGCGCAAAAGCGGGCCGGGGAGGACGGCCCCGGGCCGGGACGGATCAGGAACCGCCCGGCGTCCACGTGAGCGGGGGGACGTGCTCCTCGACGGTCGTTCCGAAGAACCGGTAGTCGGTGTACTCGACGACCTGGACCTCCCGGGTCCAGCGGCGGTTCGGGGCGACCTGCACGAACGTTCGCAGCTCCACCCGGGTCGGGTACGTGAGCCCGTCCTTCTCGTGGTCCCAGGAGACCTCGATCTCCCGCCCGATCGGCGGGGCCGCCGTCGAGATTCCGAGGAAGCGAAAGGCGGTCAGCCAGCGCGCGAGCTCCCGCTGGATGCGTTCTTCCTGGAAGTTGGGCCGGGCGATCACCCGCACGACGTTGCCGGTGCGGTATTCCACCTCGATCGTGCCCGACCAGGCCGTGATCCGGCCGGGATCGATCGTCGGTCCCGCGGAGATCCAGGTGACCGGGATCGCCAGCTTCCACGGCGTGGTGTGCCACGTGCCGACCCGGAAGCGCAGCGTCGACCGTATGGCGGGGGAGAAGACCTGGGGCCAGAACCAGGGCTCCGGCATGGCCAGCCGCGAGCGAACGGTCCGCTTCCCCCGGGAGCCGGGGCGGGTGCGGAGGGCGCGGAAGCCGAGCGGCGCGGTCTCGTCCCGCGTGAACAGGTACTCCCGTTCGTCCCACCGCTCGTCCCGGGTCGCCCGTCCCTCCCGGTAGCTCGACCGGCGGACCCGCTCCGTGCAGGTGAAGAGCAGCGTGCGATTCCGGTAGACGCGCGCCTTCGCGGCGAGGACCTCGGCCAGCTCGGGGGGAAGCGGCCCCGGAGCGGTGGCGGCCGCGCCGCCCTCGGCACCCCCGGGGGCGGGAACGACGCGGAGCCCGGCGGCGACGAGGAGCGCGAGCGAGACGAGCAGGAAGGAGACGGGCCGACGTCTCACCGTCGCCGTCCTCCGCGGCGGCGGTCGTCCCACGTCAGGAGCTCGGCCCAGCGGGGACGCGGGGGAACCCGGCCGAGGAGCCGGAGATTCGCCGCCCCCTGGTCGCAGGAGGCACATCCCTCGGTCGTGCGCCATGCGTGACGGAAGACACAGTCCCGCAGGTTGTACCAGGTGCGGTACTTCCAGCAGTAGAAATCGTCGCCGGGACCGCGTCCGGGATGCACGAACACCACCCTCCCGCCCGCCGCGCGCGGGCTCCGGGAAGGATAGCAGAGGGAGGACGGGGCGTCAGGAACCGGCGCCGGCGATCGCCCGGATGCGCTCGAGGACTTCCTCGTCGGACGGGAAACGCCACTCCCGGTGCTTCGAGAAGACGACCTCGCCGTCGACGATCACGTCGAACACGCCACCCGACCCGGCCACCAGCTCCGGGCGGATACCCAGCTCCCGCTCGAGGAAGGCCGCGAGACTCGCGGCCCGGGGATGGTAGTTTCAGACGCGGCAATAGCGGATCTGGACCTGCATCGGCAACCTCCCGGGGAGTCGCACCACTATAGCGCGCCGGTTTCCCCGGGTCACGCCGGGGCCGGTTCGGGAAGGGCGGCGGCGACCACGCGGTCCCGTCCCTCCCGCTTCGCCCGGTAGAGGGCGTCGTCCGCCGCCTTGAGCAGCTCGTTCTCGGTCACGATCGCGCCGGGCGTGTAGGTGGAGATGCCCGCGCTGATCGTCACGACGCCCCGGGGCGGGTTCTCCGGGTGGGGAATCCCCTCGTGCCGCACCTGTTCGACCAGCCGACGGGCGACTTCCCGGGCGCCCTCCCGGTCGGTCTCGGGCAGCAGCACGACGAACTCCTCTCCCCCGTAGCGAAAGACCGCGTCCGAGGCCCGGATTCCTGCCGCGAGGCAGCGGGCGACGCGGCGGAGCGCCTCGTCCCCCGCCTCGTGGCCGAGGGAGTCGTTGTAGCGCTTGAAGTGGTCGATGTCGACCATCACCAGGCTGAGGGGGTTGTGGTAGCGCACCGCCTGGGAGAAGGTCCGATGGAACTGCTCGTCGAACGACCGGCGGTTCCCGATGCCGGTCAGGCCGTCGATCAGCGCCATCATCGCCAGCTGGCGGTTCCGCTCGGCGAGCGCCTCCTCGAGGCGCACGACGCGTTCCCCCGACCGGATGCGGAAGAGAAGCTCCTCCCGGTCGAACGGCTTGACGATGTAGTCGTCCGCGCCCGCGGCCAGGCCGTCGATGACGTCCCGTCGCTCGTTCCGCGAGGTCAGGAGGATCACGTAGACGTACCGGTCGCGCGTCGTCGCCCGGATCCGGCGGACGAGCTCGAGCCCGTCCATCTCCGGCATCATCCAGTCGGCGATCACCAGGTGGATCGACTCCTGCTGGAGCGCGGTCCATGCCTCGAGCCCGTCCTGGACGGCGATCACCTCGTGGCCCATCTCCTCGACCGTGCGGGCGAGGAGCCGGCGCGAGACCGGGTCGTCGTCGGCGATCAGCAGGCGCACGGTGCCTCCTCGCGTCGTGCGGATCAGAACGTCGCCGCCCAGTCCGCGAGGCCGCGGATCTCCTCCTCGAGGGCGGCCAGTACCGCGGGGGCCTCGGCCAGCTCCCCGTTCCGCCCCCTCATCTCGAGGTCGAAGGCGACCCGGCGGACTCCTTCCGCAGCCAGGTTGGCCGCCGCCCCCTTGATGCCATGGGCGGCCGCCGCCACCCGCCGGGCGTCCCCGGCGTCCAGGGCGGCCCGGAGCTCGTCGAGCCGGGCGGGGACGTCGGCGAGGAACATCTCCACGAGCTCCCGGAGGAACTCCCGGTCGTCCCCCGCGCGGGCGAGGGCTTCGTCCAGGTCGAGCGGGCAGTTGCCGGTCGGGTCGTGCATCGGCGGGTCTCCCGGGCCCCGCGTGGGGGCTCTCCCCGGACGTATCGGCCCGGTCCCCGGAGTCTTGAGGGACGAGTGGCGCGACCCGGGCGAATCCGCGATCATGCCTGCCCGGGCCGTGGCCCGGTGGCGAGGAAGAGCGATGCCGACCCGTCCGAGCCGAGACCTCGAGGTGGTGCCGAACCCGGCGCCGGGGCGGACCTACCGGGTCCGCGTCGTCGCTCCCGAGTTCACCTGCCTGTGTCCGAGGACCGGGCAGCCCGACTTCGCGACGATCGTGGTCGAGTACGCACCGGGGGACGGACTGGTCGAGCTCAAGTCCCTCAAGCTGTACCTCTGGTCGTTCCGGGACGAGGGGGTCTTCCACGAGGCGGTGGTCAACCGGATCCTCGACGACCTGGCCGGAGCCGCCCGTCCCCGCTGGATGCGGGTCACCGGGTACTTCCGGGTGCGGGGCGGCATCACGACGACGGTGACCGCGGCCACCGGGCCGGAACCGACGGACCTGCCGGCCCCGGCCCCCGCCCCGGGAGCCCACGAGGGTTGACGACGATGAAGCCGCTGAGCATCGAGGTGTTTCCCGGCGGGCTGATCGGGATTCGCTGGGAGGACGGCCGCGAGGACTTCCTCCCGGCGCGGGACGTCCGGCTCGCCTGTCCCTGCGCGGAATGCGTCGACGAGATCACCGGCGAGCGGACCCTGGACCCGGCGAGCGTTCCCGGCGACGTCCGCCCGCTCTCGTGGGAGCCGGTCGGCAACTACGCCGTCGCGTTCCGCTGGTCCGACGGGCACTCGTCCGGGTTCTACCACCACGAGCTCCTCCGCCGGCTGGGCGATGCCACCCACCGGCGGGAGGAGGGCTGAACGGGGGGTCAGTGCCGCCCGGCGCGGGCGGTCCTGCGGGCCAGCGCCTTCGCCCGTGCCGCGAGCAGCCGCTCCGCCTCCGGGAAGGACTCGATCGCCTTCTCCACCAGGGGAGACGCCTCGAGGAGCACGCGGTCGTGGGCGACCATCCCGTGCCGGGCGAGGGCCACCTCGGCCCGGAGCCGCAGGAGGACCTGGTCCCGCGCGGCATCCAGGTCGGCCGGCGTCACCCCCTCGATCTCCCGGGCGACGAACTCGCGGAAGGCCGCCAGGAGCTGGTCCGGGTGTTTCTCCCACCGGGCGAGCTCCTCGTCCCGGTGGGGCGTCACGAACCGGGAGAACGCCGAGACGCGCAGGAGGCGGACCACCGGCTCGGGCAGCTCCGGCGCGCGGAAGGGCACGTCCGGCGTGATTCCGCCGCCACCGAATACCGTCCGGCCGGTGTCGGTCCGGTACCGCTTCGCTCCCGGGGGCGGGCCGGGCACCGGCTCGCGCTGCTGGACCTCGAAGAAGTACTCCTCCTCGCTGGCCCACGACCGCTGGATGCACCGTCCCGCCGGCGTGAAGTACTTCTGGGTCGTGAGGGCGAGGGCGCAGCCCTCGGAGAGGGGGTAGACCGACTGGACGAGGCCCTTGCCGAAGGTCGTCTCGCCGACGATGATCGCCCGGTCGTGGTCCTGGAGCGCCCCGGAGACGATCTCGGAGGCCGAGGCCGAGCCGCGGTCGACCAGGATGACGACGGGCCAGGAGACGCGGGGTGCGTCGGACACCGCGGGGTAGTCCTGCCGGGACCCGGGAAGGCGCCCCTCGGTGTAGACGACCAGCTCGCCGGGCTGGAGGAAGCGGCTGGCGACGGCGATCGCCTGGTCGAGCAGGCCGCCCGGGTTGCCGGTCAGGTCGAGCAGGAGCTTCTCCGCCCCCCGGCGGGAGAGGTCCTCGAGGGCGCGGTCGAGCTCCGCGGCCGTCGTCTCCGTGAAGTTGGCGATGTGGACGTACCCGATACCGGGTCGCACCATGAAGGCCTGGTTGACCGCGGGCGTGCGGACCGCGTCCCGCGTCACCCGGAAGACGAGCGGCTCGTCCAGGCCGGGGCGATGGATCGTCACCTCGACCACCGTACCCCGGGGCCCCCGGAGGTACTTCACCGCCTCCTGGATCGTCAGGCCCATCGTGTCGATGTCGACGCCGGCCCGCTCGTCCCGGATGTGCGTGATGATGTCTCCCGCCCGGATTCCCATCCGTGCGGCCGGGGTGTCGGCGATGGGGGAGACGACCCGCAGCGGCTGGTACCGGCCCCGCTTGGAGATCACGATCCCGAGGCCGTAGAAGGTTCCGCGCTGGTCCTCCCGCATCTCCCGGTAGGCCTCCTCGTCGAGGAAGTTGCTGTGCGGGTCGAGGGTGTGGAGCATCCCCCGGATCGACGCGTAGATCGCGTCCTTCGGGTCGACCGGCGGAACGTGCCGCTCCTCGACGAGGGCGAGGATCTCGGTCCAGGTCGCCATCCGGGACGGCGTGTCCGCCTTCCCGCGGCCGCGGGCGAGAAGGGGAAGTGCCGACGCGACGAGCGCCGCGAGGAGGAGGAGGGAGGCCGCAAGGGGGGTCCGTGTCTTCCCGTTCATGGGGCAGAGTATAGGGACCGGCGGCCCCGGTTGCCCGCCCCCGCGCGGCATGCGTGAAACACCGGCCGGAAGGTGTAGACTCGCGGGCGAGATGTTCGACATCGGCGGACCGGAACTCCTGTTCATCATCCTGCTGGGCCTGCTGATCTTCGGCCCGCGTCGGCTGCCCCAGATCGGGCGGCAGGTGGGGGCGTTCGTCGCCCAGATGCGCCGGGCCCTCCGGGACGTGCAGGGCACGATCGAGCGGGAAGCGGCCCTCGAGGAGGTCCGCCGGGCGGCCGCGGAGGTCCGGGACCTGGGGCGGGAGGCCAAGGGAGTGGCCCGTGACCTTGCCGGCTTCGGCCCGCCGCCGTACGCCGACCCGACGCGGCGGTTGCGCGAGGCCCGCTCCGAGGAGTCCGCGCCGGGCGAGGCGGGGCGGGATCCCGGGCCGGAAGGGGAGGACGGCCCGTGACCCGGGTCGAGGAGCCGGTCCGGGAGGAAGGGACGGGCGGTCCCGGCGAACCGGCCGGGGACGGCGGCCCCCGGATGTCGTTTCTCGAGCACCTCGACGAGCTTCGCCGGCGCCTGCTGTTCTGCTTCGTCGCGGCCCTCGTCGGTCTCGCGCTCTGCTGGTTCGTTTCCGACGAGATCCTCGCCTTCCTCCTCGGCCCGGTGGCGGACGCGATGGGCCCCCTCGCGGTGATCCGCCCGGCGGAGGCGTTCATGGCGAAGGTCAAGGCGTCGTTCGTCGGGGGGATCTTCGTTGCCCTGCCGGTCTTTTTCTGGCAGCTCTGGGCATTCGTTTCCCCGGGACTCTACCCGCGGGAGCGGAGATGGGTCCTCCCGGTGATGGCCGTGGGAACGACGCTGTTTCTCGCCGGCGCGGCCTTCTGCTACTGGATCGCGATGCCGGCGGCCGTGGACTTCCTCGCCTCGCAGGGGGAGAACTTCGAGTTCCACGTCACGGTCGACTACGCCTTCTCCTTCGCGGCGAAGCTGCTGCTCGGGCTCGGTGCCGTGTTCGAGATGCCCCTCGTCGTCTTCGCCCTCGCGCGCCTGGGCCTCGTCTCCGCCCGGTTCCTGTGGCGGAAGCTGGACGTGGCGATCTTCGTCTGCTTCGTCGTTGCGGCGGTGATCACGCCGACCCCCGACGTCCTGACCATGTCACTGTTCGCCGCGCCGATGATCGTCCTCTACCTGGTCAGCATCCTGGTCGCCTTCCTCGCCGACCCGCTGGCCCGGGAACGGCGGGCGGAGCGCCGGGAGAGGAGCCCGCGGGGATGAGCGGGGACCGCCGGCCCCTGAGCGTCCTCGTGACGACGTTCAACGAGGAGGCGACGCTGCCCGGCTGCCTCGCGTCGGTGGACTGGGCGGACGAGATCCTCGTCGTGGACTCGGGGAGCACCGATCGGACGCGCGAGATCGCCCGCGAGCACGGGGCGCGGGTTCTCGAGCATCCCTACGAGAGCCCGGCCCGGCAGAAGAACTGGGCCCTTCCCCGGTGCGCCCACGAGTGGGTGCTGATCCTGGACGCCGACGAGCGGGTGACCCCGGGGCTGGCCCGGGAGGTCCGCGAGCTGCTCGCGCGTGGGCCGGTGGCGGACGGCCACTGGATCCGGCGGGTGAACCTGTTCCTCGGGCGCCCGATGCTCCACGGCGGGTGGGAGACCGACAAGGTCATCCGGCTCGTGCACCGGGACCGGGCTCGCTACGATGACCGGCTGGTCCACGAGGAGATCGACCTGCCGGGCCCGCTCCCGGTACTGCGTCATCCCCTGGTTCACGACACGTTCCGCTCGTTCGACCAGTACTGGCCCAAGGTCGATCGCTACGCGCGCTGGTGGGCGGAGCAGGCGTTCGCGAAGGGACGCCGCACCGGGGCCGCCGGCGTGCTCGGGCACGCGGTTGCCCGCTTCCTGAAGATGTACGTGCTGCGGCGCGGCTTCCTCGACGGCGGACACGGGCTGGTGCTCGCGCTCCTCGCCACGTGCAGCACGTACCTCAAGCACGCGCGCCTCTGGGAAATGACGCTCCGGGAGCGGAAAGACGAGCCGCGGGAGGACTGACGTGCGCGTTCCCCCGGGTCTCGTCGTTCATGCCGCCGGGGATGGCCGGCGAATCGTCGCGCCGCCGGATCTCCTGCCCCGTCTCCTCGAGGCGGGCCTCGCCCGACCGGAGGACCTGTTGCGCGATCGGCCGCCCGGCCCGGGAACGGGCCGCGGCCCCCGGGCGGTCGTCGAACTGGCGGACGGAGAACGGGTGCTCGTCAAGCAGTACCTGCGGGGGGGAGCGCTCGCCCGTGTCAACAGGGAGATGTACGCGGGCGCGGGGAGGTTCCTCCGGGAGCTGGCGGTCGGTGCCCGGCTCCGCGAGCTCGGCCTGCCGGTCGGCGAGGTGCGGGCGGTCGTCCTGGTGGGACGTCCCCCGCTGCTCCGGGCCTTCGGCATGGCCCGTTACGTCCCGGATGCGCCCGACCTGGCCCGCTGGTTCACCGGGTTGCTGGCCGGGGAGCGGGAGGCGGCGGCCCGGCTCTGGGCCGCGGCCCTCGCCCTGGTCGATCGGTTCCACGACGCCGGCCTCCTGCACCCGGATCTCAACCTGGGGAACCTGCTGGCGCGGCGGGACGGAGACCGTTACGCGCTCTGGCTGGTCGACCTGGACCGGGCGCGGCTCCTGCCCGGCCCGCTGGGAGAGGGCCTGCGCTCCGCCGGGCGGCGGCGGCTGGCCCGGTCGTATCGCAAGGTCGTGGGCGGGGAGCCGCCGGCGGGGAACTGATCAGCGGGACGGGGCTCCCGCGGCATGGCGACGGGCCTTGTCCCGGTACATCTCCTTGTCCGCCCGGTGGATCAGTTCCTCGAGGGTGCTGCCGTCCAGCGGGAAGCAGGATCGGCCGGCGGAGACTCCCACCCGGACCTCCTCCCCGGAAGGAAGCCGGATCGGCGTCGAGCCCACCCGCTCCTGCACGCGCTCGACGATCCGGCGCGCCTCCTCGGGGGTCGTCTCGGGGAGGATCGCGACGAACTCGTCGCCCGCGTAGCGGCAGACCGTGTCGCCCGAGCGGAACGTGTCGCGGAGCAGCTCCGCCACCCGCTGGAGCACGTAGTCGCCCGCCTGGTGACCGTACGTGTCGTTGACCGGCTTGAACCCGTCGAGGTCCATGACGACGACGGCGAGCGGCAGGCCCTTCCGGGTGACGCGGGCGATTTCCTTCTCCAGCTGGGAGTACAGGTAACGGCTGTTCGGGAGCCCGGTCAGGGCGTCGGTCATGCTGGTGGCGCGGGTCTCCTCGTAGAGGACGGCGTTGCCGATCGCCCGGGCGATCCGGGGTGCCACCGAGCGGAAGATGTCCCAGTGGTCGTGGCGGAAGGCCCCCGGTTCCCGGGAGTAGAACGCAATGACGGCCACCGGCGGATGGCCGGGATCGCCGGGCACCGGCAGCACGGCGGCGGTCCGCAACGGCGGATCGGTGAGGTTCGCGGCGTCCCCGAGGTCGATGCGCGGGTCGACCTCGAGGAGGGGCTGGCCGGTCTCGTGGACCCAGCCGATGTTGCCCTCTCCGCGGGAGAAGCGATCCCGGCCGAGCACGCGGATCAGCTCGGCGGGCAGGCCCGGGGTGCCCCCGTGAACGGCGCGCGGCTCGAGGCGTCCGCCCAGCCGGTCCGGCAGGTAGATGACACAGGCGTCCGCCGGGATCTGGGTCAGCAGTTCCTCGGCGACGACGTCCAGCACCTGCTCCAGGTGGATCGTCTCGCCGAGGCGGCGCGCCAGGTGGAGGATGAAGTCGGCCTCTTCCTGGGCGGCGCGCACGTTGGCGAAGAACTCCTCGTCTCCCTTCGTTGTCCCGGTGGGAGATGTCGTGGTCGTCTCCTGTTCCGCCAGCGCCCGTTCCAGCTCCTCGGCGTGGGCGCAGTACAGGTCGGCCAGGCGGGGGTCGAAGCGGGTGCCCGCGCCCTGGGCCACCATCCGGGTCAGGGTGGAGAGCGAGGGGTAGCTGCCGTCCGGCCGGGAGCGGTACGCCCAGTCGAGCGCGTCCGCGAGGGCGATGATCCGCGCCCCGAGGGGAATCTTCCGGCCGACCAGCCCGTCCGGGTAACCGTTCCCGTCCCAGCGCTCGTGGTGGTGGCGCACCATCGGCGCGATCGGGCGGGGATCCTGGAACCCCGCGAGCATCGCCGCCCCGAGGGCCGGGTGCTCCCGGACCCGGGCCCGGTGGCCGGGCGCCCATTCCGACTCCCGGAGCGCGTGGTCCGGCAGGCCCAGCTTCCCGATGTCGTGGAGGAGGGCCGCGTTGCCCAGCGCCTCGAGGAAGGCGTCGTCGAGGGGGCCGTCGTTCTCCCCGGCCAGCCCCGGGTCGTGTTCCATCACGAGCCGGCCGAGCAGCCGGGCATACGCCTGGACGCGGCGCGCGTGGCCACGCGCCGCCGGGTTCCGCGCGTCGATCGCCAGGGAGAAGGCGTCCAACGTCTGCTCGTGAAGGCGCTGGAGCTTCTCCAGGTGGGCCCGGTGCTCCGCGAGGCGCCGCGTGTGGGACCAGTACAGGAGGTAGAGCAGGACCAGGACGGGAACGCCGAGGAAGAGGGCGATCGGCCCGAAGGTCCGCTCGGCGATGAAGGCGCCGAGGGCGAAACAGGCCGATGCCGGAAAGCTCGGGAGCGCCCAGAGGTACCGCTCCCGCCAGGCCAGGAGGGGAGAGATTTCCTCGCGGGCCGCGTCCAGGAGCGAGACGAGGGCCGCGTTCAGCGCGTACTGGACGAGGGCAGCGAAGACCAGGGCCCCGCCGAGGGCCGGCACGTGCAGCGACCCGTCCGCCGCCGGCCGCGGGGCGAGCAGGTCGAAGGTGCCCGCGCCCCCGGCGGCCGCCAGGACGACCACGGCCGTCGAGGCGAGCCCGGTGCGCAGGCGGCGGCGGGCGCGAAGGGTCCCGGAAATCCCGTCGGCGACGCCGAGCAGGATGGCGGCACCCGGGCCGCCGAGGAGCAGCGCGGTGAAGATGGCCGGCTCCGCGAGGGAGAACCAGGCCCGCGTCCCGGGGAGGCGCACGGTGAAGGAGCCGGCGAGTCCGAGCAGGAGGGCGATCCCGGAGACGATCCAGAGGCTGCCCGGCGGGAGATGGGCGATATCGGCGAGGGCGAGCGCGAGCACGGGGACCGCCACGAGCCCGTAGAGCCCGATGAGGAGACCGTCCCTCTGTTGCCCGGTACGCATGGGTCCACCCGTGGGAAAGCAGGGGTCGTGCCATCGGCGACGAAAAAGGGAGAACGTTCGCGGAGCCTTCCGGAGACCGCCCGGCGAACCGCGTCCGGAAGGAGGTGGACCGGATGACCGGCCGGTCGTCGTCTGTCCGGGATCCGGTCGAGTTGTCCGATGGCGGCCCGGGAACCCATATTCCGCGGCGGCGGGGGTTCGTGCCCGGGAGAGGAGATGCCGTGCCGGGATCCTTCCTGGGAACCGTGAACGTTCACGGCGCGGGGGTACCCCGCGGGCGGGTGGACGCCGTTCGCCGCGAGCTCGCACTTCGGGTCGCGAACGACCCGGAGGGTGCCCTCGTGTTCCTGTCCCCCCGTGCCCCGGACCCGGTCGGCGAACTGCGGGTTCTCCTCGCGGCGGGCGCGGCCGCGGTGATCGGGGTGCTGCCCGGTTCGCGCGGGAGAGCGCGGGCCGCGCTCCTCGAGGCCGGGGCCGTCGCGGTGGTCTCGCCCCGCGCGCCCGTTCCCGAGTGGATCGCCATCGCGCGCCGGGCGGTCGAGCACGTCAACCTGGCGCGCCGGCACGCCTCCCAGGCCCGGGAACTGATCGTGCTCTCGTCGATCGCGCGGAGGATCGCGGCGGACCCGCTGCGGCCCGGGTTGGCGGAGGACCTCCTCGCCTGTCTCGGGCGGGTGCTCGCCCTCGAGGAAGGCGAGATCCTGGTGCTCGCGTCTCCCTGGCGGACCGAGGGGGCGTGCGCATCCAGGCTTGCCTGGGACCCGGATCGTGGCACCCGGAGGCTTCCCGGCGGGCGTCTCGACGAGCTGGACGTGCAGGTGATCCGCGGCCGGCGTCCCGTCCGGGGCGAGGGTCCCGGTGCCGAGGGCCTGGTCGCGGTTCCCCTCGTCTGCCGGGAGCGGGCCGTGGCGGTCTTCCGCGGGCGGCGTTCCTCGCCCGCCTGGTCCGAGGACGATCTTCGCATCCTCTACGACGCCGGCGCCCTTCTCGGGGGAGTGGTCGCGGCCCTCGGCGAGCGGGACCGGGAGGGAGGTCGGCACCGGGCGGAGATGGCGGAGCAGCAGGCTCTCTTCCAGGCGGTGGTCGATGCCCTGCCGCTCTCCCTCCATACCATCGACCGCGCCTTCCGCGTCGTCGTCTGGAACCGGAACCGGGAGGAGGGCCCCTTCGGCCGGCCCCGCGGCGAGGTGCTGGGGAAGAACCTCTTCTCGATCATCGGGGAGGACGAGGAGCTGCGCCGGGAGTACGAGGAAGTCTTCCGCACGGGCGAGCCCCGCGTGACCGAGGTGGAGGGGCGTGCCTCGAGCCCGCCGCGCATCTACCGGGTCGAGAAGGTCCCGATCCACGGGCCGGACGGAACGGTCACGCACGTCATCACGTTCTCCAGGGACGTGACCGAGCAGCGGGCCCTCGAGCGATCGATCGCCCAGACCGAGAAGATGGCTGCCGTCGGCCGCCTCGCCGCCGGGATCGCCCACGAGATCAACAACCCGCTGGCGACGATCGCCGGGTGCGCCGAGGCGATGCGGGCCCGGCTGCGAGAACCCCTCGATCCGGATGGACTCGCGGAAGTGCGGGAGGACGCGGGCGTGATCGAGGAGGAGGCCTACCGCTGCAAGGAGATCCTCGAGGGGCTGCTGGACTTCTCCCGGGCGCGGGCGGAGCGGCGGGGAGCCTGCGACGTAAGGGAGATCGCCCGCCGGGCCGTGCGCCTGTTGCGGCACAACCCGAAGGTCTCCGGCGTGCGCCTCGAGCTCGACCTCGCGGAAGACGTGCCGGAGGTTTCCGGGGGCGAGGACCAGCTCGTCCAGGTCGTCCTCGCGCTCGTGCTCAACGCGGCGGACGCGGCCGGCCCGGGAGGGAAGGTGGTCGTGCGGGCCGGGACCTCGCCCGGGGGCGACGCCGTCCTGGCGGTGGAGGACGACGGTCCCGGGATCCCTCCGGAGATCCGGGAGCGGATCTTCGAGCCGTTCTTCACGACGAAGCCACCGGGCAAGGGAACAGGCCTCGGCCTGGCCGTCGCCTACGGGATCGTCCGGGCCCACGGGGGGCGGATCGAGGTGATGTCCCACCCCGGGCTCGGGACCCGCTTCGAGATCGTGCTCCCGGCCCGGGAGCGAAGGAACGAACCGGTCGGTGCGGGCACGCCGGCGGACGGGGAACGGAGGAACTGAGGGAATGGGGGAGACGAGGCAGGCCGGGCCGGAACCCCGGGAAGGTCGGGGAGCCGGGAACGAGGGGCGGCCCCTGCGGGTGCTCCTCGCCGACGACGAGGCACCGCTGCGGCGGATCCTGGGGCGCGAACTGGTCCGGAAGGGACACGAGGTCTCCCTGGCCGAGGACGGGCAACGGGCGCTCCGGCTACTCGCGGAGGAGGACTTCGACGTCGCCATCCTCGACGTGCGCATGCCGGGACTGGACGGGCTGTCGGTGCTGCGGACCCTCCGGGAAGAGGTATCCCCGCCGGAGGTGATCCTCCTGACGGGCAACGCGACGGTGGAGGTCGCGGTCGAGGCGATGAAGCTCGGGGCCTACGACTTCGTCACCAAGCCCTGCCGGATCGACCACCTGGACGCCCTCGTCCGGGCCGCCGGCGAGAAGCGCCGCCTCGCGCGGGACAACGAGCGTCTTCGCCGCCGGGAGGAGCGGGACGATCCGTCTCCCCTCGTGCAGGGCTGGAACTCCCGGGCGATGCGCCCGGTGCTGCGCCTGATCGAGCGGCTCGCGCCGTCGGACCTGCCGGTCCTGGTGATGGGGGAATCGGGGGTGGGGAAGGAGCTGGTCGCCCGGGAGATCCACCGGAGGTCCCGCCGGGCGGGGGGACCGTTCGTCGACCTGAACTGCGCGGCGATCCCGGACACGCTGCTGGAGAGCGAGCTTTTCGGTTACGAGAAGGGGGCGTTCACCGGGGCGGACAAGGGGCGCTCCGGTCTCCTCGAGGCGGCGGACGGCGGCACGCTCTTCCTCGACGAGATCGGCGAGCTGCCGGGAGGGCTCCAGGTCAAGCTTCTCCGGGTCCTCGAGACGATGACGTTCTTCCGGGTCGGGGGGCGGCGGAAGATCACCGTCGACGTGCGCCTGGTCGCCGCGACCAACCGCGACCTCGCCACGGAGTCCCGGGAGGGGCGGTTCCGCGCCGATCTCTACTACCGGATCAACGCGGGCACGATCGTGGTTCCCCCGCTGCGGGAGCGGCGCGAGGAGATCCTGGTCCTGGCCCGGGCGTTCCTCGAGCAGGTGGACGGGCGGCTGGAGCTGGCCCCGGAGACGGAGAAGGCCCTGCTTGCCTACGACTGGCCGGGCAACGTCCGGGAGCTGCGGAACGTGGTCGAGCGGGCGGCACTCCTCGCCCGCGGGGGGGTCGTCCGGCCGGAAGACCTGCCCCGCGAGATCGTCGCCCCCCGGTTGCCCGGGCCGGGCACGGTGTCGGCGGGTGGACCCCCGGCGTCGACGGCGCCGGATCCCGGGAGCGCGGGCGGCGCTCCCACCCGGGCCACCCTCCAGGAGCTGGAGCGCCAGCGAATCCGCGAGGTGCTCGACCAGGTGCACTGGCATCGCGGCCGCGCGGCGGAGATCCTCGGGATCTCGGTCCGCACCCTCTACAGGAAGATCAAGGCCTACGGCCTCGACCGCGAGCCGGTGGGAACCTGACCGGTCACCGCGCGGGCGCCGGGCTCCCTTCCCCGGGGACGAGTCGCCGGAGACGCGCCTTCGCCCAGTCGGCCTCGTCCCCGGTGCCGGCCGCGGCCTCGCGGTAGGCCGCGACCGCCTCGTCCTTCCTGCCGAGCGCCTCGAGGGCGAGCCCCAGGACCAGCGGGTCCGGGTGTCCGAGCTCGCGGGCGCGGCGGGCCGCGGCGACGGCGTCCTCGTCGCGGGCCATTCCGTAGAGAACCCGCGCGAGGGCGGCCTCGAGGATCCCCTGCTCGTTCTTTCCTGCCGCGTCACCGCCGTCGAGGACCACGGTGCCGGCGGCGATCCTGTCGATCCCGTCGCGACAGGCGTCCGCCGCCAGGTCGAGCAGGCCCTGCCGGCGGAGCAGCGCGACGTACTCCTCCCACGCGGCGAAGGGTGGGCGCTTCGCGGCCATCGCCGCGTCCAGCTCCGCGACCGCCGCCACCGGCAGCCCCTTGCCGAGGAACCAGCGGGCTGCGTTCACCCGGGTCGTCGGGCGCGGCTCGCGGTTCGAGGCGAGCAGGGCGATCCGGTGCTTCGCCAGCTCCGCGAGGGAGGGCGATGCCTGGGGATCGTTCGCCAGCGCCTTGCGGAGGTCCTGCCAGAGCGGGCGGTCCGACCCGGGCGCGATCCTGTCCCGGGCGAGGGCCAGCCAGGCGATCCAGGCGGGCCTGTCCTCCCGCACCGACGTCGCGAGGACCCGCGACGCCTCGTGCCAGTCCCGGGCCATCGCGAGGAGGAAACCCAGTCGCCCCGTAACGTCCTCCCGCTGGGGCGCCCGGCGATGGGCCTCCGCCAGGGCGTGGATCGCGCCGCGGGTGTCGAAGCGGTCGAGGAGGACGACCGCCTCCGCCATGAATCCCTGGGGTTTGCCCGGGGCGGCTTGCTGCAGCGCCCGCGCGAGGCGGAGGGCGTCCTCCCCGAGGCCCCTGCGGAGCATGTCCTGCGTCGCCTGGAGCAGGTCATCGAGGTCCCGGTCGTGCAGGGCCCGGGCATGGGCCGCGAGGAGCGCGAGAGCCTCGTCGATGCGCTCGGCGTCGAGGAGGGCGGCCACGTTTCCCGTGACCAGGTCTCCCCGCTCCGGGGCCAGCTCGAGGGCCCGCCGGAACAGGCGGAGGGCCTCGTCCCGCTTCGCCTCGTCCCAGGTGATGCGGGTGACGTAGAAGCGCTCGGTCAGCCCGGGGGGGACGAAGGCGGTGCCGCGCGCGATCTTCATTCGCTCGTAGCGGGTCCCGTCGAACTCCCGGGTGGCCTTCCGCGCGTCCCGGACGAGGCAGTTTGCCTCGAGGACCAGCGCGTCCGGGTTCGTCGCCACCGCGTCGCCCAGGGCCCGGGCCCGGTCGAGGAGCCGGTCGCACTTTCCCTGGCGGAACAGGTCACGAAGCTCGCCGAGGGGATCGGCCGGGGAGTCCGCGCCCCGGGCGGGAGCGGGCAGGGCGCAGAGGACCAGGGCCAGGATCGCGAGGCGTTTCATCGCAGACCTCCTTCGCGCCCCGCGGGGGGCGCGGTCTCGAGGAGCGCGCGGGCCTCGTCGGCCACGCGTTGGGGAGTGATACCGGGAAACGGGTCGGCGGACCACCGGTTCGTCGGGCGCGGGGGAGCGAGTACCCGGTGCCCCTCGCCGAAGGGGGCGTTCAGGACGGGGTCGGTCGGCCCGTAGACCGCGAGGACCCGGCATCCGGCGGCCCAGGCGAGGTGCATCGGGCCCGTATCGCCGCCGACGAACAGGTCGGCGTGGGCGAGCACCGCCGCCAGCTCGCGCAGGGTCCACACGCCCGGGAACGTCACCCCGGGGCCCGCCTCCCGGGCGAGACGTTCCGCCTCTGCTTCTTCCCCGGGGCCCGCGACGATCGCCACCCGGATCCCCGCCGACGCGAGCCGGCCCGCGACCTCGGCCCACCGCTCGACGGGCCAGCGCTTCCACGCCTGGCGGGCACTGGCGAAGGGCGCCAGGGCCACGAGGGGGCCGCCCCCGGCCAGGCGGTTTCGCTCCTCGCGTCCCGCCGCGAGCTCCGCCCGCGAGAGGGCCAGGTTCGCCTCGAGCGGGCCCTCGCGGGCTCCCGCGGCCCGGGCGAGCCAGGCGGCCCGGAGTACCCGGTGGACGCGGTCCGGCGGCAACGAGACCCGGTGGGTGGCGAACAGGTGGCTGCCTTCGCGGGCCCAGGGGCCGTCGAAGGCGACCCGCGCCGGCGCTCCCGCCAGCCACGCGAGCAGGCCGCTCTTGAAGCTTCCCTGGAAGTCCAGCGACAGGTCCGGTCGGAACCCGTCGAGCCGGTCGAGGAACTCCCGCACCGGGGCGAGGAACCCGGGGTCGAGGCGCCGGGCGTCCCGGACGATCCTGCCCCTTGGAAAGACGATCACCCCGTCGACGTCCGGGTGACCGTCGACCAGCGGCCGCGCCGCCGGCTCCACGAGCCACGCGATCCGGGCCCGGGGCCAGGTTCGCCGGAGAAGGCGCACGGCGGGCAGCGTGCGCACGACGTCGCCGATCGCCCCGAGGCGCACGACGAGAATCCGCCGGGGAGGGGAGAGAAGCCCGGGGGGGACCGGTTCGCGGGGACGTGCCATCCCCGGCATTATCCCCGCCCGCGCCGCCGGCGGCACGGCGAAGTTGACCGGGGGGGGAGCGGTCCGGCACGATAGGACGCCCCCGGAAGGAACCGGGGGCTCCACGACGTGGAGGAGGGCGAATGGCTTCCCTCGAATCCTGGCTTCTCGAGATCCTGGCCTGTCCCCGTTGCCACGGGAAGGTCGAGCCGACGCCGGAACGGGACGGGCTGGTCTGTCCGGCCTGCCGGGTCGTCTACCCGGTGGAGGACGGCATCCCCCAGCTGCTCCCGGACTCCGGGAAACCGCTTCCGGGCGAGGATCCGGCCAGCCCATGAACCGGGTGGCGCCCCTCGACCCGGCGGCCCTCGGGCGGCTTCCCGGCCGGCGGGTGCTGGTCGTGGGGGACGTCATCGTCGACCGCTACCTCCACGGCCGGGTCGAGCGGATCAGCCCGGAGGCGCCGGTGCCCGTGGTCCGCCTCGAGCGGGAGGAAGTGCGGCCCGGCGGGGCGGCCAACGTGGCCGTCAACCTTCGGGCGCTCGGGCTCGAGGTGAACCTGGTCGCCGTCGTCGGCCGGGACGGCGGGGCGGAGCGACTCGGTGGCCTGCTGCGGGACGCGGGCGTCGATCCGACCGGCCTGCTGGCGGTGGCGGGGCGGCCGACCACGGTGAAATCCCGGGTCCTGGCCCGCCACCAGCAGGTGCTTCGTCTCGACGAGGAGGAAGACCACCCGGTCTCCGACGACGTGGCCCGCCGGCTCGTCGACCGGGCCGTGGAACTCCTCGGCGAGGCCGAGGCCCTGGTCGTGTCCGATTACGCCAAGGGGCTTCTCGATGGTCGGAGCCTTCCGGTGCTCCTCGGGGAGGCGGCGGCCCGGGGCGTCCCGGTCGTGATCGATCCGAAGATTCGCCACTTCGAGCTGTACAGCCCCGCGACGGTGATCACGCCGAACCAGGCGGAGCTGGCCCGGGCGACCGCCCGGGAGCTCCGGTCCCCGGAGGAGGTTACCGCGGCGGCTCGCGACGTCCACGGTCGCCTGCGCCTGGCGGCCGTGCTGGTCACCCGGGGGGAGGAGGGAATGCTGCTCGTGCCCCGGGAAGGTGAGCCCCTCGAGATCCCGGCCCTCGCCCGGGAGGTGTACGACGTGACCGGCGCCGGGGACACGGTCACGGCGGTGCTGGCGGCCGGCCTGGCCGCCGGCCTCGATCTCCCGGAGGCGGCCCGCTGGGCCAACCTGGCGGCGGCCGTCGCCGTCGGGCGACTGGGAACCGCCGCGGTTTCCCGGGAGGAACTCGCCCGGTTCCTCGCGGGGAGCGGTGGCGAGGAGGTGGGCGGATGAGCGTCACGGCACGAACGGAGCTGCCGGTACCCGGGGAGGGACGACTCGAGGGGATCCCGGTTCCCGAGCTGGTGGCCTCCCTGGGGAGTGCTGCGTGGAACGGATCCCTGGTCCTGGAGCGGGACGGGGTTCGCAAGGTGCTCTACTTCCGGGAGGGACGGCTCGTCTTTTCCGCGTCCACCGACCCGGATGACCGCCTGGGAGCCCACCTGCTCCGGCAGGGGGAGACCTCCCTCGCCGACCTGGTCGAGGCGAGCGGGGAGGTCGCCAGGGGTCGCCGCCTCGGCCAGATCCTGGTCGAGCGCGGGGCGATGGACGCGCGGGCCCTCACCCGGGCCGTTCTCGAACAGGTGAGGGAGATCGCGCTCTCGGTCTTCGCCTGGGAACGGGGTTCGTTCCGGGTCAGCCGGGCCCGGCTGCCGGAGGAGGAATCGATCACGCTGGACCTGCCCTGGGAGGAGCTCGTCCTCGAGGGGATTCGCCGGGTGAGCGACTGGGGCCGGGTCCGGCAGGCCGTGGGCGGCCCCGGGGCGACCTGGCGCCTTGCCCCCGACGTCGAGGTCGCCGGCCCCCCCGGGGCGGGCCGGGTCGAGCGGGCCCTGCTCGCCGCGCTGCGCAATCCGCGCCGGGTGTCGACCCTGGCCCGCGAGGTCTACGCGCCGGCCCTCGAGGTCTATCGCTCCCTGTGGGGGCTCGGCCTGCTGGGCCTCGCCGTGCGGCTCCCGCTCGAGGAGATCCCGCCGGCGCTCCTCGACGTGGGCGAGGGACTGATCGACGAGGAGGGGCCGGTCCGGTTGCTCCTGGGCCTCGCGGACCGGGGCGTCGACGCGGCGGTCACCTTCCGGGACGGGGACCGGGAGGTCGTCCTGCATCTCCTCCGGGGAAGGGTCGTCCACGCCTGGCGTCCGTTCGATCCGTCCGCGTTCCTCGACTGGCTGCTGGCCCGCGGCTTCCTCTCCGACCGGGACCACGCCCGGGCCCTTTCCCGGGCGGCGGCCGGCGGTTCCTTCCGGGACGAGCTGCTCCGCCGGGAGCGCATCACCGCCGAGGAGCTCGGGTTCCTCTTCCCGGAGTTCTCCCGGGAGGTCGCCCGGGAGGTGCTCCTGTGGCGGCGGGGGGAGATCGCGATCGCCGAGGGGGAGCCGGTGCCCGAGGTTCCTCTTTTCGACGCCACTGTCGAGGACCTGGTGGTGGAGGCGTACGAGACCTCCGCCGCCTTCGAGAACGTCTGGCGGGCCCTGGGGAGCCTGGACACCCTGTTCCGGCTTCGGCCGGAGTACCTGGACCGGATGGACCGGATGACGCTGCGCCCGGTGCTCTGGGAGATCGTCTCCCTTCTCGGGCAGGAGCGGACCCTCGCCGAGATCCTGGCGGCGCGGGACGAGCCGGATGCCCTGCTGCTCCGGCTCCTCCGGGCGATGGAGCTGGTCGGGATCGTCGAGCGCGTGCCCCAGGCCGAGCTGGTGGCCCGGCTCCGCGAGCGGGCCGCGGTGCCCGGACCTTCCACGCCCGAACCGGCGCCCGGGCCACCGCCGGCGGTCGAGCCGGGTTCCCGGGCTGAGCAGCCGCCGGTCGAGGAGGAGCCCGCCGCTCCCGCGGTCCCGGAACCCGCACAGGAGCCCTCCCGGGAGGTGCCGATCGAGGCTCCCTCTTCCGCCTGGGAGATCGCTCCCGAGCTGTTCGGGGAGCAGGAAGCAGGGGCGTCCCAGCCACCCCCTCCGGAAGAAAGGGCGCCCGCGTCACGGGCCGCCGCAGACCCGTCCCGGACCCTCGAGGTCCCGCGCGAGGTGGTCGAGCGCGCTCTCGCGGGGGACGTGCCCGCGTTCCCGGAGGAACCGGTGACCGGCGAACCGCCGCCCACGGAGCCGGCGGTGGAGGAGCCCGTCGAGCCGCCCGCTTCCCCGGCGGAGGAGCCCTCCGCGGAAGGGCCGGAGGGGCCGGTGGCCGGGGAACCGGGAGACGTCGAGGAACCGCCGCCCACGGAGCCGGTGGTGGAAGAGCCCGCCGAGCCGCCCGCCCCCGTGTCGGAGGAGGCACCACCGGTGGAACCGGCGGGCGGGGAGGCGGTTCGCGGGCCGGTCCCGGAGCCATCGCCGGAGGTCTTCGCCGAGGTCGACCGGTTCCTCGCCCGGCACCGCGTCGTCTGGCGCGCCCTGCGCCTCGAGATCGGGGCCGGGGTGCGGAACTTCGTCCTGACCTGCCAGCGGAACCTGGGCGTCGCCGGGGATCTCTTCGAGGGACTCGAGCCGGGGGCGGAGGGGGGCTACGACCGGGACGAGCTGGCCCGTCGCCTCGCGGCCCGGCCGTTCCTCGAACCGCGCCAGGCCCTCGACGACCTGGTGGAGACCGAGATTCGAATGATCCGGGGGCTCGTCCACCCGGCGAGCCTCCAGGAGATCGAGAAGGGCCTCTCGGAGATCCCCTGACCCGGGGCCGGTGGCCAGGTCAGGAGAGGGTCTCCCAGCCCTGGCAGGACTGGCAGCGCCAGCGGAACTCGGCGCTCTCGGCACCGCAGCGGGTGCAGCGCCACGGGTCGGGCCACGGCGGCTCGGCCGCCCACTGGTCGAGAAGGCGGGCGAGGGGTGCGGGCGGGGTCGTCCCGGCGGCCGCGAGGCGGGCGGCGAGGCGCGCGGTCGCCTGGGTGCCGGGATGGTCCCGCCGAAGCCGTTCCAGCCAGCCACGGGCAGCCTCGATGTCGCCCCGGCGCAGGGCGTCGTCGGCCAGCCAGGCGAGGATGCGGCCGCGGGCGCGGGGCTCGTCGACCAGGTCCTCGAGGGCCTGTTCCGCGAACCCCCGCACCGCTGGCCGGCCCTCGTCCCCCTCGAGGTGTTCGAGGCGGTCGAGGACCAGGGGGGCGAGGCGCGGATGCAGCCGGGCGGCCTCGAGCCAGGCCTCCCGGGCCTGCCGGTGGCGCCCCAGCTGGTAGAGGGCGTCGCCCCGGGTCAGCTCGCCGGCACCCATGTCGGGCCAGTCCCGGGTCGCCTGCCGGGCCGCCTCGAGGGCCCCCTCGGGATTTCCCTCCGCGAGGTGCTCCCGGGCTTCGAGGACCCGCCGCCGGGCGAGGACGATCCTGCCCCGCTCCGGGTTGACCCGGACCAGGCGACGCGAGACCTCGACCGCCTCGTCCCAGCGGCGCAGCCGGGAGAGGAGGCGCTCGGTGGCGACCAGGATCTCCTCGGACCGGGGAAGGGCCTCGAGGGCCTCCCCGTAGGCATCGAGAGCCTCGCGCCATCGGCCTTCCGCCTCGAGAAGGCGGCCGCGGAGCAGCAGGGCCGCCGCGCGAACGTCCGGCTGGAGGTCCCGGCGGGCGAGCAGCAGGTCGGGGACACGGGCGGCCCGGGCCAGGTCGCCGGAGCGCCGGAGTTCCTCTCCCAGGAGGAGCATCAGGCCGTCGTCCCCGGGGACCAGCTCGACGGCGCTGCGCAGGAGGCGGGCGGCTTCCCGGTGTTCGCCGGCCACCACCCGGGAGAACGCGGTGCCGAGGAGTTTCCGCCACGGGCCCTCGGCCCGGCGACGGGCGATGGCGCCGGCGGCCCCGGGCAGTGCCAGGGCGCCGACCAGGAGGCCGGCGGCGAAGGCGAGGAGCAGCCAGAGGACGATCATCGCGTGCCCGGCTCCCCCGGTCCCGGGCCCGCCGCGTCGGCCAGGCGGTCGCGCCGGGGCGCGTCCCCGGCGGGCGCCTCGAGGACCATGTTCCGGAGGTCCGCGACCTCCTCCTCGAGCTTCCGAACCCGGCGGCGCAGGCGGAGGTTGTCGATGCGCACGACGACCCCCTCGATCACCGCCAGCACGCCGATGAAGATCGTTCCGGCAAGGACGCCGCCCAGGATCACCCAGGCGAGGCTGACCTCCCGGGGAGCGCCGCCGAAGCCGAAGCTCAGCGTCACCACCTGGGACGCGTTGGCGAACGCCACCCACAGCACGAGAACGACGAAGGCGGCAACGAGCCCGAAGACGACGGCTCTCATCGCTGGTTTTCCTCCTGGTTCCCCGCTTCTTCCCGGGACGCGAGAAGCCGGTCGACGACCTCCCGGACCGCCCCGTGGCCACCGGGCAGGGTCGTGACCCACGCCGCCGCCTCCCGCACCTGCGGGGCGGCGTCGGCGACCGCGACCGGCAGGCCGACGCGCGCGAGGGCCGGCAGGTCGAGCAGGTCGTCCCCGACGAAGCATGCGTCTTCCGGCACGAGCCCCCGGCGGGCGAGGATCTCCTCCACCACCGGGCCCTTCTCCCGCACGCCCAGGTGGATCTCGTCGAGGCCCAGTTCCTCCGCCCGCCGGCGGACCTGGGGCAGGTCCCGGCCGGAGACGAGCCCGACGAGGAGCCCGGCCCGCCGGGCGAGAACGAGGCCGTACCCGTCCCGCACGTGGAAGCGGACCGCCGCGGGGCCCTCGGCGAGGTACCAGAGCCCGCCGTCGGTCAGGACGCCGTCCACGTCGAGGAGGAGCAGGCGGACCCGCGCGAACCGGGCCTCGAGGGCTGCTCCTGTTCCGTTGGGGGACGTCACGGTCGCTCCTTGCCGGGGCGCTCAGAAGAGCTGGGTGCCCCACAGGTCGTGGATCTGGATGATCCCAAGCAGGGTACCATCCGGCTCCACCACCGGGAGCTGGGTGATCTTCCGGTCCTCCATGATCCGGAGGGCCGCCGAGGCGAGGGCGTCCGGCCCGATCGTCACCGGTTCCGGGGTCATCACGTCCCCCGCACGGCGCGCGAGGGGGTCCGGGTCCCGTTCGAGCAGCCGGCGCAGGTCCCCGTCCGTGATGATCCCCGCGAGCTTCCCGTCCGGAAGGACGACCGTCGTGCAGCCGAGGCGGCCCCGGCTCATCTCGACGACCACCTCCCGCATCGACGCCGACGGCGCGACCCGGGGAAGGGCGTCGCCGGTGTGCATCATCTGGCGGACCCGGGCCAGCTTGCGGCCGAGCTTGCCGCCGGGGTGAAGGCGGGCGAAGTCCTCCTCTCCGAACCCCTTCGCCACCATCAGCGCCGCGGCCAGCGCGTCGCCGATCGCCATCGCGGCCGCGGTGGACGCCATCGGGGCGAGGCCGAGCGGGCATCCCTCCTCCTCGACCGACGTGTCCAGCAGCACGTCGGCCTCCCGCCCGAGGGTCGAGCGGGGCTGGCCGGTCAGCGCGACGATCGAGGCGCCGAGACGGCGGATCGTCTCGAGGAGGGCCACGATCTCCGCGGTCTCTCCGCTGTGCGAGAGGGCGATCACCACGTCGCCCCGGACGATCATCCCGAGGTCCCCGTGGATCGCCTCCGCCGGGTGGAGGAAGAGGGAGGGCGTGCCGGTGGAGGCGAGGGTCGCCGCGATCTTCCGGGCGACCAGGCCCGACTTTCCCATCCCGGTCAGGACGACCCGTCCCGGCGCCTCGAGGACCAGGCGCACCGCCCGGTCGAACTCGTCGCCGAGCCGGTCCGCGAGGGCGGTGATGGCCCGCGCCTCGACCCGCAGGACGCGGACACCGGTTTCCCTGAGGCTCATCCGGCTTCCTCCCCGCGGTGCTCCCGGACGAACCGGTGCAGGTCCCGGAGCTCGGCCAGGAGGGAGGGGACCCGGGCGAGGGGCAGGGAGTTCGGACCGTCGGAAAGGGCCCGGGACGGGTCCTCGTGGACCTCGAGAAAGACGGCATCGGCCCCGGCCGCCACGGCGGCCCGGGCGAGGACCGGGATGAACTCCGGCCGACCCCCGGTGGCGGTCCCCAGCCCGCCCGGCCGCTGGACCGAGTGGGTCGCGTCGAAGACCACCGGGACGCCCAGGGAACGCATCCGCGGGATCCCGCGGAGGTCGACGACCAGGTCGTGGTAGCCGAACGTGGTCCCGCGCTCGGTGAGCAGGATCCCCCGGGCCCCGCCCCGGCGGAGCTTCTCGACGATCGGGGCCGTGTCCTCCGGGGCGAGGAACTGTCCCTTCTTCACGTTGACCGGCCTCCCGGTCGCCGCCGCGGCGAGGAGGAGGTCGGTCTGCCGGCAGAGAAACGCCGGCACCTGGACGACGTCGAGGACGTCCGCCGCCGGCCCGCAGTGGCCCGGCTCGTGGACGTCGGAGAGCACCGGCAGCCCGGTCGTTTCCTTCACCTCGGCCAGGATCTCGAGGCCCGCCGCGAGCCCGGGACCGCGAAACGAATCGATCGACGTCCGGTTGGCCTTGTCGAAGGAGGCCTTGAACACGAGGGGCAGCCCCGCTTCCCGGGCGATCTCCGCGAGGGCCCGGGCGTGGGCCAGGGCGCTCTCCCGGGACTCGATCACGCAGGTGCCGGCGATCACCAGGAGGGGGCCATCGCCCCCCGCCGCCACCCCGGGCGCGATCTCCACCGCCGGGACCGGGACCAGGTCGTTCACCGTGCCCTCTCCCGGCGGTGCTCCCACGCGGCCCCGACGAACCCGGAGAAGAGGGGGTGGGGCGCCAGGGGGCGGCTGCGGAACTCGGGGTGGAACTGGCAGGCGAGGAACCAGGGGTGATCCCGCCGCTCGACGATCTCGACCAGTTCTCCCTCCGGCCAGATGCCGGCCGGCTCCAGCCCGGCCTCCCGGAGCCGGTCCAGGTAGTCGTTGTTGACCTCGTAGCGGTGGCGGTGGCGCTCGCTGATCTCCGTCGCGCCGTAGAGGCGATGCGCGAGCGTGCCCGGCGTGATCCGGCAGGGATAGGAACCGAGGCGCATCGTGCCTCCCTTGGCCTCGATGCCCCGCTGCTCGGGGATCAGGTCGATGACGTTGTGCGGGGTTCCCGGATCGAACTCGGTGGAGTTCGCGTTCGCCAGGCCGGCGACGTTGCGGGCCGTCTCGATCACCGCGCACTGCATCCCGAGGCAGATGCCGAGGAACGGGATCTTTCGTTCCCGCGCCCGGGCGATCGTGCGGATCATCCCCTCCACCCCCCGGGTGCCGAAGCCGCCCGGGACGAGCACTCCGTCGACCTTGTCGAGGACCGCGTCGATCCGCGCATCCTCGGTCATCTGCTCGGACTCGATGAACTCGAGGCGCACCCGCAGCCGGTGGGCGAACCCGCCGTGGCGCAGCGCCTCGTTGAGGGACTTGTACGAGTCCTCGTAGGCGACGTACTTGCCGACCATCCCGATCACGACCTCGTCCCGGGGGTTCCGCGCCCGGTCGAGCAGCTCCTCCCAGTCGGAGAGATCGCGCCGCCGGTAGGGCAGGTCGAGCAGCTTGGTGACGATCTCGTCGAGTCCCTCCCGGCTCAGCCGGAGGGGGACCTCGTAGATGTTGTCCACGTCGGGGGCGGCGATCACCTGGTCCTCGGAGACGTTGCAGAAGAGGGCGATCTTCCGCTTGATCTCCTGGGGGATTGGCCGGTCGCACCGGCACAGCAGGATGTCGGGCTGGATCCCGATCGCGCGCAGTTCCCGGACCGAGTGCTGGGTCGGCTTGGTCTTCAGCTCGCCGGCGGCGGGAATCCACGGGACGAGCGTCAGGTGGACGAAGATCGCCCGGCGGGGCCCGACCTCGAGGCGGAACTGCCGGATCGCCTCGAGGAAGGGGAGGGACTCGATGTCGCCGACCGTCCCGCCGATCTCGACGATCTGGATGTCGTATCCCTCCGACAGGTCGCGGATCGCCCACTTGATCTCGTCGGTGATGTGCGGGATCACCTGGACCGTCGCCCCGAGGTAGTCGCCCCGTCGCTCCCGCTCGATCACCCGGTTGTAGATCCGGCCGGTCGTGTAGTTGTTGCGCTGGCTGGTCGTGATCGACGTGAAGCGCTCGTAGTGGCCGAGGTCGAGGTCGGTCTCCGCGCCGTCCTCGGTGACGAACACCTCGCCGTGCTGGAACGGGTTCATCGTGCCGGGGTCGACGTTGATGTACGGGTCCAGCTTCTGGATCGTCACCCGGAACTGCCGGGCCTCGAGCAGCCGGGCGAGGGAGGCGGCGGCCAGTCCCTTGCCCAGGGAGGAGACGACCCCCCCGGTCACGAACACGTAGCGCGTCTCGTCGCGTCGCATCATCGGTCGGTGATCCTTTCGGTGGTCCCGCCGGGGGTGTCTCCCCGGCGGGCGGCGAGGTGGGCCTCGGCCCGGGCAAGGTCGGCGGGGGTGTCCACCCCGAGGGACTCCCCCCGGGCCGGGAGCACCCGGATCGCCCACCCGGCCTCGAGGGCGCGGAGCTGCTCGAGCCTCTCCGTCCGCTCGAGCCGCGAGGGGGCCAGCCCGGAGAAGGAGAGGAGGGCGTCCCGCCGCCAGGCATAGACGCCGACGTGGGCCAGGGGAGGCGGCTCCGGCAGGCTCCGCGGGGGGAAGGCGATGCCCCCGTCCTCCCGGGGCCAGGGGATCGGGGCCCGGCTGAAGAGCAGCGCCCGTCCTCCCTCGTCGAGGACGACCTTGACCACGTTGGGGTCCAGGTACTCTTCCAGCGAAGTGACCGGTCGGGCGAGGGTGGCGAGGGCAACGTCCTCTTCCGCCGCGATGGTCTCCACGAGGGCGGACAGGTCGCCCGGATCGAGGAAGGGCTCGTCCGCCTGGAGACCGAGAACGATCGCCTCGTTCCGGTCCCGGGCGACCGCGGCGACCCGGTCCGTGCCGCTCGGCAGCTCCGGGCTGGTCAGCACGGCGGGAAGCCCGGCGTCCCGGGCGACCTCGGCGACCCGGTCATCGTCGGTGGCGACGACCACGGAGCGGAACGCCCCGGAGGCCCGGGCGGCGGCGGCAACCCAGAGGAAGAGGGGCCTGCCGCCGAGGGGAGCGAGGACCTTCCCGGGGAAGCGGGTGGAGGCCCAGCGGGCCGGGATCACCGCGAGCGCATCCGGCACGGTCCATCTCTCCGCGTTCGGCTCCGCCGTTCGTCCGTCGTGTCGAACAGGTCCCCTTGCCGACCCCGCGCGGATGCTAGACGAGGGGCGGGAGGCGGTCAACCTGCCCCGGGAAACCCCCGGCCGGGGTATCCTTCCGGCACGATGGCGACCGCGGTGCGAGCGGGGATGACCGCGGACGGCGACGGGCTCGCCGTCCGCGTGGAGGGAGTGGCCAAGGCCTTCCCCCGCCGGAGGAGCGTTCGCGCGCTGCTCCGGGCGCCGTTCCGGAGCCCCCCCCGGGTCCCGGCCCTGCGTGGAGTCTCCCTCGAGGTGCGGCACGGCGAGATCCTCGGGTTGCTCGGGCCGAACGGGGCGGGGAAGACGACCCTGCTCAAGGTCCTCTGCGGCCTGGTGCTGCCGGACGAGGGGCGGGCCGAGGTGCTCGGGATCCCCGCCGGCGCCCCCGGGCTGCCGCGGGTGCTCGGCCTCGTTCACGGGGACGAGCGCTCGTTCTACTGGCGGCTGACCGCCCGGGAAAACCTCGACTTCTTCGCCCGGCTCCACGGGCTGACCGGGGAGGCGCGTCGCCGGCGGGTACGGGAACTCCTCGAGCGGGTCGACCTCGCCCGGGACGCGGACCGGCGCTTCGGCGACTTCTCCTCGGGGATGCGCCAGCGCCTCGCCATCGCCCGGGCGCTGATCGCGGACCCGCCGGTCCTGTTGATGGACGAACCGACGCGGAGCCTCGACCCGGTCAGCGCGGCCCGCCAGCGGGAGTGGATCCTCGAAGAGCTGCACCGGGGGGACGGCCGCACCATCCTTCTCGCGACCCACAACCTCCGCGAGGCGGAGCAGCTCTGCCACCGGGTCGCGATCCTCGCGGCGGGGAAGATCCGTGCCGTCGGCACGCCGGCCGAGCTGCGCCAGCGCGGTCTCGGGGGGGCGGCCTGGCGGCTGCGGCTCGACCCGCTGCCGGGAGAGATCCGCTCGGGCCGGGTGACGGCCCGGGAGGGGACCCCGGGCGGGGGCGGCGAGGTCGTCGTCCTCGTGCCGCGGGAGGAGGACCTCGACGTCGTCCTGTCGGAGGTGAAGGGCGCGGGCTGCCGCGTCCTCTCCGTTCGGCCGGAGGAACCCGACCTCGAGGAGGTCTTCCGGGAACTGGTCGCCGGCGAGGCGGAGGGGAACCGGTGAGGGAGTTCCTCAGGATCGCGTGGGCGTTTCTCGTCCGGGACTTCCAGGTCGAGACGAGCTACCGGCTCGCCTTTGTCCTCCAGGTGTTCGGCCTGCTGGTCTCCGCGACCCTCTGGTACTTCATGGCCCGCTTCGTCGGGGGCAACCATCCCTCGGCCCGGATGCTCGAGCTGACGGGGAACCTGGACTACTTCGCCTACGTGCTGGTCGGCCTG
>CAYQTA010000043.1:0-29576 GCA_964420365.1 uncultured Acidobacteriota bacterium | reverse complement strand
TGACGTGGCAGACCTTGCAGTCCTTCTTGACCGGGCCGCCCTTCTTGCCGGCGTCCAGGTTCTTCTTGTGGCACTCCCAGCAGTTCTTGTGGACGGCGTCCTTCAGCTTGAGCTTCTTGCCATCCGCCTTCTTCTTGTCGTGGCACGCGGAGCAGGGCTTCGGGGTTTCGCCGGCCTTGGTCTTGTGGTGACAGGTGACGCAGCCGTTGGGGGCCCGGTCGACGTGGGCCTGGTGGCTGAAGGTCACCGTGCCCATCATCGTCTTGAAGTGCAGGACCTGCTTGTCCTTCGGGATCTCCGCGGCGAAGGCGACGAGCCCGAGCGCGGCCACCACGGTCAGCAGGAACAGGATCTTGCGCACCGTGCTTCCTCCTTCTGACGGCGGGCGCGCCAGCGCCCGGCCTTCGTGTCGTCGTCTATCTTACCCCGGGGGCGTTCTCCTTCCTGCGCCGAAGCGCCGTGCCGACCATCCCCATCACCAGGAGGCCGACCACCGAGAGGAACGCGATGCCCCCGGTCCAAAGATACCAGACGTCGAAGTAGTTCGAAACGTACCAGCGAGGCGTGTCCCTCCGGACGCAGAGGCTGGTCACCACCCGCTGCGGGTCCACGTTCTCGTGGCAGCGGCCGCAGTTCTGCTCGATGTTCGCCACGTTGACCGCCGACCGCGGGTCGTCGGCAGGGAACACCTGGTGGGCACCGTGGCAGGAGGAACATGCCGCGATGAAGAGCTGGCCGCCCCGCACGATGTGCCCGTGGATGCACGACGGCCAATGTTCTCCCGCGGGCGGGTCCTTGACCGGCATCGAGAAGGACCATTCCATCTGGGTCGGCTGGTGGCAGGAGACGCACGTGCGGAGAAGCCCGCTGTTCGTGTAGCGGTACCGTGGATCATTCGCCGGAAAGTACGTGTGCTCCACGTGGCAGGTCATGCACCCGTGGATCTCCGGGTTCTTCCCCTCGGCCCGGCCGTGAACCGTCTGGTCCCAGTCCTTCGCCTCGGCCTCGTGGCAGGATGCGCAGGAGACGGTCAGGACCTTTCCGTGGTGGGGAACCTGGTCCGCCCCCGGATGGCACGCGAGGCAACCCTGTTGCCGGTGAACTCCATCGGTGTTCCAGCCACGCAGGTCGATAACGGGCGCGTCCTTCCCCGGCGAGATCGCATCGTGACAGGTGCAGCCCGGCGTGTCCGCCGCCAGGGCCGGGGCGGAGAGGCACGCGAGGGCGAAGAGCAGGAGCGTCTTCCTCGCGGTCTTCATCGGCCCACCTCCTCCGTCATCGGGTCGAAGCCGTACCAGGCGACCATCTTCGCGTACTCCTCCGCGTGTTCCTCGCGGAAGGCCTCGATGTCGAGGCCGCCGGTCAGCCACGTGGGATTCATCGGGAAGATGCCGGGCTTGAGATGGGCGCCGATCATGTGCCACACGAGGATGGCCAGGAGGGCGAGGAGCGCCTCGTAACTGTGCACCAGCCGGGCAATCGCCACGACCATGTAGTGCCAGTGGGGGGCCGTCCAGAGGATGATCCCGGTCGTGATCATGACGAAGTTGCCCCAGACGAGCGCCCAGTACTCGAGTTTCTCGCGGTACGTGTACCGGACGCCGGGTGGCGGCTCCTTTTCGAGGCCGAGGAACCAGCGGAGGTTCCCGACCAGCTTGCGCCGGAACCGCTGGGGTTGCGGGATCAGTTCCCAGAGCTCGCGGCGGCCGCGGCGGGTAAAGAGCAGCCACCACACGTGGTAGATGGAGACCAGGATCAGGATGATCGCGGCGCCGCGGTGCAGGATGCCGCGGAGGTCGAAGAGCACGGGGCCGAGGGCTCCGAGGTGGCTCGCCCACGAGGCGGGGAACTCCAGCGGGAAACCGGTGATCACGAGGGTGGTGAAGGAGGCGACCAGCAGTATGTGCTGGATGACCTGGTTCCCGTCCCAGCGGATGACGTAGTGCCGTCCCTCGCGCGTGACGAACCGGGAGAGCGGTTCCTCTGCAGGTCGTTCCACCTCGGGCAAGGTGGCCAGGTGACGGTGACCCCGTCGCTCGGCTTCCCGGATTTCCCTGCGGAGGCGGAGGATGGCCCGGATCTCGAGGACCTGGTGGACCACCATGAAGGCGATCGTGAACGAGATGATCAGGATGTAACCCATCCGCAGGTACCGGAGAACGAGCCGGGCCGTCGGTGGGATGAAGAACCGGTCGGCATGCACCGGCATCCGGGCAAACTCCTCGGTGGCTCCCGGGTGGCAGGCGGCCTTGCCGCACGTGTCCTTCAGGTTGGCGGGGTAGATCGTCGAGGCCGGGTCGTTCATTCCCCGGATGTCGTGGTAGGCGTGGCAGGATGAACAGTTGGCGACGACCGGGGATCCCCAGGCCGTTCCCTTGCCATGGAACGATTCCTTGTAGGTGGCCACCCGGTCGGGGCGGAGGTGGAACCGGACGGCCAGGTCGGGATCATCGTGACACTTGCCGCACGTCTCGCTGATCCGGGCGGCGTAGACCGTCGACTTCCGTTCGCCGGGCCGGTCGACCTCGTGCGATCCGTGGCAGTCGATGCAGGTGGCGGCGGCCAGGTTCCCTTCCTTCCATGCCTTTCCGTGGACCCCCCGCAGGACGGCCTTGCGCTCGCTCGGATGACAGTTGCCGCAGGTATCCATGATCCGGCGCCGATTGATGACCGCGGCGGGGTCCTCGGCCTTCCGGATCTCGTGGGCCGGGTGGCAGGCGACGCAGGTTGGGGCTTCCTCGACTTCCCACAGGAGGACGGCGCGGCCGTGGATCGAGTCCTTCCACTGGCTGACCGGGTCGTGCCGGTCTTCCGACTGCTCGTGGCACCGGGCGCAGAGATCCGCCACGTGTTGCCGCGACACGGGGGACTCCGGGTCGGCCACCGGGAGGATGTGATGGCTGCCATGGCAGGCGCTGCAGGCGCTGCGGGCGCCGGGGCCGGTCTCGATCGCGTCGGCGTGGATCGAGTGCTCGTGGAAACCCTCGGCCACGTCCCCGTGGCACTGGGCGCAGTCCACGGGTTGCAGCTCCGGGGGATGCGGGATCTCCGCGTCGTCCCCGGCCAGGTCCTGGTGGCAGTCCGTGCACGAGAACCCCTCGTGGATCGATCCCGCGAGGGACTCGGCCGTGACCACCAGGTCCTTCGCCCGGTCGCCGGCCTCGGCGAGGGCGTCGGGGTCGGAGTGGCAGGCGAGGCAGGTGTCGTCATCGATGGCGAGCGCGGGGATTCCCGGGAGGGCGACCAGCAGCGCGAGCGCGGCCATCGCCACGAGGATCCCCTGCCCGCCCGGGCGGGTCTTCCGGTTCACGACGGCTCCTCCCTGGCCCGGACGAGCCGGTGTCGGGTCGCGCCCGGCATCGGCGCCTCCCCGGGTCTTCCGGGCCGGATGCACGGCCGCACGAAGCGACCGGAGGCGGGGGCCGGCTCCCTCGAAGGCCCCCGCCGGGGGGTGCGAGATCGGCCAAGGCTAGCCGGAAAGGGGCCCCACTTGCAAGTTAGTTAGCGAGCTTGACTCGCCGGCTGACTTTTCGGTATGTTTTCCCCCGGCCGGAGGAGCCATGACCGTATTGATCCACAGGCGTACGTGACGCTTCGTCGCCGGGCGGGCCCGTGCGGTCCGCCGCGACGCGAGGGCTGCTCCCCTGGAGCTCGCCGGGGTCGGCGAAGCGGCGGGGGTGGTGCGTGGTTTTCTCCGGCTCCAGCCACCAGGCGCACCCGCATCTTCCCGGGGGCGGTGAACCCCGGGGCACCGCGCTCCCCCGCGGGGAGCGCAGGGAGGGAGATCGCATGAAGCGGATCACGATCGGACTGGCGGTGGCCCTGGCCCTCGTCGGGCTGTGGGCGCTCGGGCCGCCCACCCGGGCGGCCGATCCACCGGGCCAGGTCTGCGCCGACTGCCACGAGGACCTCGTGGCGTCGTTCGCGGGCACGGCCCACGGGAAACTCGTGCAGGGGGACTGGTTCGGTCTCTCCCAGGCCTGCGCCTCCTGCCACGGGCCGACCGACAAGCACGTCGAGGAGGCGGACCCGGAACTGATTCGTCATTTCCCCGGCGACGACCCGGCGAAGGACTCCGCGACGTGCCTCGGCTGTCACGCCTCGGTCAGCCACATGGGTGCGTGGCCGGCCGGAGAGCACGCCCGGGCGGGGTTGTCCTGCATCGACTGCCACGAGATCCACCCGGACCCGGCGGAGCTGA
Organism: uncultured Acidobacteriota bacterium; assembly: GCA_964420365.1. GTDB lineage: Bacteria > Acidobacteriota > Polarisedimenticolia > J045 > J045 > JAMOQA01. Next base: position 25,375 of record CAYQTA010000043.1, on the reverse strand, counting down.
AGGCGGCCGCCCGCCTCGGGCATCGCCCGATGGCGGTCCCGGAGGAGAAGTGCTTCTCCTGCCACCCGGAGGTCCGGGCGGAGACCCGGATGCCCTCGCACCACCCGGTGCTCGAGGGGAAGATGACGTGTGCGTCGTGCCACGATCCCCACGGAGTCACCCCCGGCCTGCTGAAGACCGAGTTCCGGAAGAACGACCTGTGCCTCTCCTGCCACCCGCAGTACCGGGGGCCGTTCGTCTTCCAGCACGAGCCGGTGGAAGAGGACTGCACGATCTGCCACAAGCCCCACGGGTCGGTGGCACCGCGGCTCCTCGCCCAGACCGAGCCGTACGTCTGCCTGACCTGCCACGAGGCGCACTTCCATGCCGGCCTGCTGAGCCCCGAGGAAGAAGAGGTCGTCTTCGGGGGCGACACCTTCGAGAACCGCTTCGGCCGGTCGGGCATGAAGCACGCCTTCCTGACCAAGTGCACCCAGTGCCACCCCTCCGTCCACGGTTCGGATCTCCCGAGCCAGTCGACCGTGGGCCAGGGGCGGGCGCTCACCCGTTGAGGAGGACCACGCCATGAAGCGCAAGCTGCTGATCGGTCTTCTCGCGGTCCTCGCCCTGGCGCTCGCCGTGCCGGCCGTGCCGGCCGACGACGGTGGGGGTTCGGGTGAGCTGGCCGTGGGAGCCCACGTCGTGCGGGCGCGCAACAGCCTGAACAAGGCGGCGGAGTACCAGGTCGACTCCTCGAGCGCGGCGTTCTCCATGTGGTTCGACGCCGGGCTCGGCTCCGACACGGACCTCTCCGTGGACATGGAGCTGCTCGACCCGGACGACCAGCGCCACCACCTGGAGCTGGTCGCCGCCCACGCCTTCACGTTCGAGGCGGACATGAACCGCTTCGTCCACCAGTTGCCCCACGACCCGATGGAGAACCTCGCGGCGACCGACCACCACGGAAAGGTCGTCCAGCACACCGACATGGACCCGGGAGCGAAGTACCGCTACCGGTTCGAGGACGACCACGCGAAGCTCGCCTGGCGGCCGGTGAGCAACCGGGCCTGGGAGTTCGCGCTGCTGGCGCGGCACATGCGTCGCTCCGGCAGCCACCAGCAGCTCTCCGCCGGGCACTGCCGCACGTGCCACGTGGTCGGCCAGTCCGCTTCCGTCGACCAGGCGATGGACGACGTCACCCTGCGGGTGGCCTACCTCAAGTCCAACTGGGGCGTCCGGTACGAGTACACGTCGAGCGACTTCGACTCCGACGCGGACCCGGCGCGGCGCCTCTTCGAGCAGGTCCTGCACCCGACGAGGAAGGTCCCGGTCTTCGACAACCGGGCCAGCTTCGCTGTCGGGGCCGACGAGACCCTGCCGGTCGGGTTCGTGCCCGGCCACGAGCGGGACGCCCACGTGCTGCATTTCTTCTGGACCGGCGACAGGGATCACCTCGACGCGGCCGCCGCCTACCAGAAGACCGAGAGCGACCACACCGGGCTCCAGGCGAAGTACTACTCGTTCCGGGCCCGCTGGCTGCACCTGGTCGACGAGGCCCACTCCTTCTCGATTCGCGGTCGACTCGAGAACGTCGACACCGACGACGTCTACGTGGACGTCGTCGAGTACCCGGGCTCCGCCGGCCCGCAGGCCGGGCTCTACTACCGGGACATCTACGCCGACCGGGACGTCGAGATCGACTGGACCCGGAAGTCCGCCGCCGACCGGACCGTTCTCTCCGCCACCGGGGAGTACGTCTGGCGGTTCGGGGAGAAGCGGCGCCACCGGCTCAAGACCTCCCTGCGCTACCGGGACGTCGACCGGGACAACTTCCGGGTCGACACCGGCGGCGGGACGAATACCCGCGAGTACACCCTGAAGACCCAGGTGCTCGGCCGCTTCGAGAACGGCGCCCGCTACCGGGTCGAGGCGGAGTGGTACCAGGCGAGCGACCCGTTCCGGAACCTGAAGGGCGGGTGCCTGGCGGTCGGTGAGGACCCGTCCCTGGTGGCAGATCCGGCGGCCTTCCCCTGGTCGTCGCTCCAGTACTTCGAGCTGCACCGGATGCGGTTCGCCAACCTCTCGAACCGGCCGACCGACCGGATCGCCCTGCGGACCCGGCTGACGCTCGTGCCGTCCGACGAGACCACCCTGACCCTGCACGGGAAGTGGCTCTCGGAGCAGAACGACCAGACCCGCGTCTCCGACTGGAACCACGACGTCGCCGAGGTGGGCGCGTCGCTCTGGTGGACGCCGAACGAGACGTTCTACGCCACCGTGACGGGGGTCCTGTTGCGGGAGGACCAGGAGACCCACCTGTGTATCCCGCTGATGAACGGGTGAGCGGGCGCCCTTGCTTCCGCCCAGTTTGGGCGGGATGAGAGCTCCAACGCCTACCAGATCGACGGGACCTTCCTCGGTGTCGAGTTCGGCACCCCCTTCGGAGAGTACGGCCAGCTCTTCGGCGGCGTCGAGTACAACCGGCTGACCGGCGGCATGGACCGCTGGGACATGACCGCCCCGTACGGTTCGCCGGTGGGCGCGGCCTTCCTCTACCGGGACTGGCGGGTCGTCAACGAGCTGTCCGACGTCTCGGTCCGGACGTGGGATGTCAGCCTGGGCGCCCGCTGGCGGCTGCCGACCGGCTACGGGCTCGAGCTCGGCTGGACGATGACCAACTACAAGGACAACGACCCGATCCTCGAGGACGAGTCGGGTCGCTACAACGTCCTCTCGGTGATGGTCAGCAAGAGCTTCTGAGGCCGTTCCCGAGCACACGACCCCGGGGCGCCGGCGTTGCCGGCGCCCCGGTTTTCTTCCCGGGAGCGGGATCAACCGGCCGGGCGCTGGTCGGGAGGCAGGGCGGCGGCGATCCGGTCGTGGCATACCCGGGCGAGGGCCATCCGCTCGTCCAGGGACCTTCCCGCGGTGGAGATCGGCTCGAGGACCCGGAACCGGATCGTTCCGGGCCGAATGACCAGGCTGCCGCGGCGCTGGACCCGGTACGCCCCCTCGATCGCCACCGGGATCACGGGAATCCCCTCCCGGATCGCGAGGACGAACGCCCCGGTCTTGAAGGGACGCAGGCGACCGTCCGGGCTGCGGGTTCCCTCCGGGAAGAAGCACACGATCGCTCCCTTCCGCAGGTCCCGGCGCACCCGCTCGATCGCCTGGAGATCCTTCCGGCTGGGCCGGCGCTGGAGGGGTACGAACCCGGCCCGGAGAAGGGCGCGGCCGAAGATCGGGATCCGGAACAGCTCGGCCTTCGCGACCATCCGGTAGGGAACCGGCACGTTCGCGCAGACGGCGTAGATGTCCATGGCGGAGGTGTGGTTCGCCGCGAGCACCGCGGGCCGGTTCTCCGCCAGGATCTCCGCCCCTTCCACCGCGATCCGGACCCCGGCGAGCCGGAGGGTGTGCCGCGACCAGGCGGCGCCCACGCGGGGGATCCACTCCCGGCCGGGGAACAGCAGGTCCCCGACGATCGCGGCGAGGGAGTAGAGGGGGACCCCGAGGAGGTGGAAGAGCGCGACGAGGATTCCGCGTACCATGGGGGGAGGATAGAGAGGCCCCGTGGCCGGGACAACCACGGGAGGGGAGGAGGTGGACGATGGCGCACGGCGCTCCGGGCGTCCCGGACGGGGACCGGGCCTGGGCCTTCCGGGCCCTCGGGCTCTCGTTCCTGCTGGGCGCCCTGGTCGATGGCGGATTCGGGCTCGCGATCCTGCTGGCGCAGGAGGCCGTGGCCCCGGTGCTCCACGTCACCCTGCCGGATCCTCGCGTCTACCTCGACCTGTGCGGGCTGTTCCTCGTCGCCCTCGGGGGACTCTACGTGCTCGTCTGGCGGGATCCCCGGCGGCTGGCGCCGGTCGCGGCCGTCGCGATCCTGCTGCGGTACGGCGGGCTGGCCCTCTTCGCCGTCGACGTCCTCCTGCGCCGGGCGGACCTCTTCTTCCTGGTGATCGCCCTCGTGGACGGGGCGCTCGCCACGCTGCACCTGGTCCTGCTCCGGGCCGCGGCCGGGGGACTGCTGCCCGCCCTCCTCCGCCGCGACCCGGTACAATAGCCGGCCGGCCCCCGGCGGGGCCGCGAAGGGGGCGAACGCTTGACCGGGATCCTCGCGACCAGCGGACGGGTGGCGCTCCTGACGTGGGAGACCTTCCGGGTCACGTTCCGTCGCCCGGTGGAGTTCCGGCTCCTCTTCGAGCAGATGTTCCGGCTCGGGGTCCGTTCCCTGCCGCTCGTCGGCCTGACGATGATCTTCACCGGGGCCGTGATGGCCCTGCAGGTGTCGTACACCCTCGCCGCCTACGGGGCGAAGATCTACGTCGGCTCGTTCGTCGGCGTGTCGGTGGTCAAGGAACTCGGACCGGTCCTGACGGCGGTGATGATCGCCGCCCGGGTCGGGGCCGGGATCGCCGCCGAGCTCGGGTCGATGGCGGTCACCGAGCAGGTGGACGCTCTCCGCGCCCTCGGCGCCGACCCGGTCAAGAAACTGGTCTGGCCCCGCATGGTCGCCCTGCTGGTGATGCTGCCGATCCTGACCATCCTCGGCGATGTTCTCGGGATTCTCGGCGGGCTCTACATCGCCGTCTTCGAGATCGGCCAGTCGACGGTCTACTACTGGACCAAGGTGAAGGAGTTCCTGCTGATCGGCGACATCGTCTCCGGCGTCGGCAAGACGGTCTTCTTCGCCTACTTCATCGGGATCATCGCCTGCTACAACGGCCTGCGGACCCGCGGCGGGGCCACCGGCGTCGGCCAGGCGACGACGAACACGGTCGTCGGCGCGTCGATCGCCATCTTCGTCAGCAACTTCTTCCTCGCCAAGGTCTTCCTGGCGCTGCAGGCGGCCTTCTCGGGAGGCGGGTGGTGAGCGGGGCGCCCCACGTCTGCCGGGACCCGGACGGCCGGGAGGCCTTCCTCTGCCTCCACGGGGTCCACAAGCGCTTCGGCCCCAAGGAGGTGCTCCGCGGGGTCGACCTGTGCGTCTTCCCGGGGGAGACCCTGGTGATCCTCGGCGGCTCCGGCACCGGGAAGTCCGTCACGCTGCGTCACCTGGTGGGGTTGACCCACCCCGACCGGGGTATCGTCGCCGTGGATGGCCGGGAGATCCAGGACCTGGACGAGCGGGAGCTCGTTCCCGTGCGCCGGAAGGTCGGGTTCCTCTTCCAGGGCGGGGCGCTCTTCGACTCGATGGACGTCTTCGACAACGTCGCCTTCCCGCTGCGCGAGGCGGGCTGGGCGGAGGACGAGATCGCGGACCGGGTGGTCGAGGTGCTGGGGCACGTCGACCTGGACGAGTCGGTCTGCGGCCTGGTGCCGTCGGAGCTCTCGGGGGGGATGCAGAAGCGGGTCGCCCTGGCGCGGGCGATCGCGGTCCGTCCCCGGGCGATCCTGTACGACGAGCCGACCACGGGCCTGGACCCGGTGACCTCGAACACGATCAACGACCTGATCCTGGCGATGCAGGCCCGTCTCGGCGTGACGAGCGTGGTCGTCACCCACGACATCCAGTCCGCCTTCCGCGTGGGCGACCGGATCGCGTTCCTTCACCGGGGCAGGATCCGGTTCACCGGCACGGTGGACGAGGCCCGGCATGCCGACGACCCGCTCCTGGCCGCCTTCCTCGCGGGGCGGCCGCTGGAGGAAAGCCATGGCGCGTAGGAGCAGGGTGCACGAGCTGGCAGTGGGCCTCGTGGTCCTCCTCGCCCTCGTCCTGCTGGCCGGGGCGATCCTGGTGATCGGCCAGGAGTCCCGCGTGTTCACGCCGAAGGTGACCTACCGGACCAACTTCACCGACGCCTCCGGGCTGCGGGTCGGCAGCCCCGTGACGATGGCCGGTGTCCGGGTCGGCACCGTCCGCAAGATCGTCCTGCCGACCGATCCCCGGTCCGAGGGGATCGAGGTCTTCCTCGCGGTCGACCGGGCGTACGCCCCGCGGGTGCGGCAGGGGACGACGGCCTCCCTGGTCTACCTCCAGTTCGTCGCCAACGAGAAGGCGGTCGACCTCACGCCGGGCGACCCGAACCGCCCGCCGCTGCGGGAGGGGGACTTCATCCCGCCGGTGACCGTGGAGCCGATCCTCGAGACCGGGCGGACGATCGCCGACACCGTCGAGCAGATCACCAGCGACCTGCGGGATATCCTCGGGGCGATCCGCGAGGGGAAGGGGCTGCTCGGCAAGGCGATCGTCGACCCGGAGTTCGGCAAGCAAGGGATCGAGAAGCTCGACCAGGCCCTCGACGCGGCGAACCGCCTCCTCCAGCGGGTCGACCGGGGCGAGGGGCTCCTCGGCAAGCTGGTCGCCGACGAGGAGTTCGCCGCGGCGGTTGCCCGCGACCTGCGGGAGGCGGCGGATGGCCTCGCCGCCATGACCCGCAACCTCGAGGAGGGGAAGGGACTGCTCGGCGCCCTGACCGCCCCGGGGCGCGAGGAGGAGCTGCTCTCGGAGGTCGAGCGGACCGTCCGGTCGCTCCGGCAGCTCTCCGAGGCCCTCGAGGAAGGCAAGGGACTTCTCGGCGTACTCCTCCGGGACGAGGAGCTGGCGGACCGGGTGGCCGGGCGCCTCGACGAGGTCAGCGCGCGGCTCGCGTCGATCCTGCGGAAGATCGACGAGGGGAACGGCACCCTCGCCCTCCTGCTCAACGACCCGGCGGTCCACGACGAGCTGCTGATGCTGCTCCATGGCGTGCGCAGCTCGAAGACGGCGACGTGGCTCGTGCGCAGGTACCGGGACAAGGGGGAGAAGGGCCGCGAGCAGGAGATCCGCGCCCTGCGGAAGCAGATCGAGATCCTCGAGAAGCGGCTCCGGCAGCTCGAGGCCGCCCCTCCCGGCGGTGAGGGGACGGGCGGGGAGGCCGGAACTTCCTGAGCGGCGCCCGGTTGCCTCGCGGCCCCGCGGGGGGACATATTGCCCGGGGATCGCCGGGGGGGCGATCCGAGCGGGAGGAGAGCACCCGATGAGCGATGCGAAGACCGCGGAGAAGCTGCGGCAGGACCTGCTGGAGAAGATCCGGAACCGGACCGCCCGTGTCGGGGTGATCGGCCTCGGCTACGTCGGCCTGCCGCTGGCGGAGGTGTTCGCCCGGGCAGGTCTCCGGGTAACCGGGTTCGACGTGGACGAGTCGAAGGCCCGGATGATCGAGGCCGGCAAGAGCTACATCGGGGACGTCACCGACGACGAGGTACGGGCCCAGGTGGAGGCGGGACGGCTGGCCGCCACGACCGACTTCGACGGCCTCCGGGAGATGGACGCGATCCTGATCTGCGTCCCGACCCCGCTGCGCAAGACCCTCGACCCGGACATCTCGTACGTGGTCGGGGCGACCCGGGAGATCCGGGAGCGCCTCCGGCCCGGCCAGCTCGTCGTCCTCGAGTCGACGACGTACCCGGGCACCACGGACGAGGTGATCCAGCCGATGCTCGAGGAGACCGGCCTGGTCGCGGGGGAGGACTTCTTCCTCGCCTACTCCCCGGAGCGGGTCGACCCCTCGAACCCGGTCTACAAGACGGAAAACACGCCGAAGGTCGTCGGCGGCATCACGCCGGAATGCACCGAGGTGGCCCGGGAGCTGTATCTCGCGGCGATTCCGCAGGTCCACCCGGTTTCCTCCGCCCGCTCGGCGGAGCTGGTCAAGCTGCTGGAGAACACCTTCCGGCTGGTCAACATCGGGCTCGTCAACGAGATGGCCCTGATCTGCGAACGGCTCGGCCTCGACGTCTGGGAGATCATCGAGGCGGCGGCGACCAAGCCGTTCGGGTTCATGGCGTTCTGGCCGGGCCCGGGGCTCGGTGGTCACTGCATCCCGATCGACCCCCATTACCTGAGCTGGAAGCTCCGCTCGCTGAACTACTTCACGCGGTTCATCGACCTGGCGTCCGAGATCAACCGGGGGATGCCCGAGCACGTGATCGAGCGGCTCGTCCTGATGCTCAACGACCGGGAGAAGGCCATCCGGGGGACCCGGGTCCTGGTGCTGGGAGTGGCCTACAAGAAGAACACCGCCGACACCCGGGAATCCCCGGCCCTCGACGTGATGCTGCTCCTCCGGGAGCGGGGCGCGGTGCTCTCGTACCACGATCCGTTCGTGCCGACCCTGGAGCTGGACGGGGAGACGGTTCCCCACGTGCCCCTCGACGCGAAGACCCTGCGGGAGCACGACGTGGTGCTGATCCTGACCAACCACGACGGCGTCGACTACGGGATGGTCTGCCGGGAGGCTCCGCTCGTCTTCGACACGCGCAACGCGACGAAGGGGCTCGAGGTCGACCCGGAACGGGTGAAGAAGCTGTGACGGCGTGACGGGGCCCCCGCCGGGGCCCCGCGCCGCGAGAGGGGAGGTCATGGGCGACACGACGGGCGGCGCCGTCCTGGTGACGGGCGCCGCCGGCTTCATCGGCAGCCACCTGGTCGACCGCCTGCTCGCCCGGGGCGAGCGCGTGGTCGGCCTCGACAACTTCGACTCCTTCTACGACCCGGCGATCAAGCGGGAAAACCTCGCCGGTGCGCTCCGGCAGGGGGGATTCCGGCTGGTCGAGGGGGACATCCGGGACCGGGCGCTGCTCGACCGGGTCCTCGGCGAGGAGCCGGTCCGGGCGATCGTTCACCTGGCGGCGCGGGCCGGGGTCCGCCCATCGGTGGAACAGCCGGAGCTCTACGCCGATGTCAACGTGCGGGGCACCACGGTGATCCTCGAGGCGGCGGTGGCTGCCGGCGTGGGCCGGGTGCTCTACGCCAGCTCCTCGAGCGTGTACGGCGGCAACGAGAAGGTCCCCTTCTCCGAGGATGACCCGGTGGATCACCCGGTGTCACCGTACGCCGCGACGAAGAAGGCGTGCGAGCTGATTGCCCACGCCTTCCACCACGTCCACGGCATCGAGGCGATCGGGCTGCGGTTCTTCACCGTCTACGGGCCACGGCAGCGCCCGGAAATGGCGATCCACAAGTTCACGCGGCTGCTTGCCGAGGGAAAGCCGGTCCCGGTCTTCGGGGACGGGACGTCGCGCCGGGACTACACGTACATCGATGACATCATCGACGGGGTGCTCGCCGCCCTCGACCGGGCACGCGGATACCGGGTCTACAACCTCGGCGAGTCGGCGACGACGGCCCTCCTGGACCTGGTCCGGATGATCGCGGAAGAGCTCGGTGTCGAGCCGCGCATGGAGTTCCGGCCGTTCCAGCCCGGGGACGTGCCGATCACCTTCGCCGACGTCTCTCGCGCCCGCGCGGAACTGGGGTACGATCCCCGGGTCCCGGTCCGGGAAGGTATTCGCCGTTTTGTTGCCTGGTTCCGGGAGCGGAACGGCTGAGGCCCGCCCGCCGGGCGCGTGGAGGATCGCACCGTGAACATAGCGATGATCGGCAGCGGGTACGTCGGACTGGTCTCCGGCGCCTGCTTCGCCGAGTTCGGCACCCACGTCACCTGCGTGGACATCGACGAGCAGAAGATCGCCGCCCTCGAGCGGGGCGAGATCCCGATCTACGAGCCCGGGCTCGATTCGCTGGTCGCCCGGAACGTGGAGGCCGGGCGCCTCCGGTTCACGACCGACCTCGAGGGGGCGATCCGGGAGAACCTGGTGATCTTCGTCACCGTCGGCACCCCCCAGGATCCCCACGGCCGGGCCGACCTGCGGTACGTGTTCGACGTGGCGGAGACGATCGCGAGAAACCTCGACACCTACAAGGTGGTCGTGATCAAGTCGACCGTTCCGGTGGGCACCGGCGACCGGGTCGAGGCGCTGATCCGCGAGAAGGTCGGGCCCGACGTGCCGTTCTCCGTCGCCAGCAACCCGGAGTTCCTCCGGGAGGGGGCGGCGATCGAGGACTTCATGCGCCCGGACCGGGTCGTGATCGGGACCGAGGACGAGCAGGCGCGGGCGATCCTCGAGGATCTCTACCGGCCCCTCTACCTGATCGAGACCCCGATCCTCCGGACCCGGCGCCGGACGGCCGAGCTGATCAAGTACGCCTCCAACGCGTTCCTTGCCGTCAAGATCACCTACATCAACGAGATGGCCGACCTGTGCGAACGGGTCGGGGCGGACGTCCACCACGTGGCGAAGGGAATGGGTCTCGACCGGCGGATCGGGCCCAAGTTCCTGCACCCGGGACCGGGCTACGGCGGGTCGTGCTTCCCGAAGGATACGCGGGCGGTCCTCGCCACCGCCGAGGAGCACGGGGCGAGGCTGGAGATCGTCGAGGCCGCGGTCCGGGTCAACGACGCGCGGCCGGCGCGGATGGTGGAGAAGATCCGGCGCGCCCTCGGCGGAGAGCTGGCCGGGAAGACGGTCGCCCTGCTCGGGCTCTCGTTCAAGCCGAACACCGACGACGTCCGGGAGTCGGCCGCGCTCAAGATCGCCGCGCTCCTGGCCGAAGCGGGGGCGAGGGTCCGCGCGTTCGACCCGGCGGCGATGGAGACCGCCCGGGCGGCGGGCTTCGCGGGCGAGTGCTGCGAGAGCGAGTACGAGGCGGCCGAGGGAGCGGACGTGCTGGTGATCGCCACGGAGTGGAACCAGTTCCGCAACCTGGACCTCGCGCGCCTCGAGGGGCTGCTCCGCCAGCCGCTGCTGGTCGACCTGCGGAACGTCTACGAGCCGGAGGACATGGCGGCCCGGGGCTTCCGCTACGTGGCGGTCGGGCGCTGAGACGCCGAGGGAGGACGAGCGCGTGAAGGTCCTGGTGACGGGTGGCGGCGGTTTCATCGGTTCGAACCTGGTGGAGGCCCTGCTCCGGCGTGGGGACGACGTCCGGGTGATCGACAACTTCGCCACCGGGCGGCGCGAGAACCTGGCCGAGGCGAAGGCCTGGGCCGCCGAGGGGGGTGGTCGCTACGAGCTGCTCGAGGGGGACATCCGCGACCCGGAGACCGTCCGGCGCGCGGTCGAGGGTTGCGAGGTGGTGCTCCACCAGGCGGCGATCCCCTCGGTCGCCCGCTCGGTGGCCGACCCGCTGACGTCCCACGGGGTCAACGTCGACGGCACGCTGAACCTGCTCCTGGCCGCCCGGGACCTGGGGGTGCGGCGGTTCGTGATGGCCAGCTCCTCGTCCCTCTACGGGGAGTCGCCGACCCTGCCCAAGGTCGAGACGATGTGCCCCGACCCGATCTCTCCCTACGGGCTCGACAAGCTGGCCGCCGAGACCTACGGCCGGCTGTTCCACCGGCTCTATGGCCTCGGCACGGTGGCACTCCGGTACTTCAACGTCTTCGGTCCCCGCCAGGACCCCTCGTCGGAGTACTCGGCGGTGATCCCGAAGTTCACGGCCGCCCTCCTCGCGGGGAAGGCCCCGACGATCTACGGGGACGGCGGGCAGACGCGGGACTTCACCTACATCGAGAACGTCGTCCGGGCGAACCTGCTCGCCGCGGAGGCCCCGGAGGAGGCCTGCGGCGAGGCGTACAACGTCGCCTGCGGGGAGCGGATCTCCCTGCTCGACCTGGCGGAGCGCCTCGGGCGGATCACCGGCCGACCGATCGCCCCGGTCCACGGGGACCCGCGCCCGGGAGACATCCGGCACTCGCTCGCCGACATCGGCAAGGCCCGGCGACTGCTCGGCTACGAGCCGGTGGTCGGCCTCGACGAGGGGCTGGAACGCACCGTCGCCTGGTATCGCCGGGAGCACGCCTGACCGATGGTCCCTCCCCTCGGCCGCGCGGTGATCCTGGCCGGTGGGGGGGGCCTGCGCCTGTGGCCCTGGGCCGGGCCGTCCCTGCCCAAGCCGCTCCTGCCTCTCGGCGGGGGTGGGCGCACCCTCCTCCGGGCGACCCTCGACCGGGTAGGCCCCCTGGCCGGTCGCGTCCTCCTCCAGGCCGACGCGGCGATCGGGCGGCTTCTCGTCGAGACGGAGCCGGGCCTCGGGCCCGGGGACCTGCGGACGGAGCCGTCGCCCCGGGACACCGCCGGGGCGGTCGCCCTGGCGATGAGGGAGGCTCTCGACGAGGATCCGGCCGGGGTGGTCGGCGTGTTCCCGGCCGATCACCGGGTGGCCGACGAGGATGCCTTCCGGGCGGCCCTCCGGGACGCGGCCGCGGCCGCCGCGGAGGGGCACCTGGCGCTCCTGGCGATCCGGCCGACGGGGCCGGCGACCCGGTTCGGGTGGATCGAGCTGGGCGATCGGCTCCCGGGCGGCGGCCGGGCCCGGAAGGTTCTCCGCTTCACGGAGAAACCGGACCGGGCGACGGCCGAGCGGTTCCACGCCACCGGGCGGTTCGCCTGGAACGCGGGGATGTTCGTCTGGCGCGCCGACGTCTTCTGGCGCGCCCTCGCCCGTCATGCCCCCGGGATCGCCGGCCCCGTCGAGGCCTGGGCGACGCGGGGCGACCGGGATGCCTGGGAGGCGATGGCACGCCTGCCGATCGACGTGGCCCTCCTCGAGCGGGCGGAGGACGTGGTCGCGGTGCCCCTGGACGCGGGCTGGGACGACGTCGGGAGCTGGGAAACCGTGCTCCGGCTGGTTGAGGAGGGGGACGCCGGCCCGGCCCGGGCGCTGCCTCGCCGGGGCGGGGGCCGCGGGCTCGTCCTCGACGTCACCGGCGGGGCCCCGGTGGGAGAGCAATCGGTGGTGCTCCCCTTCCGGGAGGGGGAAGAACTGCTCGTCGTGACCGGTCCCCACGGGGTTCTCGTGGCCCCCCGGGCGGGGGTCGACCGGGTCAAGGACGTGCTTCGCTGACGTTCCTTCCCGTTCGGGGGAAGCGTTCCGGGTTCGACGGCCGTTGCCCTCCGGTGGTCCCGTGCGTTATCTTCCGCAACAACGTGGGGTTCGTGCGCCCGCGGTCCGGCGACCGAGCCGGGAGGGAGTGCCGATGGACGAGAAACGGCCGGGGAACGGCATGGAACAGGCGGCGGAGTGGAACCTCGCGGCGGTGCAGCGCCTGCTCTGGCAGCGCCGCTGGCTCGTGATCGCGATCGCCGCCGAGGTGTTTCTCCTGACGGGCCTCGTCACCTTTCTGCGGACCCCGCTCTACGAGGCCTCGGCCCGGGTCCTGATCGAGCGGGCCACCCCGAAGGTCCTCAACACCGAGGACGTCGTGCCCACGGTCTGGAACGAGTTCGAGATCCAGCGCTTCTACCAGACCCAGTACCTGCTGATCAAGGATCCCGCCATCCTGCGCCGCGCCCTCGACTACCACGGGGTGCGGGAGGAGCTGCTGGCATCCCTCGCCGATGACGGCGATCCCGACAGGGAACCGCCCGACGACGTCGCGCTGGCCAGGTGGCTGCGCGACCGGATCAAGGTCGAGCAGCTCGAGTACTCGAACGTGGTCAAGGTCGCGTTCCGGCACCCCTCGCCGGAGGTGGCGGCGGACGTGGTCAACGCCGTCATCGAGGCCTACCGGGACTTCTTCGTCGAGGCAGGGGTCGGTGCCCGCAAGGGGGCGTCCGACTTCCTGTCCCGGGCGATCGAGGAGGCCCAGGCGGAAGTCCTCGACCTCGAGAAGAAACTGGCAAGGGTGCGCAAGGAGCTGCGCACCGTGCTGCCGGCCAGCGGCGCCGAGATGGGGAAGTCGCGGCTGGAGAAGCTGGACGCGATGCTGACCGACGCCAAGGCGAAGCTCGCCCAGGCCAGGGCGAAGCTGCGGGCCTACGAGTCGGCGGCGCCCCTTTCGATCCCGGAGGTGCGGGACAACCCCCAGATTCTCAAGTACCGGGAGGACCTGGCGGAGATGCGCCGGGAACTCGCCGAGCTCGAGGGCCGGGTGGGTCCCGGCTGGCCGCGCCTGCGCGAACTCCAGGCGGCGATCCGGGAGACCGAGGACAACATGAACCGCGAGATCCGGTCCCTCTACCGGGAGGCCCTCGAGACCGCCCGGGCGGACCTGCGGCTCGCGGAGGAGAACGTCAGCCACCTGCAGACCCTGCTCGACGAGGAGGTCCAGCGCACGGCGGACATGCAGCAGCGGGCGGGGACGTTCGAGAAGCTGCGACAGGAGTACCAGCAGAAGAAGGCCGTTCTCGACCGCCTCCTCGCCCGGCGGGAGGAGGTCGCCCTCTCCGCCGACCTGCAGGACGTGCTCCAGCGCCAGGTCAAGATCGTCGATACCGCCCGTCCACCGGAGCAGCCGGCGGTGCCCCGCGTCAAGCTGAACCTGGCCCTGGGCCTCGCCTTCGGCCTGTTCCTCGGCGTGGCGGCGGCGTTCCTCGCGGAGGCCCTCGACAACAAGATCCGCAACCCGAACCAGCTCTCCGAGATCTCCGGCCTGCCGCTGCTCGGCAGCATTCCGCGGGTCGAGGTGAGCCGACCCCGCCTGGTCTTCTCCTCCCGGAAGAAGTCGACGACGACACCCGTCATGGCCGCGCGGAACCACGACGCCGAGGAGGCGTTCCGGGCGATCCGGTCGGCCCTGCTGCTCAGCCAGCCGGGGGACCCGCCGCGGACCCTGCTCGTCACCTCGGCCCTGCCCGGCGAGGGAAAGTCCACGATCTCGGCGAACCTGGCCCGCACCCTGGCCGCCTTCGGGCAGAAGGTCGCCCTGGTCGACTGCGATCTCAGGCACCCGCGGCTCCACCGGGTCTTCAAGGCGCCGAAGGACCGGGGGATCACGAACGTCATCGCCGGGACGATGACGCTCGAGCAGGTGATCTTCCAGACGCCGTACCCGCACCTGTCGCTGGTGCCGGGCGGGCCGTGTCCGCCGGACCCGGCGACCCTCCTCCACCCGGAACGGATGCGGGAGATCTTCCAGGCGCTGCGCGAGGAGCGCGGGTTCGACTTCCTGGTCGTCGACACGCCGCCGGTGCTGGTCTTCGCCGACGCGTTCAACCTGGTGCCGGCGGTGGACGGGGCGATCCTGGTCGCCCGGGCGCTGCAGACGCCGAAGGATGCCGTCCGCCAGGCCCGGGAGCTGCTGGGGAAGGTCCAGGCGCGGATGCTCGGCTGCGTGCTCAACGGCGAGGTCGCCGAGGAACGGTCCGGCAGCTACTACCGGTACTACCACTACCGGAAGGGCTACTACCGCAAGGCCGAGGAGCGGCGCCGCCAGGCCGGCGGCGGCCGGAAGACCGCGGCCGGTGTCGGCGAGGTGCGCGGCGACGACCGCCGGGCTGGGCAGGCCTGATTCCTCGTCGCGCGCATCGAGGAAGGGCCGCCGGCAGGCGAAAGGGCCTCTTGTAGGGGCCGCCGGGAGGCGGCCCGGGCGGCGCGCAGCGCCGCGCACCACGCGACGAACGGGCGCGACGCCGACACCCGCGCCGGGCACCCTCGGGCGGCCTTCCGGCCGCCCCTACAAGACCCCACGGAGACCCTCGAAACGCGCGACGCGGGGTCTGTAGGGGCCGCCGGGAGGCGGCCCGGGCGGCGCGGAGCGCCGCGGGGTCACGTTCCGGCCGCCGTGCGGGGCTTCGCCCGGGCGGTTACGGCGTCTCGTCGCCCCCGCGGTTCCGGGCACGGACCAGGTAGAACCAGTTTCCGCCGAAGCGTCCCTGGTCCCGGTCGATCCACTCGGTCCGCGTCACCTCTGCCGCGTCCTCGAAACCGCCGTCCGGCTGGCCGGAATGCTGGACCACGTAGAAGAGTGCCGGGTCGTGGCCGGCGTCCTCGCCCGGGTCCTGCCAGGCGAGCCTGACGTCGGGATCGGGCCGGGTGACGAGCAGGGTGTTCCCGACGGGGAGCGGCGGCCGCTCCTCGCCCGGGGCGTACTCGCCGCATTCCGCGCGGGTGCCCTCGAGGCGGACGTCGTCGACGGCGGCCTCGACGACCGGGTCGCTGGCCGCGCCGGGAATCTCCTCGGCGACGAACCGGACCCGCAGGCCGGGGCCGAGGGAAATGACGTCCTCGAGGGATGCGGAGCGCCGCACCCAGGGGGTTTCCTTCGTGACGGTCTTCTCGAGCTCGTGCCAGGACGCCCCGTCGTCGTCGCTGACCTCGACCTTGAGGTAGTTCGAGGGGGGCGTCGTCTCGGGGAGCAGGTAGAGCCACCGCGCCCAGGAGAGCCGCAGGTCGAGGTAGGTGGAGGCGTCGAGCGGGGGGCTCGTCAGGATCGTGGTGCCGTCGTCCAGGTCGTCGTCGGTCGCCGAGAGACCCTGGTTGCCGGTCACCCAGCACGAGTCGCCGTCGTCGTCGCTGTCCTCGTCCGGGTTCGCCTGCTCGCCGCCGCTCGTCGTCCCGCGGGGCGTCCCCCGTTCCCAGGCACCGTCCGAGCAGGTCCCGGTCACCGTCCAGCCGAGGTCCTCGTCGAAGGTGTCGGCGAACAGCACGTCGTGGATGCGGGTGCCCACCAGGACGGAGAACGACGAGCGGTCGATCTTGCCGTCGTCGTGCCGGACCTCCAGGGTGAACCGGGCGTACGTTCCGCAGGGCACGTCGAGCGTCACCGTGAAGTGGGGGGGGAGGTTCTCGCGCTGCTCGTGCCCCGGGATGTCCTCCCACGTCGCGTGGTCGTCGTGCACCGTCACCCCCGGGGTGCTGGAGGAGAGCCAGGCCTCGACGTCGGTCGCCGCGTTGTCCCTGCGGTTCTCGAGGGTCACCGCGAGGCGGATCGTCTCGCCGGGGTCCGGGTTTCCGTCCGCGTTCCCGTACCGGGGGTCGTCCTCGATCACCCGGTGATCGACGTGGCGGAGCTGGGCGCCGACCTGGACCGGTGTCGCCGGGTCACCGTGGAGGTTCGTTTCGAGGAAGCACCAGCGCCGGTACTCGTCGGTCTGGGCGACCGGGGCGTTGTCGTACCGCGAGTCGTCGTTCGCCTCGCCGAGGGTCTCCAGGTTCTCGGTGAAGAGCGCGTCGTAGAACTCGTAGTCCAGGTACTGGCTGGGACCGTGGGTGGAGCCGCTCTCGTACCAGCCGTAGCGGACGTTCATCACGACGCCGAAGGCGGCGTGCTCCGCCAGGATGTAGTGCTCGGAGACCGCCTCGGAGCTGCCGGAGAACTTCTCGTCGAAGGCGCCGGCGTCGCACCCCTGGCTGTACGAGAAGAACGGGGTCTCGTTGTGCAGGTTGTCGACGTCGGAGCGGTAGAGGCCCTGGACGTAGCCGTCGTTCGAGTGTCCGAGGTGATTCGTCAGGTGGGGGCCCCGGTTGAGGGCGTCCTTGACCGCCTGCGAGGAGAACGTCCCGTCCCGGTCGTACAGGCGCTCGATCTCGTACTCGTCCCCGGGGATCAGCTCGGCGATCTCGTCCTTCGAGTCGCCGCCCCAGGTCGCGCTGTCGAGGCTCTCCCCCATGAAGACCAGGTCGCGGCGCCGGTCGTCGGGCAGCCCGCCCTCGTAGAGGATCACCTTGTCGATGAAACGGTTCACCTCGGTGACCGTGTCGACCGTCGCCCGGCCGACGTGGACCTCGGAGTAGTAGTCGATCTCGTCCGGCTCGCACCAGACGTCGTCCCCGTCGTCGTTCCAGTTGCCGTCGAGGCCGCCGAAGTAGTAGTCGGACGGGGCATCGGTGTAGCGGTACCCGCCGGCGTCGAGGAGGCAGCCCCGGTACGGCACGAGCCGCGTGGAGCCGTCCTGGTCGTCGCCGCCGAGCAGGACGAACGTCGTCCCGCGCTCCTGGTAGGCCTCGCGGATCGCCTCGCGCATCTTCTCGGGCAGGTCGGAGCCCGGGTAGTTCGCCTCGATCTCCTCGACCGTGAGGATCCGGCCGGGCATCCCGTGTGCCGCGCGGTGATCGAGGAGCCGCTGCCAGGCGTCCCGGAGGCTCTCCGGGCAGATGATCATGTACGGCTCGGAGACGCGGGTCGACGCCTTCGTCGGCAGCGGGTACTCGAGGGCGGTCGCCGGGTTCACGGCGATCCGCCCCAGCTCGTCGTAGTCGATCGGCAGGCCCCGCGGCGGCAGGTGGTCGGCCTCCTTCGCCGCGGGACGCAGGTGCAGCAGGACGGTCATCCGGCCCCAGCTTTCCACCCGCCCGGTCGCCGGTCGCACCCGCACCGGGTGCACCAGGAGGGACGCGAGGCGCCAGCCCCGGAACCAGCCTTCGCCGGCCAGCGTGACCGGCTCGGCGGGCCAGGGAGCGGTGCCCCCGTACACAGCCTCGTCCCGGGGAGTGTCGTCATCGCCGGGACGACAGATCGGGCGCGGCTCGCGGCCCCAGGCGAGGTCGTGCCGGCCGGCCACGGAGCGCGGCTCGCCGAGAACCTCGACCCGTTCGACCTCCCGGCCGGGGGGCAGGACCACGGTGTACGTCGCCTCGGGCAGCAGCGGGGTCCCGGGGCGCAGCGCGCGCAGCGGCAGGTCGCCCACCAGGACCCGTTCACCGCCCGGGCCCGGCTCGAAGGCGGGGGCCGGGAAGTCGACGACGAGCCGGACCAGGTCGGGGGAGACCTCGACCCTGGCGGGGGGCGCCGGGGCCGCCGCAGCGGCGACGACGGAGGCGACGAGAACGGCGAGGCACAGGAAGGACGACGGAAGGCGGACGGGTCGCATGGCTCACCTCTCGGGGGACACGGAACGTTCCTCGGTTTCCCGGTTCCCCAAAAGGTACGGCGACGATCGGCTTACCGGGACTTCTCGTTGCGTTCGGGAGAGACCCGGTGGAGCCGTTCGAAGAAGGCGCGGATCGCGGGGTGTTCCGGGGCCAGTTTTCGAGCCTCGCGGTACGCCTCGAGAGCCTCCCGGTTCCTGCCCTCCGCCCGGAGGGCGCTCCCCAGGACCAGGAGGGCCTCGAGCCTCCTGTTGCGGGGCAAAGGAGGGCCCGGGGCTGCCAGGGCCTCCCGCAGGAGGCGGATCGCCTCGTCCCGGTGCTTCCGGCGGATCGCGAAGCGGGCGCGGGCGATGGCCACGACGCGGGGATCCTCCCCGGCCGCGACGAGCGCGCGGCAGTCGCGCTCGAGGCCGTCCCCGTCGCCGGTGACGGCATGGAGGGTGGCGAGTGCCCGGAGCCAGGCCCGGCGCTCCCCGGGATCCGCCGGCAGGGGGCGCCCGTCGAGGAGGCGAAGCGCCTCGTCGTACCGTTTCTGCTCGAAGAGCGTGATCGCGAGCAGGCGGCGCAGGCGCGGGTCGTCCGGGTGGCGCGCCACCGCCCGCTCGAGCACGATCCGGGCCCCGCTCCGGTCCCGGTGGCGGCGCAGCCAGAGCGCCAGGCGGTACGCGGCGTCCGGCGTGTTCGGGGTCGCCTCCATCAACGTACCGAGGTCGGAGGCGGCTTCCCCGAGGAGGTCGTACGCTTCCGCCGCCCTGGAGGGGGAGAGCCGGAGGAACCTGCGGACCAGGCGGTATGCCTCCTGTCGGTCCCCGAGGACGAGCCAGGTCCGGGCCAGCGTCAGGAGGTTCGCCCGGTCCACCGGGGCCAGTTCCTCGGCCCGGTGAAGCCAGGCCCGGGTGAGGGTGGCGAATCCCTCCGGGAGGGGCGTCCCGGAAGGGCGCAGGTGGGCCCACGCCTGGGCGGCCGCCCAGAGTTCCCGGCGGACGGCCGGGCGCAGCGGCGCCGTCACCTCCGCGATCCGGAGGAGTCGGAGCGCCCGGGAGGCCAGGGCGTGGAGGCGTTCCCGGGGAGCCGCGTCACCACGGGCGGCCTGGCGGACGGCCAGGACCACCTGCCGGTGCGCTTCACCGGCCAGGGCGCCGGGGTCGGCGAGGCCGGCCGTCCCGAGGCGGTCGACCGCGAGGCGGGGCCGGGCCGCGACATGGGTCGCGAGGCCGGCCAGGAGGACGGCGCCCGCCGAGAGGCCCAGGACGACCCGCCAGGCCGTGCGCGCGCGGGGACCGCCACCCCGGCCGGGACCCCAGGCCAGGGGTGCGAGGAGGGTTCCGGCGGCGACGGCGGCCGGGACGGAGACCCCGGGGAGCTGGAGGGAAAAATCGACGAACTCGTGGATCCCGAGGGCGACGAGCGAGCACCCGAGCCCGAGGGAGAGGGCACGTTCACCCCGGCGTCCGCGGCGCAGGAGGACGACACCCCCGGCGGCGACGGCGGCCACCCACGCGACCAGCAGGAGGGCCCCGGGCCAGCCGGTCTCGACCTTCCACTCCAGCCAGTCGTTGTGAAGGTGGCTGACGTGGGCTCCCTGTTCCGGCGGCCGGTAGAGGGGATGGACCCACCGCGTGCACCCGGGCCCGACGCCGAACCAGCGGAAGTCCCGCTCGATCCGCAGGCCGGTGCGCCACATCGCGGTGCGGCCCCCCCACCCGAGGGACACGGTTTCCAGGTCCTCCCGGAGGGGAGTCGGGGGGCGCATCCAGATCGAGCCGGCGACCAGGACCCCGGCAACCAGCACGCCGAGCACCAGCGCCGCCCGTCCCCGCCGCGAGGCGGCCAGGCGGCGGAGGCCGAGCACCAGCCAGAGGAGGAGCCCGATCCCGGCCGCCCCGAGGCCCGCCCGGGAAGACGACCAGGTCATGGCGATCACGAGCACGGCCGCGGCCGTGACCCCGAGCACGAGCCGGGCCCCGCGCTCGACGGGAGATTCCTCCTCGTCCCCCCGGTGCCGGCGCGCGGCGAGCAGGGCGAGGGTCGCGAACAGGCCGAGAGAGAGCAGGGCGGCGAAGTGGTTCGGGCACACGAAGGTGCCCGAGGGGAGGCCCAGGTAGCTGGTCCGGGCGCGCCACAGGATGTGGTAGTGCCCGGAAAGGGCTTCCGCGAGGCCGTAGCTCGCCTGGAGGAACGCGGAAACGGCGAGGGCCCCCGCCAGGAGCCGGCGTCCCGGCTCGTTTCCGGCCGAGAGGAGGGCGAGGAGAAAGGCGCCGAGCCCGAGGAGGACGCGGGTCGTGCCGTCGAGCCGGCCCCCCGCGTCCTGGGCGAGCGGGCGGGTGGAAGGGACGGTCCGCCGTGTCCCCGACGCCGCGAGGAGTCGCTCCTCGGCCGCGGCCAGGGCGGCGTCCTCTCCCGCGAGAGCGAGGCTCCTGCGCGCCTCGGTCACCGCGCGGGGCTCGATCCTCCCGAGGAGCCCCGCCGGGACCGGCACGAAGTACAGGGCGAGCAGGACGAGGGTCGCGCCGGCCAGGAAGGCGAAGCGGGGCGGGGGGACCGGCAGGCGGCGCAGGTCCAGGAGCACGAGAAGGAGGCCCACGCCGATCGCCAGGGCGAGCCCGACCCGTGCGCCCGGCGTCGTGGCACCGAAGGGGAGCGGTGCGGCCACGGCGAGCAGCGCAGCGAGCCCGAGGGCGAGCCGGCGCAGGGACAGGGGCATGGGCGTCCGGTCGTCGACGCGGCTAGAAGTGCCCGAGCCGCCCCGCGAACGCCCCGAGCATCCCGAGGAACCACAGGAGGGCGATCCCCGCGAGGAACACGAGCGCGAGCACGAAGGCCAGCCCCTGGGCGACGAAGAAGGTCTTGAGCTTTCCGAGGAAGGGCTGGAGTTCCACCGGGACCCCTCCGCCGGCGGCGTCCAGGGCCGAGCGGGCGCCGAGCGCGGCGAACCCCATCACGAGCAGGAGGATCCCCTTGATCAGCCCGACGCAGCTCAGGACCAGGAGCAGTCCTCCCAGGATGTTCATGATCCCGACGAAGCTCATCCAGCCCCGGAGGCCGTCGGGAAGCGGTACCGTGCGCCCGCCGGCCGCGTTGGGGGGAGCGGCGAGGGGCGGGCGGGAAGCGATGCCCCGGAACTCTTCCACCTCCTCGATCCGGGCCCAGGCGTCCCATCCCTCCTGCCAGACCTCGTGACCCGGCTCGAGCAGGCCCGCCACCAGGGCCGCGCGGACCTCCTCGGTGCTGCGGGGGCCGATCTTCTCCACCGGGGTGCGCCGCCAGTACCATTCCGCCATCGCTGCCTCCTTCCCCCTCGCGTGGGACCCGCACCCATGATGCCAGACCGTCCCTCCGATGTGCACCGGGCCACGCCGGGGTGATCCGCGCGGGTCCGCGTGCCGTGGGCAGGGAGGGGGATCCGGGGTAGATTGCCCCCCGTGATCGACCTTGCCGGGACAGCCGGGGCCGCCTGGACCGGGATCGCCGCGATCTCGGTGCTCGGGGTCCTCTACGCGTACGTCGGCTATCCGCTGGTCGCCCGGCTGTTGTTCCGGCCCCGTCCGCTGGCGCAGCCGGCGGGAGAAGGGGAAGGTCCTCCCCGGGTCTCGATCCTGGTCGCCGCCCGCAACGAGGCCGGCGTGATCCGCCGCAGGGTCGAGAACCTGCTCGGCCAGGACTACCCGCCGGACCTGCTCGAGGTGCTCGTCGCTTCCGATGCCAGCGACGACGGCACCGACGACGAGGTCCGGGCGATTGCGGCGAACGATCCCCGGGTGCGCCTTTTCCGGATGCCGGAGCGGGGCGGGAAGACCGCGGCGATCAACCGGATCGCCCCGGAGGCCGGGGGCGAGATCCTGGTCCAGACCGATGCCAACGTGATGTTCGACCGCGGCGCCGTGCGGGCCCTCGCCGCGGTCTTCCGGCACCCGGACGTCGGGGTGGCCCTCGGGGAGGTCCAGTTCGTCAACGAGGACGACCCGACGGTGGCCGGCGGGGAGGGTCTCTACTGGCGCTTCGAGACCTGGACCAAGCGGGTCGAGGCGGAACGGGGTCTCCTCTGCGTCGCCAACGGGGGGATCTACGCGCTGCGGAAGTCCCTCTGGCGGCCGCTCCCCGCGAACATCGCCGGGGACGCCGCCGAGCCGCTCCTCGCTGCCCGCGCCGGCTACCGCACGGTGGTTGCCCCGGGGGCGCTCGCCTTCGAGCGGGCGAGCTCCGGCCTCGCGGAGGAGTTCGCGCGAAAGGTGCGGATCATCTCCCAGCAGGTCGCCTGCGCCCGCTGGATCCGGCCGCTGACCCTCCCGCCGCGGATCGCCTGGGCCTACGTCTCCCACAAGCTGCTGCGCTACGCGGTGCCATGGCTCGGGCTCCTCGCGGTCGTCGCGGGGAGCATCGGGGCGTCCCTCGGTTCGCCCGCCGGGGGAATCCTCGCGGTGGTGACCGCCCTGCCCGTGGTGGTCGCCCCCCTCGGGTTCCTCCCGGTACCGGGGTTGCCGGGGAGGTTCCTTCGGCTCTCCCTCTACCTGGTGGTGATCAACCTGGCGGCCGTCGTCGGGACCTTCCGCGGGTTGACCGGCCGGGCGGCCGCCCACTGGGAGGTCCCCGCCTCCACCCGCGAGGCGCCGGCGAGCGGGGACGACGCGGCATGAGGCAGGGGCTGCTCGTCGCCCTCCTCGCCGCGGCGGGTTCCGCCGGGGGAGCGCTGCTGACCTGGCGCCTGGCCCGGCTTCTCGGTGCCGTCGACGACCCGGCACCGGCGCGGAAGGTGCACGACCGGGGGATGCCCCGGCTCGGGGGACTGGCGATCGGGGGCGGGGTCGTTCTCGCTCTCGCCGTCGGGGCCCTCGGGGGGTGGCCGGGAGCGAGCCGGGTGTTCTCGTTCCCCCCGCCCCTCGTCGGGCTGGGGGCGGCCGGGATCCTCGTCGCCCTGGTCGGCCTTCTCGACGACGTGTACGAGCTCGGCCCCCTGGCCAAGCTCGCCGGGCAGGTCGCGGCGGGATCTCTCGCCTGGGCGGCCGGGTTCCGCCTCGAGACGGTCGTCCTCGGGCCGACCCGGTGGGAGCTCGGGCCCCTCGCGTTGCCGGCGACCGTGCTCTGGTTCGTCGCGGTGATGAACGCGGTGAACCTGGTCGACGGGCTGGACGGGCTCGCCGCGTCCCTCGCGCTCCTCGCGGTCCTCGTCTTCGGGGTCCAGGCCGTCCGGGACGGGGGAGCGGTCGCGGCCACCGTCGCCTGGGCGATCGGGGGCGCTCTCGTCGGGTTCCTCGCCCACAACGTCCACCCGGCGCGGCAGTTCATGGGTTCGACCGGCAGCCTGCTTCTCGGGCTGCTCCTGGCTGCCCTTTCCCTCGGGACACTCCGGGGCAGGGTCGGCTGGGACCCGCTGGTCGCCCTGCCCGCCCTCGGGGTGCCCCTCCTCGACCTCGTGCTGGCGTTCGCGCGGCGGGTCCTGCGGGGCACCAGCCCGTTCCGGGCGGACCGGGAGCACCTCCACCACCGGCTGCTCGACGCGGGCCGTGGCCAGGGTCGGGCGGTGGCGATCCTCGCCGCCGTCCAGGCGGGGTTCGCCGCCTGCGCGCTGGCGGCCCTCTTCCTGCCGCCCCGGGTCCGCCCGGTCGCCGCCCTGCCGGCCCTCGTCCTCGCCGTCGCGGTGCCGCTGCGGCTCCGGGGGGCGGGTGGCGGCGAGGGGGCCGGCCGGTGAGCCGCGCGCCCGAGGCGGCCCCCGCCCGGGCCGAGGAGGTGCTCCTCCGGGTGATCGATCCCCGGGGCGGAGAGGTTCGGGCCGGGGATGTCACGCCGGACGTGGTGGTCCTCGCCCGGGAGCACCGGGTCTCCGGCCTTCTCGCCCGGGCCCTCGACCGGGAAGGCGCCGTGGGCGAGCTGCCCCGGGAGCAGGTGGCCCGCCTCCGGGGCGACCTGCTGGACGACCGGATGGGCCGGGCCCGCCTCGACGCCGCCGGCGCCGCCGCCCTGGAGGCGCTGCGGGACGAGGGACTCGCCCCCGTGCTGCTCAAGGGGGCGGCCCTCGGCCACCTGGTCTACCCGGAACCGTACCTGCGGCCGATGTCGGACGTCGACCTGCTGATCCCCCGGGATTCCCTTTCCCGGGCCCTGGACGCCCTGGAGTCGGCCGGCTTCCGGATCCCGCCGGAGGAGCACCGGGAGTTCTGGGAGGAAACCTGGTACGACCTGCCGGTGGAGGCGCCGGACGGTACGCCGGGCGCCGTCGAGCTCCACTGGTCGATCGCCCAGGAGGGCCGCCACTTTCCCGACGTCGCCGGGATGCTCTCGCGTGCCCGCGAGCTGCGGTACGGCCCGGTCACCGGCCTCGCCCTCGGCCCGGTCGACCTGCACCTCCACCAGGCGCTCCACCTCGGCTACCACTACTTCCAGCCGAAGGGGATCTGGATCGTCGACGTCGCGCTGCTCCACCTCGCCGGGGAGGCGTCCCCCGCGGAGCTGCTCGAGCGGGCGAGGCGCTGGGGGATGCGCGCGGTCCTGCTGCTCTCGGTCCTGCAGGTCGAGCGCTGCTTCCCGGGAATCGTCCCCGGGGAGCTGCTCCGCCCGGCGCGCCGGTCCCCGCGCCTTGCGCTCCTCCGCCGCCTCTTTCCGCCGCGGCGCCCCGCCGAGGTGATCGGGGGCTGGGACTCGCGCCCGCGCCAGCGCCTCCTCGCCCCGCTCCTCGTCGACCGCCCGACCACCGCCGTCCGCGCGATCCTCGCCTGGGCCCGCCGCACGCGCCGCCACGGCGACCTCGCCGGCCACCGCAGGCTGGACGAGTTCCACTGAGCGGAGCGCGGGTTCCCCGGGGCAACCCCCGGTGCCGATCTTCACGGGGTTGCGCCTCCCGCCTTCCCGGCTGGCCGCCCCCTGTTCGGGGGCCGGGGTGGCGTCGACCGGACGGGTCCCCGGCGGCTGCCCGCGGGCGGTCGGGATGGGCTAGGATCGGGGCACGCGGGGTGGTCGCGGGCGGGCGTGGAGCGCGATGCGGCCGGCACCCCGTCGCGGCGGGAACGAGCCCGAGGAGAACGCGATGACGACGAGGACGACGGT
>CAYQTA010000042.1:0-8767 GCA_964420365.1 uncultured Acidobacteriota bacterium | reverse complement strand
GCGTGGCGGCGGCCAGCAGGCCCGATTTCGGGCCAGCCCTGTCATTCCCGACGTCCGAGAGCTTCCGGGGCCCGATCTCGGACCCGCCCCGGACGGTCCTGCCAGGAAATGTTCCACGTGGAACATCCCCGGCGACGCGGGCCCGACCGGAAGGAACGCCCATCTCCTTGGCCGGCCCGGCCACCCCTCCGGATGCAGGGACGGCTCTCCCCCGGATGTTCCACGTGGAACATCGCCCCCGCGGACAGGCCTCCGCCCACAAGCCCCTCCCCTGCCCCCACTTGCGGATGTTCCACGTGGAACATTGCGCGCGGCCCGTGGCGCCCGCACTCCGAGAATCCCGCCGGACCCGGCCCGCCCGAACCTTCGGGCGATTCCCCGGGTCCGATCTCGGACCTGCCATCGCACCTGGGCGTGGAGGCGAGCCAGCGGGCCAGATCTCGGGCCTCCCCACCCCGCCCGGTGGCTCGGACGATTCCCCCCGGGTCCGATCTCGGGCCCGCCCCGGACCGGTCGCTGCCAGGAAATGTTCCACGTGGAACATCCCCGGCGACGCGGGCCCGACCGGAAGGAACGCCCATCTCCTTGGCCGGCCCGGCGGCCCCTCCGGATGCCCGGACGGCTCTCTGCAGGTTGTTCCACGTGGAACATCCTCCAGCCGGGTCGACCGGAGCGCGGATCTCCCCTCCCCTTCGCCACTTGCGAATGTTCCACGTGGAACACCCGGCGCTTGCGCGCGGCCGTCGGAAGCGGCACCCTGTCGCGGCGGGGCAGGTTCCGGAGAATGAACGGGAGCGGCCGGGGATGATGAAAACTCTCCCTCCCATCGTCGTCGTCGGTGGCGGCCACGCCGGGGTCGAGGCGGCCCACGCGGCCGCACGCCTCGGCGCGGACGTCGTCCTGGTCACGCTCCGGCGCGACGCCCTCGTGCGCCTCTCGTGCAACCCCTCGATCGGCGGCATTGGAAAGTCCCACCTGGTCCGCGAGATCGACGCGATGGGCGGCCTGATCGGCCTCGCCGCGGACCTCGCCGGCATCCACTTCCGCGTCCTGAACCGTTCTCGTGGTCCCGCGGTACGCGGTCCGCGGGTCCAGGAGGATTACGAGGCCTATCCCCGGGCGATGGAAACCCTCCTGCGACATCCGCACATCGAGGTCGTCGAGGGAGAAGCCGCGACGTTCCGGGTGGAACGAGGTCGCCTCGCCGGGATCGAGACGGCGGACGGCCGGCTCCTCCCCGCCGCCGCGGCGGTCGTCACGACCGGGACGTTCCTCCGCGGCCGCCTTTTCCGGGGCGAGGAAGTTCTCGAGGGCGGGCGGATCGGGGAGCCTCCCTCCCTGCCCCTTCACGAAGCGCTCGCGGGCCTCGGCCTTCACCTTGGCCGTTTCAAGACGGGGACCCCCCCGAGGCTCCTGCGCGACTCGATCGACCCGGCGCGATTCGAGCCCCAGCCCGGTGACCCGGAACCCGAGCCCCTGTCGTTCCTCCACCTCTACCGCGACCGTTTCGAGCCCCGCCTGCCCCAGCTCACCACGTGGCTCGCCCGGACGACCCCCCGCGTGCACGAGATCGTCCGCCGCAACCTGGACCGTTCGCCCCTCTACGGCGGGAAGATCCGCGCGCTGGGACCCCGTTACTGTCCCTCCTTCGAGGACAAGGTCGTCAAGTTCCCCGACAGGGACCAGCACCTTCTCCACCTGGAACCGATGGGGCTCGACCATCCCTGGGTCTACCTCAACGGCTTCTCGACCAGCATGCCCGAGGAGGTCCAGGAGGAGATGGTCCGGGCGATCCCGGGGCTCGAAGACGTGACGATTGCCCGCTACGGGTACGCGGTGGAGTACGACTACGTCCCGCCGACCCAGCTCCTCCGCAACCTGGAAACACGCGTTCTCCGGGGGCTTTTCCTGGCCGGACAGGTCTGCGGCACGACCGGGTACGAGGAGGCGGCGGCCCTCGGCCTGGTTGCGGGGATCAATGCCGTCCGCTCCGCCCTCGGGCAGGAACCGTTCGTCCCGGACCGGTTCTCGTCGTACCTGGGTGTCCTCGTGGACGACCTGGCGACGCGCGGGGTCCTCGAGCCGTACCGGATGTTCACGTCGCGGGCCGAGCTGCGGCTCTCCCTGGCGCCCGACACGGCCGACCGCAGGCTCACGCCGGTCGCGGAAGCCCTCGGCCTCGTGGACCCGGACCGGGCCCGCCGCGCGGCGGATCGCTGGCAGCGGATCGAGGCGGCGCTCCAGGCGATCGAGCGGGATGGCGAACTGCGGGCCTCCCGGCCGACGACCCCGGCGGACCGGATCCGCCGGGGCGAGGACGCGGAGAAGGTCCTCGCCGAATCCCTGCCGGAAGGTCCGGTCCTCGGACCTCGCGATCGCGAGACGCTGGTCCACCTGGTTCGGTACCGGGGCTACCTGGAGCGCGAGCTCCGCGAGGCGGAGAAGCTTCGCCGTGCCGAGTCGATCCGCATCCCGCCCGGGTTCCGGTACGACGAGCTCCCGGGTCTCTCGACGGAGATCCGCCAGCGGCTCGCCGAGGTTCGCCCACGGAACCTGGGCCAGGCCTCCAGGATTCCGGGTGTCACGCCGGCCGCCCTCGCCCTCCTGGCGGCGGCGGTGGGGCAGGGGAGGCCACGCCGGCGGGAGACGGCCTCGTGAGCGGACGCTCCCCGGGGATCGAGCCCGCGGAAGCCCGGGACGCCATTGCGCGGGAGGCGCGGCGATTCGGGCTCCACGTACCCGGCCCGGCCCTGGAGACCCTCGCGCTGCATCTCCACCTGCTCTACGCCTGGAACCGGCGGGTCAACCTGACCGGGATCCGCGACCCGGCCGACGGGGTGCACCGACACGTCCTCGAGTCCCTCGAGGCCCTCGACTGGCTGGACGAGTGCCTCGCCGCCCGGCCGAACCCGGGGCCCGCTTCATCCCTCCTCGCCGACCTGGGTTCCGGGAACGGTTACCCGGCCCTCCCGCTCCTCGCCGCTCGGCCGGCCCTCCGCGGCCAGCTCCACGAGCGGGTCGCCCGCAAGGCCGACTTCCTCCGCGCCGTTCTCCGGAAAACCGGGCTCGGCTCCCGGGTGGAGGTCATCGAGAGGAGCTTCGCCGGGGACTTCATCGACACTCCCGCGATCGTGACCCTCCGGGCGTTCCCGGACCCCGGTGGAACGATCCAGCGCCTGGTGTCCGCGGTCCCGCAACGCGAATCACGGTCGGCGCGCCGACCATGCGTTCTTGCCTGGCTCTCCCGGGAGGACGCCGGCCGGATCGCCGCGGCGCTCAGCCAGCGCCCGGATCTCTCCGTCCGGACTCGCCCCCTTCGGACCCACTCGCCGGGACACCTGCTCCTGGTTCGGCCGAGGGAAGCGGGAACCCCGCCGGCGGCGCAGGGCATCCCTCCGGAACGCCCCGGACCTTGATCACCCCTTGCCGGGGCAGGGGACATGACGACACGTGGGCACACCCGCTGCACGCGGCCGGGGTCGACCCATGGTCAACCCGTCGGCCACCCTCCCGCAGCGAACGGAACACGAACATCCCCAGGAGCAGCCCCGCCGCAGCCAGGATCGCGGCTCCAACCAGGGTCTCACCGCCCATGGAACGCCTCCTCGGCGACTAACCTAACACGATTGCTCGGTACGCCGCGACGTCGAGGGGTTCCCCGGTTCCGGGCGTCTCATCCCGAGACCTCGTCACTTCCCGATGCAGAAGCGGGAGAAGATGCTTCCCAGCACCCGCTCGGCGTCCACGTCCCCGAGGATCTCCCGGAGGGCGCGGACGGCCTCCCGGAGCGGCAGGGCCACGACCTCGCCGGGTGCCTTCGCCGCCAGGGATGCCGCTTCCCGGAGGTGCCCCGCCGCCCGTGACGCGGCCGCGCGGTGCCGAGCGGAAGCGAGGGCCACGGAGGGCAGGGGGTCGGCTCCCGGCGCCCCGACCGCCTCGCCGATTCGCCGACGCAGGTCGTCCATTCCCTCTCCGGTCAAGGGGCTGACGAGGAGCGACCCCGGGGCCGGTTCGCCCTTCCAACGTACGTCCGCGTGAGTGGCCACCCGCAGGCGGCCCGGTCCCGGCTCGCCGGCGGGCCGCCAGGCACCGGCGAGGGAGTAGACCTCCAGCACCAGGGCCGCCCCCTCCGCCACGCGCAGCGCTCGCCGGACCCCTTCCCGTTCCGCCAGGCCGTGTGCCTCCCGGACGCCGGCGGTGTCGACGAGGATCACCGGCATCCCGTCCAGCACGACCGCTTCCTCGACCAGGTCCCGGGTCGTCCCCGGCTCGGGCGTGACGATCGCCCGGTTCCGCCCGACCAGCGCGTTGAAAAGGGTCGACTTGCCCGCGTTCGGCGGGCCGAGGAGAACGACGCGGACCCCTTCCCGCACCCGGGCCGCCATCTCGCCACGGGCGAGCAACTCGTCGAGGCGATCCGCGAGAACCCGCGCGCGGCGCGCGATCTCGTCGGCCCCCGGCCCCAGGTCCTCGTCTTCCGAGAAGTCGAGACCGGCCTCCACGTCCGCGAGCAGCGCGAGGGACTCCTCGGCAAGGGGGGCCAGCGCCCGGCCCACTTCGCCGGCCAACTGGCGGGCCGCGATCCGCGCCTGGGGCAGGGTCGCGGCAGCGGCCAGGTCGGCGACCGCCTCCGCCTGTGCCAGGTCGAGCTTGCCCGCCCGGAGGGCCCGGAACGTGAACTCGCCGGGCTCCGCCGGCCGGGCCCCCGCGGCCCGGCACGCCTCGAGCAGCGCGCGCACGACGGCGGGTGACCCGTGGACCGAGAGCTCCGCCAGGTCTTCCCCCGTGTAGCTCCGGGGCCCCGGGAACCAGGTCGCGAGCCCCCGGTCGATCGGCTCGCCCGTGGAGTCGAGCACCGTGCCCAGCACCGGCCGGAATGCCGGCATGGATCGACGGCCCCGGTCCCGCCGGAACACGCGGGACAGCACGTCCAGGGTCGCCCGGCCCGAGAGCCGCACGACGGCGAGGGCGCCGACGCCGGGAGGCGTCGCCGGCGCCACGATCGTGTCGTCCCGGTCGATGTCGAGCACCATCACGCCTACCCCGGTCTCCACAGTAGCAGGACGGAAGGCGTGTCGGCAGCCGGCCCGCGGGCCCCCCGGAAGATTCGGTTGACATCCCGCCCCCGCGGGGTTGCAATCCCCCCTTCCGGCATGGCCGCGAAGGAGGCAGACCGACGATG
Source organism: uncultured Acidobacteriota bacterium (assembly GCA_964420365.1). Lineage (GTDB taxonomy): Bacteria > Acidobacteriota > Polarisedimenticolia > J045 > J045 > JAMOQA01. The sequence goes on along the minus strand of CAYQTA010000042.1, from coordinate 3,585 downwards.
TACGCCACCCGGACCATCCTCGTCCTCGTCCTCGCCCTGGCCCTCGGCCTCGGACCCGCCTGGGCCGCGGGGGGCGCCGCCGCCGGTACGGCCCAGCTCCGTGGCGTCCTTCTCGACGCCGAGGGAATGCCGGCCCGCGGGTACCAGGTCGGCCTGCGCAGTGCCGATGGCGATCTCTTCCTCTCGACGGTCACCGGCCCCGACGGCGCGTTCGTCGTCCAGATCGTCCCCCCGGGGAAGTACGAGCTCGTGGCATTCGCGCCGGACGGGTCCGAGTTCCCCGTCCTGTCGAAGCCCGTCGTCCTCGAGGAGGGCCAGGTGGCCCGGATGGAGATCCGGATCGGGGCGAAGGGGTATGCCCCGGGCCATGCGCCAGCCGGGACCGCCGCCGGGGCAGGGGAGGGGGCCGCGGCGACCGGCACGGCCGCGGCCGCGACCTCGGGCGTCCTCGCCTCCTGGTGGGTTCCGCTCGCCGTCGTGGTCGGGGGCGCGTTCGCCGTGAGCGCCCTCGACGACAACGACGAGGGCGCCGAGCCGGCCGCCTCGCCGAGCAGTCCCTTCTGATTCGCTTCGCCGGGGGAGGGGAGGCCGCTTGATCCGGCTGGCAGCGCTCGCCCTCCTTCTCCTGATCGTGCTCGTCGGGGGCCGGCGCACCCCCGCGCGCTTTCCCGTGCCCGCCGGCATCCGGCTCCTCTTCGTGACGGGGTCCGAGTTCCTGGTCGTCGGAATCCTCCTCGGCCCCCAGCTTCTCGGCATCCTCGACCGGGAGGTGATCGAGGCCCTGCGGCCCTTCGCGACGGTCGGCCTCGCCTTCGTCGGCCTCCACTACGGCCTCCAGCTCGAGATCCCGCTCCTGCGGACGATTCCGCTGTTTTATTCCGTCGCCCCCGCCGTCCAGGCCGCTGGTGGAGCCCTCGCGGTCGGAATCCCCGCCTGGTTCTGGCTCCGCGCCTGGCCCGCAGATGCGCGGGAGACCCTGGTCGCGACCCTGGTCCTCGCCGCCGCCGCCGCCTGCTCGACCCCCGCCCCCCTCGACATGCTCGCCCTCGACCGCAAGTACGCCGGGTCGCCGGTCCTCCGGATGCTCCGCCACCTGGCCGAGATGGGCGAGCTTCCCGCCCTCGCCCTCTTCGGACTGGCCCTCTGCTGGCGCCAGGAGGCGCCGGTGATCCCCGGGTGGTCCTCGTTCCTCTTCCTCCAGTGGCTCGGCCTCGCGGCGCTGATGGGAGTGTTGTTCGGTGGCGCCCTCGCCCTCCTCCCGCGGGTCGGGAAGGTCGGCACCGGGCGCCTGCTCGTCGGCGGGCTGGCGGCGACGTTCTTCTTCGGCGGAATGGCCCGCTACCTGCACATCTCGCCCCTCTTCGTCGGCCTGGTCGCCGGGATCACCGTCGCGAACATCCCCGGCCCGCGCCGACGTGTCCAGGCCCTGGTCCACCGGCTCGAGGGACCGTTCATGATGTTCCTCCTCCTGGTCGCCGGTGCGGTCGGCACCCTCGACACCCCGCTCGGGCTGGGAGCCGCCGGCGTCCTCGCGGCCGCCGCGGTCCTCGTCGTCCTCCGGCTGCTCGGGAAGGGGCTCGCCGGGATCCTGCTGGCGCGGACGACCCACGCTCTCCGGAACCCGCCCGCCGGCTTCGGCCTCGGGCTCGTTGCCCAGGGTGGCATCGCCGTGGCCCTCGCCCTCGACTACCTGGAGTCCGGGCCCGGTCCCTTCACGTCCCTCGTGCTGGCGGCGACGATGTTCGCCGTGCTCGTCACGGAGATGGTCTCCCCGTGGATGATCCTGCGCGTGCTCCGGCAGGAGGGGCCCGGAAGGGCAGGGGAGGGCGGACCATGACGCGCCTCTTCCGCTACTCCGGGCTCGGGGGCGTCCCGGATCGCCTCCGCACGACGGTCCCCTGGGCCCTGCTGCTCCTCGCGGGTACGGGCCTGCTCATGGGAGGGCTCCGGTGGGTGCCGGCCCTGGTCAGCCCTGCACGAACCGGCGAGATCACCCTGGCCATCGGGTTCCTGCTGCTCGCCGGGTGGTGTGCCGGCCTGGTGGCCGAGGCCGTTCGGTTGCCCCGCCTCACCGGGTACATCGTCGCCGGGATCGTCGCCGGGCCTTCCGCCCTCGGCCTGCTGGACGCGGACCTGGTCTCCCGTCTCGGCCCCCTCGACGACCTGGCGCTGACCTTCATCGCCCTCGTCGCCGGGGGAGAGCTGCACGGGGAGCTGATCCGGAAGAGGTGGCGCTCCCTCGCCACGTGGGTCGCCGCCCAGGTGTTCCTCGTGCCGCTGCTCGTCGGCGCGGGCCTTCTCGCGCTCCACCGGCTGGTCCCGATCCTCCCGACTGGATCCGGCGCGGCCCTGGGGGCGGCCCTCGTCCTCGGTGCCCTGTCCCTCGCCCGGTCCCCCGCGGTCACCATCGCGCTGATCGACGAGTCCCGTGCCCGGGGGCCTTTCGCGGAAACGACCCTGGGCGTCACGATCGCCCTCGACACGCTGGTGATCCTCGCGTTCGCGGCCGCCGTGTCCGTGGCCCAGGTGCTGGTCACCCCGGGCGCCGAGCTGGATGTCGCCTTCCTCGGCATCCTGGCCGCGGAGCTGGCCGCGTCGGCCGTCCTCGGTGCCGGGGTCGGACTCGTCGTGATGGGGATCATCCGGGCGTTCCGCGTGGACCTGCCGGTGCTCCTCGCCGCCCTCGCGTTCCTCATCACGCGACTCTCCCGGGAGCTCTCCCACCTGGTCGCCCACGGGGCCGGCGTCCACGTCCAGCTCGAACCCCTCCTGATGGGGCTGGTCGCGGGAATCCTCGTGCAAAACCTCTCCCGGGAGCGGGAGGCATTCACCCACGCCCTCGAGAAGATCGCCCCGCCGATCTACGTCGCGTTCTTCGCCCTCGCGGGGGCTCGCCTCGACATCTCCGTCCTCGCCCGAACGTGGCCCCTCGCCCTCACCCTCGTCCTGCTCCGGGGGGGTGCCCTGTTCGGCTCGGGCTGGCTCGGCAGCGTGCTGGCCCGGGACCCCGCTCCCTGGCCCCGGCTCGCCGGCCTGACCGCGCTCAGCCAGGCGGGGGTCAGCCTGGGCCTCGCCGCCGAGATCGGGCGGAGGTTTCCGGGCTGGGGAGAGGTGCTCGTCCCGGCGGTTCTCGCCGCGATCACGCTGAACCAGGTGATCGGTCCCCCCGTCCTCGCGTGGACCCTCCGGGTCGGCGACCGCCCCGGAGAGAACGCCACGCGCGAACCCGGACCACCGGAAGGCCCTTCCCTCGCGGATTGAATCGCGGTAAAAGATCTGTCACCTGGTCGTCCCTTTCCCGGGACGGCACGGGGAGGGGGCATCGTGACCGACTCGGCCCCGGGCGAACCCTCCGCGGGTGCCCGACCCCGCGGCGAGGGAAGGAGCATCCCCCTCGACCCGACCGCGCCGGCGGGCGGGGACGGCCGGGTGCTGCGCTTCGCCTCCCTCCGCCCCGGCGCCCTCTTCGCCGGCCGCTACGAGATCCGCCGCCACCTCGGCACCGGCGGCGCCGGCGAGGTCCACGAGGCCTTCGACACCGTCGCCCGCGAGACCGTCGCCCTCAAGGTCCTCTTCCCGCACCTC
>CAYQTA010000041.1:0-6528 GCA_964420365.1 uncultured Acidobacteriota bacterium | reverse complement strand
AGGAGCCCTGGAAACGCGCGTCGCGTGGGGTCGCCAGCAGGCGATGCGGGTCTCTCGTAGGGGCCGCCGGGAGGCGGCCCGGGCGGCGCGGAGCGCCGCGCATCATGGGGCGACGCGGACCGCGGCGTCGTGCGCGTTCGGGACCGGCGGGCGGCCTTCCGGCCGCCCCTACGAAACCCCCAACGAAATCCCCCGCAGGAGCCCTGGAAACGCGCGTCGCGTGGGGTCGCCGGCAGGCGATGCGGGTCTCTCGTAGGGGCCGCCGGGAGGCGGCCCGGGCGGCGCGCCGTGCCGCCGCCGGCGTGGGCAGCCCGGACCGTGGGAACGGGTCCCGTGGGAACAAGGTGAGGGCCGCGCGCATCGCGCGGCCCCCGGGAGGACATCGCTGCCGGGCGAAGGCGGAAGGGCCCGGCAGGGAGCGTCCGGCGTCAGGTCGTCTGCGCGTCGTCCCCCGTCTTCGGGTGCTCGTCCGCGTTCCGGGGCCTCACGGCGCCACCGGTTCCCCGTTCCGGGACCCTTCCATGCGGGCCTGGTGCAGGAACGACTCGAGGCGCCAGCGGTCCTCCGGGGAGTACCGTTCGAACTCGATGCCGAGCCCGGGCGGGGTCGGGTTCACCCCCTCGCCGGCGGGAACCTTGCGGGCAACCCGCCCGGCGACCCGGATCGGCTGGGCCTGGCCCGGCAGGCGGAACACCAGGCTGACCCGCATCCCGGGCTGGAGGTTGTCCGACGTCTCGACGAAGATCCCGGAGTTCGACAGGTCCCGGCTCATCCCGAGGAGGTGTCCTCCGGGGCCGTCGAAGTAGACCGGTACCTGCACGGCCACGCGCGGGCGCCGCACGTAGCACCAGACGCGGTTCCGCCCGAGGCGGTGCGCCTCGTCGAGGGCCTCGCGGGCCCGGCGGAGCAGCTCGGCCGGGCTCTCGCCGTCGGCCGGCCAGCAGGAGACGCCGATGCTGACGGTCAGGCGCAGCTCCCCGGTGCCGCCGGGCTTCGCGAACGCGAACTGCTCGACGGTCTTGCGGATCCGGCCGCCGACGTGGCGCGCGTCGCCGCGCCCGGTGTTCTCGAGGAGGATCGCGAAGTCGTCTTCCTGGAGCCGGGCGACCAGGTCGGTCTGGCGCACGGTGGCCTGGAGGATGCCGGCGAGCTTCTTGAGCAGCCGGTCGCCCTCCTCGCGCCCGTGGGTCTCGTTGATTTCCCCGAACCGGTCGACGTCGATCAGGAGCATCGCCAGCGGCCGGCCCGAGACCCGCGCCGCGGCCCAGGCCTGCTCGAGCCGGGCGCGGAACACCTGCGCGTTCGGCAGGCGGGTCAGCGGGTCGATCCCCGGCTCGGAGCCCGGCGTCACCGGGGCGCTCCGGGCGACGATCCGCTGGATCTCCACCGAGTAGCGGTTCGACTTCGGCCCGAGGGGGCTGACCACCGCCTCGGCCTCGAGGCGGGCCCCGTCCTTCCGGTTGAGCACCAGGTTCATCCGCTGGCTGCGGTCGACCCGGGGCAGGTGGCCCTCGAACAGGGGGCGGGGCCGGTAGCGGCGGATGCCGTGCTCGTCCGGGGCGTCGTAGAAGCCGAGGTCCTTCGGCCTGCCGACGACCTCGAGGGCGTCCCAGCCCGTGAGCCGTTCCATCGCCCGATCGAAGGCGAGGATCGTGCCCATCCCGTCGATGATGAAGCTGCCCCCCGTCATCGGCATCGGCGCCGGCGGCGGCAGGGTGCTGGCCTGGCGGCCGCGCTGCCCGGCGACCGGGATCGACGGCCCGATTCCCGGGCCGGCCGGGGGAGCGCCCGCTCCCGTCTCGTTCACCTCGTTCTCACCACGACGCCACCACATCACGAAACCTCCCGGGCCCGTCCGGGCCCTTTCGCGGTGGTTACGAGGGGAACGTAGGTTCCCGGTCGACCCGGGGCCAGTCCCCGGTGCAAGACGTTACGAAACCGTCAGGGCCCGTTCCGTCCCGGGGCGTCCGGGCCCGGGGTGCCGGGTCCAGGGGAATCGCCCCCGTCGCGGGCGGGGATCCCGGCGACCCGGGCACGGAGGCCCGCCGTCTCCGCGGGCGTCGCCGGCCGCCAGGCGCCGCGGGCGACGCGGCGTTCCACGACGCCCGGGCCGTAGCGGACCGAGGTGACGTGACGACCCTCTTCGCTGAAGACGTGGGCCCGGCCCCGCTCGCCGAGGACGACGAAGGTTCCCCGGCGGGTGTCGCGGAAGACCCGTTCCGGCTCGGCCCGGGAGAGGTCGAGGATCGCCATCTCGGTGGGCCGGTCCCCCTGCTCGTGGCGGAGTTCCGCGTGGCGGGTCCGGCGGGCCCGGGCGCGCTCGCGGCGGGCGAGGCGCCGGGCAAGGCCCGCGAGGACGCCGGCCACCCGCCGGTCCAGGAGATCGTCCGGGCCCCGGCGGCGGCGCTGGTCGCGCTCGATCCGGGCGAGGACGTCCTGGGCCCAGCGGGCCGCGTCGAGCCACGGGATCCGTCCCACGCGGTCGAACAGGTGCTCGAGGCTCTCGCCGTCCGGCCCACGTCCGAGCACGTTGAGCCCGAGCCGCCGCCGTCCCGGCCGGCCCGCGGACACGACCTGGAAGGAAACGGCGAGGGATCGTGGAACGCCGGTCCGGTCGGGGACCCGGTACCAGCCCGCGACCACCTGCCCGTGGAGCCGGAACCGGTCCGGCTCCTCGCGAAAGGGCGGGAGCAGGTCCGCGAGGAGCTCCTCGCCGGGAACCTGCCGGACCACCAGCCGCCCCCGCCCGGTGAACAGGTCCTCGACCCGCTCGTCCCGCCGAGCGAGGAGGAGCTGGCCGAGGTCGAGGAAGCGGGGCGTCCCGGTCGGCCCGTACCCGGCGAACACCTCCCGGCTCCCCGCGGGAGCGGCGTGCTCGCAGTCCGACCGGCCGCACCGCAGGCAGAAGACCGCCCCGGGCCGGAAGACGACCGCCCGCCCGAGGGCCTCGCCGACCACCTGGTCCAGCCGCGCTCGGAACCGCTCGATCGCCTCGACGAGCGCCTCCCCGGTCGAAAGCACGGGCAGGTCCAGGGAGAGCTCGATGCGGCCGCCCCGCCGGCGGAGCAGGTGGCCGTGGGGATGGCGGTCGATGCGCGCCTGGAGTTCCAGGTCGAGCAGGCGCAGGGCCTCGGCGATCCGGTCGTCCTCGTGCGCCACGCGGTTCCCTCAGCGGCGGCCCGCCCGGTGCGTGCGGACGAAGACGCCCTTCTCGGTGTAGAGGGCGGCTCCCGCGAAGACGAAGGCCAGGATGCGGGCGCCGGCGAAGAAGACGTCGTTGTAGAACGCGAAGTCGTACCCGGCGACGTTCGCCACCGTCGTCCCGCTCGCCCCGATGTAGACGATGTCTGCGAAGCGGGAGGCGGCGAGGGCGTAGAACAGGACGGAGGCCGCCTTGGGCAGCCGCCGCGCTCCCCGCCAGAGCAGCCAGCCAAGGCAGCAGAAGAGGAGGATCGACGGCCCGATGCCTCCCCACGAGGGCAGGGACCACAGGGAGTCCGAGGCGGCAAAGAGCCGGAGCAGCCACTCGGGCGGATCGGTCGGCTTGTCGGTCAGGAGCGTGATCTTGTACTGGACGATCCAGGTCGCGGACCACAGCCAGTAGGTCGTCAGGAAGTACCCCAGCGCCGAGAAGCGGGCGACCTCGCCGACCAGGCGCTGGGACTGCTGGTAGACCTGGACGAGCCCGAGCACGCCGACGAACCCGGCCGCCCCCGTCACCAGGTAGACGAGGAAGTAGAACACGACCGACGAGATCTTCGCCTTCTCCATGAAGTCGGCGGCCAGCGTGAGGGGGAGGGCCTTGGCCAGGATCAGCTCGAGCAGGACCATCGCGAACTGGAGGAACGCGAAGACGACCAGGGCGACCGCGGAGAACTGGCGCTCGAGACGCGACTGCTGGCTCGACATGTCCGGCGTTCCCTCCGTCCCCCCCGGTGGATCCCCTGCCGCGCGTACCCGGGCCCTTAGAATACCCGCTCCGCGGGACGCCCGCGGAGGAAAGGAGGTCTCGCCCGATGCCGCGACCCCGCCCGCTCGTGTCCGTCACGCTCCTGCTCGCCCTCGTCGCCGTCCTCGCCGGGCCCGGCGCGCCGCCCGCCGCCGCCTGTACGACGATCCTCGTCACCCGCGGGGCCTCCGAGGACGGCTCGGTGATGATCACGTACGCGTGCGACGGGGAGTTCACCCCGCGCCTCCGCCATCGCCCGGCCGCCGACCACGCGCCGGGTGAGACGGCCAGGATCGGGAACCGCGGCGAGATCCCGCAGGTGCCCCACACGTACGCCGTCACCGGCCTGATGAACGAGCACCAGGTGGCGATCACCGAGACGACCTGGGGTGGGCGCAGGGAGCTGCGGAACCCCGACGGCCTCCTCCACTACTGGAACCTGATGATCCTCGCCCTCGAGCGGGCGAAGACCGCCCGCGAGGCGATCGACGTGATGACGACGCTGGTCGACGAGTACGGCTACGCGTCGACCGGGGAGTCGTTCTACGTCGCGGATCCCCGCGAGGCGTGGCTGATGGAGATGATCGGCCGCGGCCCCGGGCAGCGCGGAGCGATCTGGGTCGCGCTGCGCGTGCCGGACGGCTACGTGGCGGTGCACGCCAACCGCTCGCGCATCCGCGAGCTGCCGCCCCCGGACCCGGACTCGGCCCGTTTCTCCCCGGACGTCGTCGAGTTCGCCGTCGCCCGCGGCTGGTACGACCCGGCGTCGGGGAAGCCGTTCGTCTTCCACGAGGCCTACGATCCCCGGGGCCCCGCGGAGATGCGCTACACGGCGACCCGCGAGTGGAGCGTCTTCCGGCGGATCGCGCCCGGCGCGGAGCTCGATCCGCGTTTCCACCGGGGCGACCCGGAGGGACGCGAGTGGCCGCTCTGGATCCGGCCCGAGCGGAAGCTCTCGGTCCATGACGTGATGAGCCTGATGCGGGACCACTACGAGGGCACCCCGTGGGACATGACCCGCGGCCTTTCCGCCGGGCCGTTCGGCTGCCCGGTCCGGTACCGGCCGATGCTTTTCGAGGTCGACGGGCGGAAGTACACCTGGGAGCGGCCGATCTCCACCCAGCAGACCGCCTACACCGTCGTCGCCCAGTGCCGCGCGTACCTGCCCGACCCGGTGGGAGGCGTTCTCTGGTACGGCGTCGACGACACGTCGATGACCGTGTACGTGCCGCTCTACTGCGGGATCACCGACGTCCCCGCGCCCTACGCCACCGGTGACGGCTCGCGGTTCTCCTGGGACTCCGCCTGGTGGGTCTTCAACCTCGTGTCCAACTGGGCGAACCTGCGCTGGAGGGACATGTCCCGGGAGATCTTCGCCGCCCGCGACGAGCTGGAACGGCGTTTCCTCGCCCTCCAGCCCCTGGTCGACCGGACCGCCGTGGACCTCCTGCGGAAGGACCGGGACCTCGCGATCGAGTACCTGACCGACTACTCCGTCCAGGCGGGCGAGATGGTCTTCCGGCGCTGGCGGGAGCTCGCCGAGCACCTCCTGTGGAAGTACAACGACGGGTACGTCCGCGATGAGAAGGGACGTCCCCGCGAGACCGGCTACCCGGAGGACTGGCTGCGCCGGGTCGTCGCCGACGAGGGAGACCGCCTCGCGCTGCCCTCCGGGGAGGGCGCGGCCCCCGGGAGCCCCGAGGACTACTGAGCCGCTCGCTTCGCCGGGAGGTGGCTGGCCCGGCCACGGGAAAGGAAAGGGGACGGCGCGGGGGGTCGACCCGCGCCGCCCGGAGAGCCATCGGAACGGGCGTCAGCCGAGGAGGCCCGTCAGGCCTGGCAGGCCGAGGGCCTGCCAGAGGGTCGCCGCCGTGTCGTCGGCGGAGGTCCAGGGGTGCTCGTGGTGGCCGCCACCGCAGCCGCCCTCGCAGCCGCCGCAGTCACCCTCGCACCCGCCGCAGTCGCCGGGGCAGCCGCCACCGCAGTTCCCGTCGTGGTCCCCGTGGTGCCAGTCGTGGTGGTGACCGGGATCCCCGGAGTGATCACCGTCATGGTGGTCGCCGGAGTGATCACCCGAGTGATGGTCCCCACCGTCGTGGCCGCCGTGGGCCAGGGCGCCGATGGAGGCCCCGCCGACCACCAGGGCCAGGGCGAACGTCACGGCCAGGATCTTCTTCCACATCGCCAACATCCCTCCTGTGCTCGGGGGGAGCGTCGGCGGGAGACCTCTCCCGCACGGGCACCTCCGCTCCCCGTCGGATCGACCCCGCATCGTGCAAGGAACGCGCCACGGGACCGGGGTCGCGCGAACGCTTGACGCATGTTCAACTTCGAAGGCCGGAGAGACGAAAGTCCGACGCATAGCGACCCCCCCGGGCGGCAGGTTTCGTCGAATTCCACCCCCGCGGGTCCGGCAAGTTTCGTCGAAACCGTCCCCGGTCAGGGCAGGAGGGAGGGGCCGAAGAGGCGGCGGGCGTTCCCGGTGGTCGCGCGGGCGATCTCCTCCCGGGACACCCCCTTGATGGCGGCCAGCTCGTCCAGGACGACCAGCAGGTTCGCCGGCTCGTTGCGGCGTTCCC
>CAYQTA010000040.1:0-21046 GCA_964420365.1 uncultured Acidobacteriota bacterium | reverse complement strand
GCTCGAGCAGCAGGCGCTCCAGGCGCTCGACCGCGAGCGGTGGGTGCGGGCCCGGGAGCTCGCCGTCCGTATCCTCCGGATCGACCCGGATTCCCCGGTGGGGGAATACGTGCTCGCCGTCGCGCTCCAGGAGGGAGAGGGCAACGTGGCCCTCGCCCTTCACCACTACCGCCGGGCCCGGAAGCTCCTCGAGGACCGGAACGGCGATCCTCCGCCCGGTCGCGAGCGGCTGCACCGCGAGCTGCTGCGGGACCTGGCCCGCTGCCTCGGGAACCTCGGCCGCTACGGGGAGCAGCTCGACGTGCAGCGGGAACTGCGGGAACGGTACGAACCCGACGCCTGGTACCGGGACGTCTGGCCCCTGATGAAGCTCGGCCGCCTGGACGAGGCCCGGGCGGCCGCCGAGCGGGCGATCGCCACCGGCCGCGTGTTCGACGAGCTGGTCGCCCGGAACGGGCTGTGCGCCATCGACGGCTGGCCCGCCTGCCGGGAGCTGCTCGCCCGTGTCCGCGAGCTCGGCCTGCCCCTGGACCTGCCCCTCCGGAACGCGGCATCGGCGGCCGTCGAGGTCGGACGCTACGAGGACGCGGAGCAGTGGTTCCTCGAGGCAGCCGAGATGGGGGACGTGGAGACCAACCCGTGGCAGGACCTGGTCGAGCTGTACACCCTCGAGGGCCGGCTTCCCGAGGCGCTCGACGCGGCCCGGCGGATGCTCCGCCGCGCGCGCCGCTTTCCCCCGGTCCTCCGGCAGGCCCACCGGTCGGGAGCCCTCGCCGCGGCCGCCGGCCTGCTCCTGGCGGGCGGCGACGCGGACCGGGCGGTCGAGGCGGTGGAACGGGCGCTCGCGGAACCGGACCGGACTTCCCACTGGTCCGGCAACGAGGGCTCCGTCAACTCGGCCCTCTTCCTGCTCGGCGCCGCCGCCCACCGGGCCCGCGCCGCCCGCTGCTCCGAGGTCCGGGCGGTCTCCGGGTGGCGGGCGGGGCCCCGCCTGCTCGCCGCCGCGGCCCGGGACCGGCTCCGGGCCTGGTGGCTGGCCCGTCGTACCCTCCCCCTCCTGGCGCGGGGCGGACTCCGCCCGCAGCGAACCGCCCGGGAACGGCTCCGTCCGTTCCTGGCGGGGCCCTCCTGGCTCCTGCCCGACGCGGTCGCTCTCCTCGGCGCCGGGCCGACCCTGGCCCTCGTGCGGGAACTGCGGGCCGCGCCGCCCGAGCCGCGGGACCCGGCCCCCCCGGAGCTCCGCCGGGCATGGCTCGCCGTGCTCGAGACGGAAGCCCTCGCCCTCGCCGGGCGTTGGCGCGAATGCCGGGAAGCCGCCCGGCACGCCCTGGCCGACCTGCCGCGGGCGGAGCGCCTCCTCCGCGCCCGGGTCCACCTCCGTGCGGGCCAGGCGGCCCTCGCCCTCGGGAAGCCGGGGGAAGCGGCACATCACCTGGTGAAGACCCTCGCGGACGACCCGGCGCTCTTCCGCCGGCTCGACGTTCCGCTCCCGGTGGTTCCGCCCGCCGGCACCGCTCCCGGGATCGCGGCGGCGGCGCTCTCCCGCGCCCTCGCCTCGCCCCGGCTCGTGGCGGAAAGGACCAGCCCCTTCCGGCTGGCAGTCTCCGGCGGGCAGCCATGCCTCCTGGGCCCGGGCGGCCGGGTGATCGGCTGCGGTCGTCCCCCGGCACCCCCGCGGGACGACCGGGAGGGACGCCGCCCGGCGCGGCCGGCGGCGCGCCCCGCCCCGTGCGCTCCTCCCCCGGCCGACCCGGTGGCGGGCCTGGCCGTCGCCTTCCTCGACGCGGTCTTTTCGCCGCGGGCCGACGCCCTGCAGGCCGGCCTCGACTCGCTCGACGGTTCGGGCGTCAGTGGCCGCGGGCTCGACGAGGCCTTCGAGGAGCTCGACCTGGAGCTTCCCGGGGCGATGGTCCCGGCGAAACCAGGGCCCGGCCCGGAAGGGGTTGGAACCCCGCGTTCCGGAGGATCTCCTCCGGGTCCTCCCCTCCCCGGCGCCCGTGCTCCCGGTGCCACCGGGCCCCGAGCGCCCGCCGCGCCGCCCAGAGGGCATCGGTGAGGGCGCGGCCGGCGACCCCGGCCCGGACCCACCCGGAAACCAGCACGGCGTAACGCCACCCGGTCATCGGCAGGACCCGGATGCCGCGCTCGCCCTGGTCGAGCAGCCAGCGGACCTCGGCGAGCCCTCCCTCGGCCCACAGGCCCCGACCGGCCCGCCGGGCCTCCTCCTCGAGGGCGAGGTACCGTTCCCGCCGGGAGACGCGAAACTTCCGGTAGACCCGGGCCAGCCCTTCACGAAGGAGGACGGCACCGGCATCGGTTCCATCGACGGTCTCGACGTAGGCCACGAGGCGCCCGTACCGGTCGCGTCGCTCCCGGCCCCGGTCCGGCACGACGAGCACCGGGCCGGCACCGAGGAGGTCGGCCAGCCGGTCCCGGGCCTCGAGGGCCAGGTACTGGGGACGACAGGCCGGGTGATGGAGCTCCGGGGTGTCGATTCCGGCCAGGCGCACGGTAACGTTCCGGTCCCCGTCCCGGACGACGATCGTGTCCCCGTCGACGACCCGGACGAGGGAAACCCGTCGCGCCCCGGAGGGCACCGCGGGCAGGCAGGCGACGAGCAGGACCGCGGCGACGGCGAGGAACGCCCGTCTCCCGGCCGTCACTCGTCCTCGTCCAGCTCGTTCAGCCACTGGCGCCAGTTCCCGCCGGGCAGGTCGTCCTCCTCCTCGCGCCAGCGGGGCTTCGGTGCGCGCTCCCTCTGGGGCCCGTGCTTTTTCCGCGTGCGGCGCCGCTCCTCGTGGGCGGGTGGCAGGTCGACGGGCGGAGCGGGGCCGGGCCGGAAGCCACCGGGCCGGGGCCCCTGGGGCCGGGGACCGCCACCACCCCGGGGACCGCCACCGCCCCGGGAACCGCCACCGGGGCGAGCGCCCCCGGGCGGCGGGCCGCTGCCGCGTTCCCGGGCCTCGTTGACGACGAGCTTCCGGCCACCGAAATCGGCGCCGTCCAGGGCGGCGACCGCGGCGGCCGCCTCCTCGTCCGTCGCGTAGGACACGAAGGCGAAGCCGCGGGGACGACCGGTCTCCCGGTCCATCACCAGGTGCACGTCGGTCACCCGGCCGTGGCGGCCGAAGACCTCGCGGAGCTGCTCGCCTGTCGCCTCGTAGGGAAGGTTGCCGACGAAAAGACGCTTGCCCATCAGGGGGGGACTCTCTCGCGGGGCGCCGGGCGCCCCAGCCGGGTTGCTGGTTCGCGCGGGCCCGTGGCCCGCCGGAATGGGGAAGGGGGAGTGTATCCTCCCGGGCCGACGGCGTAAAGCGCCCTGTCCTCCGGGCGGGCCGCGGCGGCTCTGCTATGCTCTTCTCCTGGCCCCTTGGCGGTCGGGGCAGGGCACGGACGGAAGCGAACGGGGCCTGGTGGCCCTCCCGGTCTTCAAAACCGGTCGCCCCGCCGGTCGAGCCGGCGGGGGGTGGGTTCGATTCCCACGCGCTTCCGCCATCTGCCCGGTTGTCCCGGTCCCCGCCGGGCCCGACATTCCCCCCGTGAGCGTCTCCCCCACCACCGACCGGCCGGGCTCGTCCACGGCCTCGTACGCCCTCGCCGGGCTCGTCGCGGCGGCCCTGTTCACCTCCGGGTTGATCCGTTCCTTCCACGAGTCGACTCCCCGGCTGCCGGGACTCCCTGCACCGTTCGACAGCCTCCTGTTCGCGGGCGCCCTCCTGGCGGGACTCGCCGTGCTCTGGGCGCGACGGGAGGGGCGGGACCGGTTCACGTCCCTCCGGGCTCCTCACCGGCTGACGCTTCCCCAGGTCCTGCCGCTGGTCTTCGTCCTCCTCCTCGAGAAGTGGGTGACGGGGCCGGTTCTCGAGCCGATCCTCGACCGGCTGGTCGCGGCGTTTCCCGATCCCCGCCTCGCCGACGCGGCGTTTCGCGGGCTCTCCGCCCTCGGTCTGCTCGCCGTCGGCCTGTTCGGCGCCTTCGTCCTCCGGCAGTCCTGGGCGCGAATCCACGCCGTGATGCGCCCCGGGCGCCTCCCCGCGGCGTTCCTCCTGCTCGCCGCCTCCGTGGCGGGCACGGGCCTCGTCGCCTGGAGCGCCGCTCTCCTCGCCGGCGCTCCCTGGGGATGGCTTCCCCGTCCCCCGGCCCTCCTCGCCACCGTGACGCTGGCCCAGGTCGCCCGGGGGCTCGCCGAGGAAACGTGGTACCGGGGCATCGTCCAGGTGACGGTGATCCGCCTGCTGCTCCAGGCCGGCTTTCCCGAGGGACGGGCCGTCCGCGTGACCGGTATCCTTCTCGTCTCCGGTGCCTTCACGCTCGAGCACCTCGACCCCGCGCGGACGCTCGCGGCCCAGCAGGGAGAACTGCTGTGGGTGCTCGCGATGGGAACCCTCCTCGGTACCCTCCTCGAGGTCTCCCGGAACCTCTGGCTGGTCGCCGGTGTCCACGCCCTCGTCAACCTGCTGGTCGCCCTCGTCCTCCCCCTCCCGATCACCCCGGACGGCGCCCCGGTGCTCCCACCCGGGGTCCTGGCGACGATCCTCGTTTTCCTGGCGTTCGCCGGGGTCGTGGCCTCGCACCGCCACCGCGGATACGCGTGACCGCGACTCGCACCCGCTCGGCCGGACGCCGGCCTCCTGCCGAGAACTTCGCGGGACCATGGCGGGCGGGAACGGGGACTGTCGTTCGGCCGTCCCGGGTGCGGACCGGGAAACCTCCCTACACCATGCGCAGGTGGAAACCGTGATCACCGGGGGCGAGGGTGGCCCCGAGGTCGCGGCAGAGCTCGACGACGGCGGCCCAGTCGGCGGGCGGCTCGCCGGCGCCCTCGAGCGCCTCCGCCGCCTCGAGAAGGCCCGGCAGCACGGCCGGGCCGCCCGGGTGATGGAGCGTGATCGCGCAGTCGGTGCCCGGTCCGGCGGTCGCCTCGAGGCGCCAGGGAGGAAGCTCGGCATCCGTCCCCGCCTCGAGGGCGAGGAGAGCCCGCTCGACCAGCCGCCACGTGACGAGGGCGAACCGCGCGGCGAGGCGCGAATCGGCGAGGGAGCCGGTGCCGCTCATCTCGAGGGTGACGCCCGCGCGGCGGGCTCGGCGGCCGGCGAGGCGGACGACGAGACCCAGCAGGTCCGGCGCGGGAACACCACCCTCCGCGCCGAGCTGCCACCGCGCGAGGCGCTGGAGATCGGCCACCAGGGAACGGGCCTGCTGGCCCGCCTCGAGGACCTCCTCGAGCCCCCGCTGCCACCGGGCCGGGTCCGGTGACATCAGGGCGATCTCGGACTTCCCGAGGACCGATGTCAGGTGGTTGTTCAGGTCGTGGGCGGCGTGGGCGGCGAGGTCGGCCCAGAGGAGCTCCGCTCCCCGCGGTGCGACGGTGCGTTCCAGCAGCCCCTCGGCCATGGTCGGACTCCCGGGCGCCCCCGGTCAGTTCATGCAGAGGTAGGGCGCCATCGCGATGACGAACCTCCGGGTGTCGATCGGCCGGGCCAGGATCACCTGGCCACGGAACCGAAGCGGCACGGGGCGCGCCGTCTCGTCCACCGAGGCGTGGAGTACCCGCGCCCGAACCCGTTCCTCGAGCCGGTCCAGCTCCTCGCGGATCTCCGCGGTCAGACCGATCCCGGTCCCGGTGGTTTCCTCGTTCTCCATCGTGATCGTCGAAAGCTCGCTCATGATCCCCTCGCTCCTCGGACGCCCGGTCACCGGCGGGTCACGCCCGCCGCCCGTCCATCTCCTGCTCGTCGAGCAGCTCGGACAGGAACCTGTCCATCTCCCAGTCCACCTCCCCGATCAGGACGGTGCCGTCGGGCAGCACGCCGGCACAGGCGCAGGGAACCGGGTCGGGAGAGCCGGCCAGGTCCTCGTCCTCGAGGAAGAAGTCGATCAGCCGTTCCCCGGGACGGGACAGCAGGAGCCAGAGGTTCTGCCCGGACTCCCAGGCCGCGTCCCCGCCCACGACGAACCCGTCCACCGGGCGCAGCCGCCGGACGGTCTCGTCCTGCCGGGTCAGGGTCCTCCTCTCGCCGCTCGTCCGTTCCTTCATCGCGTCTCCCTGGTCGGCCGGTTCGCGTTCGCCGGCTGGAAAAGCAACGGGCGTGCCACGAAGGGGCAGCTCCGCGTCCGTCCCTCTTATCGGCAGGAAACCGGGAGGCTTTCGGGCCCGGCGCGCCGTTCGGCGCGCCGCGTCGCCGGGTGGAACGGCCCGGAAGTGTCCGCTCCGGGACACCGGGCTCCACGAGTGTCCCGTTTCTTGACACCTCCCGTGCCGGAGACCCGCCTCGGCGGGGGGCCGGGACACCGCAAGGCGAAAGGCCGGCGATTGCGACGGGGCCGGCAGTGTCCGGATTCGGACAGTCCGGCCGCGGGGTACCGGCTCAGGCCGGGGACGAACCGGGACGCCGGGGACGGGCGTCCGGAACGGGGGAAGGAGCCGGCCCCACGGCACCGGCACCCTCGACCTCCTCCGCGAGGCCGTACCGCTCGATCTTCCGGTAGAGGGTCCCCCGGGGGATTCCGAGGAGGCGGGCTGCCCGGAGCTTGTTGCCCCCCACGAGGCGCAGCACCCGCCGGACGTGATCCCGCTCCACTTCCTCGAGGGTGGGCACCCGTCCCGGGGCCTCGGCCGGAAGGGGGAGATCCTCGGGGCGGAGGACCGGCTCCGGGGCCAGGAGCACCGCCCGCTCGAGCACGTGGGCCAGCTCGCGCACGTTGCCGGGCCAGTCGTACCCGGCGAGCCGCTCGATCACGCCGGGCCCGGGGCGGACGTCCCGGCCCGTCCGGGCGGCGAGGCGCGCGAGGAGCGTCTCGACCAGGAGGGGAAGATCCTCTTTCCGGTCCCGAAGCGGCGGGAGCGTGACGACGACGGTCGCCAGGCGCCAGTAGAGGTCCTCCCGGAAGCGCCCCGCCTCCATTTCCCGCGCCAGGTCCGCGTTGGTGGCGGCGATCACGCGGACGTCCACCGGCTCCCCCTGCTCGCTTCCCACGGGACGCACGACCCGTTCCTCGAGCACGCGGAGCAGGCTCACCTGGACCGGGAGCGGGGCCGTCCCGATCTCGTCGAGGAAGATCGTCCCGCCGTCGGCGGCCGCGAAGAGCCCTCGCCGGGCGCGGTCCGCGCCGGTGAAGGCGCCCCTGACGTGGCCGAACAGCTCCGACGCGAGGAGCTCGCCGGGGATCGCCCCGCAGTGCACGGGAACGAACGGCCCCCCGCGGCGCGGGGACCGCTCGTGGATCGCCCGGGCCGCCACGTCCTTGCCGGTGCCGGACTCGCCGAGAAGCAGCACGTTGCAGTCGGCGGACGCCGCCTTGTCGAGGAGCGCGAAGACCGCGGCCATGGCCGGGCTCGCCCCCACCAGCTCGCCGAACCCGCGCGGCGGCCCTTCCCGCAACCGGCGCACGTCGTCCTCGAGGAACTTCTTCTCGAGAGCCTTCGCCACGTCGATGGCGAGGCGGGTAAGGTCGAGGGGCTTGGTGACGAAGTCGTAGGCTCCCCCCCGGATCGCCTCGACGGCCGCGTCGACCCCGCCCTGCCCCGTCATGATGATCACCTCGCAGGGCAGGCCGGCGGTGCGCACGTCCCGGAGGAGATCGAGACCGGTCCCGTGCCCCAGGACCAGGTCGGAGAGCACCAGGTCGAAGGGACGCGCCCGCAGCCTTGCCCGGGCCTGGTCGAGCTCGGCGACGTCCTCGACATCGTGGCCTTGGGAGCGCAGGAACTCGACCACCATGCGCCGCAGCGCGTGGTCGTCCTCGAGGACGAGGATCCTGCCGCTCCGGCCGAGGGAGGGGGTCATCCGTCCTCCCGGGAAACCCTCCCGTTCCGGGACGCTGCCAGGATCTCCGTGATCCGTCCGCAGTCCTCGATGATCCGTCCGAGGGCCTCCCTCATCTCCCGCGGCATCTCGTGCCCGCGTCCAAGCAGGAGCTCCGCGGTACCGATGATCGACGTCAGCGGGCCCGCCAGGTCGTGGCGGAGACTGCCGACATCGTCCGCGACGCCCCCGGGGGGCGGCGACTCCAGGACGGCAACGAGCACCCCTCCCCGCGGCGTCTCGATCCGCTGGACCCGCATCCGGCCCGGCGATCCGTCGCGCAGCAGGACGCCGACGCGGCTCTGGGGCACTTCGCCCGGCCGGCGCGCCAGCGCCGCCAGGTGTCCCGCGTCGTCCGGGTCGAGGAGATCGTCGACCCGGGCGAAGTCGCGGGCGAGACGGTCCCGGCAGAACCGGGCAAGGGCGGCGTTCAATGCCAGCAGCCGCCCGTCCTCGCCGAGGGCGAGCGCGGGACGATCGAGAAGGTCGAGAATGCCGACGACCCCGAGGTCACCGCCATTCCGCGCGTCGTTTCCGAACGCCTCCACGACCAAGACCCCCTCCTGCCCGGGGGGCTTGCTTCCCCGTCCCCGTGTCGCAGGCGGTTCGCATTCTAGGGGGATCGCCCGGGAACGGTCAATCGCTGCCGGCGAGGGAGAGAGGCGGTCCGCGGCGTCCGCCGAGCCGGGCACGGGGCAGTTCCCGCAACCTGGCGGCGATCTCGTCGGCGTAGGCATCCCGATCGATGCGCCGCAGCAACCCCTCGAGTACCCAGAGCACGGTCCCCCGCGCATCCCCCTCCGGGTCCTCCACCGCGTCGACGGTGACCCGGTCCAGCACGCGGGCCGCTTCCAGGGCGGATCCGCAGGCCGCCAGGAGGAGTCCCTCGGCCACCGCCGCCGGGATCCTCTCCGCCGGGGCTCCCGCCACCCGCAGGACGCCCGCGGTGGCCAGGGCCGGCAGCAGGAGGCGGTCTCGCAGCCGGGCCGGAGAATCGACGTGGACGACGGGAAGCGGCAACACCTTCACGGTTCGCGCCTCCTCCCCGAGGAGGCGCAGCTCCGTCTCCCTGCCCGGTGGCAGGGCCGCCAGCAGGCGCTCCGCCTCTTCCGCGCCGGAGACGTCCCGGCCGCCGACCGCGAGGAGCAGTTCGCCGCCCCGGATACCGGCCGCCTCCGCCGGCGACCCCCCGGTCACCTGCGCCACGACCGGGGCGCCGCGCACCCGGTCCGCCAGGTCGAGGCCAAGCCACGAATCCCGTGCCGGGGGCCTCCAGGCGAGCGCGCGGTCGATCTCTCCCGGCGCCCGCCGGTCGTTCTCCGGCCAGGCCACCGCTTCGACGACGCCACGCCGCGGATCGACGAGCACGAGGCGCGAGAGGTTCCGGACCGGGTCCTTCACCGGCAACGCGAACGCGACCAGGTCCGCCTCCGGGGCCGCGGCGAGGAGGGGCGCGGCCGCCTCCGGCACCAGGCGCCGCACGATCGCGGGCCAGGTCGGAACGTCGCCCGAACCGTCGCCGAGGATCCCCGCGAGGATCCGCCCGCTCTCGGCGACGGCGGACGCGGGAAGCTCGGTACGGTTCCACGCGTCTCCCCGGAGGGCGGGGAAGGGCCCGGCGCCCTCCGTCGGCACCGCCAGGGTCGGGCGGGGACGGGGGCGAACGGTGACCGTCTCGCCGTCCCGCACCGACACGTGGGCCACGAAGACCCGTCGGCCCGCGACCGCGAGGGAAACCTCGTGTTCACCGGGACAGGCGCGCGTCTCGCCGGGGTGCACCGGCGAGCCGTCGAGACTCACCAGTCCTTCCGTTCCGTTCCAGGAGATCCGGATCGTCCCCCATGCCTCCTCGAGCTCGATGGGCGGAAGGACGAGGGGACCCGGGTCCTTCTCGTCCAGGACGACCTCGAGGGACTGCTCGACGCGCCGGCGGCAGGGGGCGCTGACGACCAGCACGTGGGGCCCGGGAGGCACGTCCCGGACCGTCAGCGGCGCGGAGGTCGCCTCCCCGTCCCCGGCCGCAACCGTCGTTCCCACCGGCGTTCCATCGAGGGAGACGTCGGCCCCGGGGGGCACGGTGACGACGAGCACGTCCCGGGCGACCTGACGCAGGGTCGTCTCGACCCGGGTCTCCTTCCCGGGGGGCACCTCGACCTCGCCCAGGTCCGCCGGCTCGAACCCGTGCCGCTCCACGACCACCCGGTGATTTCCCGCGACGAGGGCCAGGCGCCCCCGTTCTCCCAGGGGCCGGGAGCGACCGTCCACGATCACGGTCTCGCAGGGAAGGGGCCGACAGGCAACGACGAGGAAACCGACCAGCTCGGCGCGCTTCGCCTCGAAGAGCCTGGCGTACTTCGGCCCGGCGATCTCCACGTCGACCTGGTAGCCCGGGTCGACCGCGAGCAGGCGACGGATCGCCTCGTTCATGCCGTTCTCGTCCCCGACGTTGAACCGGGACTGGGCCAGCAGGTCGAGGGCCGTGGCCAGGAGCCCGCGCCGATCGGCGGGAGGCAGCGCCTCCCCCGGTGCTCCCTCGAGGAGGGAGATCGCCTCGCCCGCCGCGGCGGCCGCCTTCTCGAACTCCGCGTCGAGGAAAGCGCTCCGGGCCTCCTCGACCAGCCGGCGCGCCCGCATGCCCGCGGCCTCCGCGCGCGAGCCCTCGACCGCGGCCGGAGCAGGCGACGCGTCCCCGGCGCGCGCCACGGGAAGCCCGGCCAACGGGACCAGGAAGGCAAGGACGGGCAGGAGTACGTCGCGGCTCAGTCGAACCATGCCACTCCCCTCCTGCGGGCGTCATGCACGGCGAGGCGGCCGGCCCCGTCCAGCGCGAGCAGGTCGGGCCGGGGCAGGCCCTGCTCCCCCTCCCGGGGCAACCGGAAGGTGACGAGGGGTCGCCCGTCCCGGGCGAGGACGGTGACCGTGCCGTTCCTGCCGTCCAGGATCGCGGGACGCCCCCAGGCGTCCACCGCCACGTCGACGGCGGTCGGCGCGACTCCCTTGATCGCGATCTCCTCGAGCGCCGTTCCGTCCGGGCCGACGAACCAGAGCCTTCCCGACTTCCGGTCCAGGACCACGGCCCCGCCGGTCGCCGGGTCCGGGGCGAGCCGGGCCGGGGCGGGACGCGGGCCCGGGCCGGTCACGACCCGGGGCGGCCCACCGGGCCCGAGCAGGACGACCCTCCGGTTCCGCCCATCGAGGACGAAGACCGACACGCCGTCGCCCGCCGGCGCGAGGTCCTCCGCCGTGCCCCGGTCCGGGAGAACGAGCAGGTCGCCCCCCGGCGTCCGCACGCCCGCCTCCCCGGCCACCCACGCCCGGCCCCACCGGTCGAAGGCGATCCCGCGGGCACCGGGCGCGCGGATCGCGGTCCCCCCACCCGAGAGGGGCCGGACCTCCCCGGCCCTGGGCAGGGCCACCCAGGCGACGCCACGGGAGTCGATCGCCAGGCCGGCCCCCCGCTCGGGAAGCGCCGTGAAGCCGCCCCCTTCCCGGGCGCGCCAGGGCCGGTCTCCCTGCCGATGGGGCGCGAACCCGAACCGGTCGAGAAGCGTGGCCAGCTCCCGCGCACGGCGGGCCGTTCCCGGATCCCGGCCATCGGCGGCCACCGCCGCACGCCCGAGGCGACGCAGGCATGGCCCCGGGCGCGCCACCCCGGCGGCCCGGGCGAGGACCAGCCAGGCCCGGCCGGCCCGAGGATCGTCCGGCCATCGCGAGAGGAACCGAAACGCAGTCCGCGCCGCCCGGTCCGGATGCCCGCCCTCGAGGCGCAGGCGTGCGAGGAGCAGGAGCACCTCGGGGAGACGCGGCGCGTCCGGGTAGAGGACCGGCCAGGTCGTCAGGATCGCCTCGGCGCGGGAGGGATCGAGGGCAGGACTCGCCGGGTCCAGGTGGGCGAGGGCCAGGCGCCACGCGGCCTCCGGCGCGCTGTCCGAACCGGGCATCTCCCCGAGGATCCGCTCGAGCCGCGGGATTGCCGCCGCGATCGCGGGCCCGGCACCGGGGTCGGTCCCCAGCCGGTCCGGGTCGTCCACCGGCCAGTCGAGACGGGCGAGGGCGAGGAGCGCGTCATCGGTCCACTCTCCCGGCGGCCGTTCCCCGGCGAGGGTGGCCCAGAGATCCCGCGCCTCGGCGAGCTTGCCTTCCTTCTCGAGGGCAAGCGCAGCCCGTACCCGGCGCTTCGCCATGTCGTCCGCCGCCCGGGACCCGGGCATTCCCGGGAGGAACCCGAGGACCAGCATCATCGGCAGCAGGCGTCTCACGGCCAGTCCTCCCTGCCAACCCGCACCACGGTCGTCGCGCCGCCCCGCACCGCCGCCTGCCGGACGACGTGAGCGTCCCGCAGCGGGTGTCCCACCCGGACCTCGAGGGGCCCCGCCGCGACCTCGACGCCGTTGAGCGGCGTCGTTCCCAGCTCCTTCCAGCGGTCGTCCCCGGGGCGCCGGATCTCGACCGTCCCCCCGGGGGGGACGGCCCGGACCGAGAGCTTCCCGAGGGGTGGCCAGTCCACGTCGACCCTCCGGGAGGCGCCCGGCGAGACCCGCACGGTCACCTCGCGCCGCACGAGCACGTCCGGCGCGACCAGCAGGAGCCGGTAGGTGCCGGGCGCAAGCGAGATCGGCCGGCCCGCCCGGCCGAGCCGCCGGCCCGTTCGCGCGGAACGCACCTCCGCCGCGTAACCGGGGGGCGCCGCCACGACCAGGCGCCCCCGGGGCGGCGGCGCGAGGGAGATCTTCGCCAGGGCCTCCCGCCAGGCGGCCGGGTCCTCCGTCGCGGGCAACGCGATCTCCCGGGGGCGACGGCCCCGCTTCTCGAGACGCAGCAGGTGCTCCCGGCACAGTTCCAGGGCCAGCTCGAGGGGCGTCCGTCCTTCGAGGGGGCTCCCGTCGAGGACGACCCTGGCCCCGGGCGGGTCGGTGGCGACGGGCAGGCGCACCCGCCGCGGTGATGTCGGGACCCGGACCTCCGGCGGCACCCGGGCCGGATCGACGGTGACGCTTCCCTCCCGGCATGGATCCTCGACCCGTACGGTCACCGGCGCCCCGAGGTCACCGGGGATCCTCAGCCGCCCGTCCGGCTCGATGCGGGCCGGGGGATCGACGGCGACGGGAAGGCCCGGCGGATCGGTGACCACTGGAAGCAACCGGTCCGGCGGCGTGACGCGGATCGCCCGCCCGAACGGCCCGAACCACTCCTCGACCCGGTCTTCCACCGCCCTCCGGTGACCGTCCAGGGGATCGAAGCCCGTCCAGAGGGGCGCGGTCCAGAGGGCGACGACCACGGCCGCCAGCACGAGCAGGACTGCGGGACCCAGCCACCAGCGCCTCCTCCCCCGGCGGGACCGCGCGTCGTCCCGCACCTGCCCCGCTCCCGGACGAGAACCGGAAGGCCGAGGTCCCTCCTCGCCGGGGGGAGCGGGAGGCGGGAGCGCCAGGTTTCCGGGAACCCCCCCCATCTCCTCGAGGACCGCGTGGAGCTCCCGCGCGACCTCGGCGCCGGTGGCGGGTCGCTCCGCCGGATCCTTGGCCAGCATCCGGTCGAGGAGCGCGTAGAGCCGTTCCGGGAGACCGGGCCGGATCTCCCGGAGGGGTCGCGGGGGCTCGTTGACGACGCGGTAGAGGACCGAGGAGATCGTGTCGCCGGCGAACGGCAGCTCTCCCGCCAGCAGCTCCCAGAGGCTGACCCCGAGGGAAAACAGGTCGGAGCGTCCGTCGAGCGGACGCCCCGCCACCTGCTCGGGGGACATGTAGTTCGGCGTGCCGACCAGGCTGTCGGTGGCGGTCAACGCGGTCCCCGGGTCCTTGGCCAGGCCGAAGTCGGCGACCTTGAGCTTCCCGTCCCCGGTGAGCACCAGGTTGGCCGGCTTCACGTCCCGGTGGACGATGCCGGCCCGGTGGGCCTCGTCGAGGGCCAGGGCCGCCTGCATCCCGAGCTCGACGACCTTCTCGGGGGGCAGGAGATGCCCGCGGCGCGTGTGCCGGTCGAGGGTCACGCCCCGGAGGAGTTCCATCGCGATGTACGGGACGCCCCCTTCCTCCCCCACGTCGTAGATCGTCACGATGTGGGGATGGGCGAGGGCCGCCGCGGCCCGCGCCTCCCGCAGGAAGCGGGCCTTCGCCTCCGCCTGCTCCTCCGGCGGCAGCCCGCCGAGCCCCCCGAGCGTCTTGATCGCCACCTCGCGCTCGAGGACCGGGTCCCGCGCGAGCCACACCTCGCCGACGGCACCGCGCCCGAGAAGGCGCAGGATCTCGTAGCGGCCGAACTTCCTGGGTGGCTGGGAGGAGGGCATCGGCTCCGTCGTCCCGCGGCGCGGGACCGGTTGGAACGTTCGCCGCGATTATTCATGATGCGGGGGGCGGCGGCAATCGCCGGAAGGAGGGATGCCGATGACCTGGATCGAGCGTGTTCGACGGGACGAGGACGTGCGCGACCTCGTCTCCCTCGCCCTCGTCGAGGCCCGGGGAATCGTCCCGGCCCGGGCGGACGCCCTCGACCTCGAGATCGAGCGGGCCGTCGAGGATCTGCGCACCCGGTACGCCGGGCGTACCGCCGGCGAGATCCCGCACCTGCGACCCGCCCGGGCACTCTACCGGGCGATCGGCATCGACCCGACGAAGCGTCGACCGAGCCCCGAGGCCCTGCTTCGACGTCTCCTGCGGGGGGCTCCCTTCCCCCGCGTCCACCCTGCCGTCGACCTCGGGAACCTGTGGGCGATCCTCTCCGGGTTCCCGGTCGGCCTGTACGACACCGCCCGGATCGCCGGCGAGGAGATCGTCCTCCGCCTGGGACGCGAGGGAGAGACGTATCCCGGGATCCGCCGGCCCGAGATCCACCTCGGGGGGAGGCTCGTCCTCGCGGACCGGGACGGACCGTTCGGCAATCCCTCGGCAGACTCCGCCCGGACGGCGGTCGACGAGACGAGCCGGAACCTGCTCTACGCGATGTTCGCACCCACCGACACCGACATCGCGCTTCTCGATCGCTGGGCCGCCTGGCTCCGGGAGCGGGTCGAGAGCCACCTGGGCGGACGCGCCCTGGCCGCCGTCCTGCCCTGACCCGGGTACGACGAGGCCCGTCCGCGGATCGACCGCGGACGGGCCCCGATCATGGTCCCGGTCAGGCCCGGGGCAGGTCGCCGCCCCGGTACCCCTCGAGCTCGGCGACGAACTCCTCGGCGAGGCGCCGGTGCTCCGCGTCGTCGAGGGTCTTCCGGAGCAGGCGCGACGCGGCGAGGAGCACGAGATCGGCCACCTCGCGGCGGATCTCGGCCCGGGCGCGGGCCGCCTCCTGGGCGACCTGCTCCCGGCCGCGGGCCAGGATCTTCTCGTACTCGGCCCGTGCTTCCTCGACGATCCGCTGGCGCTCCCTCGCGGCCTCCTGCTGGGCGGTCGCCAGCATCTCGGCGGTCTCCCGCCGGGTCTTCTCGAGGAGCGCCCGGTGCTCGGCGAGCAGCCGCTCCGCCTCCTCCCGTTCCCTGCGGGCCTCCTCGATCGCCCCGCGGATCGCCAGGTCACGCCGATCGAGGGCGTCGAGCATCATGCCCCATCCCCACTTCCACAGGATGAACAGCACCCCGAGGAAGACCAGGAGGGTCCAGATCCAGAGGCCCGGGTCCGGCCGCAGGAGCAGGTCCGCGGCGGCGTGCTCCGCCTCGTCGACCGCGAGCAGTGCGAGCGGCAGGGGGGTCATCGATCGCTCTCCGTCCCCGCCGCTACATCACGATCGCGAGGATGCAGACGACGAGGCCGATGATCGCCACTCCCTCCAGGAGGAAGAGGGGCAGGTTGACCGCGCCCGTGATGTCCTTCGCGGCGGACGGCTGGCGCCCGATCGCCTCCGCGGCGGCCGAGGCGAACTTCCCGATCCCGAGCCCGGCGCCGATCACGACCAGGCCCGCGCCCAGGGCGGCGCCGATCTTCGCGAGGTCGATGGCGCCGGCGGCGGCGGCACCCTCCTCGGCCGCGAAGGCGAGGCTGGTCGGGGCGAGGAACATGAACAGAACCAGCATCAGACCGGTGACCTTGACGAACTTCCGCATCTTGTCTCGTCCCTCCCGCCGGCAGCACCGGGCTCCGGCGTCCTGGTGGACCCGCCCGACCCGCGAGGGTCAGTGGTGCGGGTGCAGGGCCATTCCGATGAACACTCCCGAAAGCAGCGCGAACACGTATGCCTGCACGAAGCAGACGATGATCTCCAGGAGAGAGATGCCGATCGCCAGGGCGACCGACGGCACCCCCACGGCCACCTTGCCGACGATCATCGGCATCATCAGGAGCGCGAGAAGCCCCATGTGGCCGGCCGTCATGTTCGCCGCGAGTCGCATGGTGAGGGCGAACGGCTTGACGAACATCGAGAGGATCTCGATCGGGACCAGCATCCCGAACCGGACCGGCCAGACGATTCCCGGGGGCGCGAGGTGCGAGAAGTGCCGCAGTACCCCGAACTTCAGGGACCCGTAGAGGATGATCGCGAAGAAGGTGATCGTCGCCAGGGTCATCGTCACGTTGTAGTTGCCGGTGGCGGTCGTCCCGCCATGCACGACGGTGAAGACGAGCGGCACGTCGATCCCCATCAGCCGGCACGCGGCGGCGATCGTCTCGAAGAAGGGGATCAACCCCAGCAGGTTGCACGTGAGGATGAAGAAGAAGAAGTTGAGCAGCAGCGGGGTGACCCTGCGCGCGTACTCCTCGCCCACGTGGGCGAGCGCGATGTCGCGGTAGAAGTGCTCGACGAACGGGTCGAGCATCTTCGCCGCGAGGGAACGGGGTACGCCATCCTCGTCGTAACCGCGGGCCGCGGCCCGGGCGAAGAGGATCACCACCACCGCGGCGATCAGCATCATCAGGACGTGCTTGCTGAGCCCGAGGATGGGCCACGGGTGATTGGCCACGTGGCCGAGGATGACCTCCCCCACGTCCAGGGTGCCGCCACCCGTGCTCGCCAGGATCATTCCCCGTCGCCTCCGTCCGGTCGCACCACCGTGCGGGCCTCCCGGCCCGCCACCAGCAGCCACCCGAGCAGCGCTCCCCCCGCGCTCGCGAGGGGCGAAGCGCCACCGGCTCCCACCAGGGCGGCAACCACGACCAGGACGACCACGATCCTCCCGGTCATCCGGAGCCCCCGCCGCCGCATCTGGAGGGCGAACGGCTCCCGTGGCAACCGCACCAGCGCCTCCACGAGGAGGCCCCCCGCCACGCTGGCGAGGAGCGCCCCCAGGAAGGCGGCCCACCCGGTCATCCCTTCCCCCGCGGGGGAAAGGCCACCCGGGCGATCTCGTACATCCCGACGACGATCCCCAGGAGGATCCCGAGGAGCATCAGCCAGGGTTCCGTGCCCAGCCTCCGGTCCAGCCACCACCCGAGGGCGAGCCCGAGCAGCAGCGCCGCCGTCATCGTCCAGGAGGCATTCAGGTACGGCCCGGCCTGCCGCAGCACCTGCTGGAAGGCTGGACCCCCCTCCTCCCGGCGCCCGGCACCGGAGCGCGGAATGCTAGCAGATTCCTCCCTCCCCGCAAAGGGGCGCCTCCCCGACCCCTTCCCCGGCGCCCGGTCGGGTTCTCGGGGTCGGCCCATGGGTCAGGGGCCGAGGAGCAGCGTCCCGGCCACCAGGTCGAGGAACGGCTGGGGCAGCAGGCCCAGGACCAGCACGCCCGCCAGCGCGATGGCCACGGTCGCGGCCAGGGCCGGGGTCACGGCATACGGCTCCTCCACCACCGGCGGCGCCATGTACATCCGGACGACGATCCGCAGGTAGTAGTAGAGGGAGACCGCGCTGTTCACCACGGCCACCAGGGCAAGCCAACCGTACCCTGCCTCGAGGATCGCCGAGAAGAGCCAGTACTTCCCGACGAACCCGGCCGTCGCCGGGATCCCCCCGAGGGACAGGAGGAAGATCGTCATGATCGCCGCGTAGAGGGGACGCCTCCGGGCGAGCCCCGAGAAGTCGTCCACCCGGTCCCCGGCGATCCTGCCCCGCCGCATCATCACGACCAGGGCAAAGGCACCGAGGTTCGTGAAGGTGTAGGCGATCGCGTACAGGATGACCGAGACCTGGCCCCACTCGAGCACGGTCGATCGCAGCCCCGCCGGGATCTCGCCCGCCAGGACCGCCCCCACCGCCACCAGGCCGAGCAGCATGTAGCCCGCGTGGGCGATCGAGGAATAGGCGAGGAGCCGCTTGATATTGTCCTGCAGCAGGGCGACCCAGTTCCCGAGGGTCATCGACAGGGCGGCGAGCAGGGCGAAGAGCAGCGTCCACTCCCGTGCCATCCCGGCGGCCGGGAAACCGACCAGGAACAGCCGCAGGCCGAACCCGAACGCCGCCGTCTTCACCGCCGTGCTCATGAAGGCCGTGACCAGGGTCGGGGCTCCCTCGTAGGCATCCGGCGTCCACATGTGGAACGGGACGGCGGCCATCTTGAACCCCACGCCGACGACGAGGAGCAGCAGGCCGACCAGCAGGAACGGCCCGGCATGCCCCGCGGCCAGGTCCCCGATCGCCGCCGCGATCCCGAACAGGTTGGTCGACCCGGTCGCCCCGTAGACGAGGGACATCCCGTACAGCAGGAACCCGGACGCCAGCGCTCCCAGCAGGAAGTACTTCAGCGCTCCCTCGTTCGACTTCCGGTCGTCCCGGGCCCACCCCACCAGCAGGTAGACCGAGAGCGACATCGTCTCGAGCCCCACGAACAGCGAGATGAAGTCGGTGCTCGCGACGAGGAACATCCCGCCGAGAACGGCGAACAACAGCACGGCATGGAACTCGCCCCGGTCCAGCTTCTCGATCTCCAGGAAGCGGATCCCCATCAGGGTGCTGAGCAGCCCGGCCAGCACGACGAGCCCACCGAAGAGCAGGGCGAAGCCGTCGATCACCAGCAGCGGCTGTCCCCCGGCGACCCGGAAGACCGCTCCCGGCGCATCCGGGCCGGCGGCCCCGAAGACGCCGTCCCGAAGGAGAAGGGGAACCATCAGGACCAGGGTGATCCCCTGGGCGACGGCGGAGAGCCATGCCAGCCGCCGCCGGGCGGCCGCGTCCCGGGCGAACGGCGCCAAGGCGAGCAGCACGAACCCGGCCAGGGTGAGCCACAGCTCCGGCAGGAGCCAGCCCAGGTCCCGGACGTATTGGGCGGTATCGAAGCTCACGGCTCGCTACTCCCCGTGGCCCTCCGCCTCGGCCCCGTGGGCCTCGGCGGGGGCTTCCGCCGGGATCGCGGCGGCCGCCCGCGCCATCTCCTCCGGCGTGGGCAGGTCGACCGCGGCCCCGGATTCCCGCAGCACCGGCCACACCTGGTCCATCACCAGGTGCTCGATCGGCTTCTCGATGATCCGGAAGAACGGCTTCGGGTAGATCCCGATCCAGACGGCGCAGACGATCAGCGGGATCAGGGTCCACTTCTCGCGCCAGGTCAGGTCCGGCAGGTTCTCGTTCTTCGGGTTCGTCAGCTTGCCGAACATCGTCCGCTGGTAGAGCCAGAGCAGGTAGGCCGCCCCGAGAACGATGCCGGTCGCGGAGAGCACGACCCACCAGAACTCCGACGCGCCGAAGAAGGAGTAGGCCGCCCCGCTGACCTGGGTCAGGCCCATCAGGATCGTCACCTCGCCGATGAAGCCGTTCAGGCCCGGCAGCCCCGCGGAGGAAAGCATGGCGATCATGAAGTAGATCGCGAAGACGGGCATCACCTTCGCGAGGCCCCCGTACTCGGAGATCAGCCGGGTGTGCCGTCGCTCGTACACGATTCCGACGATGAGGAACAGCATGCCGGTGCTGATCCCGTGGTTGAGCATCTGGAGCACCGACCCCTTGATGCCGGCCAGGTTCAGCGCGAACAGGCCGATCATCGTGATCCCGAGGTGGCTGACCGACGAGTAGGCGACCAGCTTCTTCCAGTCCTTCTGGACCAGGGCCACCATCGCGCCGTAGATGATCCCGATCACGCACAGCGAGAAGAGCCACCAGGCGTTCTCCACCGTCTGCTTCGGGAAGATCGGCACGCTGAACCGGTAGAAACCGTACGTTCCCATCTTCAGCAGGACGCCGGCCAGGATCACCGAGCCCGCCGTCGGGGCCTCCACGTGGGCATCCGGCAACCAGGTGTGGAACGGGAACATCGGCACCTTGATCGCGAACCCGATGAAGAACGCGAGGAAGACCCAGGTGCCCAGCCCCCAGATCGCCGTGTACGGCCCGAGCTCGTGGAGGCGCACGATGTCGAACGTGTACTCCCCCAGCTTCTCGTGGGCGAAGAAGTACAGCGCGATGATCCCGAGCAGCATCAGCACCGAGCCGAAGAGCGTGTAGAGGAAGAACTTGATCGCGGCGTAGAGCTTCCGCGGCCCGCCCCAGACGCCGATGATGAAGTACATCGGGACGAGCATCACCTCCCAGAACACGTAGAAGAGGAAGAGGTCGAGGGCGACGAACACCCCCAGCATCCCCACCTGGAGGAGCAGGAAGAAGACGTAGTACTCCTTGACCCGCTCCCTGATCGCCGTCCAGGAGCTCAGGATCGAGATGAACCCGAGCAGCGTCGTCAGGACGACGAGCAGCAGCGACACCCCGTCGACCCCCACCTTGTACTGGACGCCGAGCGCCCGGATCCAGGGATGCGCCTCCACGAACTGGAACCCGCCGTTCGTCGGATCGTAGTTCCACAGCGGGATCAGCGAGAGGAAGAAGTCGACGAGGGCCACCCAGGTGGCGATGTGAATGATCGCCTTCTCGTTCTTCTTCGGCACGAAGAAGACGATGAAGAGCGCCGCCACCAGCGGCAGGAAGGTGATGATCGTCAGGATCGGCAGGTTCGTCAGCATCTGCGCCTTGACCCCATGCGTCCTACGGACGGTTGATCAGCATGTAGACGGCCAGCAGCAGGAAGCTGCCGAGCACGAGGAACGCCGCGTACGACTGGACGTAGCCGGCCTGGAGACGCCGCATCACGGCGCCGCCCAGCCGGACGAACCACCCGACGGCGTTCACGCCCAGGTCGACCACGTAGCGATCGATCGCCGCCTTCAGGTGGGAAAGCGCGAGGGTCGCCCGCGCGGTCCCGTTGACCGCCCCGTCGACCACCCACACGTCGAACCCGTGGAAGAAGTGGCACAGGCCGTAGAACGGCTTCAGCACCAGCTTCCCGTACAGCTCGTCCACGAACCACTTGCGGTGCAGCAGCCGGCGCACGTACGCGAACCGCGGCGCCAGCGCCCGCGCCCGCGCCATGTCGTTCCCGTACGCCCACCACGCCAGCC
>CAYQTA010000039.1:0-5531 GCA_964420365.1 uncultured Acidobacteriota bacterium | reverse complement strand
GATCGGTCCGGGCGCGGGAGCCCGGGCGGGCGGGGCTGGGAGAGCCGCCGCGGGTGGGGGCGCGGCGGTGCCGGCCCGGCCCGGGGGAGGCCCCGGCCGCGGCGGTGGGGTCGGGACGAGTGGGGGTCCGGGCGGGGGAGGAGGAGGTGGGCCGCGAGGGCGTCGGGCGCCGCGGAGGCCCACCGCCGTGGCCCGGGCCACGGCCATGGACGGAGATGGTGCGTGAACGCATGCGGGGCCTTCCTTCGCCGCAGCCTACCGCGGCGGCCCGCCGCCCGGCAAGCCCCCGCCCGACCCGCGGCCCCGGACACCGCACGTTCCCCCCCGTTTGCAACACTTCCTGTTGCAAATCCAGGGGAACGTCTGGCCGGCTGTCGCAGAATCCCGGAACGTTCGGCCTGCCCCCCCTCGGCACGCGGGCGGGGCGTGTCTCGTCGGCCTGGCAATCACGATCGCCGCAGCCGCTTCCGCGCCCACTGACGGCCGACGACGACCGACCCTCCCCGGCGGGCGACGGGGCGCGGCGTGCGTGGGCCGCCGCGGACGGGGCAAGGATCTTGACGGATTCACAAGGTTCCTTCTAACGTGCCCGGGGGCCCCGCGCCCGCGGCGGGGCGGGGGACGGAGGACGCGATGGACGTGCTGGTGGCGTGGGTGGGGGCGGCGGACCTGGCGGCGGCGGAGGGGCAGCCGGAAGCCGGGCTGGGACCGGTCGCGAGCGCACTCGAGGCGAGGGAGTTCGGGGAGGTCCACCTGCTGGCCGACTGGCCGCCGGAGCGGATCGATACCTACCTGCGCTGGCTGCGCGGGCGGACCGGGGCGCGGCTCCACCTGCACCCGGTGAAGCTGCCGAGCCCGACCGACTTCGAGGCGGTCTGGCGCGAGGCGCGCAAGGTGCTCCTCCAGGTGGAAGAAGAAGAGGGAGAGCGGCGGCTGGTCTTCCACCTGAGCCCGGGCACCCCGGCGATGGCGGCCACCTGGATCCTCCTCGCGAAGACCCGCTTCCCGGCGGAGCTGATCGAGTCGTCGCGGGAGCACGGCGTGCGAACGGTCTCGGTGCCGTTCGAGATCAGCGCGGAGTTCCTGCCCGACCTGCTGCACCGGCGCGACCGGGAGCTCGGCGACCTGGCGGCCGGCGTGCCGGCACCGGGGGAGGCGTTCGCGCGGATCGTCCACCGGGGCCGCACGATGCGGGAGCTGCTGGCGCGGGCGGCCCGGGCGGCGGCGCGGAGCGTGCCGGTGCTGGTGCTCGGCGAGTCCGGGACGGGGAAGGAGCTGCTCGCCCGGGCGATCCACGAGGCATCGCCCCGGGCCGGGGGGCCCTTCGTGCCGATCAACTGCGGGGCGATCCCCGGGGGGCTGGTCGAATCGACCCTCTTCGGGCACGTGCGGGGCGCCTTCACCGGGGCGAACGCCGACCGGCCCGGCGCCTTCGAGGAGGCGAGCGGCGGCACCCTCTTCCTCGACGAGATCGGCGAGCTGCCGCTGCCCGCCCAGGTGAAGCTGCTGCGGGTGCTGCAGGAGGGCAGGGTCCAGCGGGTCGGGGAGACGCGGGAACGCCTGGTCGACGTGCGGATTGTCGCCGCGACCAACCGGGACCTGCTCGCCGAGATGCGGGGGGGCCGCTTCCGCGCCGACCTTTTCTGGCGCCTGGCGGTGGCGATCCTGCGCCTGCCGCCGCTGCGGGAGCGGCGCGAGGACATCCCGCTCCTGGTGGACCACATCATGGAGCGGCTCCAGGAGGAGCTGCGGGACCAGCCGGGGTTCCGGCCGCGGAAGCTCTCGGCCGCCGCCCGCGACCTGCTGGTCCGCCACCCCTGGCCGGGCAACGTGCGGGAGCTCGAGAACACGCTCCTCCGCGCGCTGACCTGGTCCGAGGGCGAGACGATCTCCACCCGCGAGATCCGCGCCGCTCTCCTCCCGGTGGAGGTCCGCGACGAGGCGGTCCTCGGCCGGCCCCTCGGCGACGGCTTCGACCTCCGCGAGCTCCTCGCCGAGGTCGCGCGCCACTACCTTTCCCGCGCCCTCGACGAGGCCGGCGGCAACCTCACGCGGGCCGCCCGCCTCGTCGGCCTCCCCAGCTACCAGACCCTCTCCAACTGGCTGAAGAAGTACGGGGTGGAACGGAACCGACGGCAGTGACCACTCCGCGGCGACCCCGCAACAGGGTCTTCCCGGAACACGGGGGTGTCGGAGGATGACTGCGCCGGGAGGGATGCCCGGCCACGGCCAGGCCTTCTTGCAGGGGTAGTGGCACCGGAACTGCGAATGGTCCAGTGCCTCCGTCTGCTCGCTGACCGGGAAGGGCCGGGTTCCGTGGGTGGTCATGGACCTGCGGGACCTTGCGTGCGTGGGAACGCATCGCGAGCGGCCCCTCGGGTCACTACCAATCGCGCTTCCGGCTGGCCATAATTGAGGCTACCGGAGGCGCGTCGATGGTGGAAGGACAGGGGGGCACGATCTTCACCATTGGCCACGGCGGTTGGTCGGTGGAGGGCCTGCTCTCGCGGCTGGAAGAACTCGGGGTGCAGTTCCTCGTCGACGTGCGCAGCGTCCCGGTTTCCCGCTATCCCCGCGAGTTTTCACGGGAGCCCCTCCGGGATCTCCTCGCGCGGCGCGGGATACGGTACGTCTACATGGGAGACCAGCTCGGGGGCCGGCCGGCTGATCCCGACTGCTACGCCCCGGGCGGTCGAGTCCTGTACTCGGTCTGCCGGGAAAAGCCCTTCTTCCGGGAGGGGATTCGTCGCCTCCTGGAGGGTATCGGGAAGGGCTACCGGCTGTGCCTCTTTTGCAGCGAGGGGCGTCCCTGGGAGTGCCATCGATCTCGGTTGATCGGCGAGGTCCTTGCCCGGGAAGGCATCGATGTCCGGCATGTCCTGCGGGGTGGCGGCGCGATCTCGCAGGAGGAGTGCCGGCTCCGGGAGACGGAAGGCCAGCTGACCCTCTTCGAGGGCGAAGAAAGGAAGGACACGTCCCGCGGGCGGTACCGCTGAGGGGAGAGGGACCGGTGTTTCGGGTCGTGACGATCGGGGGCTACGGGTTTACCGAGGAGACCTTTCTCGATGCGCTCCGGGCGGCGGGGGTCGACACCTTCGTCGACGTGCGGCAACGACGCGGCATGCGCGGGTCGCGGTATGCGTTCCTGAACAGCCGCCGTCTCCAGGAAATGCTGGCCAGGGAAGGGATCCGCTACCTGCACCTGAAACGCCTCGCCCCGACGGACGAGGTGCGCCGGATCCAGAAGGACGAGGACAGCCGCCTCGGCCAGGCGAAGCGGGCGCGGTCGGTCCTGTCACCGGCGTTCGTCGCGGCCTACCGGGACCTGGTCCTGGCGCGGCAGGATCCCCGGGCGTTTGCCGAGGAGATCGGCCCGGGAGCAAAGACCGTCGCCCTCTTCTGTGTCGAGAAGGAGCCGGCCGCGTGCCATCGTTCCCTCGTGGCCGAGTGGCTCGCCCG
Organism: uncultured Acidobacteriota bacterium; assembly: GCA_964420365.1. GTDB lineage: Bacteria > Acidobacteriota > Polarisedimenticolia > J045 > J045 > JAMOQA01. The sequence continues at coordinate 2,072 of CAYQTA010000039.1, read as the reverse complement.
GCATCTCGGGGTGGAGGTGGAACACGTCAAGCCATGAAGGTCGTGATCGTTGCCCGTACCCGCATGAAGTCATGCCGCTGTATCGGCGCGCTGGGAATGGGGCCCCTGGATCGACCGTCGTTCCGTCTTCTTGACAGGAACGGGTCCAACTGGCCTGCGTCGGAGTTTCCATTCAAGGTGGGCGACGTGCTCGATATCCGGTACACGCTTCCTCGGAACTTCAGGCCGCCCCACATGGAAGATGTTCTGGTCGAGGAGTACAGGCACGCGGGGTCCCTGTCCCCTGCCGAGCTTGTGAGCAAGATCTGGCAAAAACACCCGCCGCACGAGGGTGACGTGCGCGGGCTCTTCACGGGCAAGCTGCGTCGGACCGAGAACGGCAGCCTCTACCTCGGTCCCGGAGAAGGAGTGCCACGGTTCAGCACCCAGTTCTGGGTTCCGGACGAGCCCCTCAAACTGGGGATCACTGAAGAAAAGGGGGGGACACGGCACCGGTACTACTACGGGGACCTCAGGCTTGCCTACGTGGGAGAAGAGACGCCCGCCAAGGTGATCCCCGCCGGCACCATCGTGCGCGTCTCCCTCGCCCGATGGTGGGCGGGGGACACGGGCGGAGAAGAGCGCTGCTACCTCCAGCTGTCGGGATGGATCGCCGCCCGGTGACGCGAAAGTCCGGTCGGAGCGACCGCCAGCTGGTGCAATCACTTGTCATCACCGGCGGGAGCAACCTGTGGTCGGGGGAAGGGTACGCCGCGGTTTTCGGGCGGTTTCGGATGCGGGCTGATCAATGTCTGCGGAGCGGGCGGACGAGCGCAAACTGTCTTAGCTCTTTCCAAGGCATCTTGTGGATCGTCGGCGCGCTGGTCGCCTCGGTTGCCGACTGATTCTGCCGGCAGGAGCGTCTATCTCTCGCGCATTTCAGGGGTTTCTGGTGCGAGGCTCCATGCCTGTTCGCTGGCACGAACCCTGCTTGTGCCATTCGCCGACGGGACCAACGCAGTGAACGCCGGGCCTCACGGTTGGCCCAGGAGGTGAAGATGCACGGAAGGGGATCGGCGGCGGTGATGCTGCTCATTCTTGGGACCACGGTCCTGCTACTGGCCGGGTGCACGGCGACCAGGTTGACGTCGGTGGTGAACCCGGAGGTCGGGGCGCAGGGGTTCTCGCGGGTGATGGTTCACGGGAACTTCCAGGACCTGGCGTACCGGCGGGCGGCGGAGCGGACCTTCTGCGCGGAGGTCGAGGCGAGGACGACCGCCACGTGCATTCCCGCCGAGACGCTGTTCTTCCCGGGAGAGGAACACTCCACGGACGAGGTCGAGGCGACGATCCGGGGTCGAGGCATCGAGGCCGTTCTCGTGATCCAGCCGACAGGCCAGGGAACGACGTCCGTCTACCTGCCCCAGTCGTCGTACACGACGGGATCCGCCACGATCAGCGGGAACACCGTGACGGGGTCCAGCACCACCGTCACCTACGGCGGCTACGCGGTGAAAAAGCCCTGGTCGAAGTACGAGATCTACCTCTGGTCGGTGCCGGACGAGCGGGTGACCTGGTACGCGACGGGCCTCACCAGGGGCAACGCCTACGTCAACTGGGAAGACCTCGTGCGGGCGACGGCCCGTCGCCTCGTCGGTACCCTGCTCGACGACGGGATGCTCCTGCCCGCGAGACATCGTCGGAAGCACGACGAGGAAGGCGACGACGCGGGCGGGGAGAATGCCGGCGGAGGGCCTCTCGCCCGGAGGCCGGGATGCCCGGACCCCTTCCAGTTCGGCCGTGTTTCTGGTATAGAAAGCGATCGAGGTGTCTCGTTGGTTGGGAGTCCGGGGGTGGAATGACTCGTCACCACCGGTATTGGCAGCCGATTCCCGGGGCCGCCCGTCGCCCGCGGCCCTTGCGGGGGCCTGCCACGGGGAGCGGCACGCAGCCGGGGCGGTAGGGAGGCCGCGAAATGGCCCGTTACCTGGTCTCGTTCGACTTTCCGGGAATCCACCGGTACGTCTTCGGTGTCGACATGGCTCGGCTGGTCCGCGGGGGCAGCGGGCTGGTCGACCGGCTGAACCGCGAGC
>CAYQTA010000038.1:0-3372 GCA_964420365.1 uncultured Acidobacteriota bacterium | reverse complement strand
GTCCGCCGCGGGCGGGCCCGGCCACCCGGAACTGCGGGAAACCGCGTTCTCTGTCGGCGGCATTGCAGGACCCCGCCGTCTCCGTCGAAATCCTCGCAGAAACCGCCGCTCTCTGCCGGGATCCGCGGGGGAACGGGATCCTACTTTGCCCGCTTCAGGTAGCGGAACACGTCCGAGTCGGTCGAGAGGATCAGCGAGGCGTCCGGCCCCAGCGCAGCCTCCCAGGTCTCGAGCGTCTTGAGGAACGCGTAGAACTCGGGATCCCTGTTGTACGCCTCGGCGTAGATCTTCGTCGCCTCGGCGTCCGCCTTGCCGCGGATCTCCTCCGCCTTCCGGTACGCCTCCGAGCGGATCTCCCGGAGCTTGCGCTCCATCTGGCCGCGGATCTCCGCGCTCTTCCCCTGGCCCTCCGACCGGTACCGCGCCGCGATCCGCTTCCTCTCGGAGATCATTCGCTCGTAGACCTTCCTCCGGACCGACTCGATGTAGTCGATCCGCTTGAAGCGGACGTCGACCAGCTCGATCCCGTACTCCGGCGTGATCTTCGACGCCTTCTCGAGGATCTCCCGGGCGATCTTCTCCCGGCCGACCTTGATCTTGACCGCTTCCTCTCCCGGCGTGATCCCCTTCAGCTCCGCCGTCACCTCGAACGGCCGGGAGCTGGACCGCACGACCTCGATCAGGTCATGGGAGGCGACGGCGTTGCGCGTCGCCCCGTCGATCACGTCGTCGAGGCGCGACTGGGCGCCCCGCTCGTCCCGCACCCGCTGGAAGAAGAGGAGCGGGTCGGCGATCCGCCAGCGGGCGTAGGTGTCGACCCAGATGTACTTCTTGTCCAGGGTCGGGATCTGGTTCGCGTCCCCGTCCCACTCGAGCCACCGCTTGTCGAACCGGTTGACCTTCCAGATGAAGGGAATCTTGAAGTGCAGGCCCGGCTCGGTGATCGGCCCGCCGACCGGTTCCCCGAACTGGGTGATGATCACCTGCTCCGTCTCGGGGACGACGTACAACGACGACCAGAGGCCGACAAGAACGAGCACGAGGACGATGACCGTGGCGGCCTTCATCGGGCACCTCCCGCCGGCACCTTCGTCGCGGCCGGTTCCTGTCCGAGGTTCAGCAGGGGCAGCACGTTCTTCAGCTTCTCGTCGACGATCGCCTTGCGGCCCACCTTCGGCAGCACCTTGCCGATCGCCTCGAGGTAGAGCCGGCGCCGCGTGACCTGCGGCGCGCGCCGGTATTCCTTGACGACCGCCAGGAACCGGGAGGCCTCTCCCTTGGCGTTGTTGACGCGCTCGAGGGCGTACCCCTCGGCCATGCGGATGCGGCGCTCCGCCTCGCCCTGCTCGCGGGGGATCGCCTTGTTGTACTCCGCCCAGGCGTCGTTGATCAGGCGCTCCCGCTCCTGGATCGCCTGGTTGACCTCGTTGAAGGCCGGCTTCACCGGGTCGGGCGGATTGACGTCCTGGAGGACCAGCTGCTCGACCGCGATGCCGGTCTCGTACCGGTCGCACAGCTCCTGGAGCATCTGCTGCGCCTCGGCGGCGATCTTCTCGCGGCCGATCGTCAGGACCTCGTCGACCGAGTGATCCCCGACGACTTCCCGCATCACGGCCTCGGACAGGTCGCGGAACGTCTCCTGGACGTTGCGAACCTTGAAGAGGAACTTGTACGGGTCGCGGATCTTGAACTGCACGATCCACTCGACGTCGGCGACGTTCAGGTCGCCGGTCAGCATCTGCGACTCGGCGGTGTAGTCCTCGCGCGAGTAGACGGTCTTGACGCCGGCCCGCAGCGTGCGGAACCCGAACTCCATCTTGAGCTGCCGCTGGACGGGAACCTTGTAGACGGTGTCGGCCAGCGGCACCTTCAGGTGCGGGCCGGGACCGGCGGTGCCGACGTACTTCCCGAAGCGGAGGATGACCGCCTCCTCGTCCGGCTCGACCTGGTAGTAGGCCGAGAACGCCAGGACCGCCAGCAGGACCACGACGACGACCGCCCGGATCGCGCCGAGCGGCACCTTCATCTTCGGGACCGTGATCTCCGGGGGTTTCCAGGTGGGACCTTCCGTCATGGCGACACCTCCGGGCGCGGCCGCGCGACCCGCGCGACGCGCCCCGATTTCCTCCGGTACGGGGAACCGAGTATGCGCGAGCGCCCCGTTTGTTGCGACCGCACGACGCGCCCCCTGGCTGCGCCGCCCGGCAGGACGACTTCCCGGCCCGTGCGAACGCCCTTCCCGCGACACGGGCACCGGGCGTTCCACGCGAGGCACCCGGCGGCGGGCGCCGGCGGGGAGGCTGGTCGAGTCGGCCCCGATCGGTGCGCGGTGTCAGCGTCGGCCGCGGTGCCAGCGGCGGGCCAGCTCCGCGAGCCCGGCATCGGTCCAGGGCTCGAACCGCGGGTCGTCCAGGACGCGCCGGACCAGCAGCTCACGGGATCGCGGGGGCCGGGGGACGCGGCCGACGGTCGCAGGATGAACCCCGAACACGTCCGCGATGGCGGTTGCGGGCAGGTCCGTGAGGGCGCGGGCGGCACCGATCGCGATGCGCCGGGCGCGGCGATCGGTGAGCAGGCGATCCGGGGTCGTGCGGAGCAGGGCGGCCACCGCCCGCAGAACGGACCGCGGCGCGGGCGGCTGGTCGTCCCGGGGCGCGGCGACCGGCAGCCGGGAAGCTTCCCACCTGGAGAACACCGGGTCGGAGACCACGAAGCCATGGTAGCGCTCGGGATCGCGGAGCGGGCGGACCAGGGGATCGATCGCCAGGCCCACCGCTCCCCGGTGGCTCGTCCAGGGCCAGGCGAGGGGATCCTTGACGTAGAGGTGGTCCTTCCGGCAGGGGTTGAGGGAGCAGTACCGGAGGAGGATCCGCTTCCCGTCGGCGTTCCGCTCCTCGCGCCAGGCGAGGTCCCGCCACGCCCACACCGGCCCGCGCTCACCCCGCAGCCGGTTCCGCTTCCGGGCATAGACCCGCATGACGACCGCGAGCCGCCGGAGGTCGCCGTGACCGGCGAGCCCGACGTGGAAGTGGGTCATCATCGCGGCCCACGCGAGCAGGCCGGGGAGATGCTTCCGCGTCGTCTCCACGAGGAGGTTCGCTTCCTCTACCGTGCGCCAGAGAAGCGTTCCGGGGACGGCCCCTGCCGTTGCGAAGATCATGACCCCGAGCGTGGCCCGGGAACGGGGTGCGAGCCACGGCTTTCGGGCCCGCGGGATGCGGTCGGGTACCCGTATTGCAACGCGGATGCGCGGGGCCCGGCGGGTCCGGGCTTTCGGGCAGCGTCATGGCCGGGATCCCGTTCCCCCGCGGATCCCGGCAGAGAGCGGCGGTTTCTGCGAGGATTTCGACGGAGACGGCGGGGTCCTGCAAT
>CAYQTA010000037.1:0-30484 GCA_964420365.1 uncultured Acidobacteriota bacterium | reverse complement strand
CGGCTGCCCGCGGGCGGTCGGGATGGGCTAGGATCGGGGCACGCGGGGTGGTCGCGGGCGGGCGTGGAGCGCGATGCGGCCGGCACCCCGTCGCGGCGGGAACGAGCCCGAGGAGAACGCGATGACGACGAGGACGACGGTGAATCGTGGCGGCCCGGGGGCCGCGTTCGTGGTGACGGCGGTCGCGGGCCTGGCGTTCGCGCTCGTCGCGGGGCTGCTCCTCGCCGGGTGCACGCCGAAGGACCCGAAGGAACGGCTCCGGCTCTCGCGGCGGGGATACAAGGTCGAGCCGCTGACCTGGGTCGAGGGACCGGCGGAGGACCGGGCCCCCGGGGAGACGGCGAAAGGCGCGGAAGGGGCCGGGGCCCCGGGAAGCGGCGCCGGGGAGGAGCGGGCCGCCCCGAAACGGATCGCGATCCTGTCGCTCCGGGTCGTCAGGAAGACCGCGCCGCTGTCGCTGCCTTGCCTCACCATCGACGTCACGTTCGAGGGGACGAACGGCGAGCACGCCGGGCCGGTCACGGTGGTCCTGCCCCTCGAGGGGCTCGAGGACGCCGGCGGGGCCCTCGAGCTGACGCGCCGGATCGAGCTGCCCGACTTCCCGGTGGACCACCTGGGGGTGGTTCTCCACCCGGCGAAGGACGACGCCGAGCTGATGTCCCTCTGCGAGGCGCAGGCGATCGGCGGCGGGCCGTCCTCCCCCTGAGATGGCGGAGCCTCCCCGGGAGCGGACCGCGCGGGAGGAGCTGGCCCTCCACCTGGTTCCGCCGCTGGCAGCGGGGCTGATCCGGGCGCTCCGCGCCACCTGCCGGCTCCGGTTCCACGGGCTCGAGCACGTCCTCCCGTTCTGGCGGGAGGACCGGCGGTACGTCCACGTCTTCTGGCACGCCCACCTGCTCCTGATGGTGTACGGTTACCGCGGTCCCGGGCTCGCGTTCCTGATCAGCCGCAGCTTCGACGGGGAGCTGATCTCCCGGACCGTGGAGCGGTTCGGCTACCACCCGGTGCGGGGATCCTCCAGCCGTGGCAGCGTGATGGGAATGCGCGCGATCTTCCGGGCATACCGCGAGGGGAGGGACGTCGGTTTCACGCCGGACGGGCCGCGGGGGCCGGCCCGGGTCGTGCAGCCCGGGTGCGTCGCCGCCGCCCGGCACCTCGGGATCCCGGTGATTCCCCTGGCCCTTGCCGCCTCCCGCGCCTGGCGGCTTCCGAGCTGGGACCGCTTCGTCGTCCCGAAGCCGTTCTCGCGTGTCCTCTTCGCCTACGGGGAACCGGTGCCGATCCCCCGGGAGACGTCCGTCGAGGAGGGGTGCGAGCGGGTGCGGGAGGCGCTCGTCGCCGTCGAGTCGTTCGCCGAGGCCCACGCGGCGGACCCCGCCGTCGGGGTCCCGTTCCCGGGGGACCGATGAGCCGGCCGCGGCGCGTGCTCGTCGTCGCCGGGGAGGCCTCCGGGGACCGGCACGCCGCCGGGCTCGCCCGGGAGGCCCTCGCCCGGGACCCGTCCGTCCGGTTCCTCGGCGTGGGCGGCCCGGCGCTCCGGGAGGTCGGCGCGAAGATCCTCGTCGACATGGAGGCCCTCTCGATCATCGGGATCGCCGAGGCGATCGCCGCGCTGCCGCGGGTGCGCCGGGTGATGGCCCGGCTCGAGCGGGTCCTCCGGGACGACCCTCCGGACGCGCTCCTCCTGGTCGACCTGCCCGACTTCAACCTCGCCCTGGCGAGGCGGGCGAAGCGGGCCGGGATCCCCGTGGCGTACTTCGTCAGTCCCCAGGTCTGGGCCTGGCGGCGGGGCCGGGTGCGGACGATCCGGGAGCGGGTCGACCGGATGATCGTGCTGTTCCCGTTCGAGGCGGAGTTCTACCGGGAGCACGGCGTGCCCGTCACGCTGGCCGGCCATCCCCTCGCCGAGGTGCGGCCCGCCGGGATTCCGCGGGAGGAGGCGAAGCGGAGGCTCGGTCTCGACCCGGCGGCCCCGGCCCTGGCGCTGCTGCCCGGCTCGCGCCGCAGCGAGCTCGACCGGTTGCTCGACCCGATGCTGGCCACCGCCGCCGAGGTTCGGCGGCGCCTGGGACCGGTGTCGCTGCCGCTGCCGGTCGCCCCGAACCTCGACCCGGCGGACCTGCGGGAACGAACCCGCCCCTCCGGGCTGCCCGTCGTTCCGCTCCCGGGCGCGTTCGACGAGATCGCCGCCGCGGCGGATGCCGCCCTCGTCGCCTCGGGCACCGCCACCCTGGAGCTCGCGGTCCGGGAGGTGCCCCACGTGATCGTCTACCGGACGTCGCCGCCCACGTTCCTGCTGGGGAAGCTGCTCGTTCGCGTACGCCACGTCGGCCTGGTCAACCTGGTCGCCCCTCGGCCCTTCGTTCCCGAGCTGCTCCAGGGGGAGTTCACGCCGGCCCGGGCGGCGGACGCCCTCCTCCCGCTCCTGCGGGAAGGTCCCGAGCGGCGGGCGATGGTCGACGGGCTGCGGGAGGTGCGACGGCGGCTCGGGGCGCCGGGTGCCTACGGCCGCGCGGCCGAGGCGCTGCTCGAGGTGCTGGACGGTGCGGGCCGGGCCGGGGAGAATCCCGTGGCGGGGGAGACGAGGAGCGGACCGTGATCCGGAGCATGACCGGCTACGGGCGGGGGCGGGCGTCCGCCGGCGACGCCGCCCTCGTCGTCGAGATCCGCAGCGTCAACGCCCGGGGCCTCGAGCCCCGGGTGCGGCTCCCCCAGGAGCTCTGGTCCCTCGAGCCGGAGATCCGCGCCCGCGTGCGCGAGGCGGTTGCCAGGGGCCGGGTCGACGTCCACGTCGGGTGGGAGGGCCCGCCGCCGACGTCTCCGGTCCACCGGCTGAACCCGGCCGGCCTCGACGCGGCCCTCGCGGCGCTCGTCGAGGCGCGCCGCCGGGAGGGGGTGCGGGACGAGGACGTGCCCCCCGGGCAGCTCCTCGGCCTGCCGGGAGTGCTCGAGCCCGGGGAACCGCCGCCGGTCGACCTGGACGCCCTTCGCGGGGCCGTCTTCGCGGCGCTGGACGAGGCGCTCGCGGCCCACCGGGCGAGCCGCGAGGAGGAGGGAGGGCGCCTCCTCGCCGACCTGGCGGCGCGGGGGAAGCGGATCGGCGAGCTGGTCGCCGAGCTGCCGGACCTCGTCGACGGCCATGCCTCGCGGGTGGCGGAGGCGCTCCGCGAGCGGGTCGCCGAGCTGATGGGAGACCTGCCGATCGACGAGACGCGGGTCGCCCAGGAGATCGCGCTGGCCGCCCAGCGGGCGGACGTGACCGAGGAACTGGTCCGGCTCCGGGCGCACCTGGAGCGGCTGGCCGGGCTGCTGCGCCCCGAGGCGGAGGGGATCGGCCGGCCGCTGGAGTTCCTCGTCCAGGAGATCCGGCGGGAGGCGACGACGATCGCCTCGAAGACCGGGGACCCGGAGGTGGACGGCCGGCTGCTGGCGATCAAGGCGGAGCTGGAAAAGATCCGGGAGCAGGCGGCGAACCTGGAGTGAACGGGGAGGTGACATGGCGGACGGCGGCGGCACCCTTTTCGTCGTCTCCGCTCCCTCGGGGGCGGGGAAGGGGACGCTGATCCGGCGGGCGCTCGACGAGCTCGACGGCATCGCCTTCTCGGTGTCGTGGACGACCAGGGCTCCCCGGCCGGGGGAGCGGGACGGAGTCGACTACCACTTCTGCGACGAGGCGACGTTCCGGGAGAAGGTCCGGCGCGGCGACTTCCTCGAGTGGGCGGAGGTCCACGGGCACCTGTACGGCACCGGTCGGGCGGAGGTGGAGGAGCGGCTCGCCCGGGGGCTCGACGTGCTGCTCGACATCGACGTCCAGGGAGCCGCCCAGGTGCGGGCCTCCGGGTTCCCGGCGGCGTTTGTCTTCATCCTCCCCCCGTCGCCGGAGGTCCTTTCCGCGCGGCTCCGGGGGCGGGGAACCGAGAGCGAGGAGAGCCTCCGGCGGCGCCTCGCCGACGCCCGCGAGGAGGTCCCCCGCTGGCGGGAGTTCGACTGGCTCGTCCTGAACGACGACCTCGAGGATGCGGTGCGGGAGTTCGTCGGCGTCTTCCGTGCGGTCCGGGCGAGCCGGGAGCGCCGGGGGGCGCTCGCCGCCCGGATCGAGGCCGCCTTCCGGGAGTGGACGCCGTGAGCGGCGAGCGGGCGCCCCGGGTCCTTCTCGGCGTGACCGGCGGGATCGCCGCCTACAAGGCGCCCGAGCTGGTCCGGATGCTGGTGAAGGCCGGGGCCGAGGTCCGGGTGGTCGTCACGGGGCGTGCCGAGGCGTTCGTCGCTCCGCAGGCGCTGGCCGTCGTCTCGGGCCACCCGGTCCACCGGACCGAGTTCCCGCGGGAGGCCGGTCCGGAGATCCCGCACGTGGAACTCGCCGAGTGGGCGGATGCCTTCGTGGTCGCCCCCGCGACGGGAAACGTCCTCGCGAAGCTGGCCCGTGGAATCGCCGACGACCTGCTCTCCTCGGCCTGGCTCGCGTTCCCCGGGCCCGGGGTGGTCGCCCCGGCGATGAATCCGCGGATGTGGGACCACCCGGCGACCCGGGAGAACGTCGCCCTCCTCGAGGCGCGGGGCGTCGAGATCGTTCCTCCCGGGGAGGGGTTCGTCGCCTGCGGGGACACCGGCCCCGGCCGCCTCGCCGATCTCGACCTGGTGGTGGAGCGGGTGCTCCTCGCGGCGCGGCGGAGCCGGTCGCTCGCCGGGCGCACGGTGCTGGTCACGGCGGGGCCGACGCGGGAGCCGATCGACCCGGTCCGCTTCGTCGGCAACCGGTCTTCCGGGAAGATGGGGTTCGCCGTCGCCGCCGCGGCCCGGGCGCGGGGCGCGCGGGTGTTCCTCGTCCACGGTCCCGTCTGCCTGCCCCGGCCGTTCGGCGTCGAGGCGGTCCGCGTGGAAACCGCCCGCGAGATGGAACGGGAGGTGCTCGGCCGCCTCGGCGAGGCCGACGTCCTGGTGATGGCGGCGGCCGTCGCGGACCATCGCCCGGCGAGTGCCGCCGCCGGGAAGCTCCCGCGCAAGGGGGAGCGGTTCGCCCTCGAGCTCGTGCCGAACCCGGACATCCTCGCGGAGGCCGTCGCCGCCCGGCGTCCCGGCCAGGTGATCGTCGGGTTCGCGGCCGAGACCGGGGACGCCGCCCGGAAGGGGGCGGAGAAGCGTCGACGCAAGGGGGCCGACCTGCTGGTCGCGAACGACGTCACGGAGCCCGGCTCCGGGTTCGGGACCGACACGAACCACGCCTGGCTGGTCGGGCCGGGGGACGACGAGGTCGAGGAGTGGCCCCGCATGTCGAAGCGCCGGGTAGCCGAGCGGCTCCTCGACCGGGTGGAGGCGCTGCTGCGCCGGTCGGAGGGGGCATGAGCCGGAGGTCGCCCCGCGAGGACGCCGCCGCCTGGCTCGCCCTCTGGCACGAGCTGGGGCTCGACGGTGTCGTCCCCGTGATGCCGGGGGGGACGGCGGCGGGCGAGGGGACCGGTACCGGGGAGGAACCGGCGGCTGCCGCGCCGCGGAAGCGGAAGGATCCGCTCTCCCTCCTGCCCCCGCCGGACTCGATCTTCGATGACCAGCCGGGCAGCGCCTGGGCGGCGATCCGGGAGGTCGTGGTCGACCCGGACCCGGAGCGGGCCCTTGCGCGGCTGCGGGACGAGGTGATCGGCGACTGCCGGCGGTGCCGCCTCCACGAGGGACGGAACCGGCTGGTCTTCGGGGTCGGGCCGGCGTCGGCGCGCCTCTTCTTCATCGGCGAGGGCCCGGGGGCCGACGAGGACCGGCTGGGAGAACCGTTCGTCGGGCGCGCGGGGAAGCTGCTCGACCGGATCCTGGCGGCGATGGGCCTCGACCGGACGAGGGTCTACATCGGCAACGTGGTCAAGTGCCGCCCCCCGGGGAACCGGGCGCCCCTCCCGGACGAGGCGGAAACCTGTCTCCCGTTCCTGCGGGCCCAGGTCGCCATCGTGCAGCCCGAGGTGATCGTCACCCTCGGGCGGGTCGCCCTCGAGTGGCTGCTCGGCGAACGGGTCCCCTCGATCACCCGGGCCCGGGGACGGTGGTTCGACTACCGGGGGATCCCCGTCAAGGCGACCTTCCACCCGGCCTACCTGCTGCGGAACCCGGCGGCGAAGCGGCCCGTCTGGGAAGACATGAAGGACGTCCTCGCCCGCCTGGGCCTGCCGGTCCCGCCCGCCGGGCGCCGCTGACCTGACAGGCCGGCTTCCCGATCCCATCTACTGCGTGCGCGGGGGCGGGGTCCCGTCCCCCATCCAGATCCCGACGGCGAAAGGAGGGACCGCCATGAAGGTCCAGCGGGAGTTCGAGGGGCTGACACTCGGCCCCGGCGAGGAGAGACTGTTCGAGCGCAGGCTGGCGCGCCTCGAGAAGCTGGTGCGGGTCTTCCCGCCGGAGCTCGTCCACCTGCGGGTGGTGATCCGGCGGGAGGGGAAGCCGACCTCGCCGCACTACGAGGGACGCTTCGTGCTGAAGACGCCCCCCCGGGTGATCGAGACCGGCGCCACCGCCGAGACGGTGGCCGGCGTGATCCAGGAGGGGTTCGAGGAGCTGACCCGCCGCCTCCAGGAGGTGAAGGCGAAGCTCCGGGGCGAGCACCTGTGGAAGCGGAAGGCGCGGCGGGAGAAGCTCCGCCTCCGCCGCCGGGCGATCCCGTTCGTCCCGGTGGTGGAGGAACCTCCCCGGGAGAAGCCCGACCTCGCGGAGATCCTCGAGCACCTGGAACCCCTGTGGAACCGCGCGCGGCGGGAGATGGCGATCCTGCTCGCGACCGGGGACCTGGACCCGGCCCGGGCGGACGTCGCCGACGTCATCGACGCCGCCGTGGTCCGGGCGATCGAGGAATGGGACCACCGGCCGAGCGAGGTCTCCCTCGAGCTGTGGCTGTGGTCGCTGGTGCGCGAAGAGATCCTGCGCCTGGTCGCCGAGTCCAGGGTGCGCCGGGCGGGCCGATCCCTCGAGGAGGACATCCCCGAGACCCCGGAAGAGGTCGAGGTCAACACCCTCGGGGACGAGATCCTCGACTTCTGGCAGCCGGACGAGGACCTGCGGCTCGAGGACGTGGTCGACGATCCGACCCTCCCGCTCCCCGAGGAGGTGGCGGAACGGGAGGAGCTCGGGCGGATCGCGATCCGCATGCTCGCCGGCCTGCCGCGGGAGTGGCGCGAGGCGTTCCTGCTCTACGCCGCCGACGGCCGCAGCCCGGAGGAGATCTCCTGGCTGACCGGCCAGAGCGTGGAAGAGGTCCGCCAGAACATCCGGGAGGCCCGTTCCTACCTGCGGGCAAAGCTGCTCGAGTCGGGCCGCGCCGTGCCGGCCGGCGCCGACGCGGCGTGAGAGGAGGGAGCCGATGAAGACGACGGTCACCTGCGAGGAGGTCTACCGCGTCCTCGCCGACTACCCGGACCTGGACCGGGACGAGGACACCGAGGCGATCTTCCGGCACCTCGAGACCTGTCCCGCCTGCCGCCGCCGGGCGGAGGAGTTCGCCTACGTCGACCAGTTCTTCACCGTCTTCGAGGCCCGGCCCCTCCCGGAACGGATTCGTCGCCGGGCCGAGGAGCGGATCCGGAGCGCGACGGGCTGACCGACCGGGTCGGCCGGTCGGCCGTCCGGGTTCCGGACAACTCGACCGGTCGGCGCTGACCCGGGTTCGGCGGGAACGGCCGCGGTTCGCCGCGGCCGTTCGCCGTTGCCGGGGGAGGGGCGGCACGGGCCTTGCGAAAAACCGGCGCGGAAGGAGTCCGCGCGATGAAGATCAACCGCATCCTGGCTGCCGCCATCCTTGCCCTCTGGATCGTCTCGCTCCCGGGGACGCCGGTCCTCGCGGGGGACTGGTCGAAGGACCTGCTCAAGAAGCTCTCGTCCCGCATGTCGGACGACGACAAGGAGAAACTGGAGGACGCGGCGAAATCCCTGCTCAAGAAGCTGGCCCGCACGTCGCCGGACTTCGCGGACATGCTCGACATGGGGGGCATGGACGCGGACGGTCTCTACCGGACGGTCGTCTGGTACGGCGAGGGCATCACCGGGGCGCAACTGGTCGAGGGTACGGGCGTGGAACTCGTGCGGGACTACCGCAGGTTCCACGTCGCCGTGGTGCGGGGTGACGAGATCGCGCTCGCCGCCCTGTTCGAGCGGGAAGGCGTCGTCTACGGCATCCCCGACCGCGACCTGGTACCCGCCGGGTCCATGGACTCCGCCTGGGACATGGGCTCCATGGCGAGCGACTACGCGGCGGCGGCCATGCCCGACATCGCGACCCTCGCGGGACACGTGCGGGTCACCACCGGTACCCAGGAGGCGTTCTCGGAGTTCGGAACGGCCGGCGAGGGTGTCGTGGTCGCGGTCGTCGACTCCGGGATCGACCACCACCCCGACCTGGCCGGCCGGATCGTCGGACGCGTCGACTTCGTCGGCGACGAGGACGACCGGCTCGATCCCTACGGTCACGGTACCTGGGTGGCGGGTCTCGTGGCCGGCAGCGGCCTGCGCTCGATGGTGGCGGAGGAAGGTCCCTGGGCCGGCACCGCCCCCCGGGCCTCGCTGTTCGACCTGCGCGTCCTGGACGCGACCGGGCGCGGAAAGCTCTCGGACCTGCTGTCCGCCCTCGAGTGGCTGGACGACAATGCCGAGGACTACGGGATCCGGGTCGTGAACCTCTCCGTCGGGACGCTCACCTACGAGTCCTTCCGTGACGATCCGCTCTGCCACGTCGTCGAGGACCTGGTGGAGGACGGGCTCGTCGTCGTCGCGGCCGCCGGAAACCTCGGCCGGACCGAGGACGGGACGGCCGTGTACGGGGCGATCGTCTCCCCGGCGACCGACCCGCTGGTGATCACCGTCGGCGCCGCGAACACCCTCCAGACCGACGAGCGCTCGGACGACATCATGACGACCTACTCGTCCCGGGGGCCGACCCGGACCTGGACCGGCGTGGATGCCGACGGGGACGGGACGATCGCCGAGGACGAGAGGCACTACGACATGCTGATCAAGCCGGACCTGGTGGCTCCCGGCAACCGCATCGTGGGACCGCGGGCCGAGGACTGCACCCTCGTCGAGGAGCACCCGGAGATCGTGGTCGGCGGCGACTACGTGGAGCTCTCCGGAACGTCGGCGGCCGCCCCGATCGTCTCCGGGATCGTGGCGGACCTGCTCGAGCAGCGGCCGGACCTGACGCCGGCCCTGGTGAAGCTGGTCCTGATGGGTACCGCCCAGGCCCTCCGTGACGTTCCCCCGATCGAGCAGGGGGCCGGGCTCGTCAATGCCCTCGCCGCCGCCCGGCTGGTGGACCACGTCCGGAAGGACCCCGCCGAGGCCGAGGAAGGCGACCCGATCACCGACCGGGTGTCCCGGGACGACCTCCGGGTCACGATCGCCGACGAGGAGATCCCCTGGCGCAAGCGGGTGCGCCACGTCGACGGCTGGTATCTCGGCAAGAAGGTCCGCCGGGCCGCGGGCATCTGCTTCGCCTGGGAGGACGACGAGGACTGCGAGCGGGCGGGCAACGGGGTCGTCTACGTCCTGCCCGGTGCCAACCGGAACCAGCTCCAGTTCCGCGGGGCGTACGTTTACCTCGACGGCGGGGAGAACGCGGCCGGCGCCGACGGGATCCTCTGGGCCGACGGGATCCTCTGGGCCGATGGCATCCTGTGGGCGGACGGCATCCTCTGGGCCGACGGCATCCTCTGGGCCGACGGGATCCTCTGGGCGGACGGGATCCTCTGGGGTGACGGGATCCTCTGGGGTGACGGGATCCTCTGGGCGGACGGGATCCTCTGGGCCGACGGGCTGGTGGAAGCCGACTGAGCCGCCGGGCACGACGCCCGCGCGCATGACGGGCCCGGGGGTCCCGCCCCCCGGGCCCTTCCTTTCGCGGGAAATCAGAGCTCGTAGAGCTTCGGGTCGACGCGGGGCGGGAGCACCCGGTTGCGCAGGGCCTTCAGCCGGGGCCTGGCGCCGCCGAACAGCTCCCCCTCGTCCTCGAGGACGTCGCCGAGCTCTTCCTCGACACGGTCCGGGTCCTCCCCCGCCTCCATGCGTCGGAGAGCTTCTTCCATGCCGGCGCCGATCGGCATCCCGGTCGCCTCGAACAGGCGGCGCATTGCGTGGGCCGCCTGGCGGGGATCGTTCTCGTCGATCCCGTCGAGCTCCCCGGCCAGGGACTCGAGGGCCTTCTCCACCCGGTCCTCGTCCATGTCCCCGAATGGCAGGTCGTCGTCCTCGGTGAGCCCCCTCGAGACGGCGAAGGTCGAGGGCCGGCGCTCGAGCCGCGGCCGCCCGCACCGGGGGCACGCGGGCCGCTTGCGGGTGTTCACCCGCCGGGAGAGAAAGCTGAACACCACGTGGCAGTCCGGGCAGTAGAACTCGTAGATCGGCATCGCTCACCCTCCGCGGCCCCTTCCATGGCATGGCCCGGTCCCGTGCGCAAGCCCCGGGTCTCCCGCTCCCGGGACGCGGCCGCCCGGGGGGTCACCGGTCGGACCCGGCGCCGGGTACAATCCGGTCCGGATCCCGTGGAGACCCGGGCCCCGCCCCCGCCCGCCCGGGAGGAGACGACGATGAGCCGCGACCTCGAAGCGTTCCAGGAAGCGATCCGCCAGGGCATCCCCGGCTCGATCCCGGAGCCTCCCCCGGAGGACCCGTCGATCGACCGGGCGCCGCCCCGCAACCCGAAGCTCTCCCGCGAGGAGAAGGCGCTCGCCCTCCGCAACGCCCTGCGGTACTTCCCGCCGGAGTGGCACGGGACGCTGGCCCCGGAGTTCGCCCGGGAGCTGGCGACCGCCGGGCACGTCTACATGTGGCGCTTCCGGCCGCACTACCCGATGCACGCCCGGCCGATCGGGGACTACCCGGCGAAGACCCGGCAGGCCGCCGCGATCATGCTGATGATCCAGAACAACCTGGACCCGGCGGTCGCTCAGTTCCCGTACGAGCTGGTCACCTACGGCGGGAACGGCTCGGTCTTCCAGAACTGGGCCCAGTACCTGCTGACGATGAAGTACCTCTCGGAGATGACCGAGGACCAGACCCTGGTCCTCTACTCGGGGCATCCCCTCGGTCTCTTCCCGAGCCACCCGGACGCGCCACGGGTCGTCGTGACCAACGGGATGATGGTCCCGAACTACTCCTCCCTCGAGGAGTTCGACCGGTTCAACGCCCTGGGCGTCACGTCCTACGGCCAGATGACCGCCGGCAGCTTCATGTACATCGGCCCGCAGGGGATCGTCCACGGGACGACGATCACGATCCTCGGCGCCGGGCGCCTGTACCTTCGCACCGGGGACGAGGGGCTTGCCGGGAAGGTGTTCGTCACGTCCGGCCTCGGCGGGATGAGCGGCGCCCAGGCGAAGGCGGCGGTGATCGCCGGGGCGGTCGGGGTGATCGCCGAGGTCAACCCGGCGGCCCTCCGGAAGCGCCACGAGCAGGGCTGGCTCCAGGAGGTCGAGACCGACCTGGACAGGCTGCTCGCCCGCGTCGAGAAGGCCCGCGCGGCGAGGGAGGCGGTCTCGATCGGCTACCTGGGGAACGTCGTCGACCTCTGGGAGCGCCTGGTCTCCGCCGGCATGGCGGTCGAGCTCGGTTCCGACCAGACGTCGCTCCACAACCCGTACGCCGGCGGCTACTACCCGGTGGGGCTCACCCTCGAGGAGGCCCGCCGCATGATGAAGGACGATCCCGACGGCTTCCGGGAGCGGGTCCACGAGTCCCTCCGCCGACAGGTCGCCGCGATCAACGCGATGGCCGGGCGGGGGATGTTCTTCTGGGACTACGGCAACGCCTTCCTGCTCCAGGCGGGCCGGGCCGGGGCGGACATCTTCCGGGAGGACGGTTCCTACCGGTACCCGAGCTACGTCGAGGACATCATGGGGCCGTTCTTCTTCGACTACGGGTTCGGGCCGTTCCGGTGGGTCTGCACGTCGGGCGACCCGAGGGACCTCGAGACCACCGACCGGATCGCCGGCGACGTGATCGAGAGGCAGGCCGAGACCGCCCCGCCGGAGATCCGCCAGCAGATGCTCGACAACCTGCGCTGGATCCGGCAGGCGGGCCCGAACCGCCTGGTCGTCGGCTCCCAGGCGCGGATCCTCTACGCCGACCGGGAGGGCCGCCGCGCGATCGCGGTCGCCTTCAACGACGCGATCCGCCGGGGCGAGGTCTCGGCGCCGATCGTCCTCGGCCGGGACCACCACGACACCGGCGGCACCGACAGCCCCTGGCGGGAGACCGCCAACATCCGCGACGGGTCCCGCTTCACCGCCGACATGGCGGTCCACAACTTCGTCGGCGACGCGTTCCGCGGGGCGACCTGGGTCAGCCTGCACAACGGCGGCGGGGTCGGCTGGGGCGAGGTGATCAACGGGGGGTTCGGCATGGTCCTCGACGGCAGCCCCGAGGCGGAGCGCCGCGCCCGGGCGATGCTCTCCTGGGACGTGGCCAACGGCGTCGCCCGCCGGGCCTGGGCGCGCAACGACGGCGCCCGCTTCGCCATCGAGCGGGCGATGGCCGACGAGCCGGGAATGCGGGTCACGCTGCCCAGCCTCGCCGCCGACGACGTGATCGAGCGGGCCCTCGAGGAGGCGGAACGCTGAGCGGGGAGCCCCCCGGCCCGGCGTTCCTCGCCGTGGCGGTGCCGGGGCCGCTCCTCGGGCCGCTGACCTACGTCCTGCCTCCCGGGTCGGGACCGGTCCCGGCTCCCGGCTGCCGGGTGCGGGTTCCCCTCGGGCGCCGCCGGGTGACCGGCGTCGTCCTCGGCCCCGCGGGGGAACCTCCCGGCACGGTCGAGCTGCGGCCGGTGCTGGAAGTGCTGGACCCTCCGGACCGCCCGGCGCTCCCCCCGGACGTCCTCGCCACGGCCCTGCACGCCTCCCGGGCCTTCGTCGCGCCGGTGGGGGAGGCGGTCCGGGCCGCCCTCCCCTCGGCCCTCGAGGCCGCCGGCAACCCGTGGATCCGCGTCGCCGCCCGGGGCCGGCAGGCGGTGGCCGCCCCGGGCGCCCCCGGCTGGCTCGGCTGGCTGGCCGGTCGACCCGGGGGCCGGGCCCGGGAGCGGACGGTCCTCGAGCGGATCGCCCGGGAGCTGCCCCGTCGCGGGGGGAGGGTCCCGTCGCGCGAGGCGGCCCGCCGGCGGCTCCGGGAGGCCCGGGCCGCCGGGCTGGTCGAGGTGGTGGAGGAGCCTTCCCGGGCCCGGGGGGCGCCCGGCCGCCGCAGGGTGGTTGTCCCGGCCCCGGCCCTCGCCGGGGGGGGGATCCCCGACGTGCCCGGGCTGACCCCGGCCCGGCGCCGGGTCCTCGAGGCCGCCCTCGCCGGGCCGCCCCGTCCCGCCGCTGCCCTCGCCCGGGACGCCGGCTGCACGCCCGGGGTCGTGAGGGCCCTCGTCGAGGCGGGCCTCCTCGAGGTGCGCGAGGAGGAGCTGCCGGTCGCCGGGCTCCCGGAGGCCCTGCTGCCGGTGGGCCGGCCGGAGCGGTTGACGCCGGACCAGGAACGGGCGGTCGGGACGCTCCTCGCCCGGCTCGACGACGGGGAGTTCCACGGCTTCCTGCTCCACGGGATCACCGGCTCGGGGAAGACCGAGGTCTACCTCCGGGCGGCGGAGCACGCCCTCGCCCTCGGGCGCGGCGTCCTGATCCTGGTGCCGGAGATCGGGCTGACCCCGGGGCTCGCCCGTTCCCTCGGCGAGCGGCTCGGCCGGGAGATCGCGGTCCTCCACAGCGGGATGGGAGACCGGCGTCGCCTCGACGCCTGGGAAGGGGTCCGCTCGGGCAAGGTGCGCGTCGTCGTCGGGGCCCGCTCGGCGCTCTTCGCTCCCCTCGAGGGGGTCGGGCTGATCGTCGTCGACGAGGAGCACGACCCCGGCTACAAGCAGGAGGAGACCCCCCGCTACCACGCCCGGGACCTCGCCCTCCGCCGGGGCCGGGAGGCCGGGGCGGTCGTCGTCCTCGGCTCGGCCACCCCGTCGATGGAGGCCTGGCACTGGGCCCGGGAAGGGTACCTGGAGCTTCTCGAGCTGCCGGAACGCGTCGGCGGTGGGCGGCTCGCCGAGGCCGAGCTGGTCGACATGCGGGAGGAGTTCCGGGAGACCGGCAGCGACTCGCCCCTCTCGCGCCGGCTCGTCGGCCTCCTCGAGGAGGCCCTCGGGCGCGGGGAGCAGGCGATGGTCCTGCGGAACCGCCGCGGCTTTTCCGGCGCGGTGCTCTGCCGCTCCTGCGGGGAGGCGATCGGCTGCCCCCGCTGCTCGATCGCCCTCACCTGGCACAAGGCGGCGGGGCGGCTGCGCTGCCACTACTGCGGCCACGCGATCCCCCGGCCGGCGGCCTGCCCTTCCTGCGGTTCGCCCCACCTCGCCGACGTCGGCACCGGCACCCAGAGAGTCGAGGAGCTGCTCCAGGGGCGGTTTCCCGGGGCCCGGGTCGAGCGCCTCGACCGGGACACGGCCCGCAGCCCGCGCCGCCTCGCCGAGGTGCTCGAGCGGTTCTCGCGCGGGGAGATCGACGTGCTGGTCGGCACCCAGATGATCGCCAAGGGCCACCACTTTCCCCGGGTGACCGTCGTCGGGGTCCTCTCCGCCGACTCCGTGCTCCGGCTGCCCGACTTCCGGGCCGCCGAGCGGACGTTCCAGCTCCTCGCCCAGGTGGCGGGCCGCGCGGGTCGCGGCGAGCTGCCCGGCCGGGTCGTGATCCAGGCGTTCCGTCCCGATCACCCGGCCCTC
This sequence comes from uncultured Acidobacteriota bacterium, assembly GCA_964420365.1. Classification (GTDB taxonomy): domain Bacteria; phylum Acidobacteriota; class Polarisedimenticolia; order J045; family J045; genus JAMOQA01. Next base: position 15,789 of record CAYQTA010000037.1, on the reverse strand, counting down.
GTTGCCGCCCGGGACCAGGACTTCCACGCCTTCGCGGAGCGGGAACTCGCCGCCCGCAAGGTCCTGCGCTACCCGCCCGTCGCCGCCTTCGCCAACGTGCTGGTCCGCCACCGGGACCGGGAGCGGGCGCTGGAGCTCGGCGCGGAGGTCGCCCGGGCGATCCGGGAACGGGGAGAGGGGTACGTCACCGTCCTCGGGCCGACCTTCGCGCCCCTCGCCCGGCTCCGGGACCGGTGGCGCGTGCAGCTGATCGTCCGGGCGTCCCGGAAAAGGCGCCTCGTCGACACCCTGTGGGCCGCCGTGCGCGGGCTCGCCCCGGGCGACCTCGGCTCGTTGCCGGGCTGGCTGGTCGTCGACGTCGACCCGGTGCAGCTCCTCTGACGGCACCGCGCGTGTTCGGCGGCGCTTCGCGCCGCCCGGGCCGCCTTCCGGCGGCCCCTACAAGAAAAGCCGGCCGCCTCCCGGCGGTCCCTACAAGAAGCCGGTCGCCTTCCGGCGGCCCCTGCAAGGGCCCTCTCGCCCCCCGGCCGACCCCTGCGCGATGGGCGTCACCATGGGTTCCGTGGGGGTTTGTAGGGGCGCCCGGCAGGGCGCCCGAGGGTGCCATTCGCGCGCGGTGCCGTGGCCCGCGACGCCCGCGTCAGCGAAGCGCGGCGAGGAGGAGATCGCGGAAGCGGAGGGCGTTTCGCGGGGCACGGGCCCGGACATCGTTGTTGAAGAACGCGTAGAGGGTGCGGCGGCGGAGGTGCGGGACCAGGCGCTCGACCCAGGCGGCAAGCTCGTCGTCGGAGTAGTCCCAGTCGTACAGGCGCGGCCCCGTCCCGTGGAACCGCACGTAGACGAAGTCCGCCGTGGGGACCACGTCCGGGGGAAGGCGCGGGTGACTGACCGCGACGAAGGCGGCCCGGTGGCGGCGCAGCAGCCGCGGAACGCGCGGATCCTCCCACCAGGACCGGTGCCGGAACTCCACGGCGTGGCGCAGCCGCCGGCGCCGGGGCCAGGTCCACGCGGTGAGCTCCGCCAGGCGTTCGAGGAAGCCGTCGAGGAGGGCGGGGTCGCACCGGAGGGAAGGCGGGAGCTGCCAGAGGACGACCCGCAGGGTCGCGAGGGGGGCGATCCGCTCGAGGAACGCCCGGAGGACGTCATCCGCCTCCCGGCCCAGCCGGTGGACGTGGGTCACCCGCCGGTGTCCCTTGAGCACCAGGTGGAAACGGGCGGGCAACCGCCGGTTCCAGGAGGCGATCGCACCCGGGGCGGGGAACCGGTAGAACGACGCGTTCAGCTCCACGGTGTCGAAGACCCGCGCGTAGTGCTCGAGGCGGGCGGTGCCCGTCACTCCCTCCGGGTAGAACGGACCCTCCCAGTCGTCGTAGGTCCAGCCCGAGGTGCCGACGTGGATCTCCGCCATCGCCGCGCCCTCCGGCCCCGTCGGCGGGGCCCGCGCCCGAAGTGTAAGATCATCGTGCCGTCCCGTGGAGGGAGGGACCCGCATCGCCGGCGGCTCCCGGGGGACGGCGGGGCCGCCGGGGGAGGCCCGTGCCATGAGGCGCATCGTCCACCACCACCTGGTGCCGTCGTCCCTCGCCCTCGCCGTGGTCCTGGCGGCGATCCTCGCCGGCGCCGGATGCAGGACCCTGCCGCGGGAGCCGGGCTACGGTGCGCGGCTGACGCCGTTCAGCTTCCTCGAGGAGACCGAGCACGTCACCTTCGCCGTCGACACCGAGGCGACCCGCTACCGCGAGGACAAGCCCTTCGTTCCGTTCGCCGTCGCCGTGGCGAACAGGGGGACTCCCCGCCTGACGATCACCCGGAAGTCGTTCGTCCTGGTCGACGAGGACGGGAACGAGTACCGGATGGCCTCGATCCCGGAGGTGAAGCGGCTGGCATCCCTCGTGATCTACGACCTCAAGCTGTCGTCCGGGTTCCTCTCGGCGTTCTTCACCCGCTACTCGTCGTGGCCACGGATCCCGGCGGTCTTCTTCCCGCTCCAGGTCACCGAGGGGGAATACCAGTCCCGGGCGATCGTCCGCGACCGGATCGAGCTGCATCCGCAGTCCTGGATGTTCGACGTGATCTACTTTCCCCACCCGAAGGGAAAGCTGGTCGGCGGGAGCTTCACCCTCCGGTTCCAGACCGTCGAGATGCGCGAGCCGATCGAGGTGCGCGTCCGCGTGAAGGAACGCTGACGGGGACCCGGCGCGTGGGTGCCCTCGCCCCGGTGCGAAGCCTGGTCTACGGCCTTGCCGAGCCGCAGCAGGCGGCGGAGGCCGGCCGGCTCGGCGTCGACGGCGTGATCGTCCACGTGGGAGAGGGAGACCCGCCCCGCGTCTCCGCGGCGCGGGCCGCCGAGGTCGCGGCCGCCCTGCCCCCGCTCGTGGTGCGGCTCGCCCTGCTCGATCCGGGGCATCTCCTGCCGCCCGGGTTCGCCGGGGCGGTCACCAACCCGGTCCAGGCGCGTCCCGGGGGGGCCGGCGTGCGGATCGTGCGGCTCGCCCACGGCCGGGCCGACCCGGACCAGGTGCCGGAGGACGCGGATGCCGCCTGGGTCCGTCCGCGGAGGGAGGGAACCTCGTCCGCCACCCGCTACGAGTGGCGCCGGCTCGAGCGCCTCGCCCTCGTCCTGCCGCTGCTGCTCGAGGTGCCGGACGGCGCCGGGGGCGTCGAGCCCGTGGTCCGCCTCGGCCGGCCCCACGGCGTCGTCTTCGCCGACGCGGTCCGCTTCGCCCCGGGCATCATCGACCTCGACGCCCTCGAGCGCTGCCTCGCCGTCGTCGCCCGCCTCAACAAGCTCGCCCTTTCGGGCTGACGTTCGTTTGCGGCGGTGGTGCCGCAACGAGGGGAGGGAAGGGCGTTGACGGCGGGGCCGCCCCCGGTCTGGAATGGCCCTGGTGGGTGCTCCCAGGGGAGGTTTTCCATGAACGATCGGTGGTCCCTCGTTCGCGCCTCGGCGGCGCTGCTGGTCTTCGGGCTCCTCGCGGCGGGCTTCCTGCCGGTCGGGGCGGCGGGGCCTGCGGGGGGGCGGGAGGAGGTGGAGGTCCGGCTCGTCCAGGTTCCGTTCGTCGTCGTCGATCCGCGGTCGGGGAGCCGCCGGTCGGTGCGGGGGATCACCCTCGAGGACCTGCGCGTCCGGATCGACGGGGAAGAGGTTCCGCCGGAGCGCCTGGCGGAGTTCCGGCTGGACGAGGTCTGCGGACCGGACGCCGTGCCGCCGGCGCGGGAGGGTGCGCCGTCCGGGAGGCTCGTCGTCCTGGTGGCCGACTTCAACTACCTGGACACGCGGGGGCGGGAACTCGCCGCGCGGGCGATCGAGGCCCTCGCCGACCGGGTGGAGCGGGAGGGGGCGGGAAGCACCCGCTACAAGGTCTACGGGATCACCCGGGAGGTCGTGCCCTACACCGCCGGGGCCACCGCCGACCCGGCAGAGCTCCGCCGGGCCGCCGGGCTGGTCCGGCGGGCGGCATGGCACGTCGCCCTGGTGCGGCCGGGGGAGGCGGAGGGACCGGACCTGGCGGCGGAGGTGAACTTCCTCGCCGAGGGGCCGGTGGCCGAGTTCCGGCGGGTCGTCGACCGGATGGCGACCCTCTTCCACCGGAACATCGGGACGGCACCCCACCGTGCGGCGCCGGGGATCGGGGACGACACGAGCGGAAACCGGGACCGTTCCGCGGCGGAGAAGGACGCCCGCGAGCTGCGGGACTGGGCGAAGGGGGAGGTCGACCGGGCCCAGTCCGGGATGTTCGACCTGTGGGCCGACGCCCGGCAGCGGCACCGGCCGGCGGCGTCCCTGGCGGCCCTGCGGGCGATCCTGCTGGCCAACGGGGAGTGGCCGGGCTGGAAGGGGCTGGTGCTCTACACGTCCGAGGCGTTCCGCTACGCGGACGAGCAGCGCCAGCGGATGGAGATGGACCGCACCCTGGACGCGGCCCGGGGGAACTTCGTCGTCTGGACCGTCGACGCGGGAGGGCTCTCCCGGACCCCGCGGGCCGGCGCCGGGGAGGGCACCGGCCTCGCGCTGCTCCCCACCTCGCTGCTCTCGTCCCTGGCCCGGGACACGGGCGGCGAGGTGCTTCGCCGGACCGGCGACCTGTCCCTCGCGTGGCGGCAGCTCGAGGAGAAGCTGTCCTGTTACTACCTGCTGTCCGTTCCGCTGGAGGGAAGGGAGAGCGGCGGACACGTCGCGGTCGACGTGCGGCTGGACACCGGCCGGAGGAAGGATCTCTGGGGACTCCGCGTCGAGCAGCCGGGAAGGGTCCTCCTGGAATCCCCCCGGGCACGGCTGCTTCGCCGGCGCGTGGCCGCGCTCCTGAATCCGGGGGACTTCCCGCGTCCGCGGGTGACGGTGGAGGCGTCCCTGCCCGGCGCGGAGGGGACCGGCCTCCGGGTGCGGGTGCGGCTCGCGGATCTCTCGTGGGAACCGTTCCGGGGAGAGGGTGGGGGAGTGATCGCCCGGCTGCTCGTCGACGCGATGGCCGAGCGGGTGGAGGCGACCGGGGAAGAGGTCGCCTGTCGGCTGGACGCCGGGAAGGACGGCCGACTCGTCGCCTGGCTGGCCCGGCGGCCCGCCCCGGGTGACCGGCGCGAGCTGGTCGCCCGGGTTCCCTGTGGAGAGCTGGCGCCGGGAAGCTACCGGCTCCGGGCCGCGGTGACCGACCTGGTCGGGGGGGAGATCGGGGGCGCCCTCGGGATCGCCCGGGTGGCCGGCCGCGACGCGCCCGGCGGTGACCTGCGGGTGCTCGCGGTCTCCGGGCGGGACCTCGCGTGGAGTCCCGGCGACCGGGCGGCGCGACGCGACCGGGAGCGTCGGGCCTGGCGGGAGGTGGTCGACGGCCGCGTCGATGCCGGGGACCGGCTGCTCCTCGCCTGGAGGGCGCCGAGCGCGGCCTGGCGACGGGTCCAGGTGGCGGTGTTCCGGCTCCGCGGCGAGGAGGAACCGCCGGAGATCTCCCTGGTGATTCCGCCGGCGAGGGTGCGCGTGACCGGCGAAGGGCCGGGAGCGATGGCCCGGGTCGAGGTGCCGGAGTACACGCTCGAGACCGGGCGTTTCATGTTCGTCCTCCTCGCCCCGGGGATCGACCCGGCGGCGTGGGTGCGGAACCCGGGGGCGGCCGATCCGGGGCAGAACGTCGTTCGCGGGGGCGTCGTTCTCGAGGTCCGGTAGCGCGCCGCGGCCCTGGCGGGAAGGGCGACGGGGCTCCCGGCGCCAGGAAAAGGGGGAGGCCCCGCGCCAGGGGGTGGGACGCGGGGCCTCCGGGTGCTCGAGGTTGACGTGGCTCCCTGTCAGGGGCAGGAGCCTCCCAGCTGCTGTGGCAGGTCGCAGTCGCCGAGGCCGGTCGCCTCGGGACGCTCGTGGTCGGACCCTTCCCTGTGGTCCTTCCCGTAGGAGCCCTCGACGTCGTCTGCCTGGCCGACGACGACGAAGTAGAGCATCTCGCCGGGGGCCGGGTTCCCCGGGTCGAACGTCGCCCTCCCGGTGGCGCCGAGGTGGCAGGCGACGTCCGTCCAGGCGAGGGCTCCCTGGATCGGGGAATGGCCCCAGTAGATCGCGTGGTCGATCGCGCCGCAGGCCGGCAGGTAGTCGACGACGAGGCCGGTACCCCCGTCTTCCGCCCGGGCCACGGTCAGCGGGTCCCCGGCCGGGGATGCCTCCTGGGGGTTCGGGGGCACGCCGGGGTCGCACTCGGAGGGAACCCACGCGTTCGATACCGTGATGTCGTCCACCCACCAGCCGGCCTTCGTCACGCCCCCGTCGCTCGAGATCCGGAACCGGAGCTTCACCTCCTTGCCGGAGTAGGCGGCGAGGGACCCGGTCCACGGGTCCGTCGTGTACTGCGGGTCGGCGTTCTCGTGGGAGAAGACGGTGTTCCCGGAGGAGGTCGGGAAGCCGCACTCGTTGCCGGAGTACGCGAGCCCGTCCGGGTAGTTGACCGTATCGAGGTACTGCCAGTCATCGAAGGACGGTCCCTCGGCGACCTCGACCCGGCCGGCGTCGTAGTTCGTCTCGATGTCGTACTTCGCGTGGAAGCTGAGCACCGGGTTGGCGTCGAGCCGGATCACCGGGGTGGTCAGCGCGGCGCAGGTGTCGTTCCCGTAGTTGCCGGTCGCGTAGACCGCCGGACCCGCGTGGCCGCCGGTGGCGTCGACCTTCCAGGGGTCCTCCGCCTCGAGCTTCGCCTCGCCGTTGTCGCCGGCGTCGTCCGCCCAGGTTCCCAGCTCGTCCGGGCCGGTCGGCGCGGACGAGGCGTAGACCTCGTTCGCATCCTCCGCGCCGCTGATCGAGTCGGTCGCCCGCACCAGGTAGTGGTAGCGCGTGCCGCTCGCGAGGGCGTCGTGGTCGCGCCAGGAGGTCCCGGTGATCCCGGCGGCGACCAGGTTGGCGTCCGTCGGCTCGACCGGGAGGGACGTGCTGCGCCATACCCGGTAGGTGATCCTCCCGCCGCACCAGGCGTGGGCGGCATCCCAGGCGACCTCGAGGGTGCACGTCTCGTCCTGCGGGTTCGAGACCGACGAGACGCCGCCGAACTCCGGCGCCTCCCGGCAGGCCCCGGTGGTCTCCGCGCTCGCCTCGTTGGAGTCGTGCCCCTCGCAGTTCCTGAACGAGCGGACGACGTACCAGTAGGTGACGCCGCCGGAGACCGTGTCGTCGAGGTACTCGGTGGCGGTTCCGGGCGCGGTCCCGACCTGCGTCCAGGGGCCGCCCTCGTGGAGCGATCGATACACGCGGAACTCGTCGATGTCCTCCTGGGGCAGCGACCAGGTCAACCGGATCGCGTTGTCCCCGGCCGCCTCGGCGGCGAGGTCGTCGGGAGAGAGCGGGTACGACAGCTCGACGTCGAGCTCGACGGGACCGTCCGTGGCCGTCACCTCCCGCGTCTCGCTGCAGTAGCCCGGCATCGACCAGGTGAAGTGGTAGGTGTGTCCCGGGCGGACCAGCCAGTGGTAGATTCCCCGGTCGTCGGCGCGACGGGGCTCCTCGCCGTGCGTGAGCGAGATCTCCTGCACCGAGACCTCCGCCGGGAGAGGCTCGCCGGTCCGGGCGTCCGTCACCTTGCCGCGCACCTGGGGGCCGTGGAGCGTCTTGTCGAGGAAGAACTGCCAGGCGACCCGCTGGCGCTCGACGGTCACGTCCCGCCAGGTGTCGTAGTCGGGCTGGAAGCCGCTGGAGTTCGCCTCGATCACGTAGGCGTAGGTGCCGTACTTGCCGTACTGGGTATCGAGGCTGCCGCCGTCCGCCTCGTAGATCGTCGACCAGACCGGGCCGACCCGGTACTGCCCGGTCTGCCCCTGGTCGTTTTCCAGCATCGAGTTGAGCTCCCGGGCGATCGCGTCCATCGCGTCCATCTCGTCCGGGTCGAAGCAGCCGTAGGAGTACATGATGTACTCGCCGTAGGTGTGGTAGCTGAGGGCGAAGAGGGCCCGGGCCATGTCGTTGGCGGCGAGCATTCCCTGCGTTTCCGGCTCGGAGGCGGGGGAGGGGCCGCGGTTCGTGTCCGAGGAGCAGCTTCCCGACGACCCGTTGCACGCGTTCCAGATGAAGGGGTAGTTCCGGTTCGGGTCGACGGCGCAGTTCGGGCGGCGGTTGCGCCGCCAGTAGGAGTCGTGGGTGAAGACGTACATCGCGCCGTCCGGGTTCTCGATCGGCACGATGTAGATGTTGATGTTGTCGACCCACTCGGTGACCCTCGGGTCGGACCCGTACCGGGTGACCAGGTACTCCAGCATGTCCCGGGCGATCTCGGGGGTCATCACCTCGCGGGCGTGGTGCTGGGCATCGAAGATGAACGTCGGCCGGTCGTTCGGCTCGTCGACGTCCTTCGTGATCTTGACGAGGTACTGCCGGTGGCCCTCCCACATCTCGGAGGGCTCCTTCAGCGTGATCTTCTTCGCGATGTCCGGGTGGTCGGCGACGAGCTGGTCGACGAACGCCTCCATCTCGACCGGGTCGGTGTACTGGTCGAGGCCGCGCGTCGCCTCGGTCGAGGTGTTCGTTCCGCGGACCGTCCAGGTGAACCCGGCCTCCGCGAGCAGTTCCAGCTCCTCGTCGGTGACGACGAGCCCGACGGCACCCGTCCGGGGGTTCTCGCCGGCGACGTCCAGGTGGTGATCGAGGATCCACTCCACCTGCCCCGGAGTCGGTTTCTCCACCTCGATCCACGTCTTCCTGGCCGGTGGCGTGCCGGCGACGCCGATGCCGACGAGCGCGAGGACGAGCAGCAGGACGAGCAGCGGGCGAGCGGTGCGGACCACGGCGAACGACCTCCCTCCGGCGTCACCGCTCCCCCCGGGCGAACGGGACGCCGCGAGGAAGATACGCCGCGGCCCCGGCCTCCCGGGTGGCGGATCGCATCCCGGGCGCGGGGAATCCGCAGCACGAAATCCGGGAAGGCCTTGACCCCGGGGCCCCCGCCCGTCAACCGGGAGGCGTCCCGGGAGTGGCGCCCTCCCGCGGCGCCGCCCGCCGGGCGGGGCTCTTCCGCTTGAGCTTGCGCCCGCACCAGGGACAGGCCCGCCAGCGGACGGAGACGCCCCAGCCGCAGGAGGGGCACGGCACCTTGAACTCCACGTCCCAGGAGAGCCGCTCGCGGCAGTGGGGACAGAAGCGGGCGTAGAGGGGAACCGCCCTGCGGCAGGAGGGACAGCGGCCGCGGGAGATCGCCGGCTCGCGGCCCGGGCGGTGCCGCTGGAACCGGGTGCCGCACCAGGCGCAGTACTGCCAGGTGGCGCTCCGCTCCCACCCGCAGCGGGGGCACCGGCCGGGGAGGTGGTCCGCCCAGACCAGGCGCTTCCGGTCGGCGCACTCCGGGCAGTAGCGCATGTGGGTGATCAGGTCGGCGCCGCAGGTGGAACAGACACGGCGGATGTCGTAGTAGGCGTCGAGGAGCTGCTCGAGGGAACGGCCGCGCCGGCGGATGCCCGCCTCGAGGAGCGCCCGCTTGAACGCCCCCATCGAGGCGAACCGCCCCCGGGGATCCCGGGCGAGGGCCCGGAGCAGGATCGGGCGCAGCGCCTCCGGGAGCTGGGTGAGCTGCCGGGCGAGCCGGCGGCGGTCGAGCCGCAGGATCCGGTAGGCGATGATCGCCGTCTTGGCCTCGCCCCAGGGGATCTTCCCGGTGATCATCTCGTAGAGCAGCACCCCGAGGGCGAAGATGTCCGAGCGCGGGGTCGCCCGGCCGCGCATCTGCTCGGGCGGCATGTAGGCGAGCGTCCCCGCCGCCGACCCGGTCTGGGTGGTCAGGCCGAGGTCGCGCGCGATCCCGAAGTCGCAGACGATCGGCCGCCGGGTCCGCCGCTCGAGGATCACGTTGTTCGGGGTGAGGTCCCGGTGGACGAACCCTTCCGCGTGGATCGCCCCGAGGGCATCGGCGATCTCCACCGCGAGGTCGACGGCCACCGCCACCGGCAGCTTCCGGTGGAACTCGAGGAAGTCCCGGAGGGTCGGCCCCTCGAGGTAGTCCATGACCAGGAAGAGACGTCCCCGCTCGTCCTCGCCCACGTCGTGGACGCGGACGACGCCCGGGTGGCTCAGGTACCGCAGGCCGCGGGCTTCCCGGAGCAGAGACTCGTCCCCCATCCGGTTCGCGACCTTGACGGCCCGCAGCTCCCGCGTGAGCCGGTCGCGGCAGAGGAGGACACGGGCGAAACCGCCCGTCCCCAGCTCGTTGAGGATCCGGTAGCGCTTGTTGGCGTCGACGTAGGCGTCGAGCACGTCGAGGTCGTCCCCTTTCCCCGGCCGGGGGATGGCGGCGCCACGGGGGAGGGCCGCCGGGGGATGTTACCGCACCCGGGCGGCCACCGGGGAGCCCCCGCTACTCGGCGAGGGACCAGGTCTCGATCCCGTGGAGCGGGTCGCTGGCGAGGGCCGTCTCCCACCCGCGCACCCGGTCCCGGATGCCGGTGACCAGGACCTGGCGGAAGAGGATCGTGTAGGGCTGCTCCCGCTGGAAGATCCGCTCCCAGGCCCAGAATGCCTGCCGGCGCTCCCGCGGATCCAGCGTCTCCCGGGCCGAGGAGGCGAGGCGATCCGCCTCGGGCTGGGACCAGGAACCGAAGTCCGCCCCCTCCGGGCCGCACGCGGTCGCGTGGAGCATCTCGGTCATGTCGACCCGCAGGCTCGTGCGCCAGCCGGCGATCCAGGCGTCCATCTCCCGGTGGGCCAGGGTTCCGTAGAAGGACGAGTTCTCCACGGGGACGATTTCCACCCGGACCCCGATCGCGTGGAGGCTCCGCTCGATCATCACCGCCGCGTCCCGCCGCACCCGGTTGCCGGCCTGCACCAGCATCCGGAAGGCGAAGGGACGCCCGTTCTTCTCCAGGATCCCGTCGCCGTCGGTGTCCCGGAAGCCGGCCTCCCGGAGGAGCCGGCGGGCGGCCTCCGGGTCGTGGGGGAGCGGACGGATCGAGGGATCGTGCTCGGGGAGGGGGGCGAGGATCGGCGTCGGCGGCACCTCCCCCTCGCCGGCGAGCAGCGCGTCGACCATCGCTTCCCGGTCGATGGCGAGGGTCATGGCGCGGCGCACCCGCGGGTCCCCGAAGAGCGGGTGCGGGTGCGAGCGCTGCAGGGCGACGACCTCCTTCCACGCCTCGGCACACCCCTCCCGGGACGGTTCCCCGGCGCAGCGGGCGCCCCGGCGGTCCCACCATTCCTTCCAGGCGGCCGGGTCGAGGGTGTTCCAGCCGACGTAGGTGTAGCCCCAGCCGGGCCGGCGGATCGCCGCGACGCCGTCCTCCCGGTCGAGGCGGGCCGCGTCTCCCGGGGCGAGGGCGAGGGCGACGTCCAGGTCGCCGACCAGGAGGCGGTTCAGCCGGGTGACCCGCTCCGGGACGACCTCGAGCACGACGCGCTCGACCAGCGGGAGCGCCGGGTCGCCGTACCAGCCGGGATTCCGCTCGAGGACGATCCCCTGGCCCGGCCGCACCTCGGCGACCCGGAAGGGTCCCCCGGCCGGCAGCTCCGTTCCCCAGTCCGTGCTGCGCCACCGGGCGAACGGGATGCGGGAGAGGGATGCCGCCAGGACGTGGCCGGTGATCGCGTCCTGGAGCCGGTCCGGGTAGACGGCGTCGAAGCGGAACACGGCGGTGTGGTCGTCCGGGCAGTCGACGGCGACCAGGTGGCGGGTGAAGGGAGCGCCCCTCCAGGCGACGTCGAGGGACTTGCGGGCGGCGAGGGTGTAGGCGACGTCGGCGCAGGTCACGGGAGTCCCGTCCGACCAGCGGCCCTCCCGCAGGTGGAAGGTCAGCGACCGGCCGTCCTCCGAGAACTCCCAGGACGACGCCAGCGCCGGCTCGTACCCGGCGCGGTGGACCTCGTCTGGAAGGATCTCGTCGACCAGGGAGGGGAGCACGCGGTTGGCGACGAGGAAGGCCACCTGGGTGCGGGCCAGGTAGGGGTTCAACGAGTCCGGCTCGGCCGGCAGGCCGACGCGGAGCTCGCCGCCGGCGGGCCGGTCGGCGCGACCGGCATCGCCGCCGCCCCCGCAGCCCGGTGCGGAGAGCACGGCGAGCACCAGGAGGAGGACCAGCGTTCCGCGTGCCGTTTCGACCCGTACCCGATCGCCCATGCCCGGCTCCTTTCGCACCCCGGGGAAAGGGTAGTCCTTTCCGGGGCTCCCGGCCGCCCGGTCAGGGGATCCGGCGCGGGGGGAGCTCGATCGTGAAGCGGGCGCCGCCGCCGGGGGCGTCCCCGGCGGAGAGGGACCCGCCGTGGGCCTCGATCGCGTCCCGGGCGATCGGGAGCCCGAGCCCGGTGCCGGTCTCCCGGGAGGTCTCGTCCGGCTCGAAGATCGCCTCGCGCCGGTCGGGCGGGACGCCCGGCCCGTCGTCCTCGACCTCGACGAGGGCGCCGCCCCCGGGCCGCTCGAGCCAGCGCACGACGACGCGGGAGCCGTTTCCCTCGGTGATCGCGGCGAGGGCGTTCTCCACCAGGTTCACGACGGCGCGGCGCAGGAGGCGCGGGTCCGCGTGGACCTCCGGCCCGGTTTCCGGTCCCTCGAGGACGATCGCCACCCCCTCGGGGGCCCCGAGGCGATACGGCTCGAGCCAGCGCCGCAGGGCCTGCCCGAGGTCGAGTGGTTCCGGCCGGGCCGCCGGCAGCCGCGCCCAGTCGGAGAACTCCTCCACGGTGTCGCGCAGGACCCGGACCTGGTCCCGGATCGTGCAGAGGCCGCGGGAGAGCGCCGCCGGCAGCCCCGGGTCGTTCCGCTCGGCGAGCCGCTCCAGGTGGTCGACGACGAGGCCGATCGGCGTCAGGGGGTTCTTCACCTCGTGGGCGACCCGGCGCGCCATCTGGGCGAACGCCCGGCGGCGTCCCTCCGCCCGCTCGTGGGCGGCGAGGCGCCGGACCATCCCGGAGAGGGCCCGGCCCAGGGCCCGGGTCTCCTCCCAGCCGGTCTCCGGGATCCGGGTCGAGAGGTCCCCCGCCCCGATCCGCTCGGCCGCCTCCTGGAGCCGGCCGAGGGGGCGGACCAGGCGACGCGCCAGGGGGACGAAGAGCACGGCTCCCAGCCCGAGGAGGAGCGCGGAGGCGACCAGGAGCGCCCGGTCGATCTCGACGAGGGCCGCCTCCATCCGCCGTCCCGCCCATGCGAGGGGCAGGCTGACCACCCCGGTCCGCCCGTCGGGCACGCGCCAGGGCCCGTGGACGACGACCAGGTCGAACACCCGGGGGCCGGCAGCGAGGCGAACCGCCTCGATCACGAGGGGACGCCTGGCCACCGCGAGGGCCCGCCAGGTGTCACCCGGCAGCCGTTCCGGCCACAGCCCGGCGCGGACCAGGTCGGGCCGCGACGTCGCCAGCAGCTCCCCGTCCTCCCAGGCGAACAGGTCCTCGCCGAGGGTGCGGGAGAGCCAGGCGGCGACCGCGTCGTCGAGCACCCCGGGATGCTCGCCCTGGACCGCCAGGTAGTCCTCGACGAAGCGCCGGGCGAAGCGGGCCGTGCGCGTTCCCTGGGCGGTCAGCTCGTCCGCCGCCTGGCGGTGCGCGGCGGCGCGGACCGTCAGGCCCAGGACCAGCAGGGGGAGCAGCCCGGCCGCCAGCAGGGCGGCCGGGACGGCCCAGCGGACCCGGGTGACGAGGGCCCGGAGCGTCCGTGCCGCGGCCCGCATCGTCACGCCGGGGGCCAGCAGCAGGCGGCCGAGGAGGGCGCCGGCAAGGAGCAGCAGCAGGGAGACTCCCGCCCAGCCGGCGGCGAGGGAGGCCGCCCGGAGGGGGCCCGGCTGAAAGAGGACGATGGAGACGGTCCCGGGAGGTTCCGGGAGCTCGAGCACCCGGGCCGGGCGCCCGGAGACCGGGGCCGCGCGCCAGCGGGGAGCCGGCGGGGGAGCGAGGGGCGCGGGGGGGAGGATCCCCTGGTCCGCCCCGAGGAGGCGCCCGTCCCGGTCGAACCACGCCAGGTGAGGAACCGTTTCCTCCGCCGGTGGAAACGGGCTCCGGGCGCCGGGAAGCCGCGCACCGCGAAGGGGATCGTCCCGGGCCAGGCCCGGCAGGTTCGCCGGCGACTCGAGCACGGCCGCGACCCAGGCTCCGCCCCCGGGGCGCGCCACCCGGGCGACCAGGACCGGGACCTCGCCGCCGACGAACCGGAGCACCTCCCGTCGAACGCGGCCGTCGGCCGGGGCCTCCTCGCCCGGCGGCGCCGGGAGCACCGGCGGCAGGCCGCTCGAGAAGGTGTCCTCCAGGTTTCCGTCCGCGTCGTAGCGGAAGACCCCGGAAGCGAGTCCATGGCGGCCGAGGGGCGAGCGCCACCAGAGGTCGATCGCGTCCCGCTCAGGCACGAGGGACGGACCGGCCCCGGCCCCCGTGCCGACCGCGAGGCGCAGGGTCTCCGCGAGATCCCGCTCCCAGGTGTCCGCACGCCCGGCCACTTCCCGGGCGAGGGTCCTTTCCGCCCGGTCCCTCGCTGCCCGGACCAGGGCCCGCAGGTGGATCGGCCCCGCGACTCCCCCCCCGACCACGACCGCGAGGGAAAGGACGAGGAGCCGCGCCCGGCCGGCCCGTGCGAGCAGGAGCGCGATGCCCCCCGCGACGGGGCCGACGAGGCCCGCGATCGCCACCGGGGCGAGGATCCCGGCGCCGGGCAGGAGCCCCTCTCCGGGAGAAAGGCCGGTGCCGGCAGTCCAGCGAGCCACCAGGGCGAGGCCCCCTCCCGCGAGGAGCAGTCCCGCGGGAAACCGCAGGAGGGGCCGGGCAGGCAGGAACAGGACCGCCAGGAGAAAGAGGGCCGCGCCGGTGGCTCCCAGCGCCAGGGGGACAGCGGCGGGGGCCGCCGGGTTCCACGGCGGAGCCACCGCCAGCAGGCCGCGGCCGGCGACGATCGCGAGCCCGGCGAGGACCCGTTCCGCCGGCTTCCAGCCGGTTCCCGGTGCGGGCCAGGGAAGCAGGGCGAGAGCCAGCAGGGCGAGGAAGGGAAGGAGACGCGCCCGGGTCTCCCGCCCCCCGGGGACCGCCGCGCGGAGCACCAGGCTGACCCGGGCCACCGGGTCGTGCCCGGGGCCGGCCATCAGGGGGACGAGGGCCCAGAAACCGCTGCCCGACTGGGCGGCCGCCGCCTCGAACGGGGCCCGCAGCCCTTCCCCGAGCGCTTCCCAGCGGACCTGGGCGGCAAGGCCCCGGGGAATCCCCTCGGCGAGGACCCCCGGCTCCGGTTCCGGCGGGAGCGGGACCTCGGCGACGAGCCAGGGGCCGTCGCGGTCCCCGAGGGGCCGGGCGGCCAGCAGCCGGAGAGCGAGCCCGCGCCGCAGCGGGAGGACCGTGGGAACCGGGCCCTCCGCCGGGAAGAGGACCTGCCGTTCGCCGGGTCGGAGGGGGGTGGTCCAGCCAGCCCACGCGATCGCCCTCCCGGTGGCCGGGTCGACTGTCGAGAGGCCGGCGTCCTCCCCGAGCGCCCGCGTGCGGGGACGGAGCCAGCCCCAGTCTCCGCCCGCGGGGGGTGGCTCGGCGAGGGCGCCGAGGAGACGCTCGCGGAAGCGGTCCCAGTTCGCCTCGAGACGGGCCGTTCCCTCGGCGAGCACGTCCGCCGGGGGCGGATCCGGGAGAAGGTCCCGGAGGGCGATCCACGTGGCGGGGACCAGCACCAGGAAGGCGGGCAGGAGCGCGGAGAATGCCCGGCGACGCGCGGCGAAGAGGGCCGCGCCGAAGACGGCGAGACCCGCGAGCGAGACCAGGCCGGCGGCGCCGGGCCTGCCCGGGACGAGGCCGGCGAGGAGGGCGGCGAGCGCCCCGAGCAGCGCGAGGGCCCGGACCCTGCGCCGAGCGTCCCCCGGACTGCCCGTCGGCGGTGCCGTTGCCGTCCCGTCACCCTTCATCGTCCCGGATGATACCGGACGCCGTGGTGTAGCGAAGCTTCCGGGTATCCTCCCGAACTGCCTCGGCGACGGGCGTCCTGGTCGGCGGCACAACCCGTTTCGAACCCTTTCGCAAGATCCTGGACTACTGACTTTTGGTGCGCGTTTGCCTCCTGAAGGCTTCGCTACACGATGGCGCCTGCCGGGGAGGGGGGCCGCAGGTCGGCCGCGTGGCGGCAGCGTCGGCCAGGCACCGGGCGCGGGGTGCGCCGGGAACGGGGCCCGAGGTAGCGAAGACGCACCTGCAGCAGGAGCCGGGCGCGGGGTGCGCCGGGAGCGGAGGTTCTTCCTGGAACTCCTTATTGGACAAGATGTTCCACGGACACCACCGCCGCGGGCTGGAACCGCCCCAGGTCCTTGAATTCCGCCCAAGGTTCCCCGGAGAGCGGCCCCCGTTCCCGGCGCACCTCGCACGCCGAGTCGGAGCACCTGCTGCGACCACGCCGGGCCGGG
>CAYQTA010000036.1:0-105737 GCA_964420365.1 uncultured Acidobacteriota bacterium | reverse complement strand
GGGCCGTGATCGCGTTGGCCACCGAGATGTCGTCGAGCGGCCTCTGTGCCGGAGAGACTTGGGCGGTTCATACCTACGTGAAGTTCGAGTACACTGGTGATGCATGTGGGGGAACGCCTCCGGAGCATCGCCGCAAGGCGTGGGCTTACGGTGGCTATCTCGGTGCCGATGGCCAGGGGCACGGCGGGAATCGGTTCACGTTTCGAGCCGACGAGTACCAGGGCAAATGGGTACGGCTGAGAATCGCAGTGGACCGCGACGGGATCCCATCCTTTTACCTCGAGAATGAACTGCTGTATCGGGGCGAGGTACCTGTCGCACCGGAAGAACTGAGGAATGCCCGCATCATCCTGGGGGTCCGGTCCAGCGGTTCCGCGGGGAAGGCGTACCACGACTGGGTGGAGCTGAGGACTGGAGAGGACGGTCCCTGACGGGGGACGCACCGGCCACGGCGAGGCGGGGGCGGCGCACGCCGCCCCCGCCTGGTCTTCGCCCGGGCGGGGCGGCGAGGCGGGGTCAGTCGGGGGACTCGTGGCCGTCGGCGGTGGCGGCGTTGACGAAGTAGAAGAGGCAGGCGCCGGGGGAGGGGACGGTCGCGTCGGTCCAGGCGGGGCCGTCCGGGTCGGCGACGACGTACGTCTCGTCGGGGGGCGGGTTCGTCGCGACGAAGTCCGGGTGGTCGGCGCGGCGGACCCGGTAGTGGTCCGCCTCCCAGGCGGCGGCCCAGGAGAGGTCGTCCCGCCCGGGATCGCCGAGCCAGAGGGAGGGACCGACGCTGCCGGGCGGCTCGACCGCGCCGCCGCAGGGGCCCTCGGCCGGGGAGGAGCTGTTCTGCGGGTCCGCCGGGGAACGGACGGCGAAGTCGGCGGCGTTGTCGTCCGTGTCGGTGCCGTTGCCGCACGCCGGGTCGTCCGCGCCGGGGGCGCGCTCGATCGATTCGCCCGCGCCGTGGGCCGGGGCGGCGGCGCCCTCGGGGCAGTCCGCGGTTCCCCATCCGACCTTGTCGACGATCGCCGCGTCGGTGCAGGAGCCGAGCGGGTCCGTCCCCCGCACGAGGAAGACGTGTCCCCCGGAGGCTCCCATCAGGAAGCGGTCCTGCACCGCGTCGGGCGCGACGCTGCCGGTGTACTCGGGGCGGGCGACCAGGTAGTACCCGTGGGCCGGGATCGTCTCCGCGGGCAGCTCGAAGACCAGGTACGTGGTCCCGGCGGCGCTCTTGTACTGGATCGACCAGCCGGCGAGGGAGACCGGGTCGGCGGTCGGGTCGTGGAGCTCGATGAACTCGTCGTCGTGGCTGCTCGCCCCCCGGGTCTGGACCTCGGAGATCACGGGGTGATCGGCGCCCGGCCCGGCGCCGGCGCCCTCGGGCCCGGTCGTCGCCCCGGAGGTGTTCGAGACCGGTGAACGGTTCGACCAGCCGTCCTCGGCGACCAGCGCGAACCAGTACGCCGTCCCGGGGTCGAGGCCGGTGACGTCCCAGGTCTCGCGGGTCCCGGCGGGACCGGGCGAGGGTTCCCCCTCGAGGGGGGTGGCCGCGGCGAAGTCCGCCCCGGTGCGGATCGGCCAGGGGGCGTGGCGGACGTCGTAGCGGGCCGCCCGGCCCTCGTCCCCGTCGTCGCCGGGGGCCGTCCACTCGAGGCGGACGGTGGTCGCGCCGGTCGACGTGGCCACGAGGTCGTCCACCCGGCCCGGCGGCACGGTGTCCGGGTCGGCGTCGGCCAGCCAGGCGACGGCGTTCAGGTGGATCTCCCGGTTGTTCACGCCGCCCGAGGCCTTGTCCCACCCGTCGTAGAGGTGGTCCCCCGGGTCGCCGGTGCCGTCGTCGGCCGGCGACGAGTCTCCGATCGCGGCCACCCGGCCGTTGCCGACCCAGGCGGTGGCGAACGTGACGTGCTCGTTCCCGCGCTCCGGGGCGTCGGTCTTCCAGACGTGGCCGCGCACGGTCCCGTTGGCCTCGGGGTGGAGCGTCAGGGCCGTCGAACCGAAGAGCCCGAGCCCCCCGGAGCCGTCCCCGTGGGGGCCGTGGATGATCGGGTCCGCGGGATCGTCGCTGACGTTGTCGTCGACGGCGTCGTCGAACCAGTAGTCGGCGTCGTCGAGGCCCGCGATCTCCTCGACGTTGAAGACGATCCCGGCGATGCCGGGGTCGACGACGGCGCCGTCCTCGATCTCGACACCGAGCAGCTCGTTGAACACGTGGGGCGAGTCCCACCCGTCGCAGTCCCGGTCGGAGGTCTGGTGGTCACCGATGAGAAAGAGACCTCCCCCGCCCTCGCGGACGAAGCGGCGGATCGCGTCGATCTCGCCGGGCGTGAACGGCCGGTTGGGCTCGGGGAGGACGAGGACGTCGTAGTTCGCCAGGTCCTGGGGATTGCCCGGGTCGCCGTACGTGATCTCGCCCTCGACCGGCAGGGTCTCGACCTCGTACCCGAGCTTGACCAGGTCGATCCCGAAGGCGGAGATCCCGCCGGTCCAGGTCGTCTCCGGGTCGTCCGGGCCGATCGTGGAAGGCGCGGGGGTGGGGAAGCGCTGGGCGTGGGACTCGTCCTCCCACTCCCCGCACGGGTAGTGCTCCTGGTGGAGGTCCCAGGAGTCCGCGTCGATCACCCAGTCGGCGTTTCCCGCGTTCTCCCGGTGGGAGGCGTCGAAGAGGACACGGGCGCCCGCCGCCGCCGGCGGGGCGGCGAGGGCGACCACGACGAGAACGGCGAGGACCCGGCGCATCACGGGGGCAAGATACGCCGCGTTTCGCCGCCGGGCCCGTTTTCCGGTCAGGAGACGGGGGAGCCGGGCGGGACGTCCCCGTCGGGCACCAGCAGGCGGGGCACGCCGTCCGGGCCGGTGGCCGCGAGGAGCATCCCCTCGGAGACGAGCCCCCGGAGCTTCGCCGGCTTGAGGTTGGCGACGACGACGATCGTCCGCCCGACCAGGTCCTCCGGCCGGTACGCCTTCGCGATCCCGGCGACCAGCTGGCGCTTCTCGTCCCCGAGGTCGATCTCGAGCCGGAGCAGCTTGTCCGCGTTCGGGTGGGGCTCCGCCGCGATCACCTTCGCCGTCCGCAGCTTCACCCGGAAGAACTCGTCGATCGTGAGGACCCCGGCGCCCTCGTCCGTCTCCTGCCCTTCCTCCCGTCGCTTCTTCGCGCCGGTTTCCTTCGCGGGTTTCCGTGCCCCCTGCCCGGCGTCGCCGCCTTCCGCGGCCGCCACGCCGAGGACCTTCTTCTTGTCGAGGCGCGGGAACACCCGGAGGGGGCCCCGGACCGTGTTGCCGCCGACCGCCCAGTCGTCCACCGCCAGCAGGTCCTTGCCGGCGGCGATCTCTTCCGCCGGGTCGTCGCCGAGGCCGAGCGCCCGCCAGAACGTGGCGGCCGCGCCGGGCATCGCCGGGTGGAGCCGGAGGGCCAGGTGCGCGAGCTCGCCGACCACGGTGCGCAGCACGCGGGAGCAGTGCTCCTCGCGGCCCTTCCGCCGCCAGGGCTCCTGCCGCACCAGGTAGCGGTTCAGGGCGTCGGCGTGGTCGGTGAGCGCGCGGAGCGCGGCCGCCGGGTCGCACGCCTCGAAGCCGACCCGGTAGCGCTCCCGCACCTCCCGCGACGCCTCGCCCAGCTCGTCGTCGTAGAAGGGCTCCACCGCCGGGACCGTCCCCTTCTCCCCCTTGGCGACCAGGGCCACGACCCGGGAGAAGAGGTTCCCGATGTTGTTGGCGAGGTCCGAGTTGGTTCGATCGAGGACCGCCTCGTCGGAGTAGTTGCCGTCGTGGCCGAGGGGAATCTCCCGGAGCAGGAACCAGCGCAGGGCGTCGGCGCCGAAGTCCTCGAGCAGGGGCCCGGGACGGGCCACGTTCCCCTTCGTCTTCGACATCTTCGACTCGTCCCGCAGCCACCAGCCGTGGCCGAAGATCGTCGTCGGGAGGGGCAGGCCGGCGGCCATCAGGAAGGCGGGCCAGTAGACCGCGTGGAAGCGCAGGATGTCCTTGCCGACCAGGTGCAGGACCGTGGCGTCCGGCGCCTCCCGCCAGTACCGCTCGTAGAGGGGAGCCCCGGCCGGGTCCCCGAACCCGAGGGCGGAGACGTAGTTCGTCAGGGCGTCGAACCAGACGTAGACCACGTGGTCCGGGTCGCCGGGGAAGGGCAGCCCCCAGGAGACCTTCGAGCGGCTCCGGGAGATCGAGAGGTCTCGCAGGCCGCCGGCGACGAACGACCGGACCTCGTTGCGGCGCGTCTCGGGCAGCACGAACTCCGGGTGGGCCTCGTACAGCTCGAGCAACCGGTCGCCGAAGGCGGAGAGGCGGAAGAACCAGGACTCCTCCTCGACCCGCTCCACCGGGTGACCCTGCTCCGGGCACTTCCCGTCGACCACCTGGTTCTCCGGGTAGAAGCTCTCGCAACCGGTGCAGTACCAGCCGACGTACTTCCCCTTGTAGATCGCGTCGGGTGCGTTCTCGCGGATCCGGGCGAAGAGCGCCTCGACTCCCCTGCGGTGCCGCTCCTCGGTCGTCCGGATGAAGTCGTCGTGGCTGATGGCGAGGGCCGGCCAGAGCCTGCGGTAGTTCTCGACGACCTCGTCGGCGAGCTCCCGGGGGGAGATCCCGCGGGCCTTCGCCGCGCGCTCGATCTTCTGGCCGTGCTCGTCCGTGCCGGTCAGGAAGTAGACGTCGTCCCCGGCCAGCCGGTGGAAGCGGGCGAGGGCGTCGGCGACCACGGTGGTGTACGTGTGCCCGATGTGGGGCAGGTCGTTGACGTAGTAGATCGGCGTCGTGACGTAGAAGGTGCGCGGTCCGGCCATCGTTTCCTGGTCTCCCCGGCGCCGCTCCGCGGCGCCCGGGCGGCCTTCCGGCCGCCCCTACGTGTCTTCCCGGGCGTCGTCCTCGAGGGTGGTCTCCGCCGCCCGCCGTACCCGGTCGACGGGCACGCCCGCCTGGCGGGCCACCGTCCGGCAGTCCTCGAACTCCGCCCGGGCCTTCACCGCCCGGCCCTCCCGGTCGAGGGCCCGCTTGACCCGCACGATACCCCACGGCGTCTCCACCGCCACGTGGTCCCGCAGGCACTCGAGGCGGCGCTCCCGGCGGATCCGCACCCCGAGGGTGGTCGACTCCCGCAGCAGCAGCTCCGCCAGCTCCTGTTCCCGGCCGGCGTCGGCGATCACCGTGAACAGGAACCCGGGCCGACCCTTCTTCATCGCGAGGGGCGTGACCATCGCGTCGAGGGCGCCGCCCTCGAGGAGTCGCTCGACGACGATCGGGATGTCCTGGGGCAGCATGTCGTCGACCGCCGTCTCGAGCACGGCGACCTCCCGCTCCGCCGGCCCCGCGTCCGTCTCCCCGAGCAGGCCCCGCAGCACGTTGGGGACCACCGGGTCCTCGCGCGTGCCCGCGCCGTTGCCCGCCCGCGAGAGGCGCATCGCGGGCAACGGGCCGAACGCCGGTTCCAGTGCCATCAACAGGGCGGCACCGGTCGGGGTCACCGTCTCCCGTTCCACGGGCCCCCCGGCGAGCGGGACGCCCCGCAGGATCTCGACCACGGCCGGCACCGGGACCGGCAGCACCCCGTGGGCACACCGGACGGTTCCGCCCCCGACCCGCACCGGCGCCGAGCAGCTCACGCTCTCGATCCCCAGCTCCGCGATCCCGAGGCACGTGCCGAGCACGTCGACGAGGGCGTCGTCCGCCCCGGCCTCGTGGAGGTGGACGGTCCCCGGCGTCGCGCCGTGCACCCGGGCCTCGGCGGCGAAGAGGCGTTCCATCGCCGCCCGCGCAAGCCGGTCCGCCCGGGCGGGGAACCGGGCCCGCTCCAGCACGGAGAGGACGTCGGCGAGGGTCCGGCCGTGACCGTGGTGGTGATGCCCGTCCCCGTGGTCGGCGTGATGGCCGGCATCGTGGGAGCGGGAAGGCCCGTGGCCTTCGTGGTGGTGCCCGGGGCCCCCGTGGTGATCATGCCCGTGCCCGCTTTCCTCGAGCGGTTCCGCGGGGGGCTCCTCCTCGCCGCGGACGATCACGCGAACGCGGGTCGCGACGAAGGCGCCCCGGCGGGTCTCCTCGACCCGGACCTCGACCCCGTCGAGGCCGAGCCGTTCCGGGAGGGACGTGACGACGGCGGGATCGAGGCCGAGGTCGAGCAGGAGCCCCAGCCACATGTCGCCCGCGAGGCCGCCGATCGGATCGACGTGCAGGTGTTTCATGGCGCTTCGAGACCTCCGACGAGACGGGTGAGGACGCGGCTGGCAGGTTCCCGGAACACGTCGTGGGCGATGGAAGACAGGGGGGTGGGCTCGGGATTGATCTCGACGACGCGGGCCCCCGCGGACCACGCGATCCGCGCGAGGGAGGCGGCCGGCTCGACCACTCCCGAGGTCCCGACGACGAGGAAGACGTCGGCCTCGCGGGCGACCCGGTCGGCCTCGGCGAGGGCGCGGGGCGGCAGCGTCTCGCCGAACCAGACGACGCCGGGCCGCAGCAGCGCCCCGCAGCGGCAGCGCGGGGGAAGGGGGCGCGGCAGCGGGGCGCGGCGGTCGATCGTCTCCGGGCAGCCCCTCATGCAGCGGACCCGCCAGATGTTCCCGTGCAGCTCGATCACGCGCGTGCTGCCCGCCTCCTGGTGAAGGCCGTCCACGTTCTGGGTGATCACCGTGGTCCCCGGCCTGATGCGCTCGAGCTCGGCGAGGGCCCGGTGGGCCGGGTTCGGGCGGCAGCCGGCGAGCAGCGTGCGACGCCAGTCGTAGAACTCCCACACGAAGGCCGGGTCGCGCCGGAACGCCTCGGGCGTCGCCAGCTCCTCCGGCGGATGGCCGCGCCAGAGCCCGTCCTCCCCCCGGAAGGTGGGCACACCGGACTCGGCGGAGATCCCCGCCCCGGTGAGGACGCCGACCCGCCTCGCCCGGGCGAGGGTCTCCCGGAGGTCTTCCCGGCCGCTCGTGCCCATCGGGATCTCCCGCGTGTGCCGCCGCGCTCCCCGGGCGGCCACCGCCCCGGGCCGCGCCCCCCGGCCGGGAGCGCGACCCCGGCGGCGCATCTTACCGCGACTCGGGGGGCGGGATCAGGGCCGGGCGAGGGCCGCCTCGAGGAGGGCGGTCCCCTCGAGGACGTCGTCGGGGTAGAGCACGGCGCACTCGCCCGGCAGGTGCCAGCGCCTGTCGACGTGCCGGACCGCCACCGCGACGAGCTCGAGGGGGGCCCCGGCCGAGGGGGCGTCGAGCCCGGCGAAGACCAGGGCCTGCTCGAAGGTCTCCGGGGCGAGCCGCGCCCCGAGGGGCCAGGGAGCGCCCCCGATCGGGGCGATCGGCCACTCGGCCAGGTGGAGGCTCACCGTGCGGGCGAGGAGCAGGGGGCGTGCGCTGGTGAAGGCGGGCCAGGCGAGGGAACCGCGCCGCCAGAACGGCAGGGCGAGGTCGGCCTCCCGCGCGTCCCCGGCGACCAGTACCGGCACCGTGGTGATCGCGTCCCCGTCGACCCGGTAGCCGCGGGCGCACGACGTGCAGAAGGCGACCCGGTCCTGGGCGCGCCCGAGGAGGTTCCCGGAACAGGTCGGGCAGGTGAGGGGAACGAAACGCGGCGCGGTCATCGTCGTCATGCCTCCAGTTGCTTCAGGAGAGACCGGAGCCCCGCCGCGACACCGGCGCCCACCAGCCCGGCGGCGAAGAGCAGGCGGGCGCGGAGATCCGCCGCGCCGGGCCCGGACAGCCACGCGGGGGGAAGGAGGGCGAGACGGGCGAGGGAACCGACGAGCCAGGTGGTCCCGAGGGCGACGGTCCCGACGAGGCGCAGGTCCAGCGGCAGGGTATCCCGGGGAGGGAGCCGCACCGCCGCCACGTTGCCCGTGACGGCGTCGACCAGGGCGGAACCCCGCCGGTGACCCACCTGGAACCGGCAGAGGACGAGCGGGTACCAGGTGAGCAGCACGTCCTCGGCGAGCACGACGGTCTCCACCTGGGCACCGGGCAGCAGCTCCCGGGTGAGCCCGTCGATCCAGCCCACCCGGAGCGCGGCCGCCTCCTCGACGGCCACGGGCCGGGGCACCAGGGGATCGAGGACCGTCGCCCGCTTCCGGATCGCCGGGTCGAACGGAACCAGGCGGCCGAGGGTCTCGAGGCGCTGGTCGAGGGCGAGCCCGGCTCCCATCTGGCGATGCCGGTCCAGGGTGGGCAGGCCGTGCTCCTCGAGGGGACACGCCGAGACGAGGGCGACGTGAACCCGCTGGACCTCCTGGTCCACGTCCTCCTCGCCGGCGGCCCTTTCCCGGTGCGTCCAGGCCACCTGCCCGTCCTCGAGCCAGACCTGTTCGAGGACCTTCTCCCGCCGGACCCGGCGCCCGCGGACCCTTCCGACCAGCAGGGTCTCGATCCTCCAGAACGGCACGTAGAGCAGCTCGGTCCCGTGGAGGGAGAGGGGATCGGTCTCCCCGCGGCGGCCCAGCTCGTGCGCCAGGCGATCGGCGGCCACGGCGGGCGCGAGGGAAGGTTCGACCACGACGCGGCCGGTTCCCTCGGGATCGTCGATCCGGCCGAGAACGCCGCAGGACGAGCACCGCGCCAGCCGTCCCGGGGTCCCCTCGAAGACCGGTGTGCCCCCGCATCGGGGGCAGGAAAGGGCGGTGACGGAATCCGCGACCGGTGGCGTGGCCATCACCACCGGGAGGTCCTCCAGTAGAGCCACCCCCCGGCGGCTCCCGCGACGAACAGGGACCAGGGGACGGGCAGGAGCAGGCCGGCGAGTCCCCCGGCCAGCACGCAGAAGAGGGTCCAGCGCCGCAGCGGTTCGCGCCGCGCCGCCGACCCCGCCGCCGCCAGTTCCTCCGGCAGGATCACCTGGCCGTCCACCGCGTCGCACCAGGCGGCGGAATCCTCGCCCTCCTGGCGGAGGGGAACGCGCCAGAAGGGGTACTCGATCACCGGTTCCCCGGCGGGGACCGGGTGGGACGCGGGGACCCGGGCGGCGCTGCCGTCGTCCGCCGCCGTCCCCGCCCCGGCGACCAGGTCGGCGCCGGACGGGCGCCACTCCCGCGCGAGGAGGGGGGGCATGGTCGAGAGGGGTTCGTACGGTCGCCGGGGATCCCGGGAGGGAGCGAAGGGGAACCAGGTCAGGACGGGCGGGCCCGGGATCCACTCGAGGCCGCGGCGCGCCAGGGAACGGGCCACCCGGGAGCGGGCGGCCCGCGCGTCCAGCCGGGGGCGGGCGGTGAGCCGCTCGGCGGGCCACGCCCGGGTGGCGAGGAGGCAGCCGCACCACGGGCAGCGGGCGAGCGGGTCCGGTTGACTCCGCTCGAGGGGGGCCCCGCACCGGGGGCAGCGGGCGTTCCCGTCCATGGTGTCGTCCTCCCGGCCGTCCACGGCAAACGTCGGCCCCGGTGCCGGGCGGGTCAACCCGGCGGGTGCTATCATCCGCGGAGCCCCGGGAGGCTCCCGGGGCCGACCGGAAGCCTCGAATCACCCAGGAAACGCAAGGAGATCCAGCGAGATGGCCAACCTGCCCCCTGTCACCGAGTCCAGCTTCGAGACGGAGGTCCTCAAGTCCGACGTGCCCGTGGTCGTCGACTTCTCCGCCGAGTGGTGCGCGCCGTGCAAGATGCTGGCGCCCACCCTCGAGCGGCTCGCCCAGGACTACGCCGGCAAGGTGAAGTTCCTGTACGGCGACGTCGACCAGGTCCGGGGCCTGGCGATGCAGTACCGGATCACGTCGGTTCCGACCCTGCTCTTCTTCAAGAACGGCCAGGTGGTCGGCCAGATGATCGGCAACCGGCCCTACGGGGACATCGCCGCCCAGCTCGACAAGCTCCTCGAGGGCTGACCCGTGGTTCCGGCGATCCTCGCCCTCCTGGGGGCGGGCCCCCTCGAGGGGTTCGAGCAGTGGATCGGCGGGCTTTCCGACCGGCTCGCCGGCACCCTCACCGGTGCCTCCGACCCGCTGGCCCTCGCGATCTTCTTCCTGGCGGGGATCCTCGCCTCCCTGACCCCCTGCGTGTACCCGATGATCCCGATCGTCGTCGCCTACATGGGCGGCGCCGAGACCGCGGCGGTGGAGGCCGGGGCGGCGGCGAGCGGCCGGCGGCGCCGCGTCGTCGTGCGGTCCCTGCTGTACGTGGCCGGGATGGCGATCGTCTACACCGGCCTCGGGCTGGCCGCGCTGCTCCTCGGGCGGCCCTTCGGCTCCCTCACCCAGACCTTCTGGGGCTATGCCTTCGTCGGCCTGGTGCTCGGCGTGTTCGGGCTGTCGATGTTCGGGCTGTTCGAGATCCAGGTGCCGTCGTTCATCCTCGACCGGATGGGCACCGGTCCGAAGCAGGGGATGTTCGGGGCCGTGGCGATGGGGGCGACCTCCGCGATCGTCGCCGCTCCGTGCGCGGCGCCGATCGTCTTCCCCCTGGCGGCGATGGTCGCCCAGCAGCAGCGGGTGGTCTTCGGCATCGTGGCGATGCTGTCGTTCAGCCTGGGACTCGGGCTGCTCTTCCTCGTCCTCGGCATCTTCTCCGGGCTCGCTGCCAGCCTGCCGCGTCCCGGCACCTGGATGGTCACCCTCAAGAAGGTGATCGGGGTCGTCATGCTGGTCCTGGCGGCCTGGTTCTTCTGGCAGGGCTGGCAGCGGTGGTGACCCGGTTCCGTTCCCGGCGCCTCGCCGCCCACCCGCTCCGTGTCCTTCTCCCCGCAGTGCTCTTCCTCGCCGCCCTGGCGGTGGCGGGAGGTCGGGGGGGGGACGCGTTCACCCTGACGACCCTCGCGGGGCGCACGCTCCGGGTGGGCGAGGAACCCCGGGTCGTTCTCCTCGTCTTCGGGGCGCGCTGGTGCCGTCCCTGCGAGGAGCTGGTCCCGGGCCTGCGGCGTCTCGCCGCGAGCCACGGGCGCCGGGGGTTCGAGGTGGTCCTGGTCGGCCTCGCCTCCCGGGAGGACGAGGACGCGTTCTCCCGGTGGGCCCGGGAGAACGGGTTCGAGGGCCCCCTCGTCTTCGACGGTGAGCGCCGCCTCGAGCGGCGCTTCGAGGTCCGGGAAGTCCCGGCCCTGGTCGCCGTCGGGCCCGCGGGGCGGGTCCTGTGGCGGGGCGAGGACACTCCTCCGCCGGACAGGGTGGCGGACTGGCTCGCCGGCGCACGACCGTAACGGGACGCGATGGAGCCGGACGGGGGCATTCTCGGAAGGGCCGCGGACGGGGACCGGGGCGGTGCCTACCTGGTCGGGGCGATTCTCCCCGGCCGGACCGAGGCGGAGGTGGCGGAACACCTGGCCGAGCTCGCGTCCCTCGTGGACACCGCCGGCTTCCACGAGGCGGGCCGGGCCGTGCTTCCCCTGCGACGCGTGCATCCCGCGACCTTCGTCGGCCGCGGCCAGGCGGCGGAGATCGGCGAGGTGGCCCGCGCCCTGGACGCCGCCGTGATCGTCGTGGACGAGGAGCTGTCCCCGGCCCAGGTGCGGAATCTCGAGAAGGCCTGCGGCCTGCCGGTGGTCGACCGGGCGGGCGTGATCATCGACATCTTCGCGATCCATGCCCGCAGCCGGGAGGCCCGGCTCCAGGTGGAGCTGGCGCGGCTCGAGTACCTGCTTCCGCGCCTCGCCGGGCGATGGACCCATCTCTCGCGCCAGGTCGGCGGCGGCCCCGGGGGGACGAAGGGCGAGGGAGAGAAGCAGATCGAGCTCGACCGACGGATGATTCGCCGGCGAATCGATCGGCTTCGCCGCGAGCTGGCGCGCCTCGACCGCGGCCGGGCGGTGCGTCGCCGGGCCCGCCGGGGCCTGCCACAGGCGGCCCTGGTCGGCTACACGAACGTCGGGAAGTCGTCCCTTTTCAACGCCCTGGTCCGGGGGGACGTCCGCGTGGAGGACCGGCTGTTCGCCACCCTCGACCCGACGGTGCGCCGGCTCGAGGCCCCGCCCCGGGGGACCGTGCTCCTCAAGGACACGGTCGGGTTCATCCGCAAGCTGCCCCACCACCTGGTCGCTTCCTTCCGCAGCACCTTCGCCGAGGCGGACGAGGCCGACCTGCTCGTCCTGGTCCTCGATCTCTCCCACCCGGCGGCCGAGCGGCAGCGCGAGGTGACGGAGCGCGTGCTCGAGGCGTCGGGCCTCGGTGCCCGGCCCCGGATCGTCGCGTGGAACAAGGCCGACCTGGTGCCGCGGGAGACCGTCGAGGGAATCCGCACGCGGGAGCCGGATGCCCTGGTCGTTTCCGCCCGCAACGGGGAAGGGCTCGACCGGTTGCGGGAGGCCCTCCTCGACCGGCTCCTCGGCCGGGCCCTCGCCGGGGAGGTTTCCCTCCCCGTGGAACGGGGAGACCTGCTCGCCTGGCTCGACCGGGTCGCCGAGATCCGGGACGTCTTCGCCGCCGGTGACGACCGCCTGCGGGTTTCCCTCCGGGCGCCCCGGGAGGTCTTCGGAGAGCTGGAGCGGCGGCTGCTCGGCGGGGCATGATGGTTCCCGAGGAGGAGGACCCGTGGAGCGCCTGACCCTCGCCCTGGTCTTCGGCGGAGCGTCCCCCGAGCACGACGTGTCCCTGGTCTCCGCCCGGGGGATCCTCGAGCACCTGGACCCGGACCGGTACGAGGTCGTCCTCGTCGGGATCGACCGGGGGGGAACCCCGCGGGTCGGCGACGAGGGGTTGCTCGCCGGGGGACTCGACCGCGGGGAGGGAACTCCCGTCCGATGGCCGGCCTCGCCGGCGGACCGGCGGCTCCGGGAGGAGGCGACGGGGCGTCCCGCGAGCCCGCCCCTCGACGTCGCCTTTCCCATCGTCCACGGACCGGGAGGCGAGGACGGGACCCTCCAGGGGATCTTCACGCTGGCCGGGATTCCCTTCGTCGGGCCCGGTGTCCTCGGGTCGGCCCTCGCGATGGACAAGGACCGGGCGCGCCGGATGCTCGCCGCCGAGGGCCTGCCCGTGGTCCGGGACACGGTGCTCGAGGGGGCGGTCCTCGACGACCCGGAGGCCTGCCGCGCCGCGGTGGAAGCCCTCGGGTACCCGCTGTTCGTCAAGCCGGCCCGGGCCGGGTCGAGCGTCGGGATCGCCAAGGTGCACGGTCCGGAGGGGCTCGTCCCCGCCCTCGCCGCGGCCCGGAAGGTCGACCCCAAGGTCGTCGTCGAGGTGGCGGTGCCGGGTGCCCGGGAGATCGAGGTCGCCGTACTCGGCAACCTGGAACCCGCCGCGTCGGTGCCCGGGGAGATCGTCCCGTCCCGGGAGTTCTACGACTACGAGGCGAAGTACGAGGACCCGTCGTCGAAGCTCCTCGTGCCGGCGCCGCTCCCGCGGGAGCTGGCGGAGCGGGTGCGCGCCCTGGCCCTCTCCGCGTTCCGGGCCCTCGCCCTGCGCGGCATGGCGCGGGTGGACTTCCTGCTCTCCCGCGAGGACGGCACGCTGGTCGTCAACGAGGTCAACACGCTCCCCGGGTTCACCCCGATCTCCATGTACCCGCGCCTGTGGGAGGCCACGGGGCTTCCCTACCCGCGGCTCCTCGACCGCCTGGTCGGCCTCGCCCGCGAGACGTCGTTCCCCGGGAACCCGTAGGCGCCGGGTCGGTCAGCCCGAGAGCGGCGATCCTGCGGTAGAGCCGCTGGCGCGACCAGCCGAGGAGACGGGCCGCCCGGGACTTGTTCCCGCCGGCTTCCGCCAGCGCCTTCCGGACCCGCTCCCGTTCCCCGGCGAGGAGATCGACTCCCGCGCGTTCCCCCGGGTCGCGGCCCAGGGCCTCCCGGATCGTCCGGCCGGACACGACCGGGCCGGTCGCCAGGATCGCCGCCCGGCGAAGCACCTGGAGCAGCTCCCGGACATTGCCGGGAAACGGGTGGCTTTCCAGGGCGGCCAGGGCGTCCGCCGAGAGGTGGCGGCCCGGGCCGAGCCCCTCGGCCGCCACCCGTTGCAGGAGGGCGGCGACCAGCCAGGGCAGGTCTCCCCGGCGTTCCCGGAGGGGCGGGAGGACGACCTCGATCCCGGCGAGGCGCCAGTAGAGGTCCTCGCGGAACCCGCCCTCGCGGACCATCCGGGGCAGGTCGGCGCGGGTGGCACCGATCACCCGAACGTCCGCGGGACGCGGGTGGTCATCCCCCAGCGCGCGGATGCTCCCTTCCTCGAGGACGCGCAGCAGCTTGGCCTGCAGGGGAAGGGGAAGCTCGCCGATCTCGTCGAGGAGGAGGGTTCCCCGGTGCGCCGCCAGGAATCGTCCCCGCCGGTCCCTGTGGGCACCGGTGAACGCCCCGCGCCGCACGCCGAACAGCTCCGCCTCCAGCAGCCCGGCGGGAAGGGCGGCGCAGTTCTCGGCGACCAGCGGCCCGGGCCGCCCGGAGGCCGCGTGGAGGGCCGCCGCGATCACCTCCTTGCCCGTCCCGGATTCCCCGCCGAGCAGGACCGGCAGGGACGTCGCCGCCGCCCGGGCGAGGGACGAGACGACGGGCCCGAGGGACGGGGAAGACGCGAGGGGCACGAACCACGGGTCCGCCTCCGCCCGGCGCCGCAGCCGTTCCGACAGGACGGGGAGCCACGCCCGGAGCCAGCGCCGCCGTTCCCCCGGCGCGTTTCCCGGCAGTGGCGCGACCGCGAGGGCGGGGACCGGGCCCTCGACGGGAGCGACGAGCCACTCGCGGCCGTCCGCCCTCAGCACGTGGCGACCGCCCCGCGGAAGCCGGAGCACCGCGGCCTCGGCGAGGCCCCGGGGGAGGCGCGGGGTACCGTCCTCATCCCCGGCCCACCCCCCGGCGAGGATGACCGGGACGGGTCGCGGGAGGTTTCGCGGGAGGGTCGTGCCGGGGAACGGGGAAGCTGCCATCATGGTCTCCCGGGACCGCGGGGGCCCGGCTCGCATCCTACGGGAGCCGATCGGCGCCGGGCCGCCTCGCCCGCGCGTGCCTCCCCGGTCCGGGACGCGTTTCCCGGGAGGTCCGCCATGCATCGACCGAGTTCGTCGCCCCACCGTCTCCCTGCCGCCCTCGCGATCGCCGTGCTGCTCCTGGCCGTCGTGCCGGTCACGTCCGCATCGACGGACCGGGTCGTTCTCCGGGACGGGAGCGAGCTCTCCGGGTACGTCCTCTCCCTCGACCGGGAGCTCCTCGTCGTGGAGCTGCCGGGGGACGAGCGCCGGGAGATCCCGCGGCGCGAGGTGGCCCGGATCGAGCTCGGAGAAGAGGAACTGCCTCCCCTCGATGCGAAGGTCCGCGTCCTCGCCGCCGACGACGAGGTCCACCTCTACCTCGACGGGCGGGAGGTCGCGGCGCCGGCGGAGCTCGAGGCCGAGTGGTTCGACCTGGCCCCGCTCCTCGCCGATGGTGCCAACGAGCTGACGGCCGAGGTCGTCAACGTCTCGGGGCCGTGGGCGTACCGCTGGGT
Source organism: uncultured Acidobacteriota bacterium (assembly GCA_964420365.1). Lineage (GTDB taxonomy): Bacteria > Acidobacteriota > Polarisedimenticolia > J045 > J045 > JAMOQA01. The sequence goes on along the minus strand of CAYQTA010000036.1, from coordinate 90,449 downwards.
ACTCCGCGCCGGGGGAAAGAAGTACACGTTCGCCTGTGGCCTCGCGGGCAAGAGCGGGTGCCGCCGGGGGAAGGGAGCCACGGGTCGCGAGAGGGGAACCTTCTTCGCGGGCCGCGCCTGGCTGTACGTCCACCGCACCGACGGCACGATCGAAGTGGAGATCGAGAAGGAGGAGTAGCCGCCGACGAACCCTATAATGCCCCCATGAGCTGGAACCGCGGCGCGCCGATCGGCGGCGGAGGCATGTCCTTCGCCTTTCCTCCCGTTACCCCGATGATTCGGCGGATCCTCTGGACCCTGGGGATCGCCTTCGCCCTGCAGTGGATCGTCCTCTACCCGTTCCTGGGGAGGTGGACGGTCGATCGCTGGCTGGCCCTGACGCCGGCAGGGGTCCTGCACGGCTACGCGTGGCAGCTCGTCACGTACGCGCTCCTCCACGGCGGGCTCTGGCACCTGCTGATGAACATGCTCGGGATCTGGATGTTCGGGGGGGACGTGGAGCGCCTGTTCGGATCCCGCCGGCTGCTCGTCTACTTCGTCGTCTGCGTGGTCGGGGGGGGACTCGCTCACGTCCTGGTCGGCCTCCTCGTGGGGAACCCCGTCGGCGTGATCGGGGCCTCGGGAGGGGTGCTCGGCATCGTCCTCGCGTTTGCGCTCTTCTACCCGGACCGCATGGTCTTCATCTTTCCTCTCCCGTTCCCGATCCGGGCGCGGACGATGGCGCTGATCTACATGGTGCTCGACCTGTGGGGAGCTGTCAGTGCGGCCGGCGGCGGGATCGCCCACTTCGCGCACCTCGGTGGCGCCCTGGCCGGGTTCCTGTACATCGGCTGGTGGCGGGGCTGGGGGCCCACCCTCGCCGCCCTCGGGATCCGCCGCAGGCGGCGCTTTCGCGTCGTCCGGGACGACCGGGATCCGTGGCATTGACGGGGCGGCTAATCCTTTCGTAAGGTGACCGTCCTTTCGGGGGGTGTTGACAAGATCCCCGACTTGCGGCCAGATTGATCCTTGCCAGCGTGGGGAAGGCTCTTCTCCGGGAGGGCGGTTTCGAGGCGTGAACCCGTCCGAAAGGGATCGAACGCCACCCGCGTCGGTACGACCTGTGGGGGGTCGTGGGGGTTGGTTGGGCCCGGTGGCCTGACGCCGGGTCCGGGGTGAGGCAACGGGTGGCTGGTCGCAGGAAGCGCAGGCGCGACGAGTCCCGGGACGCATCCTCGGCGACGTCGAGGACGCCCGTGGAGTCGGCTTCCGGCACGGAGTCGGAAGGCGACGCGCGGGCGGAGCGCGGGAGCAGCATGGGCGAGCCCAACACCGACAAGACGGTCCTCAGCCGCTACTTCACCGAGATCCGCGAATATCCCCTGCTGACGAAGGAACAGGAGCAGCAGCTCGCCCGCCGGGTGCGCGAGGGTGACCCGGAAGCGTTCGAGCACCTGGTGGCGTCGAACCTCTCCTTCGTCGTCAAGGTCGCCAACGAGTACCGCAACCTGGGCCTTCCCCTCGAGGACCTGCTCAACGAGGGGAACCTGGGGCTGATCGAGGCGGCCCGCCGGTACGACCCCTCGAAGGGAACCAAGTTCATCACCTACGCGATCTGGTGGATCCGGAAGTCGATCCTCAAGGCGCTGGCCGACCAGGTCAACCTGGTGCGGGTGCCGACCTACCAGATGAAGAAGATCCGCCAGGTTCGCGAGGCGGAACGCTCCCTGCGACGCGAACTGGGCCGCAAGCCCCAGCGGCACGAGATCTCCGACCGGCTCGACGTCTCCCTGCGGAAGGTCGACCAGGTGCTCCAGGTGAACCGGCGCGAGGTCTCCATCGACGACACGGTCGGCAAGGAGAAGAAGACGCCGGTCTCCGATTTCCTCGTCGACCACGACAGCGAGAGTCCCGAGGATCGCCTGCTCAAGCAGGAGGGAACGCGCCTCGTCTCCCAGGCGCTGCGCTACCTCTCCGAGCAGGAGCAGATGGTCATCCGGCACCGGTTCGGCCTCGACGGCGCCCCCGTGCTCACGCTGAAGCAGATCGGCGAGAAGATGGGGATCTCCCGGGAACGGGTCCGCCAGATCGAGACCCAGGCCAAGCAGCGCCTCCGGCGGATGTTCAGCCGGCCGCGCGGGTTCCGGGCGCCCCTGCGCCGGGCGGCGTCCACCCGCGATCGTCGCGACGACCGCGACCGGGATTGAAACCGGCGCGCGCCGTTCCTTCCGGTCTCCCGGCCCGACTACAATGGCGGCGCCGCGCCCTGCGCGGCGAAGGGAGACGCACGTGGCGCGGACCGGTTGGACCGGAAGGAACGCCCGGGACCTGCTCGTCGCGCGGGACCCGCGCGGGCTCCTCGCCGCGTGGCTCGCGGCGGTCGACCCTCCCGCGTCCCTCGTCGCCCTCGTGATGCCCGCCCCGTCCGGCTGTGTCCTCTTCCGGCGCGACGGGGAGCGGTTCCGCGCCCTGGCCGTTCCACCCCTCCCGGGGCAGGTCGCCGGGGCCGGCGAGGACGTCGTCCTCCTGCCCGCCGGCCGGGGGGACGCGCTCGACGACCTGCTCTGGTCCCTGGGCGCCGGCCGCCGGGTCTCTCTCCCGGTGGGCGACCCGCCCCGGGCCCGCCTCGTCCTCGCGGACACCGGGCTCTCGGGCGAGATCCCTGCCGTCCATGCCGAGGACCTGGAGTGGCTGCTCACCGGGATCGAGGCCCTGGACCGGCCGGGTCGCGGGGACGAGGGGAGGGAGGTGCCTGCCCTGGTCGGGCTGGTTCGCGCCCTCGGCCGGGCGGTGGATGCCGCCGGGGCGGCCCGGGCCGCCGCGCTCACCCTGGATGACCTGCTGCTCCCGGTTGCCGGGGCGATCGTCCTCCGGGCCCGGGACGGGGAGCTGCTGGCGGCGCTCGCCTGGCCCCCCGGGCCGGCGGGGGACGAGGCCCTTGCCCGGGCGGGAGCCTCCCGCGAGGAGGCGGGGGAGCGGTTCGCCTGGCGGGGGACCCGCCGAAAGGGGGAGGCGCCCCGCGAGTGGATCGATCCCCGGGGTGGCGGAGCCGCCCGGCTCGCGCTCGGGTTCCCGGGACGCCCGCCGGCGGCGGCCCGGCGGCTGGCGGCGACCGTCGAGGGATCGCTGGCCCTGGCGGCGGACCGGCTGGACGCCCAGCGCCGGCGGGAGGCGTCCCGGCTGGCGGCGGCCTTCGAGGGGCTCCCGCTCGGCGTCGTGCTCCTGTCTCGGGAGGGGCGGGTGCGCCTCGTCAACCGGGAGGGCCGGGCGATGCTCGAGCGGCTCGGCGCGTGGCCCGGGGAAGGGGAACGGCTGCCCGCCCTCGGGTCGCTGCGCCTCGAGGAGCTGCGGGAACGGTGCGGTGCCGGGGCCGCCATCGACCTGGTGGAGCCCCGGAACGGCCGGGTCGTCTCGGTCCGGCTGGTCCCCCTGCGGGACGGTGCGGGAGATGCCCTGCTGGTCCTCGAGGACGTCACCGTTGCCCGGCGGCAGCAGGCGCAGCTCGCCCGGGCCGAGAAGATGACGGCCCTCGGTGTGCTGGTCGGCGGGATCGTCCACGAGATCAACAACCCGCTCTCGACGATCCAGGGATACGCGCAGATGCTCGCCGCCGCTCCCGACGCGGAGCACCGCCGGCAGTGGATCGCCACGCTCCTCGAGGAGGCGGACCGCTGCCGGCGGATCGTCGGTGACCTGCTGACGTTCGCCCGGACCAAGGAACCGACCCGGCGCCCGGTGTCTCCCGGGGCGATCGCGGAGAAGGTGGTCGGCCTGCTCGGCTACCACGCCCGCCGGGCCGGGGTCGAGCTCGTCGTCGAGGGGGCCTCGGACTGCCCGGCCGTGGAGGCCGATGCCGACGGCCTCGTGCAGGTCCTGGTCAACCTGGTGACCAACGCGATCCATGCCCTCGAGGAACACGAGGGGGAACGCCGGGTGACGATCCGCCTGCGGGCGGAAGGGGACGAAACGGTCGCGATCGAGGTCGTGGACACCGGCCCGGGGGTTCCCCCGGACGTCCAGGGACGGGTGTTCGACCCGTTCTTCACGACCAAGCCGGAGGGCAAGGGGACGGGGCTCGGACTGAGCGTCGTCGCGGGGATCGTGCGGGACCACGGGGGCGAGATCGGGGTGGAGTCCTCTCCCGGGCGGGGGGCGACGTTCACCGTGCGCCTTCCTCGCAGGGCGGCGCGGCCGGCCCGGGCCGCCGCGGGTGCGGCGGCCGGCCGGGATGGTTCCCTCGGGGGGCGGCGCGTGCTCGTCGCCGAGGACGAGCCGGCGGTGGCCGCGCTCCTGCGGGAGGTCCTCGAGAACGACGGTGCCGAGGTCGCCCTCGTCGACGACGGCGAGACGGCCACCCGGAGGATCCTCGAGGAACGGCCGGACGCCGTGATCTGCGACGTCTCGCTCCCGCGGCGGACCGGCCTCGAGCTCGTCGAGGAGGTCCGACGGGTCGCCCCGCACCTGGTCGCGAGGATCGTGCTGACGACCGGTGACCTCTCCCTCGTGGAACGCCTGGCGCGCCGCCCCGGTTCGCCGCCGGTGCTGGCGAAACCGTTCGATCTCGGGCGCCTCGTGGCCGCGGTCCGCCGCGCGGCGTCCGCCCCGCACCCGCCGGCGCCGGGAACCGCCGGCGAGGAGGCCCGCCCGTGAGCAGCGAGCCGCGCATCGTCGTCGTCGGCACCGCCGGCCACATCGATCACGGGAAATCGACCCTGGTGCGGGCGATCACCGGGATCGACCCCGATCGGCTCAGGGAGGAGAAGGAACGGGGGATCACGATCGACCTCGGGTTCGCCCACCGGCGGGTGGACGACGTCGTCCTGTCGTTCGTGGACGTGCCGGGGCACGAGCGGTTCGTGCACAACATGCTCGCGGGAGCGAGCGGCATCGACGTGGTGCTCCTGGTCGTTGCGGCCGACGAGTCCGTGATGCCCCAGACCGTCGAGCACCTCGAGATCTGCGACCTGCTGGGCAGCCGGGGTGGAGCGATCGCCCTCACCAGGATCGACCTTGCGGACGAGGACCTGGTGGCGCTCGCCGAGGAGGAGGTCCGGGAACTGGTCGCCGGGACCTTCCTCGAGGGGGCTCCCCTCGTCCGGGTGAGTGGGCGCACCGGGGAGGGGGTCGACGAGCTGGTCGCCATCCTGGCCCGGGTGGCGCGGGAGCTGCCTCCCCGGGAGGAGGGTCCGTGGCCGCGCGTTCCGATCGACCGGGTCTTCGCGGCGAAGGGGTTCGGCACCGTGATCACCGGCACCCTTCACGGGGGCCCCCTGGCCGCCGGGGACGAGCTGGTAGCGGCGCCCGGAGGACCCGCGGCGCGTATCCGGGGGCTGCAGGTGCACGGGGAGTCGCGGGAACGGGTCGATCCTCCCGCCCGGGTCGCGGTGAACCTCCAGGGCGTGGAACGGTCCGAGCTGCGCCGCGGCATGGTGCTGGTTCCCCCGGAGGGGGCGGTCGACACCCGGGTGCTCGATGCCCTGGTGCGGGTCGTCGACGACGCGCCGGTTTCCCTCGAGCACGGGATGCGGGTCCGGGTCCATCACGGGACCGCCGAGGTGCTCGGCCGGCTGCGCCTGCCCGAGCCGGGCCGGATCGGGCCCGGGGACGAAGGAGTGCTCCAGGTGCGCCTCGAGGAGCCCCTGGCCCTCCTGCCCGGCGACCGGTTCATCCTGCGGCGCTACTCGCCGGTGATCACCCTCGCCGGCGGTACCGTCGCCGACCTCGATCCTCCCCGCTGGCGGCGGGCCGACGCCGCCTGGGTCCGGGAGGTCCGGGCCCTTGCCGGTGGCGGGCCGGCGGATCGAGTGGCGGTTCACGTCGCCCGGTCGGGCCGCGCGGGATTTCCCCTCGACCGCTCTCCCCGGCTCGGGATCCCTCGGAAGACCGCCGGGGTCCTGGCGGAGCGCCTCGCGGGGGAGGGAAGGGCCGTCCTTCTCGCCGGAACCCGCCTGCTCGACCCGGGGGCCGCGGACGGGCTCGCGAACGACCTTGTCGCCCACCTCGGCGAGGTGCACCGGGCCGAACCCCTCGAGCCGGGGCCGCCCCCGGAACTTCTCCGGCAGCGGTTCGCCTCCCGGTGGACACCCGACGAGTTTGCCGCCTTCCTCGACCTGCTGGCCCGGGAGAACCGGGTCGCCTGGACCCGGGAGAGCGTTCGCCTGCCGGGGCACGACCCCCGGTTGACCCCGGAGCAGGAAGCGGCGGTGGAGCGGATCCTGGCCATCCTCGAGCGGGCCGGCCTCGAGGCCGTTCCGGAGGACGACCTGCTCCGGCAGGCCGACCCGGGTCGTGGAGCGCGGAGGCTCCTCGCCTTCCTGGCCCGGCGGGGAAAGGCCGTACGCCTGCGCGGGGACGCGTGGATCGCCGGCACGACGTGGGAACGGGTCGTCGAGGGACTGCGCCGGGAGGCGGCCGCGGGGGACGGCTGGATCGACGTGCCCCGTTTCAAGGAGATCTTCGGGCTGACGCGCAAGTGGGCGATCCCGCTCCTCGAGGCCCTGGACGACGCGGGGGTCACGAGGCGCGCGGGGGACCGGCGCAGGATCCAGGTGTAGACTCGTGACACCGGATACCGGGCCCGCCGAGCGGCGGCGCCCCCAGGAGGGATGCCCGTGACCGCTCCCCTCGCATTCATCGGATCGCTCGGTCTCCCCGAGCTGCTGGTCCTGCTGTTCATCATCGTGATCCTGGTCGGCTGGCGGCGGCTCCCCGAGCTGGGGAAGGGCCTGGGCGAGGGGATCCGCAACTTCCGGTCGGCGATGCGGGGCGACGAGGCGGGGCCGCCGCGGCCGCCGGAGGCCGGCGAGGATCGCAACCACTCCGGTTGAGCCGGACCGGCCGGTGCGCGACGACCCGGTCGCCCGTCTTCCCTACCTCTCCGCGCTCGCGGAGGAGATCGGATCCCTCCCCTGGCGGGCCTGCCCTGCCGGTGCATGGCTGAGTGCCGCCGCCGACGCCGACATCGTCCTGCTCGGCGAGTACCATCCCCTGCCCGGGGCCTGCCGCTCGGCGATGGAGCTGCTCCGGGCCTGGCGGGAGGCGGGGCGCTCGGCGGTCCTCGCCCTCGAGGCGTTCGCCGCGAGGGACCGACGGCACCTCGAACGGTGGCTCGCCCGGCGCGTCGGGGGCGGTGAGCTGCGCCGGCGTGCCCGGTGGGACGAGGAGTGGGGATACCCGTGGGCCCCGGTCCTGCGCCTGCTCTCCCTTGCCCGCGAGCTGGGAGTGGCGGTGCTGCCCCTCGACGTCCTGCCCCGGGGTGGGGGGGAGAGCCTGGCCTTCCGGGACCGGGTCTTCGCCGACCGCCTGGCGGTCCACCTGGCGAGCGCTCTCCCGGGGACCGCTGCGGTGATCGTGGTGGGCGAGGCCCACCTGGCGGCGAGGCACCTGCCGGCGGCGCTGCGGGACCGGTTCCCCGGGGCGACCGTCGTCCGGGTCTTCCACGACCTGGAGACCGACCCGCCGGGCCCGGGGCCCCGGCGCGCGAACGACGCGTTCTCGATCCACCGGCCCGTGCCGGGAGGACGGCGGGCGGCCCTCGGCCGGGTCCACGCGCGCTGGCTGGGAGGCGAGCCGCCCCCGCCCCTCGCGGACCCCGGGCTCCTGGTCCACGAGATCGCCCTCGCCTCCCTGGAAACGGTCGGAATCGACCCCCGGGAACTGGTCGTGGCGCCGGGAACGTGGCTCGCCGACCTGTTCCCCCTGGTCCTCGGGGACGGGGAACGGGGTCGTGCCCGGCGGGCGCTCCGGGAAGGGGGGGCGGGCCCGGACGAGGTGGAAGCCTTCCTCGACCGGCTGGACCGTGCCGGGGCGGCCTGGCACCCCGGGGCGCGGGTCCTGGCCGCCCGGCCCCGCCGGCTCGCCGCCGTGGCGCGGGAGACCGGCCGTTTCCTGGTCGATGCCCTGGGAGGTCGAATCGACGGCCTCGGGGAGTTCCTGCCCGCCTCCCCGTGGAGGGACGTGCGGGAGATCCTGGCGGAGGTCCTGGCGGTTGCGATCGATCCCGGCCCCGCCGCGAGAGCCGGCACCGACCCGGGGCCGGGCCGTCTGCTGGCCCGGGCCTTCCTGTCGGGCCGCCTGCCCGCCGCGCGGGTCCGCGACTGGCTTCTCGCCCTTCCCTCCGCCGACCCGTCGCGCCTGCTGGAACGGCTGGTCACGGAAGGACTTCGGTTCCGTCAAGGGGATCGCTAGGTTTCGGGTGACCTGCCAACGTCCCCGGGAAACGGCACCGCGGCGCCCGACGCGCCGTCCACCTGGTGGGCGACGTGCCGGAACCGGCCGTTCGAAACGGGCGACGGGGAAAAGTGGGGGCCGCGCGGCGAGGCGGGGTCGGAAGTGCCTCGGAGCGCGGCCCCACGGGAGGGCGGGACCGGCAGGCGCCCCACGTGAGAGGGGGGTGAGGGGGGTCCCGGGGTGCCTGCCGCCTGGCTTGCCGAAGGCCAGGATTGGGGTCCTGGGGGAGTTCCTCTGCTTCTGCTTCCTTCCTTCCCTCCCTGTGCATCTCCTGTCGTTTCCCGGCTGCCCGTCCTCCCGCCCCCGGCTGCTGGTCACCCCTTGCTCGTATCCGGGGAGACGGGCTCCGGGCGGCCCGGGAAACGATCCTGTTTCCAGCGAATGCCTCCTTCTTGCTTCCTGCGCCCGGCCTCCCGGCGCTCCCGGCGGGTCCTCGCTCCCGCGTGCTGGGCTCGCCTTTCCGGGCGCCCCTTTCCAAAGCACGACCCATGCCAGGACGCCGTGCGATCGCGTCCGCGAGGTGCAACCCCCGGGCAGACTGCTGGTTATCGCGGGAAGGGGGTGCGGGGTGAGCCCCGCGGCCGGATCGCAGGATCGTCTCATGCCGAGACGGTCCCGTTCGGTCTCCGGGAGGCGCGTTCCCGGCGGCGCCGGGAAGGGGCCGTGACTCAGGGGGTTGCGTCGGGTTTCCGGGGGGGTCTCGAATCGAGACGACCCACGTCCCCGAGGCCATAGCGGCGGATCTTCCGGAAGAGGGTGGCCCGGCCGATGCCGAGGAGGCGAGCGGCGCGTTCGCGGTGGCCCCGGGTCAGCTCCAGCGCCCGGCGGATCGCCTCCCGCTCGGCCTCCTCGAGACGGGTGGGCCCGGGAGCGGCGGTGACGCCGAACCGCTCGGCCATCTCCGGGTCGGCGGCGAGCGCCTCCGGTCCGATCACGCCTGCCCGGGCGCGGAGGGCGAGACGGCGCAGGACGTTCTCCAGCTCCCGCACGTTCCCCGGCCAGCGCCACGAGGCGAGACGGGCCAGCGTCTCCGGGTGAACCCGCAGCGGGCCGAAGCTCTCCTCCAGCTTGCCCAGCAGGTGCTCGACCAGGAGGGGGAGATCCTCGATCCGGTCCCGCAGGGGGGGCAGGGCGATCCGGAGGACATCGAGCCGGTAGTACAGGTCCTCGCGGAAGCGACCCTCCCGGACCTCTTCCTGGAGGTCCCGGTTCGTCGCCGCCACCAGGCGGAAGTCGACCGGGCGCGGCGCGGCGGCACCGAGCCGCTGGACCTCGCGGGTTTCCAGCACCCGCAGGAACTTCGCCTGGATCTCCGGCGGCAGCTCCCCGATCTCGTCGAGGAAGAGGGTGCCGCCGTGCGCGCGCTCGACGAGGCCGGGTCGGGCCCGGTCCGCCCCGGTGAAGGCTCCCTTCTCGTGGCCGAACAGGGTCGACTCGAGGATCGAGGCGGGCAGAGCGGCACAGTTGACCGCGACGAAGGGCCCGTCCGGCGCGGGACCGTGCCGGTGCAGGGTCCGGGCGACCAGTTCCTTGCCGGTGCCCGATTCCCCGAGGACGAGGACGGGGAAGCCGGTCGGGGCCATCTCCTCGATCTTGCGATAGACCTCCTGCATCGCCGGGGACGCCCCGACCAGCGGTCCGAGCCGGTCTCGCCGGTCGAGCTGGGCCCGGAGGCGCTCGTTTTCCTCGGCGAGACGGAGCCGTTCCCGGACGTTCTCGAGGGCCAGGGCGGCGTGATGGGCGAGGGCCTCGAGGAAGCGAAGGTCCTCGCCGGTGAATCGCCGGCCGGGTGCCCGGGAATCGACGTAAACGGCGCCGACCATCCCCGTCCTGGTGCGGAGCGGCACGCACAGCACCGCCCGGATCGCGAACATCCGGACCGAGTGGGCACCGGCGAAGCGGGGGTCGGACGCCGGGTCCGCGGCGAGGATCGCCTCCCCGCCCCGGGCACGGTCGAGGATCGTTCGGGACAGGGCGATCGCGTCCCGCTCGGTCTCCGGTTCCACGTGGCGGGAGAGGACCACCTCGAGGCCTCCCCCGGGCCGTGCGAGGAGGACCGCGCCGCGCTCGGCCCCCAGGAGCTCCAGGGCCCGGTCGAGGAGCACCTCGATGACCTCGCGGGGTTCCCGGCCCCCGTTCAGCTCGGCGACGATCTCGTAAAGGGCGTCGAGGCGCTGGCCCGCGGACGAGACGTCGAGGCCGTCCGTCGCCCGGTCCGGGCGGGAGAGAAACGCCTCGGCCAGGTCGGGAGCGAGGCGACCCGCCTCGACCACGAGCCGGGCCCGGGCCTCTCCCCGGGCCCGCTCGGCCTCCCCGGGCTCGTCCAGGTGGACGTGGGCCTCGGCCAGGGCCAGCAGCGCCTCCCGGGCGGCATCCGGTGCGGCCGCACGGTCCGCCAGCTCCCGCGCGCGACGGGCGAGGGAGAGGGCCTCCCTCGGCGCCAGGGTGGCGAGGTGCCGCGCCCGGAGGGCCAGCATCTCGGCGACGAGGGCCTCCCGGCCGAGGCCCCCCGCTGCCCGGACCAGGTCGAGGACCCGCCGCGCGGCCGTCGCGGCCTCCGCGAGACGACCTGCCGCGGCGAGGGCCCGGGCGAGGGCCGCCCGGGCGTCCGCCCGTCGCTCGGGCGTCTCCCGGCGGGCCAGGGCGAGGGCCGCCTGGGCGGATCGAAGCGCTCCCTCGGCGTCCCCGGCGAGGGCGAGCAGGCGGGCGAGTTGCCCGTGGAGGGGCGCCCGGTACGCGGGCGCCGCCCGGTGGCCGAGGAGACGGAGGGCCTCGGCGAGCCGGCGCCGTGCCCGGTCCAGGAGCCCCAGGTGGATCTCCACCGCGGCCAGCCGACCGAGGGCCGCGGCGGTCCATGCGGGATTCCCCTGCACCCGCCGCCAGGCCGCCGCCTCCCGGAACGACCGCAGGGCCGGTTCCCACTCGCCGAGGGCGCGGTGCGCCTCTCCCGCCAGCGTGTGCACGAGGGCGAGACCATCTGCATCCGCCCGCTCCTCCAGGAGGGCGAGCGCACGCCGGACCTCGGCCAGGACCCGGAGGGGCCTGCCGATGGCCAGCTCTCCCTGGAGGCGCGCCACCAGGAGGGGCCGGAACACGGCGGGGATGTTGCGCGCCGCCTCGTCGGCCCGGCGCAGGACGGGGAGTCCTTCCTCCGCCCGGCCCGCAAGAACGAGGGCCCTCCCGAGGGAGACTTCCGCCCGGGCCCGGACCGGGTGTCCCGGGGACACGGTTCGTGCGGCGCGGCGGAAGCGGACGACCGCCTCGTCCGCCCGCCCGGCCAGGGCCAGGGCCACCCCCTCCTCGAGCAGGATTGCCGCCCGCGGACCGGGGGGCAACCCGTCCCGCGGAATCGCTCCGAAGAGCCGGAGCGCGCCGGCCAGGTCCCCCCTGGCGGCCCGGGCGCGTCCTTCCCGCGCGCGGGCGAGGGCCGCGGCCACGGGCCGGCCTGCCCGCTCGAAGCGCGCGGCCGCCGCCTCCAGCAGCTCCGCCGCACGCCCGGCCTCGCCCCGGGCGAGGGCCAGGTCGCCCCGGCACCGCTCGAGGACCGCCCGGGCCGCGGCCGGAAGGTCATCCGGCACTTCCGGCAGGTGGGCCAGGATCGCCGCCGCCGTCTCGGGTTCGTCCTCCCGGAGGGCACGCTCCACGGCCAGGGCCGCCAGGCGTGCCCCGGTGACGGATCGCCCGGCGCCGAGGGCGTGCCGCGCCAGGCGTGCCGCCCGGGGGATCTCGCCGCCGGCCGCGTCGGGCCGGGCGAGTCCGCGCAGCGCCGCGAGGGCCCGGGCATGCAGGCGCGGCAGGTCGTCCGGCGACACCAGGGGATCGACGCCCGGGGGCAGGAAGACCCGGCCATCGGCCAGGCGATCGAGGAGGCCGTCGCGCCGCAGCTCCCGGACGATGCGCCCGGCGTCGGCGGCCGGGAGACCCGCGGTGCGGGCCACCTCGAGAGGGGAGGACGGGAGTCCGAGCACCGCGAGGGCGCCGAGGAACCGACCCCCGGGAGACCCGGGAGGTGGCAGGGCCCGGGTGGGAAAGCCCTCTCCCGGGGGGGCGGGGAGGGGGAAGGCCGCCAGGTCGGTCATTTCCCAGCCTTCGCCGACCCGACGGACCCTGCCCTCTCGGACCGCGGCCAGCACCAGTTCGACCACCGGCGCCGGCCGGCCACCGGACCACCGGGCCAGGCGTTCGAGGAACGACCGGGGGCAGGCCGCTCCCGGGAGCAGGTGGGTGACCAGGATGCCGATTTCCCGGGCGCCGAGAGGTGGGAGGTCCTCGCGATCCCATCCCGCCGGGGACTCGCCCCCCCGGAACGCGGCCAGGACCCGGATCGGCCGGTCGCCGAGGCGGGAGGGGAACGTCGCCAGTTCCCGCCGTTCCCTTTCCGGGAGTTCGTCCGCGGCCTCGACGACGACGAGCAGCCCCGGCGCACGACGGGCCAGGGTGGCGAGGAGGACCGCCGGGGAAGCGCCCAGGACCCGCGTCCCGGAGGCCGAGGCCAGGGTCGTGGCGAGCCGTCCGGCCCCGCGCTCGTGGACGATTACCCGCCGCCCCGCCAGCCGGGCCCTGCGGACCAGCTCGCCGACGATGCGGGCGTGTCCCGCGCCGGCCGGCCCGGCCAGCGCGACGAAGCGCGCCCCGTCCTCGCCTTCCACGAGGGCGAGGGCCAGGCGTTCGAGCAGTTCCTCGCGACCCGCCAGGGGGAGGGAGCGTGCCCGGGCGGCCGGGTCGACCAGGCGCGGGTGGGGCCGGATCCCTTCCTCCTCGAGCCGACGGAGCAGCGCGCGGGCGGACGGGATCCTGTCGGTCGGCCGGGGTGCCAGGAGGGCGCGGAGAAGTTCCCGGACGATGCCGAGCCCGGCGGGGGGGGCCGGGAGGGCCGGCCGCCGGTCGAGGCCGGCGAGGCGGACGGCCAGCGTGTCTCCCGCCGGAGGTCGGCCGTAAAGCCACCAGGCCAGGGTCGCCCCGAGAGACCACAGGTCGCTCCGTTCGTCCCCGGGCTCCCCGCGCAACACCTCCGGGGCCGCCGTCGCGACGGTCCCGCCGCCGCGCTCGCCGGGTGCGCGGGCCAGACCGAAGTCCAGGAGGCGGGGAAGGTCGTCCGGCCCGACGAAGACGTTCTCCGGTTTCAGGTCCCCGTGGAGCAGGCCGCTGCCGTGCAGGAAGTCCAGGACCTCGGCGACGCCGGCCACCCAGGACAGGATCCTCCGCGGGTCCGCGGTACGGGCGGCTTCCGCGGAGGGCACTCCCGGTGCCGCCTCGAGAACGAGGCAGGGGCCACCGGGCTCTTCCGGGGGCACGTAGTCGAGGGCCGCCGCGATCCCGGGGTGGGCGAGGGACGAGACCCGGGCGAACTCGGCGGCCAGGTCGGGAGGCGTGGCGCTGCCCGGGCGGGGAACCTTGAGGGCGACGAGACGCCCACCCTGCCGATCGCGGGCGAGCAGGACCTCGGCGCTGCCCCCCGTTCCCAGGCGGCGGAGCACCTCGAAACGGCCCGGCGCCGGCGGCGTCCGCACCAGGAGTCACCCCCTCGGGACCGGCGTTCGATCCCGTCCCAGTCTACCAGAGGGGACGAAAGAACCGGCCCGTCCCTCGGGACGGGCCGGCCACCAGGGGAGGATCGGCTCTCTACCGGGCTTCACGAACGGGGCCAGGGGCCGGAGGCCTCGTCTCCCCATCCACCGTAACCACCGTCCCGGGCGGGGGCCTCGTCCGGGGCCGGGAGGTGGTCGGGTTCGTCCTCGTCCCCGTCGCTCACGGTGCCGACGCTCTCCCCCTGGGTTTCGTCGGCAAAGGGGGCATGCCGCGGCGGATCGACTCCCAGCCAGTTACCCGGACACCCGAGGTCCGGGAACAGCTTCACCAGGAAGGCGATCGCCTGGCCTGGAGTCGCGAGGGGAGCCGCGGGTGTCGCGGCGGCCACCGGGGCGGCGCCCGCGAGGAACACGAGACCCGCAGCGAGGACCGGCAGCAGGTACCAGCGCATCGGGTGGGACATCTCTCGATCCTCCTCTCGGACCGCTCCGTGACCCCAAGGAAACGAATAATGTTCGGCCGAGAGGCGTGCAAGGGATTTCTGTCCGCGCAACGACTTGAAGGCAAAGGGCTTGGAGCATTCGGCCGGGCGATGATCGTATCGTCGGGAAACAGGGGCAACTGGGCCGTCATGGCCCAGTACGTGCAACGCGGCCAGCGGCGGACGGTTCCGGGAGGCGTATAATCGCGACCCGATTCGCTTCCCGGGAGGGCACCGTGCCGGATCGAGACACCACCTTCCAGGTGGAGAGGTGCAGGAAAATCGACTCCCGGGAGGCCGGCATCCCTTCCCGGGGCCGTGGAAGAGACCGCGGGCGGCCGGTTCGGCGCCTCGCGGTGCTTGTCGCCGTGCTGGTGTTCGCGTCCCTGCACGGGGTGTCGGGAACCGCACGTGCCCCGGGGACGGTCGAGGTCTTCCCGCTCGAACGGGTTCGTCGCGGGCTCCGGGCCGAGGCCCGGACGGTGCTGGCCGGCGTGGAGCAGGTGCCGATCGAGATCGAGATCCTGGGGGTCGTGCGGGACGGCATCGGCGGCGGTGTCGACATGATCCTCGGCCGGTTCACCGGGGAGACCGGGCGATTCACCGGGGTCGCCCACGGGATGTCGGGAAGCCCGGTCTACGTCGACGGGAAGTGGCTGGGATCCCTGAGCTACGCCATCGGCAACTTTGCCCGGGAGCCGATCTGCGGGATCACTCCGGCGGAAGCGATGCTCCGGTTGCGGGACCTGCCCGGGGGCCCGCTGCCATGGCTCGTCGACGGAGACGGGGCCGCGGGCAGCGGCGGCGAGATCCGGCCCTGGCCGACCCAGCCGGTGGTCGCCGGGATCCGCCGTTCCACCCTCCCGGTGCTCGCCGGGCGGCTCGCCGCCCTCGACCTGCCCCTTCCCGGTGTTCCCGTTCTCGCCGGGCGCCTCGCTCCCGGGGACGAGGGGAACTCCGGCGTGGTACCGGGGCTCCGTCCCGGCGACCCGGTGGCGGTCCTGCTCTCCTGGGGCGACCTCGTGCTCGGGGCCACCGGCACCGTCACCTGGCGGGACGGCGACGAGTTGCTGGCATTCGGGCACCCGTTCACCGGGGCCGGCCGGAGCGGCCTGCCGATCGCCCCGGCGGAGATCGTCTGGACCGTCGCCTCCGAGCTCTCCTCCTTCAAGATCGCCAACATCGGGGCGCCGGTCGGCCGACTCGACCAGGACCGCCTGACGGGAATCCACGGCAGGGTGGGGGACCCGCCGCGGGGCCTCCCGGTCACGGTGTCGGTCCGGCGTCCCGCTCGCCCGGAGGTGACCCGGAGGGCCTTCGTCGCGAGGGATCCGCGGTACGTCCCGGCCCTGGCGGGCCAGGTCGTCATCCCGACCCTGGTCACCGACGTCATCGGCGCCGAGAGCCAGGAGGCGCTCCGGGTGCGCACCGTCGTGCGCCTCGCCGGCGGGCGGGAACTGGCCAGCGAGCAGGGTGCCTCCGACCCCCGGGGACTGGGGGGCATCGGTACCGAGATCGCCCGCCTGCTTTCCCGCCTCGTCCGGCCTCCGTTCCACGTCCCGGCGATCGAGAGGGTCGACGTGGCCGTCTCGACCGTGGAGCCCGAGGGTGGGTGGCGGGTCGTCGGCATCGTCCCGGACCGCCTCGTCGTCCGGCGCGGGGATCGCCTGCGGGTGACGGTCCGGCTCGAGGGTACGCGGGGTCGCCGCCGGGAGGAGACGGTCGACCTGCCGATTCCTGCCGACGCGCTCCCGGGTGGCTACACGCTGCTCGTCGGTTCCGCCCGGGATCTCGCCGGTCGGCTCGGATCCCTGGCGGAGGCGCGCCGCCGCACCGCCCGGAGCGCCGCCGACTACCTGGACGCCCTCGCGGACCGTCCTTCGAACCTGGACCTGGCCGTCCGCCTCGTGCTGCCCGCCGAGGGAATCGTCGCCCGGGGACGGACCTACCCGGCCCTCCCGGGCACGGCCCACGTGCTCCTCCGGGGCAGGCCGGGTGCGGGGCCGCTCTTCCGGGCCCGGTGGCTGCCGGTGACCGGGACGACCGTCCGGCTCGACCGGCCGATCGCCGAGGTGGCGAAGACCGGGATCGAGATCGTTCCCGCCGAGGAGACCGCCCGATGACGCCTCGACGCGCGCTGCCGTTGCTCCTGGTCCTCCTGCTCCTGCCGTACCCGCTCGCGGCGGCCTCGTCCCCGGTCACGTGGACCCGCGAGGGAGCGAGCTTCCGCGTCGGCACGTTCGAGGGGATGGTCGTCACCCCGTCCGGGTTTCTCGCCCCCGGCCCTGCCCGCGTCGTCCACGACGTGCCGGGGGCCACCCTTGCCTGGGACGTGCTCCCGGGGAAGGACGGGGAGGCCTACCTCGCCGGAGGGGCGGGTGCGGGCCTGTGGGTCCTCGGCGCGGACGGCCTGGCGGAGGTCGGGGGGCTCGAGGGGGAACCGGAGATCCTCGCCCTCGCCCGGGGGCGGCGCGGCCGCGTGTTCCTCGCGACCGGGCCGGCCGGGGCGATCTACCGCCTCGACCGCAGGCGCGAGGAGGCGATCGAGGTCTACCGTCCGCGGGCGACCTACGTCTGGGACCTGCTCCCGACCGACCGGGACACGCTGCTGGTCGCGACCGGGCTGCCGGGCAGGGTCCTCGAGATCGACCCGGAGAAGGGGACCCTCGTCCGGGTCCTGTGGGAAAGCCCGGATCCCCACGTTCGCTCCCTGGCGCTCGACCGGCAGGGACGGGTGCTGGCCGGTACGGCGGGCTCGGGCCTGCTCGTGCGCCTGGCGGGGGACGGGAGCGCGTTCGTCCTGTGGGACTCGCCGCGGCCCGAGACGGTGGCCATCGTTCCGTCCCCGGACGGGAGCATCTGGGCCGCCTTCTCCGGCAAGCCCGGGGAGGCGGAGTCGGGGGGCACCGGGGAGCGCCCGCGCAAGGAGAACCGCCGGACGAAGACGGTCTCGATCACGGTCAAGCCCGCCGCCGCGTCCGGGGAGGGAAGTGACAAGAGGGAAGGGAAGGAGAACGCCCCCTCCCGCGCGGCCGAGCTTCCGGGGGGTGGCGGGGAACTCGTCCACCTGCCGGACGGGGGAGAGCCCCGGGTGGCCTGGAAGGACAAGACGGAGACCCCCCTCGCGCTCGCCCCGGCCCCCGGGGGTGGAGTCCTCCTCGCCACCGGGTCGCCCGCCCGGGTGTGGTGGTTCGACGGGCGGGAACGGGAGGGTCTCTGGGACGAGCGCCCCGAGGCCCGGGCGTGCTCCGCCCTCGCGGTGGACGGCGACCGGGTCCTGGCCGCGACCAGCCACCCGGCCG
The DNA here is from genome assembly GCA_964420365.1 of uncultured Acidobacteriota bacterium. GTDB lineage: Bacteria > Acidobacteriota > Polarisedimenticolia > J045 > J045 > JAMOQA01. The sequence continues at coordinate 72,929 of CAYQTA010000036.1, read as the reverse complement.
CCCTGCTGGTCTACGGTCCCGGCGTGGCCCGCGCGGCCCGCTGGACGTCGGACGTCCTGGATGCCCGGGTCCGCGCCCGCTTCGGCCGGGTGCACGCGGTCGTCTCCCGGGACCGGGCACCGGGGGTCCGCGTTCTCGTCCGCGCGGGGAACACCTCCGAGCCCGGGGACGCCTGGACCGAGTGGATCCCGGTCGAGGGGGCGGCCGGTCCCCCCGGCACCCCGGGAGCCGCCGCCCGGCTTCCCCTGGCACGGTTTCTCCAGGTGCGGATCGAGGCCGGGGGGGATCGTCCCCTGGTGCCGACCGTGCGCCGGCTGGTTGCCCGCTACCGGCCGGTCAACCGGCCGCCGCGGGTCGAGAAGGTCGAGGCGCTCCCTCTCGGGGTCGCCTGGCGGCCCGTCCCTCCGCCGAAGGTGGCCAGCGGGGAGCGACCGGTCATCCCGCCGCCGCGCAGCCCGGACGCTGCCCGGGCGCTGGGCACCGAGCCGCCCAAGTGGCGGTCGAAGAAGGCATGGGAGCCCGGGGCGCTGACGATCCGGTGGAGCGCCCGGGACCCCGACGGGGACCCGCTCCGGTACGAGCTTCTCGCCTGCCGGGACGAGGGGGAGCCCTGTCGCTCCTGGCGGGTGCTCGCCCGGGACCTCTCGCGCTCCTTCCACAGCTTCGACTCCCGGGAACTGCCGGACGGCACCTGGAGGTTCCGCGTCGTCGCGTCGGACGCGGAGGCGAATCCCCTCGGGGAGGGTCGGTCGGCAGAGGCGGAGAGCGACCCGGTGGTGATCGATCACCGGCCCCCGGCGATCGAGACCCTCTCCTGGGAGCGAGGCACACCGGTGCTGCGATTCGCGGTGGTCGATCCGGGCGGGCGCGTCGGCCGGGTCGAGGTTTCCCTGGGTTCCGGGGACTGGCGGGTGCTGGCTCCCGAGGACGGGGTCGAGGACGGCGACCGCGAGGACTACCGCCTCGCGCTCCCGCGGGACTTCGAGGGCGACGGTTTCCTCCTGCGGGCCGTCGACGCGGCGGGCAACGCCACCACTCGCCGGGTCGCGGTCCCCGGGCGGTGAGTCAGAGGTCGCCCAGGTCGACGACCTCGACCTTCCCGTCGCGGAGCAGCGCGCGCCCCTCCGCGCTCTCCGGGCGGATGGTCCGGGCGAGGCGGCGACCGATCCGTTCCTCGATGGCGAGGAGACGTCCCGACGGTAGCCGCAGCGCCCGGTACGTGAACCGGGGAGGCGGGTCCGGGGAAGGAGGGACGGGCCCGGTGCCGGGTCTTGGTCGGTCCATGGTCACCTCCGAGACGTTCCCGGGTCGTCCGCAGGATATCACCGCGGCCCGGTCCCCGGCGGTGCGGGGATGGCGAGGCCCCCTCCCGGCGGGCAGCTCCAGGGCAGCTTCGCGGCGACCGCTGCCAGCCGTCCCGCCCCCAGGAGCGTGACCTCCCGCTCCCGGGCGAGGACCACCTGCAGGTCGAGGTACGCCTCGAGCAGGGCGAGCAGGTGAGGACTCGCCAGGATTCCCCCCGCCACCGGGACGGAGAGATCCCGGGGACCCGCGAGCCGGCGGGCGGCCCGGGCGAGTCCCGCGGCGAACCGGGCGGGGAGAGGATCGTCCAGGGCGAGGCGCAGGGCCGTGTCCCGGGCCGCATCCTCCGGTTCCCGCGGGAGGTCCGGCCCGTCCCCCGGGTCCTCGTGGACGACCAGCTCGAGGAGTTCCGGGCCCCTGCGTGACCCGGTGGTCCAGAGGGGAGCAACCCGGGCTTCCCCGGGCGGCCGTTCCCCGCGCCGCCGGGTCCGCATCGCGAAGCCGGCGGTGCCGACGTTGAGCACCGGCTTCGTTCCCGTCGGGCCCGCGAGACCGACGTAGGCCGCCTGCTGGTCGCCCACCAGGGCGAGGAGGGGCACGCCGCCGGGTTCGCCCGGCCAGGGGATCCAGCCACGGCCGGCGAGGGTGGGCCGGAGCGGCGGCAGGGCCTCGACCGGGAGCGCGAGGGCCTCCGCCAGGATGGGGGACCAGGCGAGCCGATCCGCGTCGAGCAGGAAGGTGCGATTGGCGAAGGTCGGATCCGGGGCCGGATCCTCGCCGGCCAGGCGGGCCGCGACCCACGGGACGAGGGGAACGAGCAGGGCATCCGCCGGCAGTGCGACCCGGTCCCGGAGGGCCCTCCCGAGGAACCCCGACCACGCCGGGGCCGGCGGGAGCCCGGCGACCTTCCCCAGCTCCTTCGCCCGGGGGCCGATCTGCCGGACGAGGGGCTCCGCCCGGCGATCCTGCCAGGAGAGGGCCGCCGTCAGGGGCTCCAGGTCACCCCGGGCGGCCCACAGGCAGGAGGATCGCTGGCCGGTGATCGCGGCGGCCCGGGGGATGCGGCCGGGAAGCCGTTCCGCCACCCGGTGGATCACCTCCCGGGCCGCGGCCAGGACCGCCCCGGGATCGTGCTCCACGCGGCCGGGTGCGGGCCGGCGAACCGGCGTCGGCGTGGTCGCCCGGGCGACGATGCCGGCTGCCGGATGGACCAGCGCGGCCTTCGTCGTCGACGAGCCCAGGTCGATCACCAGGACCAGGTCCCCGCCCGGGGGAGCGGCCGTTCCCTCCGGTCGCGGACCCTTCCCGCCGAGGGCCTCGCGGAGGGCCGGCAGGTCGTCGGTGAACAGGCGCTCGACGCCCAGCTCCAGGAGACGGCGCGCCTCGTCCGGGTCGTCGACCGTGTAGGCCCAGGTCGCCAGTCCCCCGGCCCGGGCGCGGCCGACCAGGTCGTCGTCGACCCGGGCGCGGTGGACGACGATCACGTCGGAGGCCGCCTCGATCGCCGTCGCCACCGGGTCCCGGGGGTCCCTCGACCGGCCGACGAAGCCGGTGGCGAGGCGGGGGGCACGGGCCCGGAGCTCCCGGAGAAGGTCCGGGTCGTCCGAGGTGACGACGACGTCCTGGGGAGACCGGGCCCGCTCGAGGGCGGCCAGGAGACGGGTTGCCAGGTCCGCGGGGGGGATCCCGGGCGTGCTCTTGAGCTCGATGTCGAGGAGCGTCCTGCCCGCGAGGATCGCCAGCGCCTCGTCGAGCAGGAGGAGTCGTTCGCCGGGGTCTGCCCGGAGCGGCCGCGCGAGAAGCTCGCGGGCGGTCAGCTCGACCGCCGGACGACGTTCCCCGGTCAGCCGCCCGGGGTCCGGGTCGTGGAGGACGACGAGCAGCCCGTCCGCCGTCGGCCGGGCATCGAGTTCCACGGCCGGGGCGGCCGCCGCCAGCGCCGCCCGGAAGGAGCTCGCGGTGTTCTCCGGGTGACGGGACGGGATTCCCCGGTGCGCCACGAGTCGCGCGGCGCGGGGCGCATCCCGTGGAAGCGGGGCGAGGGTGCCACGGAACGGGGTCATCTCGGGGGGACCTCCGGGGACGGGGGCGGGGCGACCCAGGCCCGGGCTCGTTCCCGGTGCCAGCGATCGAGTTCCCGTTCGCGGCGCTCGGGTCCCCAGCCGAGCTCGCCGCCCAGGATGGCGAGGGCCTCCAGCGCCATTTCCTCCTCGTCTTCCCGGTCCCGGGCGATCTCGGGCAGGCGCAGGCGCGCGAGGACGTCGCCCAGTGTCCGCGCTCCCTCCTCGCGTACCGCGTACACCAGTTCGCCCGCGAGGGGGATCTCGCCCTCGCCCAGGGGACGGTGGGGATCCCCTGCCATGGGTGTCTCGACGACCTGGCGCCAGAGGGTGCCGAAGCGGCGGACGAGCCAGGTGGCCTGGACCGGGGAGAGCCCCGCGGCCCGGGCGGCCGCCGTCTCGCCGGCCGCGGTGGCGACCGGGCATCCGGGGAGGAGGGCCGGGGGGCGTTCGCGCGCCGGCGGGGGACCGATGGCCCGCGCCAGGCAGGCCGCCAGGCGGCGCGCCATCGGCCGGTGCAGCGTCAGCTTGCCGCCGACCAGGTGCAGCACGGGGATCCCCTCTAGGCGTTCGACGATCACCCGGGCCCGTCTCGACAGCCGGTCCGGGTGCCCGGGACCCGCGAGGAGGGGGCGGAGCCCGGCGAACGCCGCCCGGGGCGATGCCGGGAGCCCCGGGAGCCACCGGCGCGCGGCGGCCTCCAGGTACCGCAGGTCCTCTCCGGGGGGGACGATCTCGTCCGCGGGCCGATCGTCGTCGGCATCCGTGGTGCCGAGGAGGAGGCCGCCCTCGGTCGGCACGGCGAGCAGCACGCGACCGTCGACGGGGTGGACGAGGACCGCGCCGCCCTCGGCACGGGTCGGCCAGAGCACGTGGCTGCCCCGGGTGGGCCGCAGCAGCGGGCGGTCGGAAGCCAGGCCGAGCTGGCGACGGGTCGCGTCCGCCCAGGGGCCGGTGGCCGCCACGATCGCCCGCACCCGCGCCCGGGCGAGGGCACCGGAGAGCCCGTCCCGGACGGCGACCCGGGCCCGCCCGTCTCCATCCGTCTCCACCCGGACGACCTCGGTGCGGGTCAGCACGACCGCGCCCTCCCGGTGGGCCGCGACGGCGGTCAGCACCGTCAGCCGCCGGTCGTCGGTGACCCCGTCGTAGAACACGCGAACCCGTTCCGGGACGAGGCGGGGCACGAGGCCCGGCACCAGCAGGAGGGCCTGGTCGCGCTCGATCTCCCGGGGCGGGGGCCAGCCCCGCCGGGGCCGCGCGAGGAGGTCGTAGATCCGTTCGACGAGGGGCAGGGCCCGCGCGGTCAGCCCGGCGCCGCTGCCCGGCGGAGGGAGCAGGAACGGCACCGGCCGAACGAGGTGGGGAGCCTCCCGGGCCAGTTCCAGCCGGGCCGCCAGGGCGGCCCGGACCAGCCCGACCCGGCCCCCCGCCAGGTACCGGAGGCCGCCGTGCACGAGGCGGGTCGATCGCCCGGACGTTCCCCAGCCGGGATCCCGGCGCTCGACCAGGGCGACCGAGTAGCCCCGGCGGACCAGCTCCCGGGCGACGGCGCTGCCGGTGATTCCCGCCCCGAGCACGAGGACGTCGAACTCCCGGCCGTCGTACCGATCGAGGGGGGACGTGGACACCAGGCAGCCTCCGCAGCCCCCAACGATACCGCAGGGGTGGCGCCGCCGACCGGGTCGCCGGACATTCCCGGTCATGGAACGGTTCCGCGCAGGACGCTGGCTCGTCGTGGCGGCCGCCCTCCTGGGGGCGGCCGGTGGCAGCCGCGCCGACGGGCTCCGCGGCGCCACCTACAACACCGCCGGGTTCGGCGAGCCGGGCTCGACCGAGTGGAACGCCCTCGTGGCCGTGCTGGAGCGGGTGGACGCCGACGTGGCCGCGCTCCAGGAGATCCACGGCAGCGCCGACCTGGGTCACCTGGACGACCTGGCGGAAGCGGCCGGCTACCCGTACCACGCCGCCTCCGAGATCTCGGGCACCCTTTCGGGGAACCTGCGCAACGGCGTGCTCTCGCGGCTGCCGATCGCCCGGACGGACTCGTGGTCGGCGGCCGAGCTCTCCGGCGACCCGAACGCGAACGACATCACCCGCGACATGTTCGTCGCCCGGATCACGGTCGACCCCGGCCTGCATCCCTGGGCGTTTCTCGTCGTCCACCTCAAGGCGGGGACGTCGGACACCGACAGGTTCCGGCGGCAGGTGGAGGTGCGGCGGATCGTCCAGGCGATCGACCGGATCCGGGAGGAGACCCCGGGCTCGCCGATCGTGCTGCTCGGTGACTTCAACGAGGACCCGCGGAACGGACCGTTCGGCAGCCCGGTCTTCAACGAGCCGCCGCCCGACCTGCCGAGCACGTATCGCCTCGGAGAGGACATCGAGTTTCCCGTCGTCTACGACCCGTTCGTCACGCTGGAGGAGGCGGGGATGGTGCTGCTCGACGCGTTCCACGAGGACGACCCGGGGGACCCGGTCACCCACCCGCCGACGTTCCGCCGCCTGGACCTTCTCTGGCTGGAGGAGCACGGGGACGTGGCCGGGACCGAGGTGTACGACGCCTGTGACGACAACGGCGTGGACGACCCGCCCCCGGGAAACCGGCTGCCGAAGGCCGGAGACCCCCTTCCGTGCGGGACCAGCGCCAACGCCTCGGACCACCTCGACGTGTTCGGCGAGTTCCTCCGCGCCCCGGTCGACGCGGACGGGGACGGGATCGACGACGGCGCCGACTGCGCGCCCCTCGACGCGGACGAGGGAACCCCCGCCCCGGTGTCCGGCGTGCTCGGCCGGAAGATCGCGGCCGACGTCGCCCGCTTCACGTGGGATCCGCTCCCCTCCGCCGACCGGTACGACGCCGCGCGGGGCCGGCTCGGGGATGCGGACGACGGTCGGTGCGTGACCGACCGGGACCCGGACCCGTCCGACACGGTCTTCGAGGACCCGGAGCTGCCCGCCCCGGGGACGGGATGGCACTACGTCTTCCGCGGCGTGGACGATGGCTGTGGCGGGCCGGGTCCGTGGGGGTCGAGGGCGGCGGGCGAAGGGTGTCCGTGAGGGACGCGTGCTTCCGGGCGGTCGCGGCGGTATCTTCGGCGGCGATCGTCATCCCGGAGGTGAGCCCGATGAAGCGCGTCCCGGTCATCCTGTCCCTGGTCCTCCTCGTGTCCCTCGTCGCCCTCCCGGCCCGGGCGGGCCGGCGGAAGACCGACGAGAGGGTCACCGCCCTCGAGCAGCGGGTCGAAAAGCTGGAGAAGGCCCTCGCCGAGCTGCAGGCCTCCCTCGAGGGGCGGATGCTGGAGCTCGAGAAGAAGCTCGCCTCGCAGCCCCGGCGGCAGGCGGCCGCCCCGCAGAAGAAGGCGGCGGGCGTCCGCAACAAGGAGGCGGCCGCGAAGCTCCGGCAGGCGCGCGAGGCGCTGAACCGGAACGACCTCGAGCGGGCGAGGAGGCTGCTCGAGGAACTCCGCCGCGACTACGCGGATACCTCTTCCGGGCGCCGGGCGATCTCGCTGCTGGCCCAGGTGAACGTGGTCGGGAAGGATGCTCCCGACATCGCGGGAAAGGTCGTCCGCTGGTTCCGCGGCGAGGGCGATTTCCACCCGGAGAAGGCGAAGGCGACCATCGTCGTGTTCTGGGAGGTCTGGTGCCCGCACTGCCGGCGGGAGGTGCCGAAGCTCCAGGCGCTCTACGAGAAGTACCACGACCGCGGCCTCGAGATCGTCGGCCTGACGCGCCTGACCCACGGAAAGACGCCCGAGGAGGTCGAGCAGTTTCTCTCCCGGCAGCACGTGACCTACCCGGTGGCCCAGGAGAAGGGAGAACTCGCCAGCTTCTTCGCGGTGCGGGGCATCCCGGCAGCGGCCGTCGTCAAGGACGGCAAGGTCGTCTGGCGCAACCACCCCGCCCGCATCACCGACGAGATGATCGAGAACTGGCTGCGCTGATCCGCCGCCCCTGCGGCGGTCAGGGGGCCTCGCCGGACTCGCCGGCCGCGTTCTCCGCGGAGACGAGGTAGAAGCAGTTCCCGGAGCTCGGCCCGCCCGCGTCCACGTCCACGTGGAACGTGGCGGTGGGGGAGCCGACCTCGCCGAAGCCGCCGTCCGGGCGATCGGAGCGCCAGACCGGGTAGAACCGGGCCGGGCCGTGCTCGGCGTCCTGCTGCGGCGCGGTCCAGTCGAGCCGGACGTCGAACCGACGACGGCTCAGCCGGACCGTGTTGCCGACCGGGTTCGGGGGCAGGTCCTCGGCGGGCGTGAACGGCTCGCACTCCTCCTTCTCGCGCCAGGCGTGGACGTCGTCGACGAGCAGTTCGACCAGCGGGTCACCCGGCTGGCGCTTCAGCTCGCGGGCCGAGAACCGGAGCCTCATGTTGCTCGAGCGCGGCACGAACTGGTCGAGGTCGAAGCGGACGACCTGCCAGGCCGAGGCGTTCGCCTCGAGCTTCTCCACCTCGGTCCAGGTGGCGCCGCCGTCGTTGCTGACCTCGAGCGTGTAGTCCGCCTCGTCGAGCGGGTTGAGCTTCGTCCGGTGGAACCAGCGGGCGAACTCGAGGTAGAGCGTTCCCTCGCCGGTCCCGTCGAACGTCGGCGACTCGATCCACGCCGTCCCGACGTCGACATCGCCGTCCTCGGGGGCGAAGCCGGGGCCGGGGGCCGGGTTCCCGGTGACCCAGCAGAGCTCCCCGGGGAACTCCGTGTGGTCGTCCTCGGGCTGCACCGGTCCGACCGACGCGTCGTTCACCCCGTGGGGATCCTGCCGCACGAAGAGGCCGTCGTGGGCGTCCCCGCCCGCGGTCCAGCCCCCGTCTTCCTCGAAGTCGTCCAGGAGAACGTCCTCGTGGATGACGAGACCGATCGGCACCGTGAAGGTGCTCGTCGAGGAGCTGCCGTCGTCCCAGCGCATCTCGAGCTGGAAGGCGACCTCGGTGCCGCAGCCGGAGTCGGCCGTCACGGTGAAGTGGGGCGCGAGGGACCAGCCGGTGCCGCCGGAGGGAACGTCGGGCCAGTCGGCGACCCGGTTCCGGATCGTCACCCCGGGCGTGTCGGTGGAGAGCACGCCGCTGACCGCCCGGGCGTCCTGGTTGGAGGTGTTGACGACCTGCACCTCCAGCGTGATCGTCTCCCCCTCGTCCCAGCGGCCGTTGCCGTTCCCGTACGCCGGGTCCGAGTCGTCGACCGCGTGGTCCCGGTACTTGAGGCGCCCGCCGGGGCCGGGCAGCTCGTCGCCACAGATGCGGAAGTCGTCCACGTAGAAACCGGCCCGGGTCGTCGCGCCGTCGGTCTCGAGCTCGAAGCGGATCCAGACCTCCTCGTCCCGGTCCACCCAGGGCGAAAGGTCGTAGCGGGTCTCCACCCACTCCGCGTCTCGTCCGAACCCGGACCAGACCTCCTGCCAGTCGGCGTCGGCGCCGGCGCGGACCAGCACCCGGGCGATGTCGAACCCGGTCTCGGTCACGAGCCAGCGGGCGAAGCGGAGCTCGGGATGGACGAGGGTCGAGAGGTCCCACGGGCCCGCCGTCAGCACGAAGTGCCCGTTGTTGCCGTAGTTGCCGTCCAGGTTGGTCCCGTAGCACGTGTCGCCCGTGGCGCAGCCGGAAGGTCCCCCGGTGGTGTCCGGGTGGCCGAACTCCCAGCCGTCCGCCGCTCCGCCGTTGTCGATCTCCCAGCCCGGGTCCTCGTCCATCGTCTCCTCGACGGCTGGGCAGGCCCGGAGTCCCTTCGTGACGGTCAGGGCAGGGTCCCCGGCGGAAGAACAGAGTTCCTCCTCCGCCGCGAACTCGACGTGGAGGAGGAACTCGTGACCCTCCGGAGCGTCGGGGGCCACCCGGAGCGTCACGGGATCGTCGGCCGGGTTGGCGCGGCGTTCGCCGGCGGCCAGGTCTCCGATCGTGGCCTCCCCGTCCAGCACGCTGACGTACGGATCGTCACAGGTGACCACCACCGAGACGCCGGTCGCCGCGTCGCCCGTGGCATAGGCCTCGAGGGAGAGATCTGCCGTCTCGCCGGGATCGAGGCGGCCGTCGCCATCCCCCCCGCTACCGTCCAGCACGGTGACGCGGGAAAGGGCGATCGCCCGGGAGCCCTCGGGGACGAGGTGGATCTCCCGGTCGACGGGACCGAAGGCCACCTCGACGGGCCACGACTGGGAGTGGTAGCCGGCCAGGTCCGCGTCGACGTGGTAGCTGCCGGGCAGGACGGGGATGTCGAACCGGCCGAATCCCGGCTCGCTCGTCCGCTCGGTCTCGCCGTTCGGGAGGACCTGCTCCGCGAGCCCGACCGTCGCCTCGAGAGGCGCCCCGGTGCAGGCATCGGTGACGTGCCCGGTGACGCGGGACTTCTCCATGCGGCGCAGGAAGTATCGCCAACCGGCCCGGGCCCGCTCGACCGTGTCGTCCCGCCAGCGGTCGTAGTCCGGCTGGAAGCCCTGGGCACTGGCATTGAGCTCGAAAGTGACGTTCGGGACGCCGAGTTCGCCGTAGAACCAGTCGCCCCATTCCCCGTCGACCTCGTAGAGCAGCTCGGCCGCCGACCCGAACTCGTACCAGTGCTCCCGGTCGTCGGAAACCATCTTCGCCGCGAGCTCGCCGGCAAGCTCGCGGATCAGCAGGAGGTCGGGCCTGCCGGGCAGCTCCCCGTCACACCCGTACGAGTGGAGGACCAGCTCGCTGTAGGTGTGCCAGGAGACCGCGTAGACCGGGCGGTGCTGCCGGGCGAGGTCCATGATCCCGCCCGTGATCGGCTCCGAGGCCGCCGAGGGGCCCCGGTACGTGTTCGACGAGGTGCTGCCCGAGGACCCGTCGCAGACCGTGCCGCCCCACTGGAAGGGATAGTTGCGGTTCGGATCGACTCCCCAGGTGCCGTCCCCGTTGTCCCGGCGGTTCTTCCTCCACATGTTGTCGTGGTGGAACACGTAGTCCGACCCGTCCGGGTTGTGGCAGGGGAGGACCCAGATCTCGTAGTCGTCGACCCAGCGGGTGATCTCCGGGTCGGTCCCGTACCCGTCGAGCAGCCGCTCGATCATGTCCATTGCGACCTCGGGAGTCATCACCTCCCGGGCGTGGTGCTGGGCGACGAACAGGATCGCCGGCTCGTCCTCCTCGGTATCGACGTTGTCCGAGATCTTCATGGCCCACGCCGTGCGCCCCTCGTGGGTCGTGGCGTAGGCGAACCGCTTGGCGATCCCGGGATGGGCGGCCTCCAGCTGTTCCAGCCGCGCCTCGATCTCGGAGGGCTCGAGGTACTGGTCGAGGGACCGGGTTCCCTCGTCGGTCGCCGGCCCGTACGTTTCCAGGATCTCGGGGGACCAGCCCCGGGCGAGGAGTCGTGCGCGGAGGTCCTCGCCGCCGATCACCTCGAGGATGCCCCGCTCGCGGTTCACGGCGGCGACGTCGATGCCTTCCTGTTCGAACGACCGTGCCACGTCCCCGGCATCCTCGGCCGGGGGCAGGACGACCCGCATCCGCCACCTGGCGGGCCGCCCGGGCCCGGCAAGGACCGGGAGGACGAGGGCGAGGACGAACAGCAGGCAGCAGGCGATCGGGGAGCGGGGGGCGACTCGCATGGCGGACCTCCGGCTTGGACCGCCCGGCGGGCGGTCGTCCCGGAACGGTACGGCGATCGCCGACGGGCGGCAGCAGAATTCGCGACCGTCCGTTCCCGCCGCCCGACCGCTCCCGGGGTGACCGGAATTCGCCGCGGCGTGGACCGGGATGACGTATGTTATGGAGCGCCCCGGGGGAGGGGCAGGAAGGAGGAAGCGTGGCGTCGCGGCAGGAACCCTCGCGGGTCATCGTCGTCGTGCCGGCCTACAACGAGGAGGAGCGAATCGCGGACGCGGTCCGGGCCCTTCGCCGGGAGGGCGAGCGCCTGGCGCAGCGGGGGATCGACCTCCGGGTCTACGTGGTCGACGACGGCTCCCGGGACCGGACGCGCGCGCTCGCCGAGGAGGCGGGGGCACACCGTGTCCTTCGGCACCGGGTCAACCGGGGACTCGGGGCCGCCGTCCGGACGGGGCTCGCCGCGGCGCGGGCCGATGGCGCCGACATCGCGGTCAAGTTCGACGCGGATCTCCAGCACGATCCGGCGGACATCCATGACCTGGTGCGGCCGATCCTCGAGGACGAGGCGGACGTGGTCTACGGGAACCGCTTCGAGCGGATCGAGTACCGCATGCCGTTCGTCCGCCGCGTCGGCAACCTGGTCTTCACCGGCCTGATGCGCTGGTTGACGGGCTGGCCGGTGCGGGACTCGCAGCCCGGCATCTTCGCCGTGGCCCGGGCCTACCTCGAGGTGTTCTTCCTGCCCGGGGACTACAACTACACGCAGCAGGTCCTGCTCGACGCCTACCTGAAGGGGATGCGCTTCGAACAGGTGCCGGTGACGTTCCGGAAGCGGACCACGGGTCGGTCCTTCGTTTCGTTCCGGTACCCGTTCAAGGTTCTCCCGCAGATCGTGATGGTCCTGGTCGGCGTGCGGCCGATGCGGGTGTTCGCTCCCCTGGGAATCGCCTTCCTCGCGATCGCGATGATCGTCGCCGGATGGCAGGTCACCGAGTGGTTCCTCGGGGGCGGACCGAAGCCGATCCGGTCGGTCAACCTCGTGCTCGGTACGGGCCTCTTCGGGCTCCAGACCCTGCTCTTCGGGTTGCTCGCCGAGCTGATCGTCCGCAAGTGCCGGTGACCTCGCCGTGACGGGGAAGAAGTTCGCGAAGTTCGCCATGCTGGGGGTGGTCACCTACCTCCTGCTCCTCGGGCAGACGCGGCTCTACCTGGGGGTGCTGGAGCTGCCACGGCCGGTGGCGTACGGGATCGCCCAGGTGGTCGTGTTCGTCGTGAACTTCGTGTTGAACCGCCACTGGATCTTCGACTCGGCCCCCGAGCACGCGGCGCGGCAGGGGGCGAAGTACCTCCTGGCGAACGCGACGTTCCGGTTCACGGACTGGAGCCTGTTCAACGTGATCGAGTGGCTGACCGGGTGGCCGGTCCACGTGGCGATCTTCCTCGCCCTCGCGATCGTCTTTCCCCTGAAGTTCTTCACGTACAAGGTCGGTGTCTTCGGCGATCGATCCTGACGCGGACGCGGGTGGACAGCTCCTGCCGGGGACGGGCATCATCGGCGTTCCCGCGGCCCGGCGGGGCGCGGCCCGCGCCGGTGTCGCCACGGAGGAATCGTGATGGCTCGCGTCGACCTGGTCGGTCCCCTGTCCCTGGTTCCGCACCTCGGCCTGTGCCTCGTGCTTTCCCTGGCCGCCGCCGGCCTGGCCCGCGCGGCGGGCTCCGCGGGGCCGCCGACCGCGGCGGAGGCGGCGGCGTTCGTGGAACGTGCCGAGCAGGAGCTGCTCGAGAAATGGGTCCGCGCCGAGCGGGCCGGCTGGGTCCGGGCGACCTACATCACGCACGACACGGAGATCCTGGCGGCCGAGGCGGAGCAGGAGATGATCGCGGCGACGATGCGCCTCGCCCGGGAGGCGACCCGTTTCGACGGGCTCGAGCTGCCGTACGACGTCGCGCGGAAGCTGAAGCTGCTCAAGCTGGCGCTGACGATCCCGGCCCCGTCGGACCCGGCGAAGATGGACGAGCTGACCCGGCTGACGACGGAGATGGACAGCCTCTACGCGACGGGCCGGTACTGTCCGCCGGAGGGCAGCCCGCTCCGCGCCCGGGCCGGGGAGGATGGGTGCCTCGACCTCGGCGCGCTCTCGCGCGTGATGGCGGAGAGCCGTGACCCGGCCGAGCTGCTGGAGGCCTGGAAGGGGTGGCGCACCGTCTCGCCGCCGATGCGCCCGATGTATGCACGGTTCGTCGAGCTGGCCAACGAGGGGGCGCGGGAACTGGGCTTCCGCGACGTCGGCGACCTGTGGCGCTCGAAGTACGACATGCCTGCCGACGAGTTCTCGCGGGAGGTGGACCGGCTGTGGGAGCAGGTGCGACCCCTCTACGAGGCGCTGCACTGCTACGTCCGCGCCCGGCTGGGAGAGGTCTACGGGACCGACCTCGTACCGCCCGATGGCCCGATTCCCGCTCACCTGCTGGGAAACATGTGGGCCCAGAGCTGGGTGAACGTCTACGACCTGGTCGCCCCGCGCGACGCGGACCCCGGCTACGACCTGACGGCGCTCCTCCGGGCGAAGGGGATCGACGAGGTGGAGATGGTCCGCTACGGGGAGCGCTTCTTCACCAGCCTGGGGCTCGACCCGCTGCCGGAGACGTTCTGGGAGCGGTCGCTCTTCCGCAAGCCCCGGGACCGGGAGGTGGTCTGCCACGCCAGCGCCTGGGACGTGGACTGGGACCAGGACCTCCGGCTCAAGATGTGCATCGAGATCACCGGGGAAGACTTCGTCACGGTCCACCACGAGCTGGGCCACAACTACTACCAGCGCGCCTACCGGCACCAGCCTCCCCTGTACCGGGATTCTGCCAACGACGGGTTCCACGAGGGGATCGGCGACACGCTCGCGCTGTCGATCACGCCCGAGTACCTGGTGAGGATCGGCCTGCTCGAGAAGGCGCCGCCGCCCGAGAAGGACATCGGGCACCTCCTGAAGGTCGCCCTCGACAAGGTCGCCTTCCTGCCGTTCGGCCTGCTGGTGGACCAGTGGCGGTGGAAGGTCTTCTCCGGGGAGGTCCCACCGGAGAAGTACGACGAGGCCTGGTGGGCGCTGCGCCTGGAGTACCAGGGGATCGCCCCGCCGGTCCCGCGCACGGAAGCCGACTTCGACCCGGGGGCGAAGTACCACGTGCCGGCCAACACGCCGTACACCCGCTACTTCCTCGCCCACATCCTCCAGTTCCAGTTCCACCGGGCGCTGTGCCGGATCGCCGGCCGGGAGGGTCCGCTCCACCGGTGCTCGATCTACGGGAGCAGGGCGGCGGGGAAGCGCCTGCACGCGATGCTCGCGATGGGCCTCTCGAGGCCCTGGCCCGACGCCCTCGAGGTCCTGACCGGGGAGCGGGAGATGGATGCCCGGGCGATCCTCGACTACTTCGCGCCCCTCAAGGCGTGGCTCGACGAGCAGAACCGGGGCCGCACCTGCGGCTGGTAGGTTCCGCTTGCCCCGGGTCGGCGGCCTCTGGTAGAAAGGCCCCGCCAGCACGCGCGTCCGGGTGCTCGGGAAAGGGGTGAGATTCCCCTGCCGCCCGGCGACTGTGAGCGGTGACGGGGGCCGCGTGCCCGGGGTGATTTCCTCCCCGGGCGGCCACTGGGGCCGGAAGATCGGCCCCGGGAAGGTGGCGGCGCCCCGGTGGACCCGCGAGCCAGGAGACCGGCCCGGGCGCGGAAGGCAGAACCGACCAGGGGCAGGTTCCGCCGCATCCCAGCGCGCGCTCCCCGGCCGGAACGGCTCGCGATTGCCCGGTGCATGCCGGGGCGCGCCGTTCGTGTCCGGCCGGGGGCCGGAGAGACCGACGTGCAACGGGGAGGCGGGCCTGCCGGCGCCCGGCTCCCGGCATCGCGGCGGAGGTTCCCCTGGGGGAGCGGGGCCCGGCGGGGCCGACCTCCGGGGAGACCTCCAGTGATGAAGACCAGCTTTCGCGTGGCCGCCCGGGCGCTCCGTGCCGGGCTCTTCGCCATCCTCGTCCTCGCCTGCGCGGTGCCCATCCTCGCCGGCGACGCCGTCCCGGCGCCCGGGACACTTGTCGTCACCTTCGGGACCGACCCGGCGGAGGATCCGGGCCTGGTCGTCGCCGGCGCCGCCCTCGACCGCGTCACCTGGAACGACGATGCGCCGGCGTTCCCGGGCGACCTGCCGGGGTCCCTCACCGCGGACTACACGTCCGACCTGCCGGCGGGGTGGCTGGGCTGGCCGCTGCCGGAACCGGTGACCCGCGACGATCCGTTCGTCGCCGTCGCCGTGTTCGTCATCGAGCCGGACGGTTTCGTCGCCGATCCGTACGGTTACTTCCAGGTCTCGTGGGGGCTCTGGAACGCGGAGACCTGCGGCCTCGAGCGGACCGGCAGCCCGGCCAGCGCCGCCGGGGACACCTTCCAGCTCGCCGAGTTCGACTGGTTCCCCAACGTGTCCCCCTGGTTCGGGGGGCCGTGGCTTTCCCCGTCGCTCTTCGGGGTGGCCGACCCGGACAACCCGCTCTTCGAGACGTACGGTGCCTTCGCCAACATGACGTTCGGCTCGGTGGAGGTGGCCCTGCCCCTCGGTGAACCGCTGCTCGCCGTGATGGAACACCGGCCCACCGAGGGCGTGATGGTCGTCCAGGTGTTCTCCCTGGGAGAGGCGGGGCTTCCCGTACCCGTCCCCGGGGCCGTGGCGGTGGTTCCCCTCGGGTGGCTTTCCCGCCCCGAGTACGCGTTCGACACGATCGGGATCACCCTCTGGCACGACGGCTGGCAGTGGGGAGAGAACCCCGCGCTGGCCGGGCGGGTGACCTATCACCTGCTGTCCTTCCGGCGGGGCTTGCCGGCATTCCGGGACCTGCCGGCCCTCCTGGCCCGCCCGCGGGGAGACTGAACCCGTGAACCCGCGCCTCGCCGCGACGCTCGCCCCGGCCCTCCTGCTCGCCGGGGCGGGCCTCGCCCGCGCGGCCGTCCCGGCGTACCCGGTCGACTGCCTCCCGGACCGGGTCGGGGCCTGGCGGGCCGCCGAGCCGGACCCGGACGCCCGGTACGGCGCGGCCAACCTGCCGGGGATCGTTCTCGGCCCGCCCGGTGACTCGGCACCGACGAACGGGTCGACGTCGGTCGCCTCCCTCGGGCCGGGCGGAGAGGTCGTTCTCGCCTGGGACGACATCGTCATCGAGGACCGGCCCGGCCCCGACTTCATCGTGTTCGAGAACCCGTTCTTCGTCGGGACCCCCCCGGCGGGCCCCGACGACGACTACTCGATCTTCGACGAGCCGGGGTTCGTCGAGGTCTCCGTCGATGGCGTCACCTGGGTGCGTTTCCCGTACGACGAGGCGGCGCTCGCCGAGGCGCACGGCCGGAACATCGACCGGGACCTCCACCGGCGCCTCCGGGGACTGGCCGGCATCACCCCGACGTTCACCGGCAACTGGACCGTCCCCGACGACCCGGACACCTGGGATCCCGGTGGCACCCACGGGATCTCCGGCGCCGGCGGCGATGCCTTCGACCTGGCGACGGTCGGGCTGCCCGAGGCTCGCTTCGTCCGGCTCGTCGATGCCCGGGCGGAGAACGGTGTCCCGGGCAGCGCCGAGGGATTCGACCTGGACGCCGTCGTCGTGCTCCACGGGCGGCCCGTGGCGGCGCTGCCCCCGGGAGCGGACGGGGACGGGGACGGCCTGCCCGATGCGGCGGAACGGGCGATCTACGGGTCGGACCCGCTGCTGGCCGACACCGACGGGGACGGTACGGACGACGGGCGGGAGGTCGCCGGGTGCCGGGATCCCTCGTCCCCGTCGGCGGACCCCTGGCGGGTGCGGGGCCCCCGCGTCTTCGTGCTCCTGCGCGACGGCGCGACCGTGATCGACTGGTCGTTCCCCGGGTCGGGGATCGCGGCCGACGTGTTCCGCGGGGAGGTGGCGAACCTGCTCGACCTGGGGAGCTCGGTCGATCCCGGGCCCGGCGAGTGCCTCGGGAACGACGTGGCAGGCGTCCGGCTCGAGGACCCCGGGGACGACCCGTCCCCGGGCCGGGCGTGGCACTACCTCGTCCGGGTCGAAGGGGGCCCCGGTTGGGGATGGAGTTCCGGCCCGCTGCCCAGGGAGACCGACGCGTGTCCATGAGGCTCCCCGCGGGAGTCCTGCTCCTCGCCGGGCTTGCCGTGCCGGGACTTGCCGGGCCCGGCGAGGAGCCCTCCGTGTCGGGGGGGCCGGTGGAGACGGTCGAGGTCCGGGCCGCTGCTCCCCCGGAGGAGCACGAGGAGGCGTTCGCCACCCGGGTGGAGGCGGACGAGGCCCGGGAGCGGGCGGTGGATCTCGGAGACCTGCTGCGCCGGGTGCCGGGGGTACGGGTGCGGGCCTACGGGGGCCCCTGGCAGTTCGCGACGGTCTCCTTCCGGGGCTCGACCGGGGAACAGGTGACGGTCCTGCTCGACGGGATCCCCCAGAACCGGGCCCTGGGCGGGCCGGTCGACCTCTCGGCGATCCCGGCGACCGACGTCGCCGAGATCACGGCCTGGCGTGGCTTTCCCCCGGCCAGTGCCGGCCTCGCCGGGATGGGTGGGCTCGTCGACGTCCGGACGCGTGCCCCCGAGCGGCCGGGGGCACGGGCCGACCTCGTGCTCGGCGGCCTGGGTTCGCGGCGGGCCTCGGGGGCCGTCACGACGCGTCTCGCCACCCGGTGGTCGCTCCGCGCGGGGTTCGAGGCCCGCCGCACCGACGGGGACTTCGAGTACCTCGACACCGGCGGGACCCTGCTGACGACCGCCGACGACCGCCTCCGGCGCCGGGAAAACGACGACGTGCGCGCCCGGGACCTGTTCGCCCACGTGGTCGGACGGGAGCTCCTCGGGGGAACCCTCTCCCTCGAGCTCCGGCGCGGCGACCGGGACCGGGGAATCCCCGGCCCGGAGGGAACGCGGGCCCGCCATGCCCGGTTCGAGGAAGGGAACTGGCTCGCGGCGGCCAGCTTCTCCCGGCCCCTCGGCGACGGCGGCCGCGTGGACCTGCTCGTTGACGGGTTCGCCCGCCGCCAGCACGTGCGGGACCTGCTCGGCGAACTGCCCCGGCCGGCCACCGACCAGGTGACCCGTTTCCGCGGCGGTGGCATTGCCGTCATCGCGCGCCTGCCGCGACGTGGCTCCCATCGCTGGCTCGCCCGGGTGGACCTGCGCCGGGAGCGGGCCCGGGTCCGCGACGACCTGCTCGCGGTGCCGGACCGGGGCGGGGCGAGCCGCCGCCTGGTCTCGCTGGTCGTCGAGGACACGTTCCGCCGTGGCCGGTGGACGGTCAGCCCGGCGGTCCGCTGGGAGTCCCGGCGGGACGACTTCCTGCCCGGGGGGGAGGGGACCCTTCCGCCCCCCGCGCCGGACGTCCGGGACCGGCGCCGGACCTCCCGGGTCTCCCTGGGGTACGACGCCGGGCGCGGACTCCGGCTGCGGGCGAGTGCCGGCCGGTTTCACCGGGCGCCGGGTCTCCTCGAGCTGTTCGGGGACCGGGGTTCCGTGGCGGGGAACCCCCGCCTGCGACCCGAGCGCGGCCGGCAGCTCGAGGCGGGCCTGTCGTGGCGGCGTCCGCCCGGGCCGCCCGACGCGGCGGTTCCCCGCCCGCTGCGGGCGGAACTGGTCGTCTTCGAGAACCGTTCGCGGGACCTGGTCCTGCTCGTCCCGAACAGCCAGGGGACGGTCCTCGCCCGCAACGTCGGGGCCGCCCGGGTCCGGGGGGTGGAGGTCTCGCTCGAGGCGCTGCTCTTCCCCGGTCTCTTCGTGACGGCCAGCGGCACGTGGCAGGACCCGGAGGACCGGTCGGGGGGATTCGCGGACGGGAAGGACCTGCCGGGGCGTCCCCGCACGACCGGGTGGTTGCGGGTTTCGCGGGAGCGGGGTCCGTGGACCGTGACGTGGGAGGTGACGTACGTGGGGCCGAACTGGGCCGACCAGCTCAACACGCCCCTCCGGCGCGTTCCCTCCCGGACGTGGCACGATGTCCGGGTCTCGCGGCGCTTCCGGGGAGGCCTCGAGGCGGGGATCGAGATCCGGAACGTCTTCGACCGGCGCACGATGGACGTCTACCGGTTTCCCCTGCCGGGCCGGATGGTGTTCGTTCACGTCGGATGGGAGTGGGACCGGTGAGACGCCTCCTCTCCGCGGCGGCCCTGCTGCTCGCGGTGTCCTGCGGTCACGACGCGGAGCCGCCGCCGACGTCGACGAGCGACCGGCCGGCGGCCCCGCTCGGACGGGTCCTGGACCTCCGGGTGGAGTTCCCGTTCCTCCGGCCCGGGGAGAGGGCCGGTCCGGGAGTCCGCCTCGACGTGACCCTGGAGGTCGAGGGAGGGGGAAACGGTTCCCGGGCGGCGCGGGTGCGGTACGGGAAGGCGCATCTCGCGGACGGTGGCGAGGTCCCGGTGACCGACCGTTCGTCGGGCCGGGCGACCGTCGTGCTCGGGGAGGGGACGTTCCGCACGGGCCGCGTCGGGCCGATCGAGGTCGCCGGCACGGCGTTCGAGTGGATGGTCGAGGGGACGAGCCCGGACGACGGCTGGTCCCTGGCGGGCCGAAGCTGGGAGAGCCGGACGGGTGGCGAGGGATCGTTCCACGGGGCCCGGCGGCACCGGTTCCTGGTCGCGACGACCGACTTCTACTCGGGGGGAAGCGTCGACCTGGTCGAGGTGCTGTGGGGACGCGACGTTCGCGTCCGGGAGGCGGTGGCCCCGGCGAGTTCCGACCCGGTCCTCCGGGTGACCGCCGGGATGGCCTTCCTGGTCAACCGGCTCTCGTGGGACAACCTGGTCCGGCTCGATCCGGCCGACGGCTTCGCCGCCGCCTGGCAGGCGGGCACCGGGGCCGGGTCGAACCCCCACGACGTGATCGCCGCCCGGGAGGGGCTCCTCTACGTCACCCGGTACGAGCCTCCCTTCGACGACCTGCTGGTCGCGCGGGCGGAAGGGGGCGCCCGGCGGGGCACGGTGTCCCTGGCCGGGCTGGCGGAGAACCCCGACGGCACGCCGCGGCCCGACCGGATGGTCCGGGCGGGAGGGCTCGTCTTCGTCGGGCTCCAGGACATCGACCGATCGTTCGCCGCGTACGGGGAGGGAAAGCTCGCCGCGATCGACCCCGAGACCGACGAGGTCGTCGGGGTCGTTCGCCTCGGGGGAAAGAACCCCGGGAGCCTCGTGGTCGCGGAGGACGAGCGGGGACGGGAACGGGTCTACGTCCAGCTCGCCGGGATCTACCCCGGGGTCCTGCCCCGGGAGCTCTCCGGCGGGATCGTCGTCGTCGACCCGCGTGCCCTCGCCGTCGAGGGCTGGGCCCTCGACGACGACGACGCGGGCGGCAACGTCGGTGCGCTGGCGATCGCCGGGCCCCGGCTCGGGTACGTCGTGGTCTCCACCGAGGACTGGACCAACCGCGTGCTCGCCTTCGATCCCGCCGGGGCCCGGGTGCTCCGGGAGACGTGGACGACGCGGGACTACGTGCCGGAGATCGAGGTGGACGGGGGCGGCCTCCTTGCCGTGCCCGACCGGTCCTGGTCCCGGCCGGGCCTCTGCCTGTGGCGCGTCCCGGCGGCGCCCGGGGAGGAGGAGGCGCTCCTCGGTTGCGCCCCCCTCGCCATGCCTCCCTTCTCGGTCGAGCCCCTCGACTGACCGGCGGATCCCCCGTACCTTGCGGGGACGGAGGTGTTCGATGGCGGTCCGTGCGCGGTGGTTCGCGGGGCTCGTCCTCGTCCCGCTGGCCCTGGTCCTCTCGCCGGTTCCCGCCGCTGCGGGCGCCGGCGCGGGGGAACTCTCCCTCGACCGGGGCGCCGTGGGCGCCCTCGTCGATCTCCAGCTCGCCGAGGTCGTGCGCAGGGGCATCCCGGGGGCGGCCCTCGCCGGGTTCCGGCTCCGCCGGGAAGGGCCGGTGGACTTCCGGGACGGGGGGATCGATCTCCGCGTGCGCGTGGAGATCCCGGTGGCCGGGATCTCGGTCGTCCTCCCGGTCCGCTACCGTCCGCGGGTCGACCGGGAGAGCGGCACGGTCCGCCTGGTGCCGGAGGTGGCGCGGGAGGGCGCGGGCACCCTCCCCCTCGACCCGGCCACGTTCCTGCCGGAACTCGCCCTGCCCCGGCTGTTCCGGCAGGAACTCCCCGGGGGCCCGACGGGCCGGACGCGCCTCACCCTGTCCGTCCAGGGACTCGACGTGCGGGACGACCGGGTCGTGCTCCGGTTCGGCGTCCTGACCCGCGCCCTTCCCCCGCGGGAGGACCCTCGCTGATGAGGAGGTGGGCCCGCCCCGCGGCCGCGGCGCCGCTCCTGTTGCTGTTCGCGGTCCTCGGGCTCCTCGCCCCGGCGGCGCCATCTTCCGGCCGGGTCCCGGTGCTGGTCGTCTTCCGCGACCAGGTGCCCCTCGCGGAGCTCCGGGATCTCGCCGCCCGGCCGGACGGCCGGGCCCGGGCGATCGCCCGCCTGCGGGCCGTCGCCCGGCAGGGCCAGGCGCGGTTCCTCGCGGCCCTCGGGGAGGTGGCCGACCGGGCGGAGCTCGCCGGGATCCGCCCGCTCTGGATCGTGAACGCCGTCGCCCTGGAGGCGGGGCCCGACCTGCGGGCCTTCATCGCCGCGCGCCCGGAGGTGGAGCGGGTCGTGCCGGACCCGCCCCGGGAGGTCTTCTTTCCCGCCGGCGCGGGACCGGTTCCCGGGCCGGTGGTCCGGCCCGTTCCCGCCTGGGGGGTGGCCCGGGTGGGCGCCCCGGAGGCGTGGCGGACCTTCGGGCTCGACGGAACGGGAGTTCTCGTCGCCGTCGTCGATACCGGGGTCGCCTGGGACCACCCGGACCTCGCGGACCGGGTGTGGGTCAATCCCGGGGAGGACCTGGACGGGGACGGCGTCGTGATGGACCCGGACGACCGCAACGGCATCGACGACGACGGCAACGGCTTCGTGGACGACCTCGTCGGCTGGGACTTCGAGGACCGGGACGGGGACCCGTACGATCTCCTGTCCGGCCACGGGACCCACGTGGCGGGCACCGTCGCGGGCACGGGGCGTTCCGGGACGGCGACGGGGGTTGCGCCGGGCGCCCGGTTGCTGCCGGTGCGAGTGGGACACTTCGCTTCCCAGGCGGCGACGGTGTGGGAAGGGCTCCAGTACGCGGCGGCGAACGGGGCCCGGGTCATCAACCTGTCGATGGGATGGCGGCACGCCTGGCACCCGGACCGGGCGGCCTGGCGCCGCGTTGCCGAGGCGGTCCGGTCGGCGGGAGCGCTCCTGGTCGCGGCCGCGGGGAACGATGGATGGGGACGGGCCCCGGACAACGTGCGCACGCCGGCGGACGTGCCCGGGGTGCTGGCCGTCGGGGCGACCCGGCCCGGGGACGCGGTGGCGTTCTTCTCCTCCCGGGGCCCGGTGACGTGGCAGGACGTCCCCCCGTGGCGGGACTGGCCCTTCCCACCGGGGCTGACCAAGCCGGACCTGGCCGCTCCCGGTGTCGACATCCCCTCCACCTGGCGGGAAGGAGGCTACGTCCTGCTGACCGGGACCTCGATGGCGGCGCCCCACGTGGCGGGGGCGGCGGCCCTCGTCCTCGATGCGGACCCGGCCCTCGGCCCGCGCGAGGTCGCTGCGATCCTCGAGGGGACGGCGGTGGACCTGGGACCGCCGGGGAAGGACGACGACTCCGGGGCCGGCCGGCTGGACGTCCTCGCCGCGGTGGAACGGGCCGCCCGGGGACTGGCGGTGGCGGGCTGGCGCCTCGACGACAGGCCCCCGCGGGGAAACGGTGACGGGTTCGCCGACCCGGGCGAGGAGCCATGGCTCTTCGTCACCGTGGAGAACCGGGACCCCCGCCGGGTCGCGGAGGGGGTCCGGGCCCGTCTCCGGGCGGAGGATGCCGGGATGGTGGTGCTCGACGGGGGGCCCGCTATCCTCCCGCCGGTCCCGCCGGGGGGACGGGCCGAGGTGGGCAGCCCCTTCCGGGTGAGGGTCGTCGGACCCTGCGCCGCCCGCCCGCGGCTGCGGGTCGAGCTGGCCCGCCCCGGCGAGCGGCCGGTCCGGGGAAGGTTCACCGTGCCGGTGGGTCACCCGGAGCCGATGGTTCTCTTCGCCGACGACTTCTCCCGGGACAGGGGGTGGCGGCTCGGAGGGACGGCGACGGGTGGTGGATTCCAGCGGGGAGTCCCGGAGGGGACCCGGGCGCCGGGCGGGGGCTGGGCGAATCCGCCGGGCGACAGCGACGACCCGGGAACGGGGTGCCTCGTGACCGGTCTCGCCGGGGGGGAACCCCGGGCGAACGACCTGGACGGCGGACCTGCCGGGGCGACGAGCCCGCTCCTCGATGCCCGGCGTTTCGTCTCCCTGCGCCTGCGGTTCCGGCGCTGGTTCTACCGGGCGGGCGAGCAGGTCTTCCCCGCCCAGGGCTGGCTGGTCACCGAGGTCAGCGACGACGGGGGAACGACGTGGCTCGAGGTGGACGCGGTGGCGGCCGGCCGGGGGGGCTGGGTCGAGGTCGAACGGGACCTGTCCGGCCTGGTTCGGCCGTCGTCCCGCCTGCTGGTGCGCTTCCGGGCGGCGGACCTCGCGCCCGGCGACGTGCTGACCGAGGCGGGGGTCGACGACGTGCGGCTCGAGGGAGAGGCCCTCGCCTGTGCCCCCCGGCGCTGAACGCGAGAACGGCGGCCCGGTCGGCCGCCGCGTCGCTCCCGGGGGGTGGCAGGGCTACGGGGATTCGAACCCCGGTTTCGTGGCTGAGAACCACGCGTCCTAGACCCCTAGACGATAGCCCCGCATGGCTCCCCGTCCGGGTGTGCGGCGCATTATAGGGGCGCCGCCCGGGATGTCAAATCACCCCGCGATGGCCGGTCGTTCCCCGTTCCTCAGGGGCAGGTCCCGGTGTCGTCGTGGTCGAGGATCCCGCACAGGCCGACACCGCTGGCCGGCCGCACGGTTCCATCCGAGCGGAACCCGTGGTGCCCCTCCGTCGTCCCGTCGGCCTCGACGATCACCCACCAGGTGAAGTGGCCCGGCTCCGGGTCCGTGATCGGCACGGTCGCCGTCCCGGACGGATCGAGGGCGCAGGCCGCCGCCTCGTAGTCGTAACCCGGGAGCCGGTCCGAGTCGGCCATCAGGAGGTGGTAGGTGGGGCCCGGGCAGGTGGTCACGTCCCAGTGGACGACCACGTCGCTGGCGGACGACCCGGTGCCCGGCTTCTCGGCGGTCATCGGCGCGCCGCCGGCGAGCCAGCCGTCCGGTACCGGGGAGATCCCCGGGAGGGACTCCTCGCACTGCCCGTGCTGGTAGATCTCCACCACGTCCAGGTTCCAGCCGCAGTAGCGGACCGACGCGTCCGACGAGATGCCGAACCGGATCTTCGCGTTCGCCTTCCCCGCGAGGTACTGCGTGGCGTCCACCTCCTCGAGCTGCCAGGCGTCGTCGGAGAAACTGAGGTCCGGGTTTTCCCAGGCGACCTGCCAGGCGCTGCCGTC
Organism: uncultured Acidobacteriota bacterium; assembly: GCA_964420365.1. Taxonomy (GTDB): domain Bacteria; phylum Acidobacteriota; class Polarisedimenticolia; order J045; family J045; genus JAMOQA01. The sequence goes on along the minus strand of CAYQTA010000036.1, from coordinate 48,542 downwards.
GAAGACCTCGAGGGTCGCCTCGTCGTAGCGGTTCTTCTCCGCCCCGAGCCAGCGCCGGTACCGCACGAGCACGTCGGTCATGCCGCTCGCGTCGAACGCGGGGCTCGTCGCGTACCACGCGGGGCTGACATCGTCCTCGTAGTTCCCGGCGTAGTCCCCCAGCCCGGTCAGGTCGACACCGAGCACCCGGTTTCCCTCGAAGGCCGAGGAGGGATCCGGCCCGCCGGAGCCTCCGTTCGCGCTGCCGCCGAGACCCCGGGGCTCGTCGATCTGCCACTCGCCGTCGAGGGTCCAGCCCTCGTCGGTCTCGAACGTCCAGGTGACCAGGACCTCGTCCGGGCCGGTCGCCTGCGAGGACTGCTCGACGGCGTTCGCCTCCTCGTTGCCCGAGGCGCACGGCCCGCTGCCGTCGCCGGAGTCGTCCTCCGCCCGGACGACGTAGAAGTACTCGGTCCGCTGGTCGATACCCGTGTCCCGGTAGCCGGTTCCCTCGACGCAGGAGGCGACCAGGTTCCCCGGGCCGGGCGTGAACCCGGGCACGAGGGACCGGTAGACGTTGTAGCGGACGGTCGTGCCGCACTGCGGCGTCGCGGGGTCCCAGTGGAGCTCGATCGCGCACAGCGAGCTCTTCGCGTTCTCCGCGGAGAGGAGTCCGTCGAAGAGCGGGGGGTCGATGCAGCCGCCGGTCGCCGTCTCGGTCACGCAGTTGCTGTGGGAGGACTCGGCGTTGCAGTCGTTGAGCGCGGTCACGTAGTACGAGTAGCTCTTTCCGCCGGAGACGTTCGTGTCGTCCCACGTCGTCGCGGCGACGTCGTCCGCAACCCGCTCGAACGCCCCGTCGCAGCCCTCCCGGGAGCGGTAGACCCGGTAGGAGACGCCATCGGGCGCCGGCGTCCAGGTCAGGCGAATCACGTTGTCGCCCGGCACGGAGGACTGGAGGTTCGTCGGGGCGCTGCCCGGGTCGCAGACGGCGCACCCGGGGAGGGGATGGGCCGACGCCTGGAGGTCCGCGTAGACGTCGGTGATCGGGACCCCGCGGTTGGGGCAGCGCGCGCAGTGGTGCAGCGCGATCACCCGGTGGGTGGCATAGGAGAGGACCGGGGAACCGGATGATCCTCCCTCGGTGTCACAGTAGTAGCCGATGTCCGCGTTGCCGCCGGCGCAGGGGGGCTCCGTGAGCGAGTAGACCTCGCACAGCCCCGACTCGTCGTGGGGGTCGGTGCTCTCGATCGAGAGCCGCTTCGGGTCTCCCGAGGGGTGCCCGGGGATGTACATCTGCTCGTCGACGTCCGGGTCCCGGGCGTTGTCCCACTGGAGGAAGCCGTAGGTCGCCTGGGGATCGTGGCCGGCGAGGTCCGGCATGATGTACGCGTAGTCCAGGTCGGCGTTCACCTCGAGGAGCTGGCCTCCCTGGAGCTGCAGGCCGACCGTCGGCGTCCCGGCCCCGCAGGAGGGCCGCTTGTAGTCGAACTGGAACTCGATGTCGTCGAGCTCGTCCTGGTCCCCGACGCAGTGCTCGTTCGTGATGACGTGGTTCTCGCAGTCCGCGAGCCACCCGGTGCAGTGGGCCGAGCCGTTCTTGATCAGGCGGACGACCGCCTTGGCCTTCTCGTATGCCTCCGGGTACTTGTCCCTGTAGCACTCCACGTCCCGGAAATCCTCGGCGCCGCAGAGCGCCTCGGGCTCCGGCTGCGTCTCCTCGAGGGGAAACCCGTGGGCGACCCGGTCGATCTCGGCGCCGAACGCCTGGTGGGCCGGGTTCCGGGAGACCAGCCGGACGACCAGCACGTCCCCGAGCACGGACAGCGCCCAGAAGTCCCCGCCCCGGTCCTTCCAGCCGCGCCCGCGGTACACGTGCCGGTACCGGCCGGCCGGGTCGGAAAGCACGATCTCGTCCCCCGGCGCCAGCTCGAACCGCCGGAAGTGGACCTTGACGTAGCTGGCCCGCGGGAACCGGAACACGTGTTCCCAGACGACCCTGCCGCCGTCCGTCCCGGGCGGGTAGGGGTGGGGGGTCTCGACCCGGACCTCCTCGGTCTCACCGATCTGCACGACCTGGGCGAGCCCCGGAACCGTCCCGAGGAGCAGGATTCCGAGGAAGAGGAGAAGAAGACGGGCACGGAAGGGGGGAGAAGAGAGGTCGAACATCGTGCTCCTCTCGGGCCGCTGCCGGCCCGGCGATCTGGTCTCGTGGCTGCGGGGAAATATATGGGGAAGGTTCGCCGGGAGGCACCGAAAAAGCGGCCCCGCCGGGGGCCGCCGTGCTTGTCGGTTCGTGCTGGCGGAGAGGGTGGGATTCGAACCCACGGTAGGGGGTTTAGCCCTACAACGGTTTAGCAAACCGTCCTCTTAAGCCACTCGAGCACCTCTCCGCGGGGATGCCGGAAGGATTCTAGGGGCGGGGTTCCCTCCCGGCAAGCCGGGTCACTCGTTCACCATCCGCAGGGGCTGGCCCGTCGACTGCAGCACGGCCCGCCAGAGCGGGTGCTCCGGGTCCAGCCGCTTCCGGCCCCGCGTGACCAGGTGGATCGGGATGTGGACCTGGCGACCGTTGTGACGGCCGATCATCACCCCGGTCTTCCCGGCCATCGCCGCGTGGACCGCGTTCTGTCCGAGCTGCTGGCAGTAGATGGCGTCCGACGCGTTGGCGGGGGCGGAGCGGATCATGTACCCGGGGTCGATGTACTTGACGGTGACCGGGATCTCCCGCTCGGCGAAGTAGGCCTCGATCCGTCCCCGCAGGTAGCGACCGATGTCCCCCAGCCGCTTGTTCCCGGAGGCATCGGTTCCCCGGACCGCCTGCTCCTCGGCCAGGTATTCCTGGCCGGCGCCCTCGGCGACGACGACCACCGCGTGGTGGCGGGACGCGAGCCGGCGGTGGAGGTGGGCGAGGAACCCGTTCGGCCCGTCCAGGTCGAACGGGTTTTCCGGGATCAGCACGAAGTTCGCTTCCCCGGAGGCGAGGGCCGCCTGTGCCGCGATGAATCCCGAGTCCCGGCCCATCAGGCGAACGAGGCCGACCCCGTTGTAGGCCCCCTGGGCCTCGGCGTGGGCCGCGTCGACCGCCAGGCGGGCGAGGGACACCGCCGTGATGAACCCGAAGGTCCTGTCCACGTAGAGGATGTCGTTGTCGATCGTCTTCGGGATCCCGATGACCGCCACCTCGAGGCCCGCCTCGGCGGTCGCCCGGGAAATCGCCTCGACCGCGCGCTGGGTACCGTCTCCGCCGACGAGGAACAGGCACGAGATCGCCTGCCGGTCCAGGAAGCGGACGATCTCCTCGATCGGGGGCGCACCCCGGGAGGAGCCGAGAAAGGACCCTCCCTCGTGGTGGATCGTCTTGACGACCTCCGGTGTCAGCCGCACCGGGGGCGCGTCGTCGGCGACGAACCCCCGGAGACCGTACCGGATCCCGAGGATCTCCTCGACCCCGTACTGCCAGCGCAGGGTCAGCACGAGGGAGCGAACCACGTCGTTGATGCCGGGACACAGCCCGCCGGAGGTGACGATCGCCGCGCGGACATCGCTGGGCCGGAAGTAGATCCGCTCCCGGGGGCCCGCCACCTCGAGGCTCGGGAGCGGCCTGCCGGTCTCGAGGAACGGTTGGAGCCGCTCCAGGTCCGTATAGAAGAGGATGCGCCGGTCGTCGGGAACGAAGTCGGCGAGGGAGTCTCCCTCCTCCCGGCTGAGGATCATCGGGGATGGATACCGCGGCGGGCCGAGGGTACGGATCGTGAAGTCGGGCAGCTCCTCCGGTCGGTCCATGCGCGTCCTCCCCCGGGGCCAGCCCCGGAACCATCGTCTCTGCGGGAAGTTTGGGCCCCCGGGCGGGCAGGATCAACGCCTCCCGAACCCCCGCGGCCGGCGGCGCGGGGGGCGGTCTTGACCCCGGCCCGAGAAGCGACCAGAATGCCGTGCTTTCGTCCGCGGGTGACTCCCGCGCCGGGGGGAGCCTCCCGGCCCGGGGGAGGCCCGCGTCGCGGGTCCGGGGAACGCCACCCGGCCCCGGGGAGGTCGACGTGCTGTTCGCCCTGATCGCCCAGGCCGCGGGAGAGAAGCCGAACCTGCTGATCCAGCTGGCTCCGCTCCTGCTGATCTTCGTCATCTTCTACGTGGTCCTGATCCTTCCGGCCCGGCGCCGCCAGAAGGCCCACGATGCGATGGTCCAGTCCCTCCAGCCCGGGGACAAGGTGATCACCAGCGGGGGCCTCGTCGGCACGATCACGCGGGTCGAGGAGGACGGTTTCCGGGTCCGGATCGCTCCGCAGACCGAGGTCACCGTCCTCCGCACCCACATCGCCGCGAAGGCGGGGGAGGAGACGCCGTGAAGCCCGTCACCTGGAAGCTGCTGATCATCCTGGCCGTCCTCGCCTGGGCGGTCTTCCAGGCGTGGCCGCGCCCGGGCCGGCCCTTCCTCAACATGAGGCTCGGCCTCGACCTCAAGGGCGGTTCCCACCTGGTGATGCGCGTCCTGACCGACGACGCGGTCAAGGCGGAGTGCGACCTGGCCGCCACCCGGATCGCGACGAAGCTGCGCAAGGAGGGATTCACCCGGGTCCGGGCTTCCGTGGGCGAGCGGGTCGGGGAGGTGATCGTCACGGGGATCCCGGCCGATCGCCTCGCCGAGGCGAAGGCCAGGCTCGAGGACGAGTGGTCGACCTGGGCGATCTCGATCGAAGGGGACCGGATCGTCCTCCAGATGCCCCAGTCCGAGATCGCCACCATCCGGGACCGGGCCGTGCGACAGGCGCTCAATACCATCCGGAACCGGATCGACGAGTTCGGCGTTGCCGAGCCGAACATCCAGCGCCTCGGCGGCAAGGAGGGAGACCGGATCCTCGTCCAGCTTCCGGGCGTCGAGGACCCGGCCCGCGTGAAGAAGATCCTCCAGACCCAGGCCCGGCTCGAGCTGCGGCTCGCCTACTACGCGCCGGACGGTTCCGGGCCGTTCCGCGGCCTGACGAAGGAGGACGTGATCGCCCAGCTCGGCGGCGAGGTGCCTCCCGGGGTCGAGATCCTGCCCTACGAGGAGATCGACAAGAAGACGGGCGAGCGGAAGATTCGCGAGTGGATGGCGGTGGAGAAGTCGGCGATCATCACCGGCTCCGATCTCCAGGACGCCCGCCCGAACCGCGGCCAGTGGGGCGACGTGGTCGTCAGCTTCGAGCTGCGGGTCTCCGCCGCCGAGCGGTTCGCCCGCTTCACCCGGGAGAACATCGGGCACATCATGCCGATCGTCCTCGACGGGAAGATCCGCTCCGCCCCGGTGATCCGCGCCGAGATCTCGACCAACGGGCAGATCGAGGGGAGCTTCACGTACGAGGAGGCCGAGGACCTGGCCCTCGTGCTCCGGGCCGGCGCCCTGCCCGCCCGGGTCGTCACGATCGAGGAGCGGACCGTCGGCCCGTCCCTCGGATGGGACTCGATCCAGGCGGGGATCCGGGCCGCCGCCCTCGGGTTCATCCTGGTCCTCGTGTTCATGGTCATCTACTACAAGGGGGCCGGGATCAACGCCGTCGTCGCCCTGGTGATGAACCTGCTCCTCGTCGCCGCCGCGATGGCGAGCCTCGGCGCCACCCTGACCCTGCCGGGGATCGGTGGCTTCATCCTGACCGTCGGCATGGCGGTCGACGCCAACGTGCTGATCTTCGAGCGAATCCGGGAGGAGCTGCGCGCGGGCCGCACGGTCCGCGGCGCCCTCGACCAGGGGTTCGGGAAGGCACTCTCGGCGATCATCGACGCGAACATCACGACCCTGATCGCGGCCCTGTTCCTCTTCCAGTACGGAACGGGCCCGGTGCGGGGCTTCGCGGTGACCCTCAGCATCGGGATCCTGGCCTCGATGTTCACCGCCATCTTCGTCAGCCGGACGATCTTCGACCTGGTGATCGGTGATCGGCCCGTCCAGCGACTCTCGATCTGACCGGGGAGGGGACGCGATGCGCATCATCCGCGAGACGAACATCGACTTCATGGGAAAGCGCTACCTGTGGCTTTCCATCTCGGCCGTCCTGATCGTCCTCTCCTTCGTCGCGATCGCCCAGAAGGGGATCCGCAAGGGCGTCGAGTTCGCCGGCGGCGCCGAGGTGATCGTCCGGTACGTTCAGCCGCCGGACCTCGAGGTCATCCGCAAGAAGCTGAAGGACGCCGGGTTCACCGGGATCGCGGTCACCACCTTCGGCGAGACCGAGGGGAAGGAGATCTCGATCCGGGTCGCCCTGGAGCGCAAGGGGGAGAGCGACGGCGGGAGCGGCGCCGCCGAGACGGGGAAGGACCTGGCGCAGCGGATCGTGGAGGCCCTGCGGCCCCCGGAGGTGACGCGGAAGGTCGCCGATGGGCTGCTGGACCTGAACATCGCCGACGAGGTGACCATCGCGCGGCGGCTGCAGGACGACGCCGGCCTCGACGAGGTGGCGGCGAGCGACGTGGCCGCGGCAATCACGGCGTGGCGCAAGGAGCACCAGGGAGTCTTCGAGTCGATGGAGCAGGTCCGGCAGGTTCCCGGCGTCACCGAGGAGGCCTGGGCCTGGCTCTCCGAGCACGCCTTTCTCGGGCCCTTCGCCCTGCGGGGCCAGGAGTTCATCGAGGCCTCGGTCTCGAAGGAGATGCGGGACAAGGCCTACGGGGCGATCCTGGGAGCCCTCGGCGGGATGCTGATCTACATCTGGATCCGCTTCCAGTTCCAGTACGGTCTCGCCGCGATCCTGGCCCTGGTGCACGACACGATCATCACCCTGGGCGCGTTCGCGTTCGCGGGAATGGAGGCGAACCTGCCCGTCGTGGCGGCCTTCCTCACCCTCGTCGGGTACTCGGTGAACGACACGATCGTCGTCTTCGACCGGATCCGCGAGAACATCGCCCAGAAGGGGGAGGGGAAGCTGACCGAGCTGATCAACCTCTCGATCAACCAGAACCTGTCCCGGACCCTGATCACGTCGCTCACCACGTGGTTCGTGGTGGCGGCGCTGCTGTTCCTCGGGGGGCCGGTGATCCGGCCGTTCGCGTTCGTGCTGTTCATCGGGATCATCGTCGGGACCTACTCGTCGATCTACATCGCGAGCCCGCTGCTCGTCGCCTGGCGGAACCTGTTCCGGGCGAAGGGGAAGAAGGCGGCGGCCCGCGCCTGAGCCGATTCCCGCGCCGCCCCGGCGTCCCCGGCGGGGGGCGCCGGGGCTTCGTATAATCGGCGGGTGATGGCGAGCGACCGCCCATGATCCGCTTCGAGGACATCCAGGACCGGGTGCTCCAGCACCGGCCCGGCGCGGACGTCGAGCTCCTGCGCCGGGCCTACGTGTACGCGGCCCGGGCCCACCGGGGGCAGGTGCGGCGTTCCGGGGAGCCGTACCTGGTCCACCCCCTGGAGGTCGCGTACATCCTGGCGGACCTGGAGCTGGACGACGCGGCCATCGCCACGGGGCTGCTCCACGACGCGGTCGAGGATTCCCAGGCGACGATCGAGGACATCGAGGCCGCCTTCGGGCGCGAGATCGCCACGATCGTCGACGGCGTGACGAAGCTCGCCCGGATCGACTTCGCTTCCCCGGAGGAGCGACAGGCGGAGAACATCCGCAAGATGATCCTGGCGATGACCTCCGACATCCGCGTGCTGCTCGTCAAGCTCGCGGACAGGCTCCACAACATGCGCACGCTGGAGCACATGCCGGAGGACAAGCAGCGCAGGATCGCGCGGGAAACCCTGGAGATCTACGTGCCGCTCGCCCATCGCCTCGGACTCGGGAGGATCCGGGCCGAGCTGGAGGAGCTGGGCTTCCAGTACTCCGAGCCGGAGACGTTCCGGGAGCTCCGGGAGCGGCTGGAGGAGAAGCGGGACGCCTCGGACCGCCTGATCCGGGAGGTCCGGGAGCGGCTGGAGCGTGAGCTGGGCCGCCACGGCATCGAGGCCGAGATCCGGGGACGGGTGAAGAGCTTCTACTCGATCTGGCGCAAGATGCAGGCGCAGAAGATCGACATCGACCAGGTGTACGACGTCATCGCCTTCCGGATCATCACGAACACGGTCAAGGACTGCTACGGCGCCCTCGGCATCGTCCACTCGCTCTGGCCTCCCGTGCCGGGGCGGTTCAAGGACTTCATCGCGATGCCGAAGCCGAACCTCTACCAGTCGCTGCACACGACGGTGATGTCGGACGCCGGCTATCCCTTCGAGGTCCAGATCCGTACCCACGAGATGCACCGGATCGCGGAGGAGGGGATCGCGGCCCACTGGCGGTACAAGGAGCAGGGAAAGCTGACCGACCGCGAGGTCGCCGGCGTCCAGTGGTTGCGGCAGGTCCTGGAATGGCAGAAGGAGGTCCGGGACTCGAAGGAATTCCTGCGCTACGTGAAGATCGACCTCTACAACGCGGAGGTCTACGTCTTCACGCCGAAGGGGCGGGTGATCAGCCTGCCACGGGGCGCCACGCCGATCGACTTCGCCTACGCGATCCACACCGAGGTGGGCCACCAGTGCGTGGGGGCCCGCGTGAACGGTCGGCTCGTGCCCCTCAAGACCCCCCTGGAGAGCGGGGACCTGGTCGAGATCATCACCCGGCCGGGGCACCAGCCGAGCCGGGACTGGCTGTCGATCGCGCGCACGACCAGGGCCCGCTCGAAGATCCGGGCGTTTCTCCGGGCGGCCGAGCGGGAGAAGGCGATCGAGGTCGGGCGATCCCTGCTGGAGAAGGAGATGCGTCGCCTCGGGATCGCGGCGCGGCAGGTGTCCGACGAGGCCCGGGAGGAGGCGCTTCGGAAGCTGCGCCTCGAGTCGCCGGAGGACCTGTGGGAGGCGCTGGGCCGGGGGAAGGTGACGCCGGCCCAGTACCTGGACCTGGTCGTACCCGGCCGTGACGGGGAGGCCCGCAAGGAGTCCCTGCTCGGTCGGGTCACCGACCTGTTCCGGCGCGGGAAGGGCCAGGACAAGGTCCTCGTGCGCGGCCTGGACGACACTCTCGTCTCGCTGGCCCGGTGCTGCAACCCGATTCCCGGTGACGCGATCGTCGGCTACGTCACGCGCGGACGGGGAATCTCGGTCCACACGGAGGACTGTCCCAACCTGGAGTCGCTCCGGGTGGAGCCGGACCGGTTCGTCGAGGTGGAGTGGGCGGTGGAAGGCGGCAGCTTCCCCGTCGGGCTGCGGGTCGTCACGCAGGATCGGCCGGGGATGCTGGCCCGCGTGGCCGAGAAGCTCGAGAGCGAGAAGATCAACATCCGGCACGCCGATGCCGGCGTGGACGAGCACGGGCGGGGCGTGATCGCGGTCGTGGCCGAGGTGGCCGACCGGGCCCAGCTCGAGCGACTGATGGACCAGCTCCGGCGCATCGAGGGCGTCCACCACGTGGAGCGTGTCTCCCCGCGGGACGCCTTCACGCCGCCGGGGCGGCGCCGGCGCGGGCGGAGGCGTCCGCCGGGCCCGGAAGGAGGTTGAAGATGGGCGAGCCGAGGGTCGTGGCGACGGATCGGGCACCGGGAGCGATCGGTCCCTACAGCCAGGCGGTCGTCGGGGGCGGGCTGGTCTTCTGCTCCGGCCAGATCGCCATCGACCCGGCGACGGGCGAAATGGTCGGGACCACGGCGGCGGAGCAGGCCCGCCAGGTGCTCGCGAACCTGCGGGCGGTCCTCGAGGCGGCCGGCTCGGGCATGGACCGGGTCCTGAAGACGACGGTCTACCTCGCCGACATGGCGGACTTCTCCTCCGTCAACGAGGTCTACGCCGAGGCGTTCGGCGGGCACCGGCCCGCGCGGGCGGCGTTCCAGGTGGCGCGGCTCCCGAAGGACGCCCTCGTGGAGATCGAGGCGATCGCCCTGGCATCCTGAGCGCTGCCCGGGGGACGCGAAAGGGCCGCCCCGTGGGGCGGCCGAACGGGGCGGGCGTGGGGCCCGGTCAGGAGACCCGCTTGGTCACCTTGCCGGAACGCAGGCAGCGGGTGCAGACCGTCAGCCGGACCGGCCGGCCCTTGTCGTCCACCGCCTTCACCTTGTGCAGGTTCGGCATGAACCGGCGGCGGGTCACGTTGTGGGCGTGGCTGATCGAGTTGCCCGCCATGGGCCTCTTCCCACAGATGTCACAGACGCGGGCCATGATCGTACCCTCCGGGCCCCGCGGGGGCCGTGAGCGAAAATCGCGGAAGTCTAGCCGGGTACGGGCCGGCCGTCAAGCCCGCCCCGCCCCGCCCGCGGGGCCGGCCGGGGCGGGGCGGATCCTCCCGCGCGTTCCGGGGCGGACGCGAACGAAACCGGACGGTTGCCCCCGCGTGGCCGGGACCTATATTCGCCCCGAGAGGGTCTTCCCGGGCGGAGGCTGTCCCGTCCTGCCCGCGCCCGGGGGTCCCCACGGAACCTGGCGGAGCCGGGCCGCACCCGACGCCGCCGGAGGGCGCGAGAGGAGAGGTGACGTGCCGGGGAACGCGGACGGAACCCGTTCGGGGCCGTTCGGTTCCTTCTTGACCCGCCCCCTCTCCATCGCGTACTTTCGGCAGGGTTCGGATGGCGGCCCCGGGAAGGCCGGCGCGGAGGTACGTGATGCTCTTCGGGCGGTCCAGGGACCTGGTCGGGCTGGACATCGGTGACAGCTCGATCAAGGTCGTCGAGCTCAGGGAGATCGGTCGGGGCAAGGGGTGGGAGGTCCGCGCCCTCGCGCACGAGCCGCTCCCCCAGGAAGCCATCGTCGACGGGACGATCATGGACGCGGGGCTGGTCGTCGATACCCTGCGCCGGATCTGGGACCAGGAGCGGATCCGGGAGAAGCGGGTGGCCACGGCGCTCTCCGGCCCCTCGGTGATCATCCGCCGGATCAACGTGCCCCAGATGTCGGAGCAGGAGCTGGCGGAGCAGATCCGCTGGGAGGCCGAGCAGTACATCCCGTTCAACATCAACGAGGTCTCCCTCGACTACTACGTTCTCGAGGGCGCGTCCCTCGCGGGCGACGGGAACATGGACGTGATCCTGGTCGCGGCCCGCAAGGAGAAGATCGACGACTACACCTCCGTGATCGGCCAGGCCGGGCTCGAGCCGGTGGTCGTCGACGTGGCCAGCTTCGCGGCCCTCAACTGCTTCGAGGCGAACTACGCGGGCGACCTGCCCGACTCGGCGGCCCTGATCGACATCGGGGCGTCGGTGACCAGCATCTCGATCCTCCGGGGCGGCGTCAGCGTCTTCTGGCGCGACATCTCGATGGGGGGCAACCAGTACACGGACACCCTCCAGCGGGAGCTGAGCCTTTCCCGCGACCAGGCCGAGGCGGCCAAGCGGGGGGAGGCCGTCGAGGGGGTCAGCGGTGACCAGGTCCGCGAGATCCTCGGTTCCGTCAACGAGGAGCTCTGCCACGAGATCCAGCGGACCGTCGACTTCGTCAAGGCGTTTGCCGGCTCGGAGAGCCCGCTCGAGGCGATCTTCCTGGCCGGCGGCGGGGCGCGGCTCCCGGGCCTGACGGAGACCCTGGGAGAACGATTCGGAGCCCGGGTCGAGCTGATCGACCCGTTCCGCAACGTCAAGGTCCCCGGCGCCCTCGCGGACCGCGCGGAGGCGATGGGCCCCGACGCGGCGGTCGCCGTCGGGCTCGCGCTCAGAAAGGTGGGTGATCGATGATCCGGATCAACCTGCTGGAGCAGCGCCGCCCGGAGAAGGGAGAGAAGAAGGTCGCCCTGCCGGCCGACCGCATGACGGTCGTCGGCATCGCCGTCGTCGTCCTGCTGACGGTGGGTTTCCTCGGCTGGCGCTGGTACGCCCTGAACTCCCGGCTGGCCGAGCTGAAGCAGGAGATCTCCCGGGCGGAGCAGGAGCGCAAGGAGCTGACCAAGGCGCTCCAGGCGGTGGACGAGTACCAGGCCAAGAAGGAAGCGCTCCAGAAGCGGGTGCAGCTGATCTCCGAGCTGAAGCGCAAGCAGAAGGTGCCCGTCCACCTGCTCGACCAGGTGAGCCGGCAGCTGCCGGACTACCTGTGGCTCGAGCAGCTCGTCGAGCGGGACGGTCACGTGGAGATCGCCGGCAAGGCGACCACCTTCAACGCGGTCTCGAACTTCTACAACAACCTGAAGAACTCGCCCTGGTTCACCGACGTCGTCCTGGGCAACACGCGCCAGGTCCCGGAGGGCGTCAGTTTCCAGCTTTCCTGTCGCTTCCGGCCCGTGGTCGAGGAACCCGCGGCGGAGGACGGAGACCGGGCGGCGGCCGCGGCGCCGAGGGGGTGAGCGATGGACCTCAAGAACCTGCCGTGGTGGGGGAAGGTCGGGATCGTCGCCGCGATCTGCCTCGCGCTGGTCTTCGTGTCGTACAGGATGGCCCCGCTGAACTTCTCCGCGAAGGCGAAGAAGATCGAGCGCCAGGAGCAGCAGCTCGAGAAGCTCCAGGCGGAGATCCGGAAGGGGCGCCAGGCGCGGGCCCGGCTCGACGAGCTCGAGCGGGACATCGCCGCCCTCGAGCGGAAGCTGGCCGACCTGCGCCAGGTGCTGCCGACGGAGCCGGAACTCGGCGACCTGCTCAAGTGGATCAAGAGCCTCGCCGACCAGACCAACCTCGACCTGCTGGTCTTTGCCCCGGGCGACCTCCAGGAGGGGGAGTTCCTGGTCGAACAGCCGATCCAGATGGAGGTCCGGGGGACCTACCACCAGCTCGGGATGTTCTTCGACCGGGTGGGGAAGCACGCCCGGATCATCAACATCGAGAACGTGACGATCCGTCCCGCGCGCAGCGGCCGGGATGTCACCGGCCGGGCGACGATCCAGGCCTCGTTCACGGCCAAGACCTTCATCTACCGGGACGAGGGCCAGGCCGAGCAGGGAGGTGACGCATGAGCGGAGCCCGCGCCGTCGACCGGTTCCTCGCCGGTGTCGCCGTGCTGACCGTCGTCGTCCTCGCGCTGCCGGCGGTGGCGGGAGACCAGGGGGCCGCGCCCGGGGACGGGCAGGTCCTGGACCAGATCCGGCAGGACAGCGAGGCCGTGATCAGCGGCCGCCACTTCACCTACGACCCGGCCGGGCGGCGGGATCCCTTCGAACCCCTGGTCCGGGCGCGGAAGGAGTTCAAGGGGAAGCGGCCGAAGGGAATCGCCGGGATGCTGGTCTCGGAGATCGACCTCAAGGGGATCTTCGTCGGACCCGACGGGGAGCCCCTCGCGCTGTTCCAGGGATCGGACAACCGGGGGTACACCCTCCGGGTGGGCGACTACGTCTACGACGCCCGGCTCATCTCGATCGACCCCCGGCGGGGTGTCGTGGTGTTCCGGCAGCAGGTGGACGACCCCCGGCGGATCAAGCCCTACCGGGACGTGATCAAGAGGCTTCAGCCGATCGACGAGGACGAAGATCCTCTCGCTGAGGAGGAGGGCGCATGAGAAGGCGTGACCTCCGGAACCGCATCGCGCGGTTCCTGGCGGTGGCCATGGTGGCCACGACCCTGCTGGGCATGGCCCGGGCGGCCGACCCGTACGACGACCGACCGCCCCTGCTGGCCAGCGTGACGGCGCCGGACGGGGCCGCCGCCGCGACCCGTCTCCTGGGCGTCGAGGTGAGCGACACCTCGTGGGGCGGCAAGGAGATCCGCCTCGCGGCCGACGGGGTGCTGCCGTACCAGGTGTTCACCCTGTCGGGGCCGGACCGGATCGTCTTCGACCTGCCGGGCGTCACCGACCGGGCTTCCCGGAAGCGGCTCGAGGTCGGGGACGCGCTGGTGCGGGTCCGGCTCGGGCAGTACCGGGTCGAGCCGGAGCCGATGGCCCGGGTCGTCCTGGACCTGGCGACGCCCCTCGGCTGGCACGCCGAGCAGCGGCCGGACGGTCTCGCGATCCTCGTCGGACCGCAGGAGCGGCTGCAGGCGGCCCTCCGGGAGGCGGAAGGTCCGACGCCCGCCGCCGTCGAGCCGGGGAACGATCCCGCCTCGCTCCCGCCGTCGTCGCCGACGGCCGTGGCGGCCGCGGCGGAGGAGCCCGCCCCGGCCGGGGAGGCCGTCCCGGGTTCCTCCGCGGGCACGGCGCCCGCCCCGGAGATGGAGCAGGCCGTCGTGGCCCCGGTAGCCGAGCCCGCCGTGGAGCCGGGGCCGGCCGATCCGGTGACCGCCACGCCCCCGGTCGAGCGGCCTCGGCCCGCGGAGGCGGCGCTCCACCGGACGGCGGCCGATGCTCCCGCGCCGACCCCGGAGCTGCCGCCCGCGGTCGAGCGGGTCGTGGAGCAGGTGGAGCGGGGGAGGGCCCGGGAGCCCGAGCCGGTGACGTCGCCGGAGATGACCCGCCTGGCCGCGGACAAGCCTGCCGCCGCGGTCGTCCCGCTGCCCGACACGAAGACGAAGACGATCGACGACGCGACCCGGAAGTACCGCGGTCAGCGCATCAGCCTGAACCTCGTCGACGCGGACATCAAGCAGGTGTTCGGCGTCTTCCACGACATCTCGGGGTTGAACTTCGTCCTCGACCCGGCGGTCAGCGGGGCGGTGACGATCGTTGTCGACAACGTGCCGTGGGACCAGGCCCTGGACCTGATCCTCAAGAGCAACGGCCTCGACATGGTCCTCGAGGGGAACGTCGTCCGGATCGCGCCGGTCTCGAAGCTGGCCCAGGAGGCGGCGGCGCGGAAGGCGTTGAACGAGGCGCGCGAGCTCGAGGACCCGCCGGTGACGATCACGCGGACGCTCTCCTACGCCAAGGCGAAGGAGATCGAGCGGGTGATCCGGGACGCGATCCTCAGCTCCAAGGGACGGGTGATCGTCGACGACCGGACGAACACGCTGATCATCCGGGACGTTCCCCAGAGGGTCCGCGCCGTCGACAAGCTCCTGGCCACGCTGGACGCCGAGACCCCGCAGGTGATGATCGAGGCCCGGATCGTCGAGGTTTCCCGGGACTTCGTGCACGACCTGGGGATCCGGTGGGGCATGTCCGCCGTCGCGGACCCGAACCTGGGCACCCAGACCGGGATGCAGTTCCCGCACCGGGCCCGGATGGACTACGACCTGAACCTGCCGCGGAACCCGGGTGTCTCCGCCCTCGGGTTCTCCTTCGGGAACGTCCTCGACTCGTTCACCCTCGACCTGACCCTGGACGCCCTCGAGACGGAGGGATACGCGCGGCGGCTCTCCTCGCCGAAGATCGCGACACAGAACAACGAGACCGCGGAGATCGAGCAGGGCGTGCGGATCCCGATCGTGACCACTACCGCCACGGAGATCGACGTGCAGTTCGTCTCGATGTCCCTCGTGCTGCGCTGCACGCCGCAGATCACGGCGGAGGGAACGATCATCCTCGACGTCGAGGTGGAGAACAACTCCCCCGACTTCGTGAACACCGTCGGCGAGATCCCGGCGATCAACACGCAGCAGGCGAAGA
Source organism: uncultured Acidobacteriota bacterium (assembly GCA_964420365.1). Lineage (GTDB taxonomy): Bacteria > Acidobacteriota > Polarisedimenticolia > J045 > J045 > JAMOQA01. The sequence goes on along the minus strand of CAYQTA010000036.1, from coordinate 33,232 downwards.
CGAAGCTGATGGTCAACGACGGCGCCACGACCGTGATCGGCGGCATTTTCAGCGTGAACGAGGGGCGCAGCGAGACGGGCGTCCCGTGGCTGCGGCACCTGCCGGGAATCGGCTGGCTGTTCCGCTCCCGCAATCACCAGAGCCGCAACCGCGAGCTGCTGATCTTCATCACGCCCCGTATCATCAAGGCGTCCTGACGAGGGGGATCGAGCCATGTGGATCCGAGAGAGAATGCATCGCCTGCTCCTGGTCATCGCCGTGATGGGGATCGCCGCGCTCCTGCTCGCGGGCTGCAACAGCGCCACCGACGATCCGGACCAGTCGGAGAACCTGGTCAACGTCGACAGCTTCGAGCCGATCGCCGCCTGCGTGGACGTGGACGGGAAGCTGGTCGACGTCGACGGGGACGGCACCAAGGACCAGGTGTTCTACGACGTGATCAACACGGCGAACTTCATGTCGCGGATGCGGGGGCAGGCCGAGTCCGCGTTCAACGACGTCACCTTCACGACGATGGAGATCCGCTACGACATGCGGATCGGCACGCCGCCGCCCCGGAGGGAAGAAGGCGTGCAGATCACCGTCCCGGCCGGTGGGACCGCGACGGCGGACATCACCACCGTCCAGGCGACGGACATCCCGGTGTACTTCCACGGCGGAGAGATCGGCGACATCGTGATCACGTTCCGCGGGCGGGACGCTTCCGGGGAGAAGGCGGTCACCCGCGCGCGGCTGCCGATCTACACGCGCACGGAGTGCGAGGAGCAGTAGCGGCGGGGGGGCCGGTGGCGGAGACGCCTGGTTCCCTCGCGGCAGTCCTCGAGGAGCTGGGACGCGCCCTTCCGGGGGCGCGTCTCGCCGTGCTCCTGGACACGGAGGGGCTGGTGATCGCGTCCCGGGCGTTCGGGCCGGCACCCGATCCCGCCGGGCTGGCCGCGGAGGTGGCGGGCTGCTTCGCGGGGATGGGGCGGGTCGGCGTCGCGGCCCGGCTCGGTCCGGGCGTCGAGTGGTCGGTCGGGGGCGCGGGAGGGCTGCTCGTCTGTCGGCGACTCCCGGGTCGCGAGCTCTTCCTGGCCGTCCTGGCGGACCCGGGAACCTGGACGGGAAGGGTGCGGTTCGCCGCCCGCGTGGCGGCGGGGAGGCTTGCGGAGCTGCTCGGTCCCCCGGGACCTGCTCGCTCGTGGTAGGATCCCCGGCTGCACGCGCCCGCTCGCCGGGTGCGGGGAGGACAGCCGTGGATTCGAAGGAGATCAAGGACCTCGTCCGCTTCGTCGCGCGGGCCGACATCGACGAGTTCGAACTGGAGACGGAGAGCTTCCGGTTGCGGGTGACCCGGCGATCGCCCCAACCCGCCCCTCCGGCCGTGGCGCCGGTGGCGATGCCGCCGGCCCCACCTGCCCCCGCCCCCGCTGCCGCTCCGCCCGGTCCCGCGGCCGAACCGCCGGCCCGCGAGGACGGAGGCGCAGGGGGAGCGGCAGCGGGGCTCTACGAGCAGAAGTCCCCGATCGTCGGCACCTTCTACCGGGCCCCCAGCCCCGGCGCGCCACCCTTCGTGGAAGTCGGGCAGCATGTCTCGGCCGGGCAGGTGCTGTGCATCATCGAGGCGATGAAGTTGATGAACGAGATCGAGTCGGAGATCTCGGGGACGATCGTGGAGATCCTGCCGGAGAATGCCCAGCCGGTGGAGTACGGCGAGGTCCTGTTCCGCATCCGGCCCGACTGAACCCGGGAGCTCCACGATGTTCAAGAAGATCCTGGTCGCCAACCGCGGGGAAATCGCCCTGCGAATCATCTGGGCCTGCAAGGAGCTCGGGATTCCCACCGTCGCGGTGCACTCGGACGTGGACCGGGACTCGCTCCACGTGCGCTTCGCCGACGAGGAGGTCTGCATCGGGCCCGCCCACAGCACGGAGTCCTACCTCAACGTGACGGCGATCATCTCCGCGGCGGAGATCACGGGCGCGGACGCGATCCACCCGGGCTACGGGTTTCTCGCCGAGAACGCCCACTTCGCGGAGATCTGCGCGGAGTGCGGGATCACCTTCATCGGGCCGACGGCCGACACCATCCGCCGCATGGGCGACAAGGCGGAGGCCCGCCGCACGATGATCGCGGCGGGGGTCCCGGTGGTCCCGGGGAGCGAGGGCGTCATCGAGACGGAAGATGAGGCCCGGGAGACCGCCGCCGGGATCGGCTACCCCGTGATCGTCAAGGCGTCGGCCGGGGGAGGCGGGCGCGGGATGCGCGTGGTCGGCAGCGAGGACGAGCTGGCGGCCGCCATCGAGGCGGCCCGCACCGAGGCCGCGGCCGCCTTCGGCAGCCCGGAGATCTACCTGGAGAAGTACCTGGTGAACCCCCGCCACATCGAGTTCCAGGTGCTGGGGGACCACCACGGGAACGTGGTCCATCTCTTCGAGCGCGAGTGCTCCATCCAGCGCCGCCACCAGAAGCTGATCGAGGAGGCGCCGTCGGCGGCCCTGGACACGCGGCTCCGGGAGCGGATGGGGGAGGCGGCGCTGAAGGCCGCCCGGGCGGTCGACTACAGGAACGCCGGGACGATCGAGTTCCTCCTCGACGAGGACGGTTCCTTCTACTTCATGGAGATGAACACGCGGATCCAGGTGGAGCACCCGGTCACGGAGAACATCGCCGGGATCGACCTGATCAAGGAGCAGATCCGGATCGCGGCGGGGGAGCCGCTCCCGTTCCGGCAGGAGGACCTCCGGATCCAGGGGTGGTCGATCGAGGCCCGCGTGACCGCGGAGGACCCCTGGACGTTCGCCCCGAGCCCCGGGCTGATCACCGCCTTCCATCCCCCCGGCGGGCCCGGGATCCGGATCGATACCGCCGCCTACGCCGGCTACCAGGTGCTGCCCTACTACGACTCGATGATCGCCAAGCTGATCGCCCGCGGGAAGAACCGGGAGGAGGCCCTCTCCCGTCTCCAGCGGGCGGTCGACTCGTTCGTCATCGAGGGGATCCAGACCAACCTGCCGCTGCTCTCCGAGATCCTTCGTTCGCCGGACTTTCGTGAGGCCCGCCTCTCGACCCGCTTCATGGAGCGTTTCCTGGCGGAGCGAGCCGCCGCTTCCTGATCCCGGGAGCCTCCGCGGCGCTCCTGCTTGACCCGGCGTCCCCCGGTCACCAACTTGGACCACGAGGTCCCCCGGCTTTCCGTGTGCCCGGGAGGCGGCCCGTGCCCCCGTGCGGACAGGGCCGGGGGCGACCCGGGGAGAGAGGCATGAGCGACCGCATCGGGGAACTCCTGCTCGAGGAAGGTCTCGTCACCAAGGAGGCCCTCAAGGAGGCCCTCGATCGCCAGAAGAACGAGGGTGGCAAGATCGGCTACCACCTCGTCCAGTCCGGGGCGGTCAGCGAGGAAGACCTCGTCCACCTCCTCTCCGAGCAGTACGGAATCCCGGCCATCGACCTGCGGTCGCTCTACGAGCACGTCGACTCGAGCCTCCTCGACCTGATTCCCGAGAAGATCGCCAAGCGCTACCTGGTCTTCCCGGTGCACAAGACGGCGAACATCCTCACCCTCGCGATGGCGGACCCGACCAACGTCGTCGCCCTCGACGACATCCGGTTCCGCACCGGGTGCGAGGTCGAACCGGTCCTCGCCTCGGAGTTCGCCATCCGCGAGGCGATCGACCATCGCTACGGCGGTGAGATCGATCTCTTCCAGGGCCAGGACGGGGGCGGCGGCGACTTCATGCCGCCGGAATGGGAGAACGCCCCGGAGGAGGAAGACGTCGAGGTCCTCTCCGACGAGGAGGAGATCGACGCCTCCAGCCTGGAGCAGCTCTCCGCCGACGCGCCGGTGGTCCGCATCGTCAACCGCATCCTCCTCGACGCGATCAACAAGGGCGCGTCGGACATCCACATCGAGGCATACGAGAAGGACTTCCGGGTCCGGCTCCGCATCGACGGCGTGCTCTACGAGTACATGCATCCGCCGCTCAAGCTACGGGACGCGATCATCAGCCGCCTGAAGATCATGTCGAAGCTCGACATCGCCGAGCGGCGGCTCCCCCAGGACGGCCGCATCAAGATCAAGATGCGGATCGACGGCCGGCCGCGGGAGATGGACTTCCGCGTGTCGACCGTGCCGACCCTGTTCGGCGAAAAGGTCGTGTTGCGGCTCCTCGACAAGGAGAACCTCGCCCTCGACCTGACGAAGCTCGGCTTCGAGCCGGAGTCGCTCGAGAAGTTCGAGCGGGCGATCCTCAAGCCCTGGGGGATGGTGCTCGTCACGGGGCCTACCGGGTCGGGAAAGACCAACACCCTCTACTCGGCGATCAGCCGGGTCAACACGCCGGAAACGAACATCATGACGGCGGAAGACCCGGTCGAGTTCAACCTGCACGGGATCAACCAGGTCCAGACCAAGGAATCGATCGGCCTGACCTTCGCCGAGGCCCTGCGGGCGTTCCTGCGGCAGGACCCGAACATCATCCTCATCGGGGAGATCCGCGACTTCGAGACCGCCGAGATCGCCGTCAAGGCGGCACTGACCGGCCACCTGGTGCTCTCGACCCTGCACACCAACGATGCGCCGAGCACGATCAGCCGACTGATGAACATGGGGATCGAGCCGTTCCTCGTGGCGACCTCGGTCAACCTGATCTGCGCCCAGCGACTGGTCCGCCGGATCTGCAAGGACTGCAAGGAAGAGATCCACGTCCCGCCGAAGGCGCTGGTCGACATCGGCTTCAGCCCGGAGGAGGCGGAGGCGGTCAAGATCCACAAGGGTCGCGGCTGCCCGACCTGCAACAACTCCGGGTACAAGGGCCGGGTCGGTCTCTTCGAGGTGCTCGAGATCACCGAGGAGATCCGCGAGATGATCCTCACCGGGTGCTCGGCCCTCGAGCTGAAACGCCGCGCCGTCGAGGAGGGAATGCTCACGCTCCGCATGTCGGGGCTGGAGAAGATCAAGCAGGGGATCACGACCATCGACGAGGTCGTGCGGGAGACCGTGTTCTGATGCGCCGGCCGGCGTGCCGGGGGAGGTGGGTGCCGTGGCGGTGACCCTGCAGCAACTGCTGAAGACGATGGTGGAACAGGGGGCTTCCGACCTCCACATCACGACGAACTCCCCGCCCCAGATCCGCATCGACGGGCAGCTCGTGCCCCTGCAGATGCCGCCACTGACCGCGGCGGAGACGAAGGCCCTGGTCTACTCGGTCCTGACCGACCAGCAGAAGCACCGGTTCGAGGAGAACCTCGAGCTCGACTTCTCCTTCGGGATCAAGGGGCTCGCCCGGTTCCGCGCCAACGTCTTCAACCAGCGGGGGGCGGTCGCCGCGGCGTTCCGGACGATCCCGTGGGAGATCAAGTCGTTCCAGGACCTGGGCCTGCCCGAGGTCGTGGCCCGCCTCGCCGAGAAACCGCGGGGACTCGTGCTGGTCACCGGGCCGACCGGCTCGGGGAAGAGCACCACGCTGGCGGCGATGCTCGACAAGATCAACCGCGAGCGGCAGGCGCACATCGTCACGATCGAGGACCCGATCGAGTACCTGCACTCGCACAAGCGGTGCATCGTCAACCAGCGGGAGCTCGGGTCCGACACGAAGTCGTTCCCGAATGCCCTCCGGTCGGTGCTGCGGCAGGACCCGGACGTCGTGCTGATCGGAGAGATGCGCGACCTCGAGACGATCGAGTGCGCCCTGCAGGTGGCGGAGACGGGGCACCTGACGTTCGCCACCCTGCATACGAACTCGGCCGCGCAGACCATCAACCGGATCATCGACGTCTTCCCGTCGAACCAGCAGCCCCAGGTTCGGGCCCAGCTGTCGCTGATCCTGGAGGGCATCATCTGCCAGGCGCTGCTGCCGCGGGCCAACGGAAAGGGCCGGGTGCTCGCGCTGGAGATCCTGGTGCCGAACTCGGCGATCCGGAACCTGATCCGCGAGGACAAGATCCACCAGATCTACTCGATGATGCAGACCGGGCAGGCGAAGCACGGGATGCAGACGTTCAACCAGTCCCTCGCGACCCTGTACTTCCGCCGGCAGATCACGCTTCAGACGGCCCTCTCGGTCTCCCACAATCCGGAGGAGCTGCAGGAGATGATCAACCGCGGAGCGGGGGCGCTGGGGGGCGGGGTGCCCGGGACGGTGCAGCGCCGCCGGTGATCCCCGGAGGAGAGGACGATGCCGGTCTACACCTGGAAGGGGAGGACACGGAACGGGGAGGCCCGCGAGGGCACCCTGGAAGCCGCCAACCGCGAGGAGGCGCTCGCCGCGCTCCGGCGACAGGGGATCATCGGGCCGACGGTCAAGGAGAAGGGGAGGGAGATCGCCCTGCCGCGCCTGCGGAAGGGGGTCAAGCAGAAGGACATCGCGATCTTCACCAGGCAGTTCTCGGTGATGATCGATGCCGGCCTCCCCCTGGTGCAGTGCCTGGAGATCCTCGCGCAGCAGCAGCCGAACAAGGTCTTCCAGAACGTCCTGAACGAGATCCGGCAGGACGTCGAGGCCGGTGCGACGCTCGCGGACGCGATGCGGAAGCACCCGAAGGTGTTCGACGACCTGTTCTGCAACATGGTGGCCGCCGGAGAGACGGGCGGCATCCTCGACACGATCCTGCAGCGGCTGTCGACCTACATCGAGAAGATCGTCAAGCTGAAGGCCGCGGTGAAGGGCGCCCTGGTCTACCCGGTGTCGGTGCTCGTGATCGCCGCGGTCGTCGTGTGGGTGATCCTGACCTTCGTCATCCCGGTGTTCGCCGACCTCTTCACCGGCCTCGGCGCGGAGCTGCCGCTGCCGACGCGGCTGACGATCGCCCTCTCGCACTTCCTGCGCCGCTGGTGGTGGCTGATCCTGCTGTCCATCGGGGGGGCGATCTTCGGCATCAAGCAGTACCGGAAGACGGAACGCGGCCGACGAGTCCTCGACAACATGATGCTGCACATCCCGGTCCTCGGGATGCTGCTGCGCAAGATCGCCGTCGCCCGCTTCTGCCGGACCCTCGGCACCCTGACGAGCTCCGGGGTCGCCATCCTCGACGGGCTCGAGATCACGGCCCGGACGTCCGGCAACGCGATCATCGAGGACGCGATCATGAAGGTGCGCGCGGCGGTCGAGGAAGGGAAGACGATCGCCCAGCCGCTCCGGGAGACGGGGGTGTTCCCCGACATGGTCGTCCAGATGATCGAGGTGGGCGAGCAGACGGGGGCCCTGGACACGATGCTCTCCAAGATCGCCGACTTCTACGAGGACGAGGTCGACGAGGCGACCCAGAACCTGCTCTCCTTGCTCGAGCCGGTGATGATCGTCATCCTTGGAACGGTGATCGGAGGCATCGTCGTCTCGATGTACATGCCGATGTTCTCGCTGATCGGGAAGATCGGCTGACGGAGGGGCGACCGACGGGGAGCGGATGCATGCCACCCGCAGGTACCTGAGGCGCCTGAACACGGCCCGGGCGATCGCGGCCAGCACGCTCCTGCTGTCGGCCTTCGCCATCGAGCTCTGGTTCGTTCCCGAGCAGCCCCTCCGGAGCCTCTACTTCCAGGCGGCGGGGGTGTTCGCGGCGATCCTCGTCTACGCGGTCCTCGACCGGTGGGCCGGGGACCGCGAGTGGTTCGCCTGGATCCAGATCGGCGGCGACGTCCTGCTCGTCGCGGGGTTCGTCCTGGCGACGGGCGGTGCGCTCTCCCCGCTGTCGTTCCTCTTCGCGCTGCCGGTGATGGTCGGGGCGGCCCTGCTCGGGATGCGCGGCGGGGTGCTGGTGGCCACCGCGGCCAGCTTCGCGTGGCTCCTGATCCTCGGCGCCGGGTCCCTCCGGCTTTCCCCGGAGGAACTGCCCCCGGGCCGCGTCGTCTACGCCGCGGTCTCCCACCTCCTCGGCTTCCTGCTGCTGGCGGTCCTCGGGGGCGTCTTCGCGGAGCGGTTGCAGGAGGCCGACCGGGAGCTGGCCGACCACCGGCGGGACCTGGCGTCCCTCCGGGCGCTCCAGCAGCAGATCGTCCAGTCGATCGGGACGGGCATCGTCACGGCGGACCCGGACGGTCGCGCCACCTTCGTCAACCGGGCCGGCAGCGAGATCCTGGGACTGCCGCGGGAGGCCGTCGTCGGACGTCCGGTCGAGGAACTGCTGGGACTCCCGCCGGGCTTCCTGGATGCGGCCGGGGCCCAGGCGCGGGGGGGACGCCGGACCCGCTTCGAGCGGGAATGGACGCGCCCCGGGGACGGGGAGCGCCTGGTCCTCGGGTTCTCGGTGGCCCCCCTGGTCGACGGCGGCGCCTCGGAGGTCGGGTGGCTCGTGGTCTTCCAGGACCTGACGGAGATCGCCTCCCTGGAGGAGCAGGTGCGGACCCGGGAACGGATGGCCGCCCTCGGGGAGATGGCGGCGGGCATCGCCCACGAGCTCAGGAATCCCCTGGCCGCGATCAGCGGCTCGGTCCAGGTGCTCCGGGAACAGGGGGCGGGCGGCGAGCTGGCGGAACTGATCGTCCGGGAGACCGACCGGCTCAACCGGATCATCAAGGACTTCCTGGCCTTCGCCCGGCCGGGGTCGTTCCGGCCGCGGGAGGTGGACCTGGCCCCGCTGATGGAAGAGCTGGCCCGGCTCCTGCGCAAGAGCCCCGAGATCGGGCCCGAACACCGGGTGGAGGTGCTCGTCGGACCCGGCCCGACCGTCGCCTGGGCCGACCCGGACCGGGTCCGGCAGATCTTCTGGAACCTGGCCAGCAACGCCCTCCGGGCGATGCCCGGCGGCGGGACGCTGGCGATCCGGGTCGAGGGCCACGGGGCCGATCGCGTCCTGGTGGCGTTCCGCGACGAGGGGCACGGGATGGACGAGGAAACGGTCCGGCGGTTCTTCCAGCCGTTCCAGGGGCGCTTCCGTGACGGGGCGGGACTGGGGGCCGCGATCGTGTACCGGATCGTCCAGCAGCACGGGGGCCGGGTCGAGGTCAGCAGCCGGGAGGGCAGGGGAACCGAGATCCGGGTGATCCTGCCCTGCCACCGGCCGGCGGCGCTGCCGGCCGCGGAGGAGGCGCTCTCATGGCGCTGATTCTCGTCGTTGACGACGAACCCGGCATCCGCGAGATGCTGCGGGCCGCCCTCGCCCGGGACGGCCACCGGGTGACGGCCGCCTCCTCGGGAGAGGAGGCGCTCGCGCGCCTTCGCGACGAGGGCTGCGATCTCCTCCTCACGGACCTGGCGATGCCCGGGATGGACGGCGTCGAGCTGCTGCGCCGGGTCCAGGAGATCGCGCCGGAAGTGCCGTCCATCGTGATCACGGCGTACGGTTCGAAGGAGACGGCCATCGAGGCGATGCGCCACGGGGCGGTCAACTACCTGGAAAAGCCGTTCGACATCGAGGAGATGCGGCTCCACGTGCGGCGCGCGCTCCGTCACCGGGAGCTGCGGGACGAGAACCGGCGCCTGCGGGCGCGGATCGCGGCGGAGCGGGAGATCATCGGCCACAGCCAGGCGATCGCCCGGGTTCGCGAGATGGTCGCCCGGATCGCGCCGACCGACTCGACGGTCCTCGTCACCGGCGAGTCCGGGACCGGGAAGGAGGTGATCGCCCGGGCGATCCACGCGGCGAGCCCCCGGCGGGAGGCCCCGTTCGTCGGCATCAACTGCGCGGCGATCCCGTCCGACCTGCTGGAGTCGGAGCTGTTCGGCCACGTCCGGGGGGCATTCACCGGGGCGGACCGGGCCCGGAGCGGGCTTCTCGAGGCGGCCCGGGGGGGGACGCTCTTCCTCGACGAGATCGGGGACATGCCTCCGGAGATGCAGGCGAAGCTGCTCCGCGTGCTCCAGGAGCGGAAGGTGCGCCGCGTGGGCGGGGACCAGGAGATCCCGGTGGACGTGCGGGTGATCGCCGCGACGCACCGGGACCTCCCCACCCTCGTCCGGGAGGGGCGGTTCCGCGAGGACCTCTACTACCGCATCCACGTGATCCGGATCGACGTGCCGCCCCTGCGGGAGCGGCGCGAGGACCTCCCGGAGTTCGTGCGGCACTTCCTGCGCCGCCACGCGGAGCGGATGGGCCGGAGGATCGAGCGGATCGAGCCCGCATTCCTCGAGGCGCTCGCCCGCCACGACTGGCCCGGAAACGTCCGGGAGCTGGAGAACGTGATCGAGCGCGCGGTGGCCCTCGCTCCCGGGGACGCGCTGGTCCCGGAGGTCCTGCCGCCGGAGATCCTCGAGGGGTCGGCCGGGGCGCGGGAGCTGCCGCCCGGGGCGTTCGACCTGGAGCGGCACCTCGAGGAGGAGCGGCGACGCTACATGGAAGCGGCCCTCCGGGCGTGCGGTGGCGTCCAGACCCGGGCCGCGGAGCGGCTCGGGATGACCTTCCGGTCCTTCCGGTACTTCGCCAAGAAGTACGGTCTCGCGACCGGGGCCGGGGTCCCGGCGGGGGACCGGACGTGACACTTGTTGTCACCCCGGGCGTCACGGGGTGTCAGCCGGGCGCCGCGATGCCCGGTCGGCAAGGGTGGGGCCGCGCTCAACTGGTGGAAAATCCGTAGGTTCTGGTTTTTTCTTGACAGCCCGAGGCGTGGCACAGAGATTGCTTTCATGGAGGGCGCACTCCAAGGAGGTGACGGCAAATGCGAGTGATGCGACGCAAGGAGGAAGGCTTCACCCTGATCGAGCTGCTGATCGTGGTGGCGATCATCGGGATCATCGCCGCGATCGCGATCCCGAACCTGCTGAACGCGATCGACCGGTCCCGCCAGAAGAGGACCATGGCCGACATGCGCAGCATCGGGACGGCGGTCGAGTCGTACTCGGTCGACAACAACCAGTACCCGGACGAGGGCGACACCGGGAGCCTGACCGAGGTCAACGGCAACCTGGACCAGTGGCTCGAGCCGATCTACATCAAGAAGTGCCCGGACCAGGATGGCTGGAGCCACGACCTGATGTACGGCTCGGACGGCTCGGACTACACCATCCGGTCCTACGGCAAGGACGGCGCCGAGACGACGGCCACCGGTGGGAAGACCACCGACTTCGATGACGACATCATCTTCATCGACGGTGCGTTCGTGCAGTGGCCGGAGGGCCAGCAGCAGTAAACGCAGGCATGCCGGGGCGGGGTGGGGCCAGTGGCGGTCCCACCCCGCGCCCCGTCTGGCGGGGGTGACGCGATGCGCGAGGAAGTCCATCGGCGGCAGCCGGAGGCACGACGGGGGGAACGTGGATTCACCCTGGTCGAGCTGCTGATCAGCGTCGCCATCGTGGGCATCCTCTCCGCGATCGCGGTGGTCAACCTGCAGAGCGCCCTCGACCGTTCGCGTCAACGGAAGACGATGGCCACGATGCGGAACCTCTCCACCGCGATCGAGGCGTACAACACGGACAACAACTACCTGCCCAGCAACGGGATCTCGGCGGACGAGCTGGCCGACGTGCTCCGGGAGAACGTCTACAACACCGTCGAGACCCGGGACGGCTGGAACAACGACATCGTCTACTCGATGGCCAGCGGTCACTACACCCTCGAGAGCTACGGGCGGGACGGGGCGGACGGCCCGGCGGACGTGACGAAGGACACGAGGGACCAGTTCGACAACGACATCGTGCTCCAGGACGGCCAGTTCTCCGCGAGCCCGGAGACCGGCACCTGAGACAGGGGTGCAACCGAGCGGAGTGCCGCCGGCCCCCGCGGGGGCCGGCGTTTCGCATCGAGACCGCGATAGACTGCCCGGCATGATGATCGTGGAACGTACTGTGCCCGGTCCGCGGCGGCGTGACGTGGCCGGCGCCTTCCTCGCGGTGGCGGCCGCCCTGGCCCTCGCGTTCCCGCCGGTCGTACACCCGGAGTCGGGGTTCGCGGTAGCCGTTCTGCTGGCCGCGGGCCTCGCGGCCGTCGCGCGCGGCGTCACCGGGCCGGGCCTCGGCCTCGTCCTGGCGTTCGGGGGGTATGCGCTCGCGATCACGGTCTCCCCGGGGCGCACCCTGGAGACGCTGCTCCGCTTCGCCCTCCCGGTGGCCGTGTTTCCCCTGGCCGCGTCGGTCGCGGCGCGGGGGCGGCGCTGGCTCCTCGCCGCCCTCCTCGGGGCTGGGGCGGGGCAGGGGATCCTGGCGATCGTCCAGAAGGCGGGCCTGCTCGCCCGGCAGGCGGAGGCCGCCCGGGCCCTCGGGCTGCCCGAAGCGATGGTGTGCCGGCTCGCGGAAGGGCGTCCCTTCGGCACGCACGTCGTGCCCGCCGCCCTGGCCGGGGCCCTCGTCCTCGCCCTGTCCGCCGGTGGGGCCCTGTTGGCGGAGCGGGGCCGGACGCCGGCCGCGCTCCTCGCGGCCGCCGGGATCGTCCTGGCCGGGCTCGGCCTCGTGCTGACCGGCTCGATGGGGGGCCTTCTCTCCCTCCTCGTCGCCGGAGCCTACCTGCTGGTACCGCGGGCTCGGCGGCTCTCCTGGCGCGTCCGGGCGGGGCTCCTTCTCGCCGTCCTCCTCCTGGCGACAACCTTCGTCGCGGTGCGTCCCCGGAACCTGCTCGACCTCGGTCGACCGGATCACCCGCTCCACCTCCGGGTGGGCAACTGGCGGGGGGCCGTCCTCGCGGCGACGGAGCGACCGACGGCCGGGATCGGTCCCGGCGCCTTCGGGGCGATCTACCCGCGGTTCCGCCGGCCCGGCGATGCGGAGACGATCTACGCCCACGATTCCTGGCTGCAGTTGCTCGCCGAGGGGGGCATCCCGGCCCTCGCGCTGCTCCTGCTCGGAGGATGGGCCCTTCACCGGAGGCTCCGGGGCCTCTCCGGGCCGGACCGCTGGATCGCCGCGGGGATCGTCGCGTTCGTCGTCCACAACCTGGTCGATTTCACCCTCTACCTGCCGGGGATCGCCGTCCCGGCGGCGGCCCTGGCCGGTCTCCTGTGGCCGACCGGGGAGGATGCCTCGCGATCCCGGCTGTCCGCCTGGCTGGCGGTCACGGCGCTCGTCCCGGTTGCCCTCGGCTGGCTCGGGGTCGCGGCGGCACAGCGGGGTCTCGAGGCGGCAGAGGGCGACCCGGTCCGCGCGTTCTCCGCGGCCGCGGCAGCTCCCTGGGACGTCCACCGCACCCTCCGGGCCGCCCGCCTGCAGCTCGCTCCCGTGCGCGCGGGGGACGCGGCGGCACGGGCCCGGGCGGAAACGCTGGCCTCCCGGCTCCTCGCCCTCGATCCCGAGTCCCCGGCTCCCTGGCACTTCCTCGGGGACCTCCGGGCCGCGGAGGGCCGGCCGGCCGACGCCTGGCGGGCCTGGGAGCTCGCCGCGTTCCGCCACCCGGCCGATCCGCGACTCCGGAAGAAGGTGAAGGCGGCGGAGGAGGCGTTCCGCCGGGCGGGGCTCTTCGAGGCAAACGCGGGCCTGCCCGGGTGGGAACGCCGGTTCCCGGTCCGGGGGCCGGTGCCCACGGGGGGGGACCTGCTGCTGGTGCTCCTGCTCGGCCTGGCCGCGTGGACCGCGCTCCGCTGGCTCCGGCCGCCGCGGGAGGGGGCACCGGCAGAGGCCCTGGCGCTCGGGTTCCTCCTGGTGCTCGCATGCTGGGGGGAAGGGGGCGCTCTCCCGGGTGCACGGATGGGACGCGTGGTCGTCCTCGTCGTCGCGGTCCTTGCCGCGGTGTTCCCCCGGCGGGAGAACCGGGACTGGCCGCTCCTGCCGCTCGCCCTCGGGGGGCTCGTGCTCGCCGCGGCCGCGGTGCCCGCGGCCGTTGCCCCGGTGCGGGCCGCGGCCCGGGACGGCTGGTTCTCCCTCGCGGCCGCGGTGGCGGCCGGGACGCTCTCCTGGGGACTGGCGTCCCGGTACCGGGAGTGGCCCCGCACGCTGGCCGGGATTCTCGGGGCGGCGGCGGCGCCACCGGCAGCGTGGTGGCTGGTGCAGCGGTTCGTCCTCGACGAGGGAGCCCGCCCGGCCGCCGGCTTTCTTCACCCCGGGCACCTGGGCACGTTCCTCGTTGCGGCCGGGCTCGCCCTCGTGACCCTCGGACTCGCGGGCGATCGCGGCCACCGGCCCCTCGCGGCGGCGGGAGGCGTCCTCTCCACCCTCGGGCTCCTCGGGGGGGCGCGCGCCAGCCTCCTCGCCTTCGCGGCGGGCATCGCGGTCCTGCTCCTCGCGGCCGGGTCCTCCCGGGCCCGCCGGTGGGCGACCGCCCTCCTGGTGGCGGGCGGCCTGGCCGGTCTCGGGGCCGTCTGGCTTCGGTTCCGGGCCGGGGTGCCGTTTGCCTGGACACGTCTCGAGATCTGGCACGCCTCCCTCGAGGCACTGGGGGAGCGTCCGCTCCTCGGCTGGGGGCCCGGGGCCTTCGGACCGGCCGCGGCGCGGTTCGCCATCCCGGCGCCCGGGGAGTTTGCCCGCTGGGAACGGGTGTTCCGGGGACCCCATGCCGACCTGCTGGGGATCTTCCTCTACCTCGGGATCCCGGCAGGGCTCGTCCTTCTCGCCGTCCTGGCGGTGGTCGCAGGAAGGGGTCTCGGCGCACTGCGCCGGGCCCGGGGCGCCGACCGGGCGGCCCTGCTCGCCTGCCTCGTCCCCCTCGCGGCGTTCGCCGCCCACGGACTGGTCGACGACCTGGTGACCGCCCGCCCGGTCGTCGCCCTCGCAACCGTGCTGCTGCTCGGTGCCCTCGCGGGAGCCGATGCCGGTCCGGGACCGCGGTTCCGCCCGGGCCCGGTCGCGGCGACCCTGTTCCTCGCTGCCCTTGCCACCGGGCTTGTCGCGGGAGAACTGCTCCCGTGGGCGGCGTGGCGCATGGCTCGGCTCGGCCGCCCGGTCCTCGCCGCCCGCCTGGACCCGGTCCGGTCGTCGTTCCACCTGGCGGCGGCCCGGCTGCCGGGCGGCCGGCCGGACCGTCGCCTCGCGCTCGGGCTCGTCCGGCTCGAGCGGGCCGCGCGGCAGGCGTCGGTGGACCCGGCTCCCTGGCGAGAACGCGCGCGCCTCCTCGACGCGGCCTGCCGCGGCATCCTCGGCGAGCGAGACACGTGCCGGGCGGCGCTCGGCGGGTGGGGGGCCGCCCTCGCCCGGGCTCCACGGGACGTTTTCACCCGGCGCGCCCGGGCCCGGCTCGCCCTCCATCTCGGGGACACCCGGCGCGGGGAGGACGACCTGCGGCTTGCCCTCGCGCTCGAACCCTGCTTCGTCGGCGGGGCCCGGGATCTCGCGCGCCTGCTGCGGGAGGAGGGCCGGGCGGCGGAAGCCCGCCTCCTGGAGGACGAGCTGGCGCGTCGGCTCGCTCCCCTGCGGGAACGGGTGGAGCGGGGAGAGGTTTCTCCCTATGGGCTCGACCTGCTCGCGCTGCGGTCCCGGTGAGGGTCGTTCCCCCGGCGGTCGGGATCGGGCAGAATCGCCCCGGGGGTGTGCCCGGAAAGGGAGGAGGCCGTTGAGCCGGCCCGTCGTCAGCTTCGTGATCCTCACCTGGAACCACCGCGACCTGGCGCCGGACGCGGTGCGTTCCGCGCTGGCGCAGGGACCGGGCACGGAGGTCCTGGTCTACGACAACGCCTCGACCGACGACACCACCCTCGTGCTCGCGCGGGAGTTCGGGGACAGGGTGCGGATCGTCCGGTTCCACGAGAACCTGGGCTACGCCGGGGGCTACGACCGGGCGCTGCGCCTCGTGGAGGGAGAGATCCTCGTCCTCCAGAACCCGGACGTGCGCCTCGACCCGGGGTTCGCCGATGCGGTGCGGGAGGCGTTCGCCGTCGATCCGCGGGTCGGGATCGTGGCCCCCCTGCTGCTCCGGCCGGACCGGCGCACGGTCGATTCCTCGGGGCAGTTCCTCGCCCGGTCCCGGAAGACGATCGACCGGGGATACGGGCGGCCCCACGACCCGCGCCGGGACCGTCCCGGGCCGGTCCTCGCCGCGTGCGGCGCGGCCGCCTGTTACCGCCGCGAGATGGTCGACGACATCGCCGATGGCGAGGACCTGTTCGACCGGGACTACTTCGCCTGGCACGAGGACCTGGAGGTCGGATGGCGGGCCTGGCGGGCGGGCTGGCGCGCGGTCCACGTGCCGGATGCCCGCGCGGTCCACCTGCGGACCGGTGGGAAGAAGGCCGGCCTCGGCGGACTGGCGTTCGAGCTGCCCCCGCACCTGCTCTCCCACGTGCTCAAGAACCGCTACCTCGCGATGCTCCGCCACGACCGCCTCGGCGCGGTCCTGCGGGACCTCCCCTGGATCCTTGCCCGGGAGGCCGCCCAGTGGGCGCTCGCCGCCCTGAAGCGGCCGGGGGTCTTCCGGGAGCTGCGGCGTTGGCGGGGGCCGTTCCGCCGGGCCCTCGCGAAGCGCCGCGAGGACCGACGGCGCACCGGCCGGTGGGGGCCCTGGCGCCGGGACGTGCCCCCCCGCGGCACCTGGTGATTTCTCCCCCACCGCCGACCGGGATCTCCCCAGGTCCGTGACGCTGTACCTCCCGCGGGCGCGGGGGGAGGGGGCAGGGTCCGGGAGTGTTCCGGCTTGACCGGGGGTGCCCGGGTCCCTACGGTTCCGGTAGGGGCCGGTGCACGGCCGGCCCCGGTGCGCGGGGTCCGCCCGCCGGAAGGAGAGCCGTGACGGAACCGCTCGGCCAGCTCGCCCGGGAGGGGGCGTTCGCCCTCGCCGCCCTCGGGCTCGCCCACGTGACGGCGCTCGTGGCCACGCCGCGGCTCCGGGAGGCGGCCCTGCGGTTCGGCATCGTCGACCGGCCGGACGGGAAGCTC
Source organism: uncultured Acidobacteriota bacterium (assembly GCA_964420365.1). GTDB lineage: Bacteria > Acidobacteriota > Polarisedimenticolia > J045 > J045 > JAMOQA01. The sequence continues at coordinate 16,592 of CAYQTA010000036.1, read as the reverse complement.
AAGCGCCAGCGGGAACCGGTTCCGTACCTCGGGGGGCTCGCGGTCGCCCTCGGCGTCCTGGTCGGCGTCGCGGTGGTGCGGCCCCTGGACGGGCAGGTGCTGGCGATCCTCTTCTCGGCGTCGATCGTCCTGGTGCTCGGCCTGATCGACGACCTGGGATCGCTCTCTCCGCCGGCGAAGCTCGCCGGGCAGTTCCTCGCCGTACTGGTCCTGCTGCGGGCGGGCGTGAAGATCCAGCTGGTCTTCGTCCCGTGGTGGGTCGCCGTGCCACTGACCGTCCTCTGGATGGTCGCCGCGACCAACGCGTTCAACCTGATCGACGTGATGGACGGTCTCTCGAGCGGGGTCGGGGCGGTGGCGGCCCTCTTCCTCGCCGCGATCGCCCTGGTCGGAGGTCTCCCGTCGACGGCGATCCTGGCGGCCGCGCTCTGCGGGGCGCTCCTCGGGTTCCGGGTCTACAACGTCGAGCCCGCCCGGATCTACCTCGGGGACACCGGCAGCCTCTTCGCCGGGTTCCTGCTCGGGGCGGTCGCCATGGTCAACCGCTACACGATCGAGCACCGGGTCGCGGCGATCGTGCCCCTCCTGGTCCTCGGGGTCCCGCTCTTCGACATGCTGTTCGTCATGTGGGTACGCTGGCGGCGGGGGTACCCGGTGATGCTCGGAAGCCCGGACCACGTCGCCCTGCGCCTGCGGAAGTGGCGCCTTTCGACCCGGGCCACCGTGCGTGCCAACGTGCTGGCCGCGGCGGTGCTCGGCGCCTGGGGGATGGTCGTGATGGTCGCGCCGCAGCGGGTGGCGATCGTCCTGCTGTGTGCGCTCGTCGTGCTCGCGATCGGCCTCGCCGCCTGGCTGCGCACGATCGACATGGGGCTCTGACGTCGATGATCCTCGTTCTCGGGGGCGGGCTTGCCGGGCTCTCGGCCGCGTGGCACCTCCGGGAGCTGCTGCCCGACGTCCCGCGCCTCGTCCTCGAGGCCGAGGAGGAACCCGGGGGACTCTGCCGTTCGTTCCACGAGGACGGCTTCACCTTCGACCTGACCGGGCACTACCTGCACCTGCGGGACGGCTACGCGGAGAGGTTCGTCCGTCGCCTGCTCGGTGACCGGCTGGTCCCGGTGGAGCGGCGCGCCCGGATCCTCGCCCGGGGCGCGTTTCTCGAGTTTCCCTTCCAGGCAAACCTCCACGGCCTGCCGCCGGAGACCGTCGCGCGCTGTCTCCTCGACTTCCTCGGCGCCCGGGAGCACCCCCCTCCGGACGACCCGCGGGTTTCCTTCGAGGCGTGGGCGAGGGCCACCTTCGGCGACGGGATCGCCGAGGAGTTCCTGCTCCCCCAGAACCGGAAGCTCTACCGGCGGGAGCCGGCGGAGCTGACGGCGGAGTGGGTCTCCTGGTCCGTCCCCCGCCCGACGGTCGAGGAGGTCGTGCGGGGAGCCCTCGGGCTCCCGGCCCGGGGGCTCGGCTACAACCCGCGGTTTCTCTACCCCCGGGAAGGGGGCATCGGCGTCCTGCCGGCCGCCCTCGCCCGGGGCGTCGGGGACGACCTGCGGACCGGGGCCCGCGTGGTCTCCGTCGACGCCCGGGAGCGCCGGGTCGTCCTCGAGGGCGGAGAGGTCCTCGGGTACGAGCGGATCGTCTCCACGCTCCCGCTGCCCTACCTGCTCCAGCGGGTGCGGGGCCTCGACGGGTGTCCCTCCCGGGGCCGCAGCCTCGCCGAGATGGCCGGGGAGCTCTCGTGGTCCCGGGTCGTCGACCTCCAGCTCGGGGTCGACCGCGCCGGGATCGCCGACGGCGTGCACTGGGTGTACTTCCCCGGGGACGGGTTCCCGTTCTACCGGGTGGGCTTTCCGTCGAACGTCGCCCCCTCCCTCGCGCCCCGCGGGTGTTCCACCGCGTCGGTGGAGTTCGCCCTCGGTCCCCGGGAGGAGATCCCCGGGGAGGACGAGCTGGTGGACCGCGCGGTGGACGGGCTCCGGCGGGCCGGGATCCTCCGCCGGTCGGACGGGGTCGTCCTCCACCGGGCCCGGCTCCTCGACCCGGCCTACGTGGCGTACGACCGGGCCCGGACACCGGTCGTGGAGGCGGCCCGGGAACGGCTCCGCGGGGCCGGCATCCACCTGGCCGGCCGGTACGGCCGCTGGGAGTACTCGTTCATGGAGCGGGCGCTCCTCGAGGGAAGGGAGGTCGCGGAGGAGATCGCCCGGGCGCTTCGAGGGGAGACCGCGCCGTGAGCGGGGAGTCCCGCCGGCCCCGCCTCGGGGTCACGCACGTGATCACGATGCTGGAGCTCGGCGGAGCCCAGCGGAACACGCTCTACACGGTCGCCCACCTGGACCGGGAGCGGTTCGCCCCGCGCCTGGTCGCCGGGCCCGGCGGGATCCTCGACGAGGAGGCCCGGGCCCTCCCGGACGTGCCGTTCGCCACCTGCGCCCACCTGCGGCGGGAGCCGCACCCGGTGCGGGACCTGCTCGCCCTCCTCGACCTGCGCCGCCGCTTCCGGGAGGAGCGGCCGGCGATCGTCCACACCCACTCGTCGAAGGCCGGGGTCCTCGGGCGGCTCGCCGCGTCCCTGGCGGGGGTGCCGGCGATCGTCCACACGGTCCACGGCTGGGGGTTCCACCCGGGCCAGTCCCCGCCGGTGCGGGCGTTCTACGTGGCCCTCGAGCGGCTCGCCGCCCGGGCGACCAGCCGGCTCGTCGCCGTCTCGCGGGCGAACGCGGAGAAGGGCGCCCGGGCCCGGGTCGCGCCCGCCGCCGCCTTCCGGGTGATCCGTTCGGGCGTCGAGCTGGAGAGATTCCGGCGGGCCGCCGGGAGCGGCGCCTTCCGGGAGGAACTCGGGATCGGCGCCGACGTGCCCCTGGTCGGGATGATCGCCTGCCTCAAGCCCCAGAAGCTGCCGGTCGACTTCGTCCGGGTCGCCGCCCGGGTGTCGAGGCGCTTCCCGGCGGCGGTCTTCGTCCTCGCGGGGGACGGCGTCCTGCGTCCCGAGGTGGAGGCGGAGGTCGCCCGGGCCGACCTCGGCGACCGGTTCCGGCTGCTCGGCTGGCGGGACGACCCGGAGCGGATCGTCGGCGACCTGGACGTGCTGGTGCTGACGTCGCTCCACGAGGGGCTCCCGCGGGTCGTTCCCGAGGCGATGGCCGCGGGCAAGCCGGTGGTGGCGACGGCGGTGGACGGGACGCCCGAGGCGGTCGCCCACGGGGTCACCGGGTTCCTCGCCGAACCGGGCGACGTCGAGGGCCTCGCCGAGGGGGTGATCCGGCTCCTCGGCGACGCGGACCTCCGGGCCCGCTTCGGGGCGGCCGCCCGCGAGCGATGCGGGGAATGGGACATCGACCGGATGGTGCGGGCCCAGGAGGCCCTCTACGGGGAACTCGCGGAGGAGGCGGGCCTGTGGCCGCGCTCCGTGCCGCCCGCCTTCCGCTACCGCGTCGGCTAGCCCCCCCCGGGGGGGCGGGGTATCCTTCCTCCCCGCCCCCGGGGCGGTGCAAGGAGATCCCCGATGCCGATGAACGAAGAGACGAGAAAGGCGGTCCTCGAGGCGGTGAAGACCGCGATCATCACCGAGCTGCGCGGGCTCGAGATCTACCGGGCCGCCGCGGAGAAGGCGACCGACCCGGCCGCGAAGCAGATGTTCCTCGCCCTCGCCGAGGAGGAGAAGGAGCACAAGGAATTCCTCGAGAAGAACTTCCGCAGCCTGCTCGAAAAGGGGGAATGGTCGGTCCCGGCGACGCCCGAGAACCTGGGCGGCCTCGACCACCCTCCGATCATCACCCCTGAGTTCCTCCAGCGGGTCCGGGGAGGCGACTTCGAGATGGCGATCGTCTCGGCCGGCGTGGAGCTCGAGCGGGCGGCGATCGAGTACTACGCGAAGCAGGCGAAGGAGAGCCCCGACGAGGAGACCCGGAAGGTCTTCGAGTTCCTCTCGAAGTGGGAGGAGAGCCACCTCCGCCAGCTCGACGAGCTCCAGTCGCACCTCCGGGACCAGTACTTCGCCGACCGGGGCTTCTCCCCGATGTGACCCCCCGGCCCGGTTCCGCCGTGCCACCCACGGCCCCGCCCCCCGGCGGGGCCGCTTCGTGTCCGGGGAAGGTCGGCCCGTTCCCGGGAACGGCGCGGCGCTTCGCACCGCCCGGGCCGCTTTCCGGCGGTTCCTGCGCCACGCCCGTACGCGAGGCCGCGGGTTTCGTGGGCTCGTAGGGGCGGCCGGAAGGCCGCCCGCCGGTGCCCGGCGCGCGCGGTGCCTCGGGCGCGCGTGGTGGCATCGTCCGCGGTCGGGGCCGATCAGCGATTCCCGGCCAGCTCGTCGGCGATGCCGGCGGCGTAGTGCATGTCCCGGACCACGTGGTAGCCGGCGTGGACGAGCCGGTCGGGCACGTGCAGGAACTCCCAGCTCGCGACCTTGATGCGGGCGAGAGCCAGCAGGCCGTCCCGGAGAGGGCCGGCCGGCAGGGCCCGGACCAGCCACTGGGACGCGGCGACGACCGCCCGGTAGGCGGTCAGCCGCCCGGGAGGCCGGCCGGAGCGCACCCGGAGGACCGCCTCCAGCTCCGGGTCGTCACGGCCCGCGGCGAAGCGGACCGCCATCCTCCCGGCCTCCCGGTGGCGCCGGCAGTGGACCGCGAAGGAGGCCGCGTGCTCGCTCCGGTGGACTGCCACGAGGTCGTCCCGGTACCGAAGCCGGACGCCGGCCCGGACCAGGCGGTAAGCGAGGTCGATGTCCTCGAAGCCGTACCGGTCGTATCGCTCGTCGTAGCCGCCCACCGCGAGGAGCGTCTCCCGCGGCGCGGAGAAGTGACCGGTCAGGCAGAGGGCGAACGGGACGTCGTCCGCCGTGGCGAGCATCCGCTCGCGGCGCCGTTCTTCTTCCGCCGCCAGGAACCTTCCGAAGCGCCCGGTGAAGTGGTCCGGCGACGGGACGATCCGGCCGATCACCCCGGCGGCGGGCCCGGCCCGGGCGTGGGCCTCGGCGTGGCCGGCGAGGGCCCCGGGCGCGAGGGACATGTCGTCGTCGAGGACGAGGACGACCCGGCCCGCGGCCGCCTCGATCCCGCGGTTGCAGGCGAAGGCCCGGCCGCGATTCGGTTCGTGGCGCAGGATCCGTACCGGGTGGGCCCGGCCCTCGGCGAGGGCCGGTGGGACCGGATCCTCGCTCCCGTCGTCGACGACGACCACCTCGGCGCCCCCCGGGGGGGATGCCGCGGCGTCGAGGGCGGCGAGAGTCTCCGGCAGGCGCCGGGCTCCCCCGTGGGTCGGGACGACGACGGAGATCGCGAGCATGGGGGTACGATAGCCGACCGGGAGGATTCGTGGCGATGGGGAAGCGGCGCGAGACGGTCTACCTGGTCGACGGCACCTACACGGTCTTCCGGTCGTTCTTCGCGATCGGCCGGCTGACCGCCCCCGACGGGACGCCGACCTCCGGGGTCTACGGCTTTCTCGGGACGGTGCGCAAGATCGTCCGCGAGCGGAAGCCGGACTACCTGGGGGTTGCCTTCGATCTCGAGGGGCCGACCCACCGGGACGAGGCGTACGCGGAGTACAAGGCCCAGCGAGGCGCACCCCCGGAGGAGCTGGTCCCCCAGTTTTCCCTGGCGATGGAAGCCGCCCGGGTGATGGGCTGGCCCGTCCTGGCCGCCGAGGGGTTCGAGGCGGACGACGTGATCGCCACGCTGGCCCGGCAGGCCCGGGAGCGCGGCCTCGACGTCGTCGTCGTCACCTCGGACAAGGATCTCTACCAGCTGGTCGGCGAGGGAATCGTCGTGCTCAACCCGGCGAAGGACGACCGGGTCCTCGATCCCGCCGGGGTCGAGGAGGTCTTCGGCGTCCGGCCCGGGCAGGTCGTCGACGTGCTCGCGCTGATGGGCGACGCCTCCGACAACGTTCCCGGGGTTCCCGGGATCGGGGCCAAGACCGCGAAGGCCCTGGTGCGACGCTACGGGTCCCTCGCCGCGGTCCTCGAGCGGGCGCGGGAGTTCCGGGCGCTGTGGGCCGCCCGGGAGCGGGCCCTCGCCGCCCTCGCCGCGGGGGACGGGGAGGCGCTCGCGGCGGCGCTCGGCGAGCTCGCGGGCCCGGCCGCCCGGCTGGCGGAACTGGAGGAACGGCTCGGGGACGCCGACGACCTGGCGGCGCGCTTCCGGGCGGCCGCCGGGCTGACAGTGGAGACGCCCGCCCGCACGCTGAAGAAGGTCCTGAACGATCTCGGGAAGAAGACCCAGCCGAAGGCCTGGCTGGCGATCGCCGAGCACGAGGAGGAGGCCCTCTTCTCGCGGGACCTGGTCACCGTTCGGTTCGACGCCCCGGTCGAGCTCGACCTCGAGGCGATGCGGCCCGGTCACCCCGACGTGCCGGCGGCCGTCGAGCTGTTCACCCGCCTGGGCTTCCGGAAGCTGCTCGAGGAGATGGAGGAGCTGGCCGGGGAGGCGGCCGCTCCCCCGGCGGCGGGGGAGAGCCTGGACGTCACGATCCTGGCGGACGAGGAGGCCCTGGCGCGCGCGGTCCGCGCGATCCGCCGCCGGCGGAAGGAGCCGGTCGCCTTCGACACCGAGACCGACTCCCTGGACGCCCGGCACGCGCGCCTCGTCGGGGTGTCCTTCGCTGCCGCCGAGGACGGCGGGTACTACCTGCCGGTCGGCCATGCCGGCGGGGAGGAGCAGGTTCCCTGGGAGCGGGCCCGCGAGGTGCTGCGGGAGTGGCTCGAGGACCCGGCGGCCCCCAAGGCGGGGCAGAACCTGAAGTACGACCGGGCCGTGCTGCGGGCGGCCGGGATCGTCGTCGAGGGGATTGCCTTCGACACGCTGGTCGCCGCCCAGCTCATCGACCCGGGCCGGGGGGCGAGCCACCGGCTCGACGACCTGGCCCAGCGCTACCTGGGCGAGCGGATGATCGCCTACGGGGACGTCGCCGGGCGCGGGGAGGGGGAGCGCACCCTCGACCAGGTCGACGTGGCGTCGGTTGCTCGCTACGCGGTCGAGGACGCGGTGATCGCCCGCCGGCTGGTCCCGGTGCTCCGGAGGAAGCTCCGGGACGAAGGACTCGATGCCGTCTTCGAGGAGATCGAGATGCCCCTGGTCCCGGTGCTCGAGGAGATGGAGCACCACGGGATCCGGGTCGACACGGAGCGGTTGGCCGAGATGTCCCGCCGACTCGACGCGCGCCTCCTCGAGCTGGAGCGGGAGATCCACGAGCTGGCCGGTCACCCGTTCAACGTCAACTCCCCCCAGCAACTGCGGACCGTCCTCTTCGAGGAGCTGAAGCTGGTCCCCACCGGTCGTCGCACGAAGAAGACCCGCAAGCTGTCCACCGGCCAGGAGGTGCTCGAGGCGCTCTCCGAGCAGCACCCGCTGCCGGCGAAGGTGCTCGAGTTCCGGGAGCTGGCCAAGCTCAAGGGGACCTACGTCGACGCGCTGCCCCGCCTCGTCGACCCGGCCGACGGCCGGATCCACACCCGTTTCCACCAGCTCGGGGCGGCGACCGGCCGGCTCAGCTCGTCGGACCCGAACCTGCAGAACATCCCGGTGCGCACGGAGATCGGGCGGGAGATCCGGCGGGCCTTCGTGCCGGAGCCCGGGTGGCGGTTCCTCTCGGCGGACTACTCCCAGATGGAGCTGCGGATCCTCGCGCATCTCGCCGAGGACGAGGAGCTGATCGCCGCGTTCCGCCGCGGGCTCGACATCCACCGCCACACGGCGGCCCTCGTCGCCGGGGTCGCCTACGAGCTGGTGACCGACGAGCTGCGTTCCCGGGCGAAGGCGGTGAACTTCGGGATCATCTACGGCATGTCCGAGTTCCGGCTCGCCCGGGAGCAGGGGATGAGCCGGGAGGAGGCCCGGGCGTTCATCGAGGCCTACTTCGCCCGCTACCCGCGGGTGAAGGAGTACATCGACCGGGTGATCGCGGACGTCCAGCGCACCGGCGAGGTCCGCACCCTCTTCGGGCGCCTGCGCCGCTTTCCCGAGCTGGTCGAGGAAGAGGGCCGTCGTTCCGGCGTCTCCCGCCCGGTGCGGGAGCAGCTTCTCCGCCAGGCGGTGAACACGACGATCCAGGGGACCGGGGCCGACATCGTGAAGAAGGCGATGGTGGCCGTCGCGCGACGCCTCCGGGAGGAAGGGTTCCGGGCCCGGATGCTGCTCCAGGTCCACGACGAGCTGCTCTTCGAGGTCCCGCCGGAGGAGGAAGATCGCCTCGCCGCCCTGGTGCGGAAGGAGATGGAGGGGGTCGTCGAGCTCGCCGTTCCCCTGACGGTCGACGTTCGCACGGGCGACGACTGGGCCGCCGTCCACTGAGGCCGGCGCTCGCGGGCGCCGGCCTCAGCTTCCGGCGGGGCAGGTCACCTTCGCCGTCACCGGGTCGGAGCCGGCGACGCGGAAGCGTACCGTGACCGGTTCGTCGTCGCCGGGGCAGCGCACTTCCGCGGTCCATTTCCCCGGGGGAAGAGGAGGCAGGGAAAGCCTGCCCCCGGCGCCGGAGACGAGACCGCCCTGCCCGCCGAGCAGCAGGGTGGCCAGGGAGACGGCGGGAAGCGCCTCCGGGCCGTTGGCCGGCCGCAGGGAGACGAGGCGGACGCCGCGCACCGGAGCACCGTTCTCGTCGCGCGCGACAAGCGTTACCGGGAGGGTGTCCTCGAAGTCGATCTCCTGGAGGTCTCCTTCCGGGGCCGGGGCGAGCACCTGCCCGAGAGCGAGTCCGAAACGGGGACTCACCGCCGCGACCTGCCAGCTTCCGCCGGGCAGGGTGTCGAGCTGGACGAGGCCATCGTCGTCGGTATCCCGGCCCGCCACGGGCCCGAGGTTCGGGGCGGGGGAGTCGAGGACCAGCACCCGGGCGCCGGCCAGCGGTTCACCGGACGGGGCGAGGACCCGGACGGGGACCGCCTCGGCCGGGGGGAGCACGAGGTCCACCTCGACCTCCCCGTCCTCGCCGACCTCGAACGGCTCGGACCGCACGAAGGCGTGCCCCCGTGCCGACCCGACCAGGGTCCACGTTCCTTCCGGTACCCACCGGAGCCGGAAGGAGCCGTCCCGCCCGCTCGTGGCGACGGGGGTCGTGTCACCGGGCCGGTCGTCGTCTTCCCTCCGCAGCACCACGGTGGCCCCGGCGATCGGCTCTCCCCCGGGATCCCGTACGGTGCCCTGCACGGTCGCCGCCGGGAGGTGGATGTCGCGAGTGACCGCCGGGACGTTGGCCGGCACCTCGACGCGGGTCGTCGTACTGGCCACCAGGACGGTGGCGTTCGTTCCATTCCCCGCGCTCTTCCCGGCGAGGCGCATCACGGCGACCGACCAGGTGCCGGGGGCGGGCAGCTCCACCCGGTAGCGTCCCTCCCCGTCGGCCCTGGCCGAGACGAGTCGGCCGTCCTCGCGCAGGAACGTGAGCTGTGCCGGGACCGGCCGACCCCCCTCGAGGACCCGCCCGGAGAGGACGATGCCACCGCCCTGCTCGGGAAAGTCGACCCGGAGCTTCTTCCCCGCCTCCACCGTGACGGTTCGCACCTTCAGGCCGGAAAGGTCGAAGCCGTCCTCGCCGGGCTCGGACAGCATCGCGACGATCGTCGTCGGGCCGGGGGCCAGGTGCTCGAGGCGATAGTGACCGGCGGCGTCGGTCTCGGCGGAGTGGTCGAGGTCGGGGGTCATGCCGCGCATCACCATCACCTTGACCCCCGCCGCCGGGGAGCCGTCCCCGCGCCGGACCGTGCCCTCCACGACACCGCCTCCCGCCAGCTCGACGCGCAGCGGGTCCGGCGCGGTTCCCTCCTCGAGCATCGTCTCGACCCGGGTGGTGGCGTACCCGTCGGCCCGGACCTCGAGCACGACCCGTCCCGGTTCGAGGCCGCCGAGGGTGAACCGGCCCTTCGCGTCCGTCCGGCTGCCCCTGCCCGGCTCACCGTCCGCGGCGTCCATCCGGCGCTGCATCGCGAGGAACGGATCGGTCTCGGCCCGCTCCACGGTGGCCCCGGCGACCGGTTCCCCGGTCGCCGCGTCGACCACCGTTCCGGAGAGCTCGATCCCCGGGTCGAGGGTCACGGTTCCCAGGTCGACGCTTTCCCCCGGCCCCACCTCGACCTTCCCGAGGGTGCGGGGCAGGGCCCCGGGGTGCTCGAGGACGAGGCGGTACGTGCCGGGGGACAGGTCGCGCAGCCGGAAGGAGCCGTCGGCCTCCCGGAACGTGCGCCGCTCGTCGAGCCAGCGGCTGCTCGCGGCGGCGGGGAGGCCCGGGGGAGCCGCATCCCCGCGATCGAGGCGCCGGTACCGAACGACCAGCGGCGTCGCCGGCCCGCCCCGCTCGCCCCCGAGGATCGCCCGGCCGGCGATCTCGCCGGGGACGGACAGCCGGACCTCGAGCCGGTCTCCCGGCTTCGCCGTTCCCTCCCACGGGGCACCCTCGTCGGGCTCCACGGAGACGGTGTAGCTCGCGCCCTCCGCGAGGCCCCCGAGGAGGAAGCGCCCGTCCTCACCGGTGCGCGTCGTCTTCCAGCCGGCCCGGCCCGGGGCCGCCATCCCGGCGGCCCGGGCGGTGACCCGCGCTCCCGCCACCGGTTCTCCGCCCGGGGAGAGGACGATTCCCTCGATGGCGGGACCGCGCCGGAGAACGACCTTCCCGAGGTCGGTGGTCTTCCCCTCGACGAGCTCCACCTCGCCGAGGTCGACCGTCGCGTGTCCCGCGGCGTCGAGGGAGAGTTTCCAGGTGCCGGGGGCGAGTCCCTCGACGACGAGCCGCTCGCCGGTCCACCCGCCGTCGTCCTCGTCGAGCGTCCGGGTCTCCCACCGGGACGTACCCCGGACCGAGAGCTCGAACGGAACGCCGGTGACGGGGCGGTCCTCCTCGTCGACGAGCACGAGGCCGATCGCGGCGCCCCGGGTGAGCCGGACCTCGCCGAGCTGGATCGTGCCTTCGCCCCGGCTCGGGAGCTCGACGACCCGCGGCGCGAACCGGTGGGCTCGGACGGCGAGACGCAGGGGGACGCCCGCCGGCGCCGAGAGCGCGAAGCCGCCGTCGTCACCGGTCGTCGTCCGGCAGTTCCGCCAGGCGGCCGGGTCCTTCAGGATGTCCATCTCCCGCAGGGGTGTCGCCCCCACGCGGGCCCCGGCGACCGGCCGCCCGTCGGGGTCGACGACGCGGCCGGTGACGCGGACCCTGCCCGGGCCCGCCGCGGGAACGAACGGGGTCGCGACAAGGGAGACGAGGACGAACAGGGCGACGAATCGAACGGCCGGGGGAATCGAAGCGGACACGTGGCACCTCCCTCCTGCGGCCTCATTCTACGGCGGGTCCCGCGGGAACGACTCGCCCGCGGGGGAACCGCGGCGATCCGCGTTGCCGATCCGGGACGCGCGAGCCGCGGAAAGCCCGGAGGCGCCCGCAGGCATCCGCCCGCGTTCGCCCCGGGACGCTTCCCGCGCCGGGTCGCCCGGGAACGTTCAACTCGTTTTCGTACAGGGCGTTACGGAAACGTGCCCCCCCGGCGGCGGGAACCTATATTCGGCGGTGCGGGGAAACCGGGGTTGCCGCGGGGAATCCGCGCGCGCCCCCACGGGAACCGGATGAACGAGCCGCGGGCGAACGTCCTCGTCGTCGACGACAACCCCTCGGTGCGCGAGGTGTTGCGCGAGGGCCTCGAGGCGTTCGGGTACCGGGTCGAGACCGTCGGCTCCTCGGAAGAGGCCAAGCAGAGGTTCACCGACGGGAAGTTCGACCTGGTGCTCTCCGACATCGACATGCCGGGCGAGTCGGGCACCGAGCTCCTGCGCTGGATCAAGGAGCAGGACGAGGACGTTGCGGTCGTCATGATCACCGGAATCGACGACGCCTCGACCGCCGTCGCCGCGATGCACGCCGGGGCAGCCGACTACCTGTGCAAGCCGTTCTCGCTGCCCGAGGTCAAGGCCCGGACCGAGCAGGCCCTCGAGAAGCGCCGCCTCGTCCTCGAGAACCGCGCGTACCAGGACCGCCTCGAGAAGCTCGTCGAGGAACGCACCCACGAGGTGCTCCAGGCGATGTCCCGCATCCGGATGCTCAACGACGAGCTTCGCCTCGCCTACGACACGACCCTGTCGGCCCTGATGATCGCCCTCGACTACCGGGACAACGAGACCCAGGGCCACTCGATCCGCGTCGTCGAGTACACGGAGCGCCTGGCGGCGGAGCTCGGCGTCTTCGAGCCGGAACTGACCCACATTCGCCGCGGGGCGATGCTCCACGACGTCGGCAAGATCGGGATCCCGGACCGCATCCTGCGGAAGCCCGGTCCCCTCGACGACGAGGAGTGGGAGCTGATGAAGCTCCACCCGAAGCTCGGCTGGGAGATGCTCCGCGACATCGCCTTCCTCGAGGAGTCCGCCCGGATCGTCCTCGCCCACCACGAGCGGTACGACGGGAAGGGTTACCCGAACGGTCTCAAGGGGGAGGAGATTCCCCTCGGGGCCCGGATCTTCGCCGTCGCCGACACGTTCGACGCGATGACGTCGGACCGGCCGTACCGGAAGGCGCTGCCGTACTCCCGGGCGCGCCAGGAGCTGATCGACTTCGCGGGGACCCAGTTCGATCCCCGGGTCGTCGAGGCGTTCCTGCGGGTGCCGGAGTCGGAGTGGTGGGAGATCCGCGAGCGGTGTGCGCGAGAGATCGCCGAGCGGACCGGCGCCGGCATCCCGCGCAGCCTGCTCGACCGCCTCGCCGAGCCGGTGCCGGTCTGATCCCGGCTCGCCCTCCCGATCCGCGGTAGATTGCCGGGGACGGTCCCGCGCCCGGGGCCGGGGGAGGTCGTCCATGAAGCGCGTTCCCCGTCTCGTCCCGTTCCTCCTCCTGCTGGCCTCGGCCCTCGTCCTTGCCGCCGCGGCCCGTGCCGGCGGCGATCCCGCCGCGCTGCCGGACTGGCTCGAGGTCGACTACGGGGCCCTGGTCGACCGGGAGGCGCTGACTCCCTCGGGGGAGCCTCTCGGCGTCGTTCTCGATCGTCTCGGCGGCCGACCCCTCCCCGGCGCGGGGGAGCCCGGCCGCGAGCGCGATCGCCTGGACCACGTCCTGGTCGACCCGTTCCTCGAGCGGTACGCCTTCGTCCTGCCGGACGCCCTCGATGCGCTCGCCGGTGCCCCGGACCCGCCGATGGTCGAGATCGGCCGCCTGTGGGCCCCGGGAGAACCGCAGCCCGCCTGGGTGGCGCTGCTCCGGGCCCGGCGCTGGGTCGTCGAGTCGGACGGCCGGGGCCGGCTGCGTGTCTTCCTGCCGTTCCGGGAGGGGGAACGAACGGACCGCATCCCGCCCGCCGCGAGCGGCGCGGCCGCCGAGCGGGCGTTCCGGGACGCCTGGCCCGTCCTGCGCCACGTCCTCGGTGCCGAGCGGCGGCGGCTCGCCGCCCAGCGCGGGGGCGACGCCCCGGCCCTCCTCGTCGAGGTGCACCCGTACGTGGCGCGGCCCGCGAAGACGTCGTTCCTGCTCGGCACCGCCCGGCGGGTGATCGAGGTGACCGACACCGGGCCGGACGGCACGCGGCCGCCCCTCGACCTCGAGGCGCTGCGGGCGTTCTTCCGGGAAGGCTGGCAGGTCGAGGGTGGACGGCTGGACGGCGACGGCGGGCTCGTCCTTCTCGGGTCTCGGCCTGCCGTGCCGCCGACGCTCCTCGGGGAACCGGTCTCCCTCGCCGACCTGGCGGTCGCGTGGCGGGCGGTGGCCCACGGCGAGGGGGCGACCCCGTCGATGAGCCTCGATCGCGGGCGCCATCCCTGGGAGTCGATGGTCGACTTCGGCGGGCGCCTCGGGGACACGCGCCTCGGCTGGGTCAGCCTGCTGTGCGACGTCCGGTTCAAGACGTTCAGCCTGGGGATCGACGTCCTCGCGGGGAAGGACGTCCGCGGGAAGATCCGGGAGAGCGTTCCCGGCTTCGCGACCCACCTCGAGCGGTTCGCCCGGGACCCCGCCAGCCGGCAGGTGATGGGCCAGCAGACCCGGCTCTGGTTCTACCCGGACACCGTCGACCTGGTCCTCTCGCCCGCCCGCGACCTGCTCGCGATCCGGCGCGCACGCATGCTCGCGAGCTCGGAAGGACTGCGGGGCATCGAGGCCGGTGCGGGCACCCGGGAGCTGCCGCCCTGGACCCGGGAGACGATCGCGGCGATCAACGAGCGGTACGACGAGCTTGCCGGGCTCTTCCCGGAGCTGCGGGAGCTCGACCAGGTGGCGCGCCTGCTGTCCCTCGCCACCTGGCTCCGGCGGGCGCGGGATGCCGGGTTGGCCATCCCGGAGCTGGACGCACTGCTGGCGCTCCCCCTGCCGGCCGCGCCGACGCCGCGGACCTTCCCCCAGCTCCTCGCCTTCGACGTGCTCCCGGCGCCCGGCGGGAAGGGCCCCGTCGACGTGATCGATCGGACCGACGTCGCCCTGGCCCTCGGCCGCCTGGAGCCCCGGGCCGGGGGGCGGCTCCCCCGGGAAGAGCGGTTCCGGCGGGCCATGCTCGGGCTCGACCCGCGACTGCCGGATCACCGGCGGCTGCTGGGCGAGATGCGCGCGATCGACCCGCGGAGCGCCGACCCCGGCGTGGTCGACCGGCTGGTCACCCGGGCCGAGCGCCTCCGGATGCATCACCTGGTGCTCGCCTCGATCCAGGGGGAGCCCCGGGAGCGGGTCCGCCGCCGGTACCTGGCGGAGCCGCACCTGCGGGTCTTCTCGATCGGCATCGGGGGCCTCGACCTCGGGATGGACGGGGCCCTCGACCGGGCGGCGGGGTCGGCGAGGGAAGACACCCTTCGCCCGGGGGGGCGTTCCGGGGCGGCGATGCCGGCACCGGGCGGGGCACGAAGGATCCTCCGACGCCGGACGGCCGGGGCGCGGGATGCCTGGCGGCGCGACCCGGCGGGACTGCCGCAGGCCGTCCTCCCGGACCACGGCGCCGGGGTCGATCGCCTGCCGGCGCTCGACGCGGCGGCGGGTGTCCGCCTCGAGCGGGCGTTCGGGGACCACCTGGTGCGGGTGGTCGACCGGCCGGCCGGTCCGGGCGGGCGGCTCGCGGTCCGCGTCGTCGAGACGCTCTTCCATCGGCACGGTCCCGGCGCGAGCTTCCGCCGGGTGCTCCTCCGCCCGGGCGGGACCGCCGTCCACGTGCGGCGGTACGAGGGGGGGCGGTTCCTCGCGTACTCCTTCCGCCGGCAGGGGGACCGGGCGCAGGCGGACCCGGGCCCGCCCGATCGCTTCTGGACGCCGGGGGACGAGCCGGGGCCGGGCCTCGAGCAGGACGCCCCCGGCGATCTCCCGGACGACGTCCTCGTGCTGCGGGTCGGCCGGTCGGGCCGGGGGGAGCCCGGCACCGGGCCGGTCGAGCTGGTGCTGCGGAAGGGGCCGGAGCGCCTGGCCGCCCCCGTGCCCCGGAAGGTCCTCCAGCGGTTCGTCCTCGGCCCGCGGGCGGACGAGCAGCGGGCGGCGAAGGTCCCCGGGCTCGTCCCGCTGCCGGACCGGGTGAAGGGGGCCGGGGTGCTGCTCGTGCCCCTGGACCCGGCCCACCGGGCGCTTCCCTGGCGCTTCCGGCTCGCCCCGGTTCCCGGGGAGGAGGACCCGCGGAACCTCGTGCGGGCGGCGAACGAGTGGCGGACCGTCGAGGCCGGGCGCGGCCTGCCGCCGGCCGCCCTGGCGGTCGACGTTGCGGCGGCGATCCGCCGCCGGGCGGCGGCGCCGGGACCGGCCAAGGGGATTCTCCTGCTGCTGCCGGAGGGGGCCTTCCCGGGGCTCGCCGCGCGCGTCGAGTCCGCCCTCCGGGAAGCCTGGCCCGCCGCGACGGAGGGCCGGAAGGGGCACCGCCGGCGGGGCCGCCGCAGGAAGAAGACCGCCGCACCTCCCGGCCCGGTACCGGTCACGGTCGCCCGGGAACTCCCGGGCCGGGTGCCGGGAACGGTGGTCGTCGTCTCCGGCGAGGACCCGGACGTCCTGTCGGCGCGGCTCGCGTCCCTCGGCCGGGACCCGCGCCTCGCCGGGAGGCTGCTCGCCGCCTGGCCCCTCGCCGGGCCCCTGCGGGACGACCTGCCGGTCCGCCTCCTCGAGGAAGGCGAGGTCGTCGGGGTCGGCCTCGCCGACCCGCCCTGGCCGAACCTCTACCGCGTGCCGGAACGGCTCGCGGAGTGGGCAGGGGCCCTCGCGGGCCGGGAGACGATCGACGGGGCCCCCGGTCCCTTCACCTGGACCTGGTGACGAACTGCCTGCCCGGGCCGGGCGTCGGTCGTCCATTCCGAGCGGAGGATACGAACTCTCGCCCCCTGTTCTCCCCGTTGTCCGGGGGCGCCTGCACTGCTAAGAAAGACATGCTGGGCGCGCTGGAAGGGGGGATGCCATGAAACGCCGTCGGTCTGTCGTGGTGGTGGCGGGCCTCGTGCTCGCCGCGATCGTCGTCCCGTCGCTTTCCCTCGCCGGTGCCGATGCTCCCGGGCTCGGGGCGCGGGTCGCCGCGATGCGCGCGGTCGAGGAGGTCCGGTGGTCGCACCGGACCTGGCCGGCCGCGAACCCGGGACCGAAGCCGGCGCTCGACGAGGTCGTCCCGGCGGGACTGTTCCGGGAGCGGGTGCTCGACGCGCTGGCGATGAGCCTGGCGCTCGAGCGGTACTGGAACCGGCCCCTGC
>CAYQTA010000035.1:0-7944 GCA_964420365.1 uncultured Acidobacteriota bacterium | reverse complement strand
CCCGGCACCGCGCGCGCCCGGCACCCTCGGGCGGCCTCCCGGCCGCCCCTACAGGCCCTCCCGTCGCGCATATCGCGTAGGGGTCGCCGGAAGGCGACCCGGGCGGCGCGAAGCGCCGCCCCTACTTGCCGTAAAGCGTCGTGCCGGCGGCGCGCAGGTCCTCGACGGCCTGCTTGACCCGGTCGGCCATCGAGCGTTCCGCCTTCTTCAGGTACGAGCGCGGGTCGTAGACCTTCTTGTTGCCGACCTCTCCCTCGATCTTCAGCACGCCGTCGTAGTTGCGGAACACGTGGTCGACGATCGGCCGCGTGAAGGCGTACTGGGTGTCGGTGTCGACGTTCATCTTGACGACGCCGTACTCCAGGGTCTCGTGGATCTCCTCCCGGCTCGAGCCGGACCCGCCGTGGAAGACCAGCCAGAAGTGGGCGTCCTCGCCGAACTCCCGCCGCAGCGCGTCCTGCCCGTCCTTGAGGATCGACGGCTTGAGCTGGACGTGCCCCGGCTTGTAGACGCCGTGCACGTTGCCGAAGGTCGCGGCGAGCATGTACTTTCCGCCACCGATCTTCGAGAGCCGGCGGTGGACCTCGACCATCTCGTCCGGGTTCGTGTAGAGGCGATGGCTCGGGGCGCCCTCGTTGCTGACCCCGTCCTCCTCGCCGCCGACGACGCCGACCTCGACCTCGAGGATGATCTCGTTCTTCGCGCACCGTTCCATCAGCTTCTCGGCGATCGCGAGGTTCTCCTCGAGCGGCAGGGACGACCCGTCGAACATGTGACTGTTGAACAGGTTGGGCAGCCCGGCGGCCCGGCGGCGTTCCGTTTCCTCGATCAGCGGGACGAGGAAGCTGTCGACCTTGTCCGGCTGGCAGTGGTCGGTGTGGAGCGCGACGTAGACGTCGTACTTCTCGGCCGCCCGGTGGATGTACTCGGCGAGGGCCAGCGCGCCGAAGGCGGAGTCCGCGATCCCCAGGCCGGAGGCGAACTTTCCTCCACCGAGGGAAACCTGGATGATCCCGTCGCACCGCATCTCCTGGAACGCCAGCAGGACCGCGTTGGCGGTGATCATCGAGCTGATGTTGATCGCGGGGTAGGCGAACTTCCCCCGGTAGGCGTTCTCCAGCATCCGGCAGTAGGTCTCGTAATCGGCGACCGGCATCGGGACCTCCTTTCGACGTTCCGTCCTGCCCGGTGGGTGCCGGGGGGCTCCGCCGCCCCCCGCGGGGGAACCATGATCCCCGCCCTCCGGGCAACCCGCAACGGGGCTCAGGTCCAGCGGAAGAGGCGGACCGCGAGGACGAAGCCGGCGGTCCCCCAGGCGAGCAGCAGGACGGTCTCCGGGACCACCGCGCCGAGGCCCGCCCCGTGGTTCGCGACGGCGCGGAGGGCGTCGTTCAGCGCGGTCAGCGGGAGCGCCCGGATCGCCGGGTGGAGCCAGGCCGGGAACCGGTGCCAGTCGTAGAACGTCCCCGAGAGCAGCCACATCGGGAGCATGACGAGGTTCATCCAGCCGGAGACCACCTCGACGGACCGGGGCCGGGCGGCCACCAGCAGGCCGAGGCCCTGGAACGCGAGGGACCCCGCGAGGCAGACCACCGCCAGCGCGAGCCACGACCCCCGGACCGAGACGTCGAAGAAGAGCCACCCGAAGCCGAACAGGGCGATCACCTCGGCGACCAGGAACAGCAGGCGCGAGAGCCCGTAGGCGGCGAGGAAATCGGCCCGGCGCATCGGCGTCGTCCGGAAGCGCTTGAGCAGGTGCTGGCGGCGGGCCTGGACCACGGGGAAGCCGATCCCCCACATGCCGGACCCCATGATGTTCAGCCCGACGAGGCCCGGCAGCAGGAACTCGATGTACCGCTCGCCGGTCTCCGGGTCCGGGTCCCGGAAGGCGATCCCGAGGGCGAGGGTCAGCAGGACCGGGAAGACGAAGACCCAGAAGACCGCCTCCGGCTCCCGGGCGAACTCCCGCAGCCGGGCCAGCGTGAGCTGGACGAGGGGATTCCGGCGGAGGGCGAGCCGGGGGCCCCGTGCCGCCCCGCTCATCGCCCCGCCTCCCGGGCCGCCGGCCGGCCGGCGCCGTCCCCGTCGTCCCGGAGGGAGCGCCCGGTCAGCTCGAGGAAGACGTCCTCGAGGGTCGGCTGGTGGATCGCCAGCCGGCGCAGGCGGGCCCCGCGGGCGCCGAGCCGCTCGAGCAGGGCGGGAAGGAACGGCGCGATCTCCCCGACCGCCAGGACGAACGTCTCCCCCCGCCGGGTCGCCCGCCGCACGGCCGGCAGCCCCGCCAGCTCGTCCTGCGTGACCTCGCCCTCGACCTCGAGCAGGACGACCCGGTCCGCCCCGAGCGCCTCGACCAGCTCGGCCGGCGGGCCCTCGGCGAGGACGCGGCCCCGGTCCAGGATCGCCACCCGGTCGCAGAGCCGGGCGGCCTCCTCCATCGAGTGCGTCGTCAGCAGCACGGCCCCGCCCCGCTCCCGGAACGCCTCGACGATCTCCCAGGTGCGGCGCCGGGCCTGGGGATCGAGCCCGGTCGTCGGCTCGTCGAGGAAGAGCGCCCGCGGATCGCCGACCAGGGCGCAGGCGAGGGACAGGCGCTGGCGCTGGCCGCCGGAGAGGTTCCCGGACCGGGCGTCCCGCTTGCCGCGCAGGCCGACCAGGTCGAGGACCTCCTCCTCGTCCTTCCCGTCCCGGTAGAAGCTGCGGAACAGGCGCACCAGCTCGATCACCTTGAGCTTCTCGGGGAACCGGCTCTCCTGGAGCTGGACCCCGATCCGCTCGCGGATCCAGCGGTCCCGGCCCGTTCCCCAGGCGACGCCGAAGAGTCGGACCTCCCCGGCGTCGGGCCGCAGCAACCCCTCGAGCATCTCGACGGTGGTCGTCTTGCCGGCCCCGTTCGGGCCGAGCAGGCCGAGGCACTCCCCCGGGCGGACGGCAAGGTCCACTCCGTCGACGGCCAGGACCCCCGGGTACCGCTTGACCAGCCCCCGGGCCTCGATCGCCGGGCCGTCCCCGTCGCTTCCACCGCGCGTGCCCTGCACCATCGGCCCGTGATGATAGCCCCGCGGCGTCCCCGGGCCCCGTCCCCCCGGGCCCGGCGGCCACGGGGGATCCCTCCCCGGACCCCTTGCGGAACGGTTTCCGGTCGTTCCATCATGTTCGCGACCCACTGCCGACAGGGCGGGAGGCCGCACTCCCCCCCGAAACCTCCACCTCCCGCCCCACCCCGGCCCGACCTCCCCCCCGGGCCGGGGTTCTTTTTTCGCGGTCCCGGCGGGTCCACGCTTCCGGTCGCGTCCCGTGCCCGGGCGACGGGGACGTCGTACCTTTCGGGCGCCCCGTCCGCGGCTCCCCGCTTGGCCGCCGGGCGGGACGGCGCGATGATGGGGCCGCTCCGCCCTGCGGCGCCGGGCCGGCCGCCCCCCGTTCCCCCGCGGCCGGCATCCACGCCGGAACGCCGGAAGGAAGGTGACGATGGGCAAGAAGACCGGGAAGGGAACCTCGCGGGTCGTCTGGCCGGGCTTCAACTACAAGCCGGCCCCGAAGCGGATCCTCAAGGTGGGCCGCAACGACCCCTGCCCCTGCGGGTCCGGGAAGAAATACAAGGACTGCCACGAGCCGGCCGGGGAGGCCTGGCTCGAGAAGATGTGGCTCCAGCAGGAGAAGGAACGTCTCAAGGCCGAGGGGAAGCTCCCCTGGTGGCGGCGGATCTTCGGCTGACGCCGGCGCGGGCCTCCCGGTGACCGGACGCCCCGCCCCCGGGCCCCTGCGGCGGCACTGGCCCCTCGACCCGGGGGTCGTCTTCCTGAACCACGGTTCCTACGGCGCCTGCCCGCGGCCGGTGCTCGCCGTCCAGCAGGAGCTGCGCGCCCGGCTCGAGGCGGAGCCGGTCCGCTTCTTCAGCCGCGACTACCCGGACCTGCTCGAGCAGGCCCGGCGGCGGGCCGCGGCGTTCCTCGGGTGCGATCCCGCGGGCCTCGTCTTCGTCCCCAACGCGACGACCGGCGTGAACACCGTGCTCCGGTCGCTGGCGATGCCGGGGCCCGGCGGCGCCGACCCGTGGCTCCGCCCCGGCGACGCGCTCCTGCTCCTCGATCACGTCTATCCCGCCTGCCGGAACGCCGCCCTCTGGCTCGCCGAGCGGTGCGGCCTGCGCGTCGAGGAGGCCCGCGTGCCGTTCCCCCTCGCGGACCCCGGCGACGCGGTCGAGGCGATCCTGTCCGCGGTCACGCCGGCAACGCGCCTCGTCCTGCTCGACCAGGTGACGAGCCCGACCGGGATGGTCCTGCCGCTGGAGGAACTCGTCGGCCCCCTCGAGGAGCGCGGGATCCCGGTCCTGGTCGACGGCGCCCACGCCCCCGGGATGGTCGACCTCGACCTCGACCGGCTCGGGGCGTCGTTCTGGACCGGCAACGCCCACAAGTGGCTGTGCGCGCCGAAGGGGGCGGCGTTCCTGGTGGTCGCCGAGCGGTGGCGCGACCGGGTCTTCCCCGGGACGATCAGCCACGGGTGGGCGCGACGGCCGCCCGGCCGGTCCCGCTTCCACGCCCTGTTCGACTGGACCGGCACCGACGACCCGACCGCGGTCCTCGCGATCCCGGCGGCGATCGACTTCCTCGGGAGCCTGGTCGAGGGCGGGATCGACGGCCTGCGCGCCCGCAACCGGGCCCTGGCGCTCCGCGCCCGGGAGATCCTGTGCGCGGCGCTCGGCGCCGATCCCCCCTGCCCCGCCTCGATGGTCGGCTCCCTCGCGGCGGTGCGGCTCCCGCCCGGGCTGCCCGCCCCGGGGGCGGCGACCGCGCCCCACCTCGACCCGCTCCACGACGCCCTCTTCGACCGGTACGGGATCGAGGTCCCGGTGATCGCCTGGCCCGACGACGCCACCCGCTGGGTCCGCGTCGCCGCCCAGGCGTACAACCACGTGGACGAGTACCGCTACCTCGCGGCCGCCCTCGCCGAGCTGCGAGGCGGCGGCCGTTCCTAGCGGCGCCAGAAGCCGGGGAGGAAGACGAGCAGGATCGTGTAGAGCTCGAGGCGGCCCGCGAGCATCAGGAACGAGAGCACGAGCTTCACGTAGCCCGGGAGCCAGGCGAAGTTGTCGGTCGGGCCGACGCCGCCGAGGCCCGGGCCGACGTTCCCGATCGCGGTCAGCGAGGCGGACCAGGAGGTCACCAGGTCGGCCCCGGAGAAGTTGACGACCAGGGCGCCCAGGGCCGCCAGCAGCAGGTAGGCGGCGAAGAAGCCCCAGATCGCCTCGAGGACGTCGCCGGGCACCGGCCGGCCCCGGTAGCGCACGGGCCAGACCGCGTGCGGGTGGAGCATCCGCCGGAAGCTGGCCCGCAGCGACCGGAACGCCAGCAGCGTCCGCAGGGTCTTGAGCCCGCCCCCCGTGGAGCCGGCCATCCCCCCGAGGATCAGCAGCAGGATCACCGGCCCGGCCATGTGCAGCGGCCAGGCCTCGTAGTCGGCGGTGGCGTAGCCGGTGGTCGTCATCAGCGAGACGACGGTGAAGAGGGCGTCCTCGACCGCCTCGGCGGGAGGGTGGCCGTGGTCGACCAGGTTCGCCGCGGCGGGCACCGTGAAGAGCACGATCAGCGCGACGTACCAGCGGAACTCCTCGTCGCGGAGCACGTCCCGCACCTTGCCGGTGATGAGCCGGAAGTGGAGGACGAAGTTCATCCCGGCGGCGAACATGAACGCGATGATCACGCCCCGCACGTAGAGGCTCGGGTACGCCTCGATCGACGCGTTCCGGGGGGAGAAGCCGCCGGTCGCCAGCGTCGTGAACGCGTGGTCGATCGCGTGGAGCCAGGGCATCCCGCCCGCCCGCAGCAGGACCGCCTCGAGGGCGGTGAGGCCGACGTAGATCCCCCACAGGTACCGGGCGGTCACGGCGAGGCGCGGCGCGATCTTGTCCGCCACCGGGCCCGGCACCTCCGCCTTGAAGAGCTGCATCCCGCCGACGCCGAGCAGGGGCAGGATCGCGATCGTGAACAGGATGATCCCCATCCCGCCGATCCACTGCGTCAGCGAGCGCCAGAAGAGGAGCGCCTGCCCCTGCGCCTCGATGTCGACCATCACCGTCGAGCCGGTGGTCGTGATGCCGGAGACCGACTCGAACCAGGCGTCGACGGGGCCGAGGGCGCCGTGGAGCACGTAGGGGACCGCGCAGAGCGCCCCGGCGAGGAACCAGCCGGCGGCGACCACCAGGTAGCCGTCCCGGGGGCGGATCGTCCTCCCGGCCCCGGTCCCCGCGAGCCAGCCGGCCGCCGCGACCGCGAGGCACGCCGCGATCGAGAGGATCCACGGCCGGACCGGCTCGTCGAGGGCGACGGCGAGGGCGAGGGGCGCGAGCAGGAAGGCGGCCAGCACCGCCGCCAGCATGCCGAGGATCCGCGCGTCGAGGCGCAGGTTCACCGGGTCCCCCCGTCGAGGCGCAGGGCGCGGGCCGCCGCGTCCATCGTCTCCGCGAGGGAGAAGACGACCACCCGGTCGCCGGGCTCGACCCGGTCCCGCCCGCCGGGGACGAGCACGTCGCCGTCCCGGGCGATCGCCGTCACCAGGACCCCCGCCGGGAGCGACGCCTCGGCCAGGGTGCGCCCGGCGAGGGGCGAGTCGGCGTCCACCTCGACGACCGACACCTCGACCAGCTCGTGGAGCAGGCTCGCGGTCTCCTCGACGTGCCCGCCGCGCACGAACCGGAGGAGGGCGCTCACCGTGGCGAGGCGCGGGCTGACGACCGCGTCGATCCCGGTCGCCTCGGCGACGGCGAGGTAGGCGGGGTGGTCGACCAACGGGATCACCCGGGGCGTGCCGAGACGCTTGGCCAGCACCGACGAGAGCAGGTTGCGCTCCTGGTCGCCCGTCGCCGCGACGTAGGTCGACGCCCGCTCGATCCCCGCCTCGAGGAGCAGCTCCTCGTCGGTCACCTCGCCGTGGAGGACGAGCGCCCGCTCGAGCTCGAGGGCGAGCCTCTCGGCCGACGACCGGTCGTGGTCGATCACGGCGACGCGCAGGCCCATCGCGAGGGCCGCCCGGGCGACCATCCGGCCGACGTGCCCGCCCCCGCCGACGACGACCCGCCGCTCCGGGTCCCACCGGTACCCGAGGCGGCGGACGATCGCCGGCAACTGCCCGGGCAGGCACGAGAAGTAGAGGATGTCCCGCGGCTCGAGCCGGGTGGCCCCCTCGGGGATCAGCACCCGGTCCCGCCGCCAGATCGCCGCGACGAGGAACCGCTCGCCGCGAGCCTCGGCCCCGAGCTCGGCGAGGGTGCGGCCGGCGAGGGGCGAGGATTCCTCGATCCGGAAGCCGGCGACGACCACCCGCCCGCCGAGCAGCTCGGCGACGTCGAGGGCGTGGGGGATCCGCAGGAGGGCCGTCACCCGGTCGGCGGCGACCCGGTCGGGCGAGATGCCGTGGGTCTTCCCCGGCCAGAAGCTGCCGAGCTCCTCGATGTTCTCGCGGTACTCCTCGGAGCGGAGCCGGACGACCTGGGTCCGCACCCGGAACGCGGTCCCGGCGACGAGGGCGGTGATCATGTTCACCTCGTCGGAGTCGGTCACCGCGAGGAGCAGGCAGTCCTCGTCGAGGCCCGCCTCCCGGAGCACCGGGATCGAGCTGCCGTTGCCGGAGACGACCTGGACGTCGAGCTGGTCGAGCAGCTCCCGGGCTCGCTCCTCGTCGCGCTCGATCACCGTGACGTCGAACCCGTCCCGCGCGAGGCGCTGGGCGCACGTCGTGCCGACCATCCCGGCGCCGACGACGAGGACGCGGCGGCTCACCGGCCCGCCCCCGTGACGGGCCCCTCGCAGGGGTCGCCGGGGACGCGGGCGACCGGGTAGAGCAGGTACCGGTCGTCGTACCAGGGCGTCCTCCGGTAGAACCACTCGAGCCGCGCCCGCGGGTCGCCCCGGAACGCCGGGTCCTTCCGCAGCTTCTCGAGGAACT
>CAYQTA010000034.1:0-3067 GCA_964420365.1 uncultured Acidobacteriota bacterium | reverse complement strand
AGGCCGAACACGTAGGGCAGCGCCGAGAGCACGGTCCAGAGGAAGTTCGTGTACCCCTCGACGTGTTCCCCGGGGTTGTAGACGAGGCCGTGACCCTCGGCCAGGTTCCGGGCGTAGCGCAGGGAGATGAACGCGTCGTCCTGGAGGCATATGCCGAAGGACGCAGCGTGGGCCACGTACACGGCACCGGCCCCCGCGAGAAGGACGATCGCGAGGAGGAGTTCCCGCTTCACTGCGCCATCCCCCGGGACGGGCGAGCCAACCGGCGCGGTTTGCGACCCGTTCCGAACCGGCTCACGAGGCGACCGAGGGGGCTGTTCTCGCCCCACCGCCGGAAGGCCTCCTCTTCATGGACCAGCTCGACGACAAGGGGAGACGCGTAGGTTTCGGCCCGTTCCAAGCATCGCACCGCCTCGTCCTGGTCGCCCCGAAGCGCCGCGATGCGCGCGCTCTCCTCCCACGCGAACGGGTTGTCCGGATGGCTCTCGAGGACCTGCTGGAGCAGTTCCCGGGCTCCGTCCACCTGCCCGGCCCCGATGTAGACCCGGGCGAGCCAGCAGAGCAGCTTGGCATTGCCCGGCTTCCGTTCGAGCGCACGACGCAGTTCCTCGGCCGCCTCCGCGTGGAGGCCCACCGCGAGCATCCTTCGGGCACGCTCGGTGGCGGTGGTCACGGGGTCCCCGGCGTCCGGCACGCTCATCGCGATGGCGGTCGCTGCCTCCCCACGCTTTCCCTGTTCGAGGAGGATCTCCGCGGCCCTGGCATGAGGATACCGGTACGAGGGGTCAAGGTTGACCGCTTCCGCGTACCTCCGGAGCGCTGCGTCCTTCTCGCCCAAGTCGGCGAGGCAGTCCCCGAGCTTGGCGAGCGTGTCGGCCGTCCGGCCGCGGGAAGAACCCAGGGCCCGCTCGTAGGCCTGGCGTGCCCGGTACGTGTTTCCCGCGCGCCGCAACAGGTCGCCCTGCCACGTCCACAGTTCCGGAACGGGACCACTCTCCACCTCCGCCACCCCGCCCACGAGCTCGGCCGCCCGGTCGCTCGCCCCCGCCTCCGCGTAGAGCTGGGCGAGGGCCAGCCGTTCCCCGGCGGTCACCACGTCGCCCTCCAGTCCGCGCGCCATCTCGATTGCCTCGTCCCGCCGACCGACCCCGACCAGCACCCGCGCAAGGTCGAACCGCCGGGCAACGTCCTTGCCCGCAAGCCGTCGGCACTCCGCGAGGACCGCGTCCAGTTCCCTCTCGAGCGCGGCCCGCCGCTCCGGATCCTTCTCCCGGCGCAGGGCATTCCCGAGGTTGCGCGCGAGGAGCGTGCGGGGAACCAGGCCCCCCGGAACCATCCTGCCGATCTCCCGGAGGGCCTCCCGTGCTTCGACGCTGTTTCCGGCAAGGGTGAGGCGGTGGGCCGTCGCCATCCTCCGCAGGACGACGGCCGCATCCCCGGGAGGAGCATCGTTCGGCCACCCGTAGAGACGGGAAGGCCACCACGTGGCGGACCGGACCGGCTCACGCTCCCCGGGAACGTCGACGCCCGCCGCGGCAGCAACGGCCCTGCCGATGTCTCCAAGATCGAGGGCGTCCCCCGGAACCTCGAGGGGCCGCCCCCCTGGACCGCATACCCAGGCCGGGACTCGGATCACCTCGTCCGAGAGGAAGATCCCATGGCCCGTCTCCCCCCGCACCCCCAGGGCCTCTCCGTGGAGTGAGACGACGGCCACGACCGTCGTGCCGTCGAGCCCGTAGGTGCGCAGGGCTCCCACGATGTCAGCAACCGACGCGTCCACTCGCGCGAGAGCTTCCCCGTACGCTTCGCGCGGATTCTCCGCCCGGACCGCCGCGGAGAGATCGGCCAGGTGCACCCACAGGAAGAACGGGGCCTCCCGGCCGTGGTCCGAGAGCCACGATCCGACCCCGTCGCGGAGGGCCTCGGCCTCATAGAAGCCAGCACCCCGTGGTTTCAAACGGTACAGCTCATCCGTCAGGAGGGCCATGTCACCGATCGAGGAAGGGACGTGGTACTCGGCGAAACCCCGGGCGAGGCCCGTCAGCTCCGAGAGCGTCCCATCGCCGACCCACGCGACCGTCCGCAGCCCGCGCCGAGCCATGCGCTCCGCCAGCGGCTGGGACTCGGCGGGCACCCGGAACAGGTCCCCGAATCGGTTTCCGAGGCCATCGAGCCGATGGCCGGTCACCAGGGCCTCCAGCGCAACCGCGGTGTCCGGGACGGGAACGACGACGTTTCCTTGAACGCGGCCGGGAAGCCTCGCCAGGCCGGGCGTTCGGTCGGGATCGACCCTATCGGCCCGCAGCCCGGCCACCGTGACCAGGAGGACGTTCGGAGGCGTGGAGTGGCAGGCGGGAACTACCCCCATCAGCACCACCAGGAACAACGTCCCCAGTGCTACGAAAACCAAGCGAATACTGCGCCGCATCTCGTCCCCTTTCCGCGCAACCAGGGCTGCCGGCAAAGGATTCTAGGCGCTTCGCGGCGGCCACGCAGGAAGGTTGCGGGGCACGATGACGCAGGGGGCGGCCGCCCGGCACCATTCCCCGGGCGGCCGCCCCGTTCCAGCGCCCTGTCGTCGACGGGAATGACTCAGTGCAGCGGTCCCTCGCCGCAGCCGTTCGTGGCCCGGACCAGGTACGAGAACGAGGCTCCCGCGGGAGGCGTCTCCTCGTCCGTCGTCCGGCGATCCTCGCCGTGCCGCTCCACGAAGAGGGCGTTGCCGAAGTCCCGCGGGTCGTCCGATCGGGCCGTGTCGTACCGGAGCGTTCCCGGCGTGGCCCCGGGCTCCAGAGGGGGATCCCACGCAAGGGTCACCTTGTCGAGGAACAGCAGGTTCCGGACCTCGCCCGGCAGGTTCCACGCGTCGGCGTTCGCGTCGTCGCAGTCGCGCCGGCTGCCGAACCCGTCCCCGTCGAGGTCCGCGTCCATCGCGAGCTTCGCGACTCCCGGCGCCGTTCCCACGCGATCGATCCACGGTCCCCTTGCCTGGAAGGGAGAGCCCCCGTACTCGGCCCGGGCGCGCCAGGTGTAGCGAGCCCCCTGGTCCAGCCCGTCGAACCGGACC
>CAYQTA010000033.1:0-4706 GCA_964420365.1 uncultured Acidobacteriota bacterium | reverse complement strand
ACCGTCCTGGCCCTCGCGGTCCTCGCCGCGCCGGCCGCCCTCGCCGCCGGAAAGGCGAAGCACCCGGGCCGGAAGGCCGACGGGCCGGCCGGCGTCCTGCCGGACCGCGTGCTGCACCTCGGGCCCCTGCCGGCCCCGCCGCCCGACCGGCGGGCCGAGACGCCGGCCCTCCTGCCGGACGTGGACCCGGTGCCGGAGCTCGACCCGGCGCGGGCGTGGCCACGGCCCGGGGAGTGCGTCGCCCTCGCGCCGGGAGCGACGGCGACGTGGGGCCTCGCGCCCGCGGGGAAGGGCGGCGTCCGGCTCACCGGCGCCGGGGTCCACTGGCTCTTCACCCGCCTGCTCTCCGACCGGTTCGGCGAGGTCGTCCTGGACGTGGAGCCGGGCGGCGGAGCGAAGCTGCTCGGCCTGTGGGTCGCCGGGGACGAGTGGGACGCCGGCAAGGCCCACGTGCTCCCGCGGGCGGACGTGCCGGTGCTTGCCCGCGTCCTCCTCGAGCGCGACGACGCGGCCGTCGTGCTCCGGGCGACCGCGAAGGGCGGGCAGCGGCTCGCCTTCCGGGTGACCGGGCCCCGCGTCGGGGCCCGCTACGAGGACTGGGGCGGGTTCGTCTCGCTGGGCCCGCTCGCGGTCGCGCCCGGCGGGACGCTGGTCGCCCGGGTCGCGGCCCGCCGGGGGCCGGACGGGAAGCGCCACTCCTTCCTCGACGTCCTCGACGCGAGGGGGCGGCCCGTGGCGGTCGGCCTGGGCGGAGAGGGCGCTCGTCCGATCGCCTTTCTCCCGGACGGGCGGCTGCTCGTGGACCGCCCGGGGAAGGACGGGGACGACCTGTTCCTCTGGTCCCGGGAGTCGCCCGAGCTCGTCCCGGTCGTCCGCGGGGAGCCCGACCTTTCCTTCGTCCGCGTCGATCCGACCGGGCGCTTCCTGCTGCTGGCGTCGAGCCGCGGGGCGACCTGGCCCGAGGCGGACGAGGAGGAGCCGGACCGGCTCGTCGTCCTGCGTGACACCCTGCCGGACTGGGACCCGTCGGTGCATCTCCACCTGGTCGACCTGCGCACCGGCGCCCGCCGCCGCCTCGTCGCCCCCGGCGACTTCAACCTGGAGGACGCCTGCTTCTCCGCCGACGGGACGAAGGTCGCCTGGGCGCGGACGGTTTCCATCGACCCGTACCCCTGGTTCCGGACGGAGTTCCGCGAGCTCGACCTCGCGGGCGGCGAGGACCGGCTGCTCGCCACGTTCGACGCCGGGTGGGAGTCCCGCCCGGCCAACCTGGCCGCCTCGCCGGACGGGAGATACCTCGCGTTCACCGCGCCGCCGGAACAGGTCGGGAAGGATCACCCGCCGCGCAACGTCTACGCGCGCCGGGCATGGCTCCTCGACCTCGCCGGCGGAGAGCTGCGGCGGATCGAGCACGGCGGTCCGTACGCCTTCGACGCGGACGCCGACCTGCTCTTCGCCTGGGACGCCACCGGGCACAGCCTGCTGGCGGCGGCGACGGAGGGGTCCCGGGTGCGGATCGTCCGGATCACGCCGGGAAGGGACGGAACGCCCGACCGGGTGGAGCCGTTCGCCACCGCCGGCATGCTGGCCACCCGGGCGGCGATCTCGCCGGACCGCTCGGCCGTCGCCTACGTGGCCGTCGGCCGCACGATGCCGGCGGTGCTCGCCCTGCTGCGCCCGGCCTCCGGGGAGGACCGGATCCTCGAGGACCCGAACCGGGAGCTCGTTGCCCGGTTCCGGATCGTCGAGCCGCGGGACGCCTCGTTCACCGGGCCGGGCGGACAGGAGATCGAGGCCTGGTGGTACCCGCCCGTCCGGGACGTCGCGCCCCCCGGGGAGAAGGTTCCCCTGGTCGTCTACTTCTACGGCGGCGCGACGCCGCGCCTGCGCTGGTTCGACACGACGAGCCAGTTCCTCGCGGCCAACGGCTACGCCGCCCTGGTGATCAATCCCCGCGGCTGCTACGGCTACGGGGAGGAGTTCGCCGACGTGCATGCCGGCGACTGGGGGCCGAAGGCGGGGAAGGACATCGTCGCCGGGATCGACGCCTTCCTCGCGGCCCACCCGGAGGTCGACGGGACGAAGGTCGGCATCTACGGCGGTTCCTACGGCGGGTTCATGACGGAGTACCTGGTCACCAACTGGCCCGACCGGTTCGCCGCCGCGGTCTCGATGTACGGCATCTCCGACATCACGAGCTACTGGGGCCAGGGGGCCTGGGGCTGGACCTACGGCACGATGGCCTCCGGGGGGAAGCTGCCCTGGGACGCGCCCCACGTCTACGCCGGCCACTCCCCCGTCTACCACGCCGACCGGATCGTGACGCCGCTGCTGCTCCTGCACGGGGACGCGGACGTCAACGTTCCCCCGGGGCAGTCCGACGAGCTGTTCGCCGCCCTGCGGGTGCAGCGGAAGCACGTGGAGCTGGTCGCCTTCCCCGGCGAGGACCATGGCATCTCCGGAAAGTGGTCCAACCGGGTGGGCCACCGGGCGATGATCCTCGAGTGGTTCGACCGGTGGCTCCGGGACGAGCCCGCGGCATGGGAGCACCGCTGGAAGCAGAAGGAGTAAGATCGCCGGCCGGGCGCCCGGGACCCGCCGGGCGGCGCCCGGCACGCACGAAAGGAGAGCCCTCGATGCGCACCCTCGCCCTCGCCTGCCTGCTCCTCCTCGCCCTCGTCGGGAACCCGCCGGCCGCGGCCGGGGAGACCCACCCGTTCTCGGTCCACGACATGCTCGCGATGGACCGGGTCTCGGACCCGCAGGTCTCGCCCTGCGGGAAGTACGTCGCCTTCACGGTGCGCGTCACCGACCTCGAGGCGAACCGGGGACGGACCGACGTCTGGATGGTCGGCGTGGACGGCACGGGGCTCCGGCGGCTGACGACCCACCCGGAGAACGACTGGAACCCGCGGTGGGACCCGAGCGGGGACGGGATCTTCTTCCTCTCGTCCCGCTCCGGCTCGGTCCAGGTCTGGCGCCTGCCCCTCGCCGGGGGGGAGGCGCGGCAGGTGACCGACCTTCCCCTCGACGTGGCCAACCTGGTGGTTTCCCCCGACGGGAAGCACCTGGCGGTGACCGTCAGGGTCTTCCCGGAGTGCGGCGGCGACCTCTCCTGCACGAAGAAGAGGCTCGAGGAGCGGGAGAACCGGAAGGCGAGCGGGCGCCTCTACACGAGACTGTTCGTGCGGCACTGGGACACCTGGGAGGACGGGCGGCGCAGCCACGTGGTCGTCGTCGACCGGGACGGGAAGCACCCGGTCGACGTGATGGCCGGGATGGACACCGACACGCCCTCCACGCCGTTCGGCGGCCCGGAGGAGATCACCTTCACGCCGGACGGGAAGGAGATCGTCTTCTCCGCGAAGCCGGAGATGGGCTCCGCGGAGGCGTGGTCGACGAACTTCGACCTGTGGGCCGTTCCGATCGACGGCTCGGCGAAGCCGCGCAACCTGACCGCGGAGAACGAGGCCTGGGACACGCAGCCGGTCTTCTCCCCGGACGGGCGGACGCTCGCCTACCTCGCGATGCGGGTGCCCGGCTACGAGTCGGACCGGTACCGGGTCGTCCTTCTCGACTGGAAGACCGGGAAGCGGCGGGTGCTGACCGAGGACTGGGACCGTTCTCCCCGCTCGATCGCGTGGTCGGCGGACGGGAAGGAGCTCTACGCGACGGCCGACAACCTGGGGCAGACGTCCCTTTTCGCCATCGACGTTCGTGGCGGGAAGGTCCGGGAGCTCGTGCACGACGGAACCTGCCACGCTCCCGCGCCGGCGGGGCCGTGGGTGGTCTTCGGCCGGGACGATCTCTCCTCGCCGGTGGAGCTGTGGCGCGTTCGGCCGGACGGGAAGGACCTCGCCCGGATCACCCACCTGAACGACGAGAAGGTCGCCGCCGCGCGGATGGGGGAGTACGAGCAGTTCACGTTCGAGGGCTGGAACGGGGAGACGGTCTGGGGCTACCTGGTCCGGCCCGCCGACTTCGAACCGGGGAAGAAGTACCCGGTCGCGTTCCTCGTCCACGGGGGGCCCCAGGGGTCGTTCGGCAACCACTTCCACTACCGCTGGAATCCCCAGGCCTACGCCGGGCACGGGTACGCCGCCGTGATGATCGACTTCCACGGGTCGACCGGGTACGGGCAGGCGTTCACCGACTCGATCCGGGGGGACTGGGGGGGCAAGCCCCTCGTCGATCTCCGGAAGGGGCTCGCCGCGGCCCTGGCGAAGTACCCGTTCCTCGACGGGGACCGGGTCTGCGCCCTCGGGGCCTCGTTCGGCGGCTACATGATCAACTGGATCGCCGGCAACTGGCCGGACCGGTTCCGCTGCCTGGTCTGCCACGACGGCAACCTGGACGAGCGGATGGCGTACTTCGACACGGAGGAGCTGTGGTTCCCGGAGCGGGACCACGAGGGGACGCCGTGGGACAACCCCGAGGGGTACGAGAAGCAGAACCCGGTGAACTTCGTGAAGAACTGGAAGACGCCGATGCTGGTGATCCACGGGGCGAGGGACTACCGGGTCGTCGACACCCAGGGGCTCGCCACGTTCAACGCCCTCCAGCGGCGGGGGATCCCGAGCCAGCTCCTCTACTTCCCCGACGAGAACCACTGGGTGCTGAAGCCGGCGAACAGCATCCTGTGGCACGACACCGTGCTCGCCTGGATCGATCGCTGGACGAGGTAGGGGCGGCCGGCAGGCCGCCCG
>CAYQTA010000032.1:0-10260 GCA_964420365.1 uncultured Acidobacteriota bacterium | reverse complement strand
GGTCCAGCGGGGAGGTCTCCGGGAGGTGATCCTGGCCACCAATCCCACCGTCGAGGGCGAGGCGACCGCCCTCTACCTCGCCCGCCGCCTCGCCGGATCGGGCGTCCGGGTGACCCGGCCGGCCACCGGTCTCCCCGTCGGGGGTGACCTCGAGTACGTCGACCGGACGACCCTGGCCCGGGCCCTCGAAGCGCGCCGGGACCTTCCCCGCGAGGATTGAACGCAGCGCCTGCAAACCGACGTTTCGCCCACGTAACGCCCCGTACCACCCGGCGCGACCGTTGCGATTACCTGCTAACTACCATCTGGTAATAGGGTTTCGACGAAAAAGAATAACTAGCCGCGCTCTGAGGGTTCGCCGTACAATGCGGTTAGGCGTAACACGTAAGCCGACTGCAGGTGACCCATGCGCAAGCCGTTTCGAATCTTGCTGGCCGTGACGACCCTCATGACCCTTCCCTTCTCAGCCGGAGGGATCGTCGGATCGAAACACGACTTCTCCTCCGCGTCGTGGAATCACACCGGCGAGATCTGCCGAACGTGCCACGTCCCCCATGACCACGGGAGGGACACCGGGTCGGTAGGTCTTCTCTGGAACCACGCGCTGCCCAACCACGCCTACACGATGTACTCCTCGGACACGCTCGACGGAGCGATCGAACCGGAGCCGACCGGCATCTCCAAGATGTGCCTCGGGTGTCACGACGGAACGGTCGCCATCGACGAGTTCGACAACCGGGTAGGCAGCGGCGGAAGTCACTTTGTCCCGGAAGCGGCCCGCGTCCCGAACCTGCCGGGCAACCCCGGTAACGACCTCAGCGCCACTCACCCGATCAGCATCCGCTGGACCCACGATGACGCGCCCTCCTGCTCGAACTGCCACGACATGCACGCTCCCGGTGGGCGAACGTTCATCTCCGAGCTGCCCTTCTTCGATGGCCGCGTGGAGTGCGCCAGTTGCCATGAGCCCCACGGCGACGTCCCCCCGGGCTCTCCCCATTTCCTCAGGAAGTCGCCGGTCGCGTCCGAGATCTGCTTTCACTGCCACGGCAAGTGAGCAGAACAGGGATGCGGCGTGTGCAAGTCCACCAGCGTTCACCGGTTGGTACCGGACCAGGGAGGAGGAACGGCGCCCTCGCGCCGGGGGCCTTCCTCCCGCAAGACCCAAGGAGGTGTACCCATGAGAGTTCATCCCTTCCACCCGCGGCTCGTCGCCGTCCTGGTCGGCGTGCTGGCCCTGGCCCTGGCGCCGGTGGCCCTCGCCACGGGTGACGGCAACGGGATCGTCGGCAGCCCTCACGACTTCTCGTCGGAGTCGTGGAACCACACGGGCGAGATCTGCCGCACCTGCCATGTCCCTCACGATCATGGCCGGGACACGGGCACGATCGGCCTGCTCTGGAACCACGCGCTGCCGAGCCATGCCTACACGATGTACAGCTCGTCGTCGCTCGACGGCGCGCAGGACTCGGAACCGACGGGCATCTCCAAGATGTGCCTCGGGTGCCACGACGGGACCGTCGGTCTCGACGAGTTCGACAACAAGATCGGCACGGCCGGCAGCATCTTCATCGGCGACGCCGACCGGGTGCCGAACCTGCCGTCGGACCCCGGCAACGACCTGAGTGCCACCCACCCCATCTCGATCGTCTACGACGAGAACCTCGACTCGGGCCTGCATCCCAAGACCAACAGCATGGGCCAGTCGGGAACCATCGCCGACGTGCTCGAGAACAACAAGGTGCAGTGCCACTCCTGTCACGACGTCCACAACAGCCCCAACGAGACGGTGCCGAACACGCACCTGCTCCGCGTCGCGCAGACGACCAGCCAGGGCGGCAGTGCTTCCGGGCTCTGCCTCACCTGTCACGACAAGTAGGTTCCAGCCGGGGACGGGGCGGCCGTGGCGTCCCGTCCCCCCCTTCCTCCCTCGGCATTGCCGGTACTGCTGGTGAAGGGGATTCCGATGAAGAGACGCGCGACCGTCTTTCTTCCCGCCCTACTGGCCATTGTCCTGCTGACCGCGTGCGCCACCACCGGTTCGGCGCGAAAGGCCGCCGGGCCGGCGGACACCGGGCTCTTCCCACCGCCGCCGGACCAGCCCCGGGTCCAGTTTCTCCTGGCAATCACGGCGGACACGGACATTCCCGGCGCGCGTCGCGGCATCGTCCGGGCAATCGTCGGGGATGCGCCCCTTCGCGAGCTGATGCGCCCGCGGGGTGTCGCCGTGCACGACGGCGTAATCTACGTCGCCGACGCCAAGTTGCACACGGTCGTGACGATCGACCTCGAGGAAAAGACCTTCGAGTGGATCCACGACGACGGGCCCGGCAAGATCGGGACACCCCTCGGGATCGCCCTCGACCCGGAGGGACGCCTCTACGTCGCCGACGTGGACCGCCGACAGGTGCTCGTCTATGCCCCCGGTGACCACCGCTACCTCGGGGCCATCGGCGACCCGGAGACCCTGCGGCCCACGGACGTCATCACCCACGACGGACGGCTCTACGTCGCGGACACGCACGATCACGAGATCGAGATCTGGGACATCGAGACGCGCGAACGCGTGGGCACGATCGGCCGCGAGGGAGAGGCACTCGGCGAGTTCAAGTATCCCACCTTTCTTGCCGCCGGCCTCGACGGCTACCTGTACGTGACGGACACCCTCAACAGTCGCGTGCAGAAGCTCACCTTCGA
Source organism: uncultured Acidobacteriota bacterium (assembly GCA_964420365.1). Lineage (GTDB taxonomy): Bacteria > Acidobacteriota > Polarisedimenticolia > J045 > J045 > JAMOQA01. Next base: position 7,563 of record CAYQTA010000032.1, on the reverse strand, counting down.
CGGGAAACCGCTGGGCACGATCGGCAAGATCGGCGACTGGACCGGCAGCCTGCCCCGCCCGAAGGGGATCGCCGCGGACGAGGACGGCCTCGTTCACGTGATTGACGCCGGGTTCGAAAACGTCCAGATCTTCCTGCCCGACGGGCGGCCAGCCACCTTCTACGGGGGGTTCGGGGACTTCAAGGGACACATGTACCTCCCGTTCGAGATCGCCATCGACCGCTCGCTGCTGGCCCACTTTCGACGCCAGGTCGACCGCCGGATTCGTCCCCGCTACATCGTCCTCGTGACCAACCAGTCCGGCCCGCACAAGCTGAACATCTACGTTTACGGCGACCCGGCACAGCCGGGCGGGGAGCAGTGAGGCAGGACCCACCGGCAGTTCGCCGGGATGCCCCCCGGCGCGTCCCCGGGGAGTACCCGCTCCCGGGGATCCTCTTGCTGCTTCTCGTCCTGCTCGGGTCCTCCTGTTCCACGGCGACCCGGGAGAAGATTCTCGCTGCCCTGTTCGACGATCCCCCGCCGACCGCGGAGGAACGTGCGGCAGCCGCCCCGCAGGCATCATCCGCCGGCAAGGACACCGCGACGAAGGCGGGAGACGTCCCTCCCCGTCCCCGCCGGCGACCCCGCGTTCGCTTCGCGGGCTCCCGCCACGGTCCCTGGGCTGCCCGGGCATGTTCCGCATGCCACCTGGGGCCCGGCGAAGGCAACGCGGTCCCCGGGGACGTTGCGCGACTCCGCGCCCCGCGCACGCTGCTCTGCATCCGCTGCCACGATCATTCCCTCGTGGTCGACCTCCGCGAAACGCCGGCATCCGTCCGTCACGGGCCACTGAGAGCCGGGATGTGCATCGCCTGTCATGCCCCGCATTCCAGCAGGAATCCCTTCCTGGTGCGCGGCTCTCCCGGGCGACCCTGCGCCCGGTGCCACCGCGTCCGTGACCTCGGGCCCGAGCATCCCCCCGCCGAGCAGGAGGCGTGCGTCGATTGCCACGATCCGCACGCACCCCTCGAGGGTTTTCAGCCGTGATGGGTCGTACCGCCCGGTTACTCCTGGCCGTCGTCCTGCTCCTCGTGGGCGCCGCCCGCGTGTCCGGTGCCCAGGCCACGGACCTCGTGCGACCGGTGCGGATCTCCAGCCTGGTCGGCGACGTCGAGCTCGGATGGGAGCTCCAGCGGCAGGTCCGCCGCCCGGAAGGGGCCCCGGCAACGTTCCGCCAGGAAGAAACCACCTCCCTGGCCGGCATTCACCTCAACGTCGGGGGGTCGTTCCTTCACCCCGCCCTGTTCCCCTTCGCCCTCGACGGCACGTTCCGCCTGCGACGCAGCGATGTCGATACCAACACGGGCATCTTCTCCGGGAGCAGGGACGCGAACGCCAGCCAGTACACCGCCCGGCTCGGTTTCCTGCCGTCGCGCCCCTGGAACGCGCAGTTCCTTGCCACGCGCTTCCTCCAGGACATCGACAGCACGTTTGCCCCCCGCAACGCGATCGCGCGCCGGGAGTGGCGCCTTGCACTTCGCCATCGCAGCCGCGGTTGGCCCCTCACCTTCGAGGTCGGCCGGCAGCGGGCCAGGGGGATCTACGGCGACCCCCGGGACGAGACTCGCCGCCGCTGGCTCGCGGGAACGAACCACGTCGGCAAGCAGTCCTCGACCCGCGCGGAGTTCCGCTGGCTCGACTACCGCGAACGCTCGTCCGCGCAGGACTACGAGATGCTGCGCGCTACCGCGAGCCACCTCTGGTGGCCCGACGATGAACGCCGAATCGTCGTGACGACCACCGCCTACGGTTACGAACGGAACGGCACGGCCAACGGCAGCCTCGTCGACGTCCGGCAGGGACTCGCCTGGACCCCTTCCCGGCGCTTTCGCTCCCGCATCGGAGCCGAGTTCCGCGACCAGGAGGACGCGATCACCGGTCGCACGAGGAGCCGCCAGGCCGACGGGGCCCTCCGGCACGTGCTCTGGGGCAGCCTTGCGACCAGCGTGGACGCTCTTTTCCAGTCGGTGGATCTGCCGGCCGGCGGCAGCCGCGACGTGAACGAGGAGGCGCTGCTCTTCGATTACACCCGTCACCTCCCCCGGGGCGTGCTCTCCCTCGGGGCGGGACGAAGATGGCGTCGCGACCGCGACGTCTCCCCCTCCCGGCAGGTACCGGGGGAGCTCGTGCTGGCCTGGGACCCGGGCTCACCGATCCTCCTCGACGATCCGGGCCTCCTGCCCGACAGCGTCCAGGTGACGGACCCGGAGGGAGCGATCGTCTACGCGGAGGGCCTGGACTGGGAACTGGTATCGCTCGACGGGCTCTTCGAGGTCCGCGTTCTCGACGGGGGCAGCATTACGCCCGGGACACGGCTTCGCGTCACGTGGCTGGCCGTCACTTCGTCGGAACTCGACGTCCGGACCCTCGTCCGCACCCACGTCGCCGGTTGGCGCGACCGGTCCGGCTTCTATGTCCACTGGACGCGAACCCGCAACAGTCCCGACGTGCTCGCTGGAAGCGCGGCAGGACGCGTGGAGCGTTCCCGTGACAGCAGGGCCAGGATCGGTGTGACGCGACCTCGATGGCGACTGGACCTGGTCTACCGGGGGCACCGGAGCTCCATCCTTCCCTACCGCATGAGATCCATCTCCGCGAGCTGGAATCCCTGGCATCGCGGCATCGTGGAAACCGGGCTGCACGTCCACCACCAGTCGACCACGTTTCCCGGGCGCGAGAATGGCGAGAGCCGCTTCTCCCTGGCCGGGGTCGATGTCCGGGTGCGTCGCACGCGGTTCCAGGCCTTCGCGCTCGTCGAGGCCAGGCGCGAGCGGATTCTCGGCCGCGAGGGCAGTTACCTGCTGGCCCGCCTCGACGTGCGCTATCGGCTGCGCTTCTTCGAGGTCGCCCTCGACTGGCGCCATCGAACCCGGAACATCGCGGGCAGCGGGCACGATGGCCGCGATCACGTGAGGCTTGTCCTGAGGAGGTTCTTCCGGTGACGACCGCACCCCGAACGGCATGCCTGCTGCTGACACTCGTCCTGCTCGCCGGGTGCGGTGGGACGGTGTTCCCACGCTTCCATGCCGCGGGGGCCGACCGACCGCGCTGGCCGTCACCTCCCCTGCCCGCCCGCATCGCCTGGGAGGGTGGCTGGTCCGGGGGCTACGTGCGCCCCCACGGGATCGCCGTCGGGAGCGGCGGAGCGGTCTGCATCGCCGACCCCGGGGCCGGTGTGACGTGGCTGCAGGAGCCGGACCGCCACCCGCGGGCAGTCGGGGAGGGCCTCCTCGAGAGTCCTGTCGGTTGCGCCCTGCGCACGGACGGAAGCCTGCTCGTCACGGACTCGGTCCTCGCGACGGTAATCGCCTTTTCCCGCCGCGGAAGAGAGCTGTGGCGCACTCCCGCGGGATCGTTGGGCCGACCAACCGGGATCGCCATCCTGCCGGGTGGAGGTGCCGTCATCGCCGACACCACCGGTCACCGGCTGGTCTTCATCGACGCGCGGGGACGGACGGTCCGGACCATCGGTCGGCGCGGGGAAGCCCCCGGCGAGTTCAACGCCCCGACGGCGCTCGCCCTGGGACCCGGCGAGCGAATCCACGTCGTCGATGCGCTCAACTTCCGCGTCCAGGTTCTCGACCGGAACGGTCGTCCCCTGCGAACGATCGGCCGTGCCGGTGACGGACCCGGGACGTTTTCGCGTCCGCGTGGAGTTGCGGTCGATCGCGCCGGGCGGGTGTTCGTCACCGACGCAGTGTTCGACAACGTCCAGGTGTTTGACGACCGCGGACGTCTACTTCTCGCCTTCGGCCGCCAGGGGCGTGGTCCCGGGCAGTTCTGGATGCCGGCCGGCATCGCCGCCACGGGAGATGGACGGCTCCTGGTCGTCGACGCGTACAACAGGAGGGTCCAGGTGTTTCGCGAGCTGGCCCCGGAGGAGGCAACACGATGAGACGCTGGCATCCCGCGCTCCCGGCGTTCCTCCTGCTGCCGTTGCTGGCCCTGGCCGGCATCGAGCGGACGGTTCACAACCTGGGGACCACCGGTCCCGGTGAGATCCGGGCGGTCACCGAGGAGCGGATCTGCATCTTCTGCCATGCACCTCATCATGGGTCGGGAGTGGCTCCGCTCTGGAACCACCAGGACAGCCGGGCCAGCTACGTCCTCTACGACTCCTCGACACTGGACGCCCTGCCGGGACAGCCGACGGGAGCCTCCAAGATGTGCCTCGGCTGCCACGACGGGACCGTCGCCCTGGGAGCCGTGGTCTCGGAACCGAACGAGATCGAGTTTCCCTCCGGGCAGCGCTACCTCGATCCATCCACGGGAAGCCTTGAAACCGACCTGGCGGACGATCACCCCGTTTCGTTTCCGTACGACGCGGCCCTCGCCGCGGCCGATCCGCAACTGCGACACCCCGACGCGATCGTGCCCCCCGTCCACCTGGATGCCACGGGCCAGGTCCAGTGCACCTCCTGCCACGATCCCCATACCGACGTCCATCCGAAGTTCCTGGTCGGCTCTCCGACGGGTGGAGCACTCTGTACCGGTTGCCACGACAGGACGAACTGGGCGACATCCAGCCACGCTACGTCGCGTGCAACCTGGGACGGCACCCCCCCGGACCCGTGGCCCGGCTCGGGGGACCGGACGGTGGCCGACAACGCCTGCCGGAACTGCCACGCGCCCCATCACGCTGCCCAGCCCCCGCGCCTCGTCAGGCGGTACCCGGAAGAGGAAACCTGCTGGGCCTGTCACGACGGCCACGTCGCTTCCACCGACATCCGGGCGGATTTCCAGGCGACCTCTCACCACCCGGTCGAGTTGACGTCCGGCGTCCACGACCCGGAGGAGGACATCCTGACGGCGCCCCGTCACGTCGAGTGCGTCGACTGCCACGAGCCTCACCAGGTGGAGGGATCCGCAGCCTCCCCCCCTGCTCTTTCCGGAAAGCAGCGTGGGATCGATGGCATCGACTCCGCTGGCAACCCGGTTGACCCCGCAAGCCAGGCCTACGAGGTCTGCTTCAAGTGCCACGGCGACGGGACCAGCGCCAGCCAGGCGATCCCGCGGACGGCGGGAGAGATCAACACGAGGCTCGAGTTCGGACCGGACGCGATCTCCTACCATCCGGTGGTCCAGGCGGGACGGAACAGCGACGTCCCGTCGCTCCTGCCGCCGTGGACCGAGGGAAGCCTGATGTACTGCACTGACTGTCACGCCTCGGACAGGGCGGATGCGGGAGGGCCGTCTGGTCCCCACGGAAGCTCGTGGCCCTTCATCCTCAGGCGTCGATACGAGACCGAGGACTACACGCGGGAAAATCCCGACGTCTACGCCCTCTGCTACGAGTGCCACAGCCGCTCGACGATCCTCAGCGGGCGAAGCGGATTCCGCCTCCACCGCAAGCACGTCCTTCGCGCGGACACCCCCTGCTCCGTCTGCCACGATCCCCACGGCGTGTCCGCCCAGCAGGGCACGCCGGACGGGAACGCTCACCTGATCAGCTTCGATACCCGGGTGGTCCAGCCGTCCCGCAGCGGCCAGTTGCGATACGAGAGTACTGGACCACGGCGGGGCCGATGCTGGCTCACCTGCCACGGGAAGAACCATGATCCGAAGCGCTACTGACCCGCCGGTGTCGCAGAGTGTCCCCTTCCTCGCGGTCCTCCTCGCCGTGGCAGGGTTGTCCCTGGTACCGTGGGCGGACGCGCAGGACCAGGGCGAGGACGCCGCTCCCTCGTGTACCGCAGCCGACTGTCACGGCGACCTGATTTCCGGGGAAGGGGTCCACGCCCCCGTCGCCGAGGGAATGTGCGAGGTGTGCCACGAGGGGAACGCGGAGGACCACGACTTCCGCCTGCCGAAACCGGTTGCCGACGCCTGCGTCAACTGCCATGACGACCCTCGGGAGGGGGCTGGCGGCCACGTCCACGGGCCGGTGGCACGGGGCTCCTGCGTTGCCTGCCACGACCCCCATCGCTCCGGGGAACCCGCCCTCCTGCGTGGAGCGGAGCCCGAGCTCTGCTGGCGGTGTCATGGACGCCCGATCCCGCGCGAAGGAGGCCGGGCGGTGACGAACGTCAAGAAGGAGATCGACACGGCGGGCACGGTCCACCCGGCCGCGGAGATGGGTTGCTCCGGCTGCCATCCGCCCCATCGCAGCGACCTTGCCCGCCTTTTCACGCGGTCGTTTCCGGCCGGCCCCTATGCGTTCGGCGCGGAGGGCGCCTACGAACTCTGTGCCGAGTGCCACGACCTGGACTCCCTCCTGGGCGACGATTCCTCGGCAACCGGGTTCCGGGATGACCGGATCAACCTCCACCGGGTGCACGTGGCCCGGGAGAAGAGTCGCTCGTGCGCCCTCTGCCATTCCGCCCACGGGGCCGGCGAGCACCTGCTGCGGCCAACGACCCCCTTCGGCGAGTGGGATCTCCCGGTGGGCTGGTCCGCCATCGAGGGGGGCGGCGCATGCGTCTCCGGATGCCACGAGCGTCGGGAGTACCTGCGGGACGTCCCCCTCGAACCTCCAGGCGATCTCCCTGCCAGCGGAGGCGACCAGGAACCCGCGTCCGGGTCCTGACGCTCCCTTCCGGGCCTGTCCGGGGACCCGGAGACCCCTTGTCGGTCTCCCGGGAGGGCCCCAGTTTCTGCCACGCGGGGGATCCGGGAGGGGTCCCGGATGCCGAAGGAACCGGCGCGGTTCCCGGTCGTCGTCGCCGTGATCGCTGCATTGGTCGCCGGAACAGGAGGGATCCCGGCCCACGGCGGGGAAGGCTGCCTCGAGTGCCACGAGGCCTCCCGTCCGGGCCTGGCAGCCCATCCGATCGGGATCGACCCAACGGGACGGACCGCGCGGATGCCGGACGATCTTCCTCTCCCGGGGGGACGGATCACCTGCCTGACGTGCCACGTGCGGCACGGCTACCCGGCACCGGGGGCTTCCGGCCCCGCTCGCCGGGACGGGTACCTGCGGGCGCGTCCTCCCGGGTTGTGTGCCCGCTGCCACCGCGACCCGGCCGGCCGATGGGACCGCCCGCACGCGGCGTATGCCGACACGATCCACGGAGGGGCCAGCGCCCCCGCCCCGCTCGACCCTTCCCCGGGTCGCCGGCTCGATGCCTTCACCCTTCGTTGCCTGCGGTGCCACGATGGCAGCGAGGCCCCGGACGTGGCATGGCAGGACGGGCAGAGCCCGGGAGGGCGGCTGGGACGAAACCACCCGGTGGGAGTCGCGGAACCCGCATTCGGCGGCCCCGGCAGGCACCTGCGGCCCCCCGGTGCCATCCGGCCGGAACTGCGTCTTTTCGACGGCCGCGTCGGGTGCCTGAGTTGCCACCGCCTGTTCGGAGAGCGACGTGGACGGCTGGCCGTGGATGCCCGCGGCAGCCGGCTCTGTCTCGGCTGCCACGACCTGTGAAGCCGGCAGGCGGGGGTTTGCCCCCGGGCGACGCCGGACCCTACATTCCGACCGAGGAGGCCCCGGGAACCCGGGGCGTTCCGGGAGAGGAGGGCCCCCGGGCCATGCAGGCCAGCTCGCTCATCCTCCGGGAAGAGGACCACCGCCGGATCGCGGGG
>CAYQTA010000031.1:0-11941 GCA_964420365.1 uncultured Acidobacteriota bacterium | reverse complement strand
CCCCCGGGACCAGCAGGACCACGACCGATGCCACCCACGCCAGGAGATTACGGCTCATGGCGAAAGACCTCCCAGTAGCCAAAGCCCTCTGATTCAATGTTCTCTATCGTGTCACGTAAACTGCCTTTCGGGCCGTCGGGATCGAACGGACCATGGATCCCATCCTGGCGAATGGAGATGACCCAGTTCCGACCGTACGCGGGATACACGATGCCCATGTGCCCCAGACGTTCTCCCTCTCGTGGCTGTCCGACCCAGATGTCACCGGGCTCGAGTTTCAGATTTCCCTTCGCGTAGTCCTCACTCGTACCGACTCGACGAAACGGACCGACTCTCCCGTCCGAGTTGAGGAATTCCTCCGTCGTTGCCGGACCACCATTGGCGGCCGGGTATCTCGACCTCGGATAGTCGGGCGCCCCTACGTACGAGTACATGTCCGCAACGAAACGATTGCAGAACCAACTGCCATTCCTTGGCTTCCACTTATTGAACCTCTCCCTCTCTTTCTTATCCAGACGGGCCCAGATCTTCTGCGTAGCCCGGGCGTTCTCGGCGGCAGTCTTGCGAATCTCATCCGGACTGGCCATGCGACCGAGGCTGACGCTTATGCTGACACCTGGCCCCAGGCTGTGCCGTGCGTTCACGACCGCCTGCCGAAATTCCTTTATCGCCGTCTCGAGCTGGCTCTCCGCTCCCTGCAGCTTCTCCAGTGCCGCCCCAACGTCGGCCTCGTTCTCCTGGGCCTCCATGACCGCCTGCTGCGCTTCCTTGTAGGCGGCCCACGCCGCGCCAACATTCTTGGCGGCCTCCGAGACCTTTTCTTCCGCTTCCTTCTTGAGGTGCGTCGCGTATTGATGGCTCTGGATCTCCTGCCCGTCCTTCTTGATCTCCTCCTCGTTCTTGTCCAGGCCTTCACCGAGTCCTTTCGGCATTCCGCTCGGAACGCCGCCCAGTCGCAGCAGGACCACCTGTGCCAACGAGCCCGGCATGAGTCCCGTCGGGTCGACCCACATCACCGGGGAGCTGCCCACGTACGCGTACAGGTTCAGACCACCGCGCTCACCGATAGGATCCTGCTCCAGGAACCTCCCCATCTCGGGGTCGTACCACCGCGCCCCCATCCGGTACAGACCCGCCGCCGCGTCCCACCGCGCACCCGCAAACCCGTACGGCACGCTCACGCGACCACCTCCCCACGACGGCAGCGACACCTCCTTCCCGTACGGATCGTACGTGCTCCGACCCGTCACGCTCACCACCGAACCATCCCCGCGCGTCGTCAGCACGATCGAGCCCAGCCGGTCCCCGTGCGCGTACACCGGCTCCTCCCAGCCACCGGGCGCGGCCTCCTCCGTCCGCACCAGCCGCCCGCCGAGCCAGGCGTTCCGCCGTACCGCGCCAACCCCCTCCTCCACCTCCACGACCGCACGATCCCCGTCCCGAACCATCCACGTCCGCGCCCCGGTCCCCTCCTGCCGGAACGCCAACCGACCCTCCGCGTCGTACCCGTACCGCGTGATCCATTCCCACCCCCCTTCCACTTCCCGCTGCACGCCTACCAGCCGACCGAGCCCGTCGTGCACGTACCTCCGCCACTCGCCATCCACCTGCCGCCGCCACAGGAACCCACGCGTCCCGTCGTACTCCAGCTCCAGCAGGTCCAGCACTCCGTCGCCGTCCGCGTCCTCCCCCGTGCTCCAGCCCAGGTACGCGTTCACCCCGTCGATCTGCTGCTCCGGCACCTCCTCCGGCGACCGGTCCCCCTCCCAGTGCTTCCGCCAGTTCCCCAGCGCGTCCAGGCGCCACTCGTGCGACACCGTCACATCGCCCGGGTCCACTCCTCCACTCTCCTCGTCCCACAGCCCCTGCCGGAAGCTCACCAGCCGACCCGCCTCGTCGTACTCGTACTCCTGCGCCTCCGACGCCTCACCGCTGCGCCCGTGCGACCACACCACGTGCGTCACCCGGTCCTCCGCGTCGTATCCCATCTCCTCCTCGAACAACACCTCCCCGTCACCGGGACGTACCACCATCCCCCCGGTGCGCCGCAGCGCCTCGTCCCACAGCGTCCGCCGGGCACCTCCCTCCTCGCGGTAGACCCGCCACTCCGTCCCGTCACCGTATCGCGCCCGCACCAGCCGGCCCACGCCGACGTACTCCTGCTCCACCGGCACCCGCTCGGGCGACGCACCCAGGCGCGTCACGCGGTCCAGGTCGTCGTACTCGTACTCCAGCACCAGCGAACCACCCGCCTCGGGGTACCTCAGCAGGCTCCGGCGCCCCAGCAGGTCGTACTCGCGGCGCAACGTCCACGAGGCATCACCACCCGCCTTCAGCGTCTCTTCCACGGGCGCGCCCGCGTTGTCGTACGCGTGTTCCACCTCCACCGCGTACTCCTCGCCACCGAGCTCTCCCTCCGAGCGCGACCGCGTCACCCGGCCCATCGGATCGTACCACCACCTCTCTTCCCTCACGCCGGCGTAGTGCTCCGTCGCCACGCCGATCAGCTCCACCTCCCGCCTCGTCCGGCGACCCACCTGGTCCCACGTCGACCGGATCGTCACGCACCCCACCCCGGCCTCACCGCACATCCCGGCCGACGACTTCCATCGCGTCTCCCACGCGCGACCGAGCGCGTCGTATTCCACCTCCTGCACCCGGCCGTTCGGCAGTACCCGCTCCGTCCGACGGCCCGCCCCGTCGTACCGGTATTCCGTCCGCTGCACCGGCGCCTGCTCCCCCTCCCTGTCCGGGTCCACCTCGATCCAGCGCAGCCGTCCCCCGGTATCGTACCCGTACCGCGTCTCCCGCCAGTCCTCCGTCCACTCCCCTCCCGCGCCCATCCGGCGCAGCTCCTTCACCTTCCGGCCGAAACCGTCGTACTCCCACCGCGTCTCGTGGCTCCCCTCCCCCGTGCTCAGCGGAGTCCGCTCCCAGGCCGGCAGACCCCGACCGTCGTAGCCTCGGCGCACCTCCCGCACCTCGCCCGTACCCGGGTCCGGAAGCCGCACCACCTCCGGCCGTCCCAGCCCGTCGTACCCGAACTCCGTCTCCACCTCGCGCCCGTCTTCCTCCCACTCGCTCGGCGGCTCCACCAGCCGCTTCACCGTCACGCGGCCCAGCAGGTCCCGCTCGTACTCCACGCGGTTCCCCAGCGGATCCTCCACGGCCACCTTCCGCCCCAGGCCGTCCAGTTCCACCTCGCTCACCCGCCACGTGCCGCCCGGCTGCTCCACCGCCTCCAGCACCGCGCGTCCCAGCGCGTCCCGGCCCTTCCGGACCCGTCGCCAGCGGCAGGTCTCGCTCCCCCCGGCAGGACACTCCGCCGGCAGCACCGCCGAACCCGGCGACCACCCCGTCCGGCGCTCGATCCACTGGCCCGTGCTGTCACGGTCCACCTTCAACCACCCGTACAGCCCTTCCAGGGCCGGGTCCTCCGCGTACCCGCGCACCCGTTCCTCCGACACCTTTCCCCACCGATCGTACCAGCGCTCCGTCTCCACCAGCGTCCGCGTGCACTCCGGCGCGGAACTCCCACCGCGTTCCGCCTCCGCGCACAGCCGTTCCAGCAGCACGCGGTCCAGCCCGTCGTACTCCCGCAGCACCGTCCGCCCGGCAACGACCTCGCCGCCGGACACACTCCCCGTCGACTGCTCCGCCACGACCCGGCCCGCCCCGTCGCGCCACACGCGACGCGCCGTCCAGCCACCCGACGGCTCCTCCACGTGCGGGTCCGCCTGGGGCTCCGTCCACGACCGTTCCTCCACCAGCCGGTTCAGCTTGTCCCACGACCGGGTCACCACCGACCACCGCTCGGGCGACGACTCCAGCAGCGTCGCCTCCCGCGTCACGTTCCCCAGCTCGTCCCGCTCGTACACGCGCTTCGCCGGGGTCCCCGTGCCTTCCCATGCCGCCCCGACGGCCTCCGACGGCTCCGCCAGCCACGTCGAGTCCGGCCACGTCGTCTCCGAGCGCACCAGGTGAGTCTCCGGGTCGTACTCCCACTCGGTCAGCAGGCCGTGCTCCACGCCCTCGTCCGACCACTCCACGCGCTGCTGCAGCGGCCTTCCCGCCCGGTCGTACCGGCGCCGCGTCACCGGGCCCCGCAGCGCCCCGTCTCCCGATTCCGTCCACTCCGCCAGCAGGCGACCCCGGTAGTCCAGCTCCTTCCGGGACACGATCCAGCGGCCCGCATCCTGCCCGGTCCGCACCTCGATCACGTTCCCGTGGACGTCGTACCCGTACCGCTCCCGCGACAGCAGCGCTCCCGCCGGCACCTCGCCGTCTCCCGACGCCGGGCACGCCACGTCCTCCCCGAGGACCTCCCGCTGCGCCAGCCGTCCGAAGCCCTCCCGCGTCCCGGGAGCGGGACCGAGCTCCCCGGCCTCCAGCCAGTACCGGCACTCCCGCCGCACGAACGTCCGCTCCGACGCCCCCGACGACGCGATCCACGTCGTCACCTCCACCGGCAGGCCCTCGCCGTTGTACGCGGTCGTCACCAGCCGGCGCTCCACCGGGCTCACCGGCTCCCGCTCCCCGCTCGCGCCGACGCGCTCCGTCGCCCCGGGAGACCACTCCTCCACGGGCGCCAGCCACGGCCACGTCGCGTGCGCCTCCCCCGTCCCCCGCAGCGGCAGCGGGTCGCCCTCGTCCCCGTGGAAGCCCCACCGCTCCAGGTACGCCTCGAGGTCCGGGTCCGCCGTGTCCTTCCCTGCCTCCGCCGACGGCGCCGCGTCCTGCCAGCCCAGCACGACCTCCGTCACGTCCGGCAGCAGGTTCCCCTCCGCGTCCCGGAAGACGCACTCCGGCTCCTCCCGGTCCGTCCGCTCGATCGGGCCCCTCGACAGGCGCACCGCCCCCGTCAGCGGGTCCATCTCGTAGCAGTACCAGGTCGCCACCTCCCCGTGCGCGAAGCCGGCCGGCAGCTCCCCGTACTTCACCGGGTGCTCCACGTGCGCACCCCACCTGTCCGTCGCCGCGTACACCCAGACCTTCTCCGGCCGGGAACCGCGGTCCTCGTCCGCGCCCCGCGGCGCGATCGCCCGCGTCATCCGCCCGACCGAGTCGTACTCGTACTCGACCACCGAGTCGTCCGGACGATCCACCTTCACCTGGTGGCCGTGCTCGTCGAAGTGGTGCGTCGTCGCGCGCCCCGCCTCCGTCACCGTCACGCTGCCGAACCGACGACCGTCCACGTGGTAGTCGAACCGCACCTCGTGGCCCGCCGCCTCGATCCGACGGACGGTGTCCTTCTTCCGACCCTCCGAGTCCAGGTCGTACTCGATCCTCATCACCCGCTCGCCGGCCCCGTTCAGGACCTCCCGCAGCCGGCTGTCGTAGCGGAGGGACTCCTCCCCCAGGTCGAACCCGTACCGGTACGACGCCACCGTCTCGGCGTCCCCGCCGCCGCTCACGTCCCGGATCTCCACCGAGGACAGCACCCGCGGACCGGCCTTCTCGCCCGCCTCGTTGCTCCAGGAGCCGTACGAGAACTCCAGCCGCCGCTCGTGCCAGCTCCCGTCCGGCCGCCGCTCCCGCAGCGTCGCCGCCGTCACCAGCACGCTGTCGCACCGCCGCTCCGTCGCGAACGTCGCCTCCGCCAGCAGCACCCGCGATCCCTCGCACGCCGCCGCCCCGAGCGGGTTCGTCCGGGCGTCGTCGTCACAGCTCCAGAGCTTCGCCGATACGGGCTCCACCCACGACGCGCCGCAGCCCGTGTCCCCGGGCTCCTCGTGCCGCTCCCACGCGATCTCCAGCGCCGCGCCACCCGGCCGCGTCACCCGCACCGGGTACCCCTTCACGACGTAGACCCCCGGCATCACCGGCGGATCGTGCAGGTCCTCGAACCGGATCACCGTCCCGTCCGGCCGGCGCACCTCGTAGTACGAGTGCTCCGCTCCCTGCGGCGTCCACCGCAGGATCCGGCCGTAGTCCCGTCGCTCCACCTCCCCGTCCTCGTAGAGCCGCGGGAACGTCACGAAGCTCCCGTCCTCCCGGTACCAGAGGATCGCGTCCCCGCACGACGCGTTCACCAGCCGCTCGTCCAGCAGCCCGAACGTCCACCCCATCCCCAGCAGGCCGCGGCGCCACGACTGGTGCCGGTAGGTCCGGGACAGCACCAGGTCCACGCCGCCCCGGCCGGGCGCCACCAGGTCCGTCACGCCGAACGCGAACTCGCCGTTCGACAGGCTCACCCCCAGCGGGTGCCGCACCGGGTTCCGCAGCGGCTCCAGCGGCTGCGACCGCTGGTCCGGCCCGCAAGAGCTGCCGGCGAAGCCCCCGCCTCCCGAGTCACACTCCGACGGCAGGCCCAGGCACAGCACCTCGCCGTCTCCGTGGCTCCCCGGGCGGAACACCTTCCTCACCTCGAAGTCCCCGGGGCACCGCATCACGCCGACCGTCTCCCCGGGATGCTCGACGCACCCGATCGGCACCCCCACCGACCGCCGCGTCGGAGGCAGCAGCTCGATCGACTCCCGCCCGAGGAAGCCCAGCTCCCGGTCCTCGAACCCGGGGGACGGCAGCCCCGAGAGCGAGCGCCGACCGACCTCGCCCCCGGGCATCTTCCCGTGCACCAGCACCGCCAGCGACTCCGCCGTCGGCGGCTCCACGCCCCCGAGCACCCGCACGCCGCCCAGCGCCGACTGCGGCACCTCCGTCCCCGTCACCAGCGGCAGCTCCTCCACCGCCGAGTCCCGGCGCCCCACCAGCCACCGCCGCCACGAACCTCGCTCCAGCTCCCACCACGCCAGCTCCAGCGCCGGCTCCCACGACGCGCCCCCCGCCGCGCCGTCGTACGCCGCCAGCGCCATCCCCGGGCCGCCCAGCCAGCGGCGATGTCTTTCCGGCATCCCCTCGCGGTCCCACGCGTCCTCCGACACCGGCATCGTCCCGGCACCCGGCATCCAGCGGTACCGCCGCACCTCCACCCACGTGCCGTCCACCTGCTCCCGCACCAGGTCCACCCGGCCGTCCGCGTCGACCCGCATCCGCGTCCGCCGGTCCAGCTCCCCCGTGCCGTTCCGCTCCACCTCGGCGAGCCCGTCGGCCACGCCGAACCGCCACAGGTACGTCACCGACGAGCCCCGCGACGTGACCGCCACCAGCCGGCCCGCCGCGTCCCGCACGTATTCCTCCCGGTCCTCGTTCCCGTCCGCCGTCCAGCGCTCCACGAACCGGACCCGGCCCGCCGCGTCCCGCAGGTACCGCTCCCCGCTCCCGTCCGCGCGGTGCACCTCCACCACCCGGTCCAGCAGGTCCCGCTCGATCGCCGTCTCCGCCGGCGGCTCCGCCAGCTCGTCCACCACCGAGACGACCCGGCCCGCCGCGTCCCGGCCGTAGCTCACCCTCCGCACGACCCGGCCCGATTCCCGCTCCTCGTACGCCGCCAGCGCCCCCGCCGCGTCGCGGACGTACGTCTCCTCCACGCTCCCGTCCCGGCGACGCGTCACCGCCCCCGTCCACGGGTCCCGCTCCACCTCGACCTGCACCGCGACCCCGTCCCCGATCCGCACCAGCCGGCCCCGGGCGTCACGCTCCGCCTCCCGGGTCACACCGTCGCCGTCCGTCCACCGAGCGAGCAGGCCGGACCGGTCCCACTCCCACGACAGCGTCCGCGAGAGCACGCTCCCCTCACCGCCGTCGATCTCCGCCTCCAGGGACAGCGGCAGCCCCCGCCCGTCCCACTCGTACCGCCACAGGTCGCGGCCCACCCGGTCCCCTTCCGGGAACGTCCGCTCCACCTCCAGCAGGTTCCCCTCCGCGTCCCACGCGTACCTCTCCGCCACCTCCCCGGGCAGGCGTCGCTCCACGATCCGGCCCGCCGCGTCCCGCGAGATCTCGATCTCCCCGCCGCCCGGCAGCACCACGCCCGTCACCCGTCCCGCGCCGTCCCGCGACAGCGTCCAGGCGTTCCCCTCCGGGTCCTCGTACTCCCGCAGCCGGCCCGCGCCGTCCCACCGGTACCGCCAGGTGCCGCCCTCCGGGTCGATCCACGACACCAGCCGGCCCGCACCGTCGTACTCCCACCGGTGCACGTGGCCCAGCGGGTCCTCCACGCGCACCGGGTGACCCGCCGCGTCCCACGCGTAGCGCCACGTGCCCCCGGCCGGCGTCCGCAGCTCCGCCAACCGTCCCGCCGGCCCAAGAGCGATCTCCCACCGCCGCCCCAGCGGGTCCTCCACCGACGCGGGGATCCCGCAGCCGTGCCAGCCGATCGTCCACCACGACCACTCCCCCTCGCCGGCCGGCCACCCGAGCCGCGTCACGCGCCCCGCCGCGTCCCGTTCCAGCCGGATCACCGGGCACACCCCGTCCACGCACTCGGGGCGCACCTCGACCACCAGGCCCCGGGCGTCCCGCGCGTATTCCGTCCGCCGACCCTCGGCGTCCACCCGCGCCACCACGTCACCGGTGGCGGCATCCCGCTCCCACCGACGCTCGATCTCGGCCGTCCCGTCGCGGTCGGCATCCACGCGCTCCGCCACCAGCAGGCCGCGGTCATCCCGCACCAGCTCGGTCACCGTCCCGCACGGCGTCCGGACCGACAGCAGGCGCCCCTCCGCGTCCCGGAGGTACTCCCAGCGCGGACGCTCCCCGTCCACCTCCGGCCCCTCGTACGCCACCAGCCGGTGCGACCCGTCGTGCTCGAACCGGTGCTCCCCGCCCGCGGCGTCCACCACGCGGACGACGTCGTGCGTCACCTCGTCCCGCTCGACCAGGACGACGCCGCCCTCCGGGTCCTCGATCCGCGTCGTGAACCCCGCCGCGTCGTGCTCGTACGTCCACCGCCCACCCGCCGCGTCGGTCACCTCCGTCCGGCCCGCCCCGTACGCGAACGTCGTGCGAGCCCCCCCGAAGCGGACCTCCAGCGCCCGGTCCTCGCCGTCGGTCACCACCTCGAACACCGGCCGCCCCGACGGGTCCAGCACGCGGGCCAGGTGCCGGGCACCGTCCCATTCCCACGTCCAGCGACCCCCGCACGGTCCCCGCGAGCCGACCAGCTTCCCCTCGCCGTCGTACTCCAGCTCGACCACGCGGCCCGCCGAGTCCTCCATCCGCACGACCCGCGTCGCCGGCAGGCCGGCCGGCGCCGCGGCTCCCCACATCGGCCGGGAGAACTCGACCCACGACCCGTCCGTCGACTCGATCCGCCACAGGTACCCGTCCCGGTACCGGTACTCCAGGGCGTTCCCCGCCCCGTCCTCCTCGCGGACCAGCCAGTAATTCGCCTCGCCCTCCACCAGCCGGTACGTCCGGACCCGACCGTCCGCCAGTCGCACCCGCCAGCCACCGCCGGGCTCCGGCTCCAGCCGGCCGAAACGCAGCGGCCGGTCCGGGTCCGGCCGATAGCCCCCCGCACCGTCCGGCACGTACGGGATCACCCCCGCCTCGTCCGTCAGCAGCAGGTACCCGCCGTCCACCGCGAGCAGCACCGAGACCGGCGACAGGATCCAGTTCGGGCCGAGATCCCGGCTCGCTCGCGGCTCCCCGCCATGCGAGGGACCGGGCAGCGCACCGACCAGCCCCGCGTCGTACACCCGCCCCACCCGGAACGGAACCCGCGACGGCAGCTCCAGGTCCAGCACCCCGAACCCGAACCTCCCGCTCGACGTCGCCACCCAGCCGTGGCGTACCCCTTCCGCCGGGTCCCGGTCCAGCTCCCGGAACGGCAGCTCCCTCCCGGGCATCCCGGGCGAGATCACCGCCGGCAGCACCGGCATCCCCGACCGCACGACCACGTACGGGTCCGCCAGCCCCGGAGCCTCGTCGGCCGGCGCCAGCGGCACGTCCGCCGCGCCCGACGGCCAGCCGGCCACCATCCACACCACCAGGATCAGGACCAGGAAACGCGCAACCGGGACCTCGCTCCGCGACATCTTCGGCTCCTCCCCGCGGCGCGCCGGTCCCGGACCCCGCGGAGGAGGTCCCGGGACCCCGGCGGCCCGCCCGCGCGAACCACCGGGATCCCGGAACCCCTCCCGGGGGAGGGTCGGGGGGTCCCACGGGGGGGTCGTCTGCCCGCGGGACCGGGGGAAGCTCGTCGCACCGCCTCTCGATTCGGCAACTCGACCGTTCCTCCCTCGCCCGGGACGGTACGCTGGAAGTTGCTGATCTGGAAGGGGGTTACGGGCACCTTTCCATGCGCGGAGCGCATGCCGCCCCGACCCGCTCCGCGCATCGACTCCGTCCCGCCGGCCGCATCGCTCCCCGCCCATCCGGCGCATGGCAGGCCCATGCGCCGCGCGCATGGATTCCTACCCGCTCCGCGCATGGCACCCCCATGCGCGCGGCGCATGGACCTGTTCCCGCCGGGCGGGTATCCCCCCGCCCACCCCCTTGACTCGCGGTTGCCCGCCTCAGTACCCTTCCTTTTGTCGGTCCGGGTCCCCGCCGCACCGGCGCCGGGGACCTGCCGGAGGGGAGGTTCCATGGAGGGTCCGGGAACGCACGAAACCGGGGGCTCGAGGGACGCCCTCGTCAGGTCAGCACTCGGCCGCTGGATCAGGAACCACAGGAAGACCGTCGGCCTTTCCCAGGCCGGCCTCCTGCGGAGGCTCGAGTCCCGCGGCATCTCCGTCTCGCAGTCCGCGATCTCCCGCTGGGAAAGCGGCGACTCCGCGCCTCCCGTCGAGGTCCTGCCGGCCCTCACCGAGTGCCTCGGCACGACCCTCGCCTCCGCCGAGGAGATCCTCGCCCGCGCCGCCCGGGCCGACGGAACCGTCGACCTCACCGGCCGCTCGGTCGACGACCTCCGCGCGGACGGCGAACGCGCCGCGCGAGCCGGCAACTTCCCCCGCGCCCTCGCGCTCCTCGAGGCCGCCCTCGACCTCCTGGCGCTCGACGATTCCCCTGCCGAGCCCGCGGAGGAGGCCCGGATCCTCCTCCTCCTCGCCTGGGTCCATTACAACCTCTGGCACCTCGAGCTCGCCCGGCAGGTTCTCCGGCGGATCGGGGATCTCCCAGGGCTCCCCGACCACGTCTCCCTTCGTCGCCGCCTTTTCCGGGTCGTTCTCGAGCACCGCTACGGCGACGACGAGACCGCCATGATCCTAGCTGCCCACGTCGAGGACCAGCTCGACTCCCTCCAAGGATCCGACCGGGCGTGGGCTCGTCACACGCTGGGTCAGTTCCGGTTCACCATCGAGGAATATGCAGCGGCAACCCGGCTCCTGGCCGGGGCGCGCGAGGAGTGGTTCCGCCTCGGCAACCAGCTCGAGGCTACGCGGGCCGGATGCCTTCTGGGATACTGCCGCGCCCTGGTCGACGAGACTGCCTCCACGGGTGAGGCCCTTCTGCGTGACGTCATCGATACAGCGGAGAGGTCCGGGTACCGCGATATCACGATCCAGGGTCAGCGCCTCCTGGGCAGGCTTCTCCTGACGACGGGCCGGCGAGATGAGGGGATGACATTTCTTGAAAACGCGATGACCGCCGCACGACTTGCCGCCCTGCCCGAGGAAGAGTTTCTCGCCGCGTTCTATGCCTGGCAGCTCCTGCAGGGAGACGCCAGAGACAAGATCAGCCGGCGGCTACGGCGTTTGCTCCTCCGCGTGCACCCCATGTTGCCGGAGGCACGTCAGTTTCTCGGCGGTGCTCCGACAGGGAACGCGGCCGGACGGGAGGACGACCGATGAGAACGCGACATCATGGATCCTGCGCCGTCCTCCTCCTGGTGCTGGCCTGCTTCCTCGCGACGGCCACGAGCCTCGTACGCGCCGAGGTCTCCGTCGGCAGCCGGCAGGCCGGGCCGGCTTTCCTGGCGATCGGCTCGGGGGAGGGGGGTGTCCCCGTCCCGACGTGGGCCGTGATCCGCCAGGACGTCGATCCGTCGCTCGTGCTCAACGCCTCGGGCGACGACAACGGCGACGGGCCCGCCGCCTGGGCGATCGATCCCGCCACCGGCAACCCGGTCGTCGCCTGGGCCTGGTGGGACGGCTCC
>CAYQTA010000030.1:0-3460 GCA_964420365.1 uncultured Acidobacteriota bacterium | reverse complement strand
CTCTACCTGGCCCACGCGCCCTGACCACGGCGGGCGGCCTCCCGGCCGCCCCTACAAGACCCCACGGAAACCCTCGAAACGCGCGCCGCGGGGTTCGTAGGGGTCGCCGGCAGGCGACGGGGTTCTTGTAGGGGTCGCCGGCAGGCGACCCGGGCGGCGCGCAGCGCCGCGCCATTGCCATCGAGCGCACCTCACTCAGGTCATCCAGTCCGGTACGTTCGCGTCACTGGCTGCAGGGTTGTCCGGATCCGAGAGCCAGTTGAAAGGGTTTTCGAGGATGTACCGGCGAACCTCCTCCAGCTCATCCTCGTTCCGAATGACATGGTCGTAGAAACCACGCTGCCAGAGGCGGCGACCCGGGTCACCGAGAATCTCCCTGGCCCGCCGCGTCGAGGCGGCCTTGAAATTGCCCACGATCGTTCCCAAGGCCAGGCTGCGTGAAGGTCCTTCCGCCCGGCTTCGTCCCTCCCGCTCTTCGATCCGGATGATCCCGTGCACGTGGTTCGGCATCACGATCATCTCGTCTTCCAGCAGGAGCACCCCGTCCCTGAGCTCGCCAGTGCGAAACCACTCCTCGCGAACAGCCTCTCCCACCGTGCTCGTCTGGAAGACTCCTTCCCGGACCCGGCCGAGAACCGGGCTGCGTCCATGGGTCACGATCGTGACGAAGTAGGCGCCGGGCTGCGAGTAGTCGTATCCCGGAAGCCTGCAGTTCCTGCGCCGTGGCAAGTTCGTGCTCATCGACGTCGCTCCATGGAGGAACATGAGGCGCTCGGCGGCCTCCGCCAAGGCCTTGGCCCGCCGTGCTCCACCCTCGGGCGGCCTCCCGGCCGCCCCTACAAGACCCCCGAAACGCACGACCCGGGTTTCCTGTAGGGGTCGCCGGGAGGCGACCCGGGCGGCGCGCAGCGCCGCGCATCACGCGGCGATCGCGCACGACCGCACCGCACGCCCCCGCCACCTTCGGGCGGCCTCCCGGCCGCCCCTACAAGACCCCCCAAACGCACCACCCGGGGTTCTTGTAGGGGTCGCCGGAAGGCGACCCGGGCGGCGCGCAGCGCCGCGCCCGTCAGGGAGCGCAGGCGTCGATGGCGTCGCCCGGGTAGCAGGTGGCGGCGGGCGGTTCCCGGCGGGCGCCGCCGGAGTCCGTCCCGTAGCTCCCCTCGAAGGCGCCGTCGTTCGGGACGACCACGAAGAACTCCGCGTCGCCGTCCCCGGCCGGCACGTCGGCCTCGAGGCCGGCCACGGCGCACGCTCCCGGCTCCGGCGCCAGCGACGACCAGCCGGCGTGCAGGTCGCCCCGGTAGATCCCGTAGGCGCTCCCCGCCCCGCAGTCGGCGCCCCAGGACAGGTGCAGCGACCCGTCCCCGTTGCGCGCAACCGTCAGCCCGTCCGAGACGCCGGGCGAGGCGACCGCGAAGGGCTCGCAGGAGTCCTTCGTCACCCCCTCCAGGTAGAACTCGTCGACGTTCCACCCGGAGAACTGGACCGCCCCGTCGGTCGTCAGGCCGAACCGCACCCGGAACGAGGGGTTCCCGTCGGCCCACTCGCCGACGTCGTGGACGACCAGGGTCCAGTCCTCGTCCCGCACGCCCTCCGACGAGCTCCAGAGCGTCGTCCAGGTCGACCCGCCGTCACCCGACACCTCGAGGTACGCCAGGTCCTGGGGGGCCGCGTTCAGCCACCGCGCGAAGTGCATGGTGATCTCCGCCGCGTTGCTGCAGTCGATCGGCGGCGAGGTCGCGGTCGACGCGTCCACGAGGGCCTCGTAGTTCCCCGGGAAGGACCCGAGGCCGGTGAGATCGTTCCCGAGCACCTTCTCCCCGGCGAACGCGCTCTCCGGGTCCGGCACCGGTGTCGGCTGACCCGGCACGCCCGTGCCGCCGCCGAGGCCGCGGGGGGCGTCGATCTGCCACTCGCCGGTGCCGTGGAACGTCCAGCCGGTCGCCGTCTCGAACCCGTCCGACCAGAAGGTCACCGGGTCCCCCGCGCCGCCGACCAGCAGCCGGAACACCGCCGGCTGGTCCGGGTAGCGGTTCAGGGGATCCGTCGAGCGGATGTTCACGAGGTCGAACACGATGTCGTTCCCGCACGGGAACTCCTGCCCGATCCGGAACCGGTACGCCGGCACGCCGGCGGCGACGAAGTCGACCGGCATGTCCCCGTAGGTCGAGGCGTCGACCGTCAGCGTCACCGGCCCCGGCGTCTCCGGGTTCACCGCCAGGTCGGCCGTGATCCCGAGACCGTCCTCGTTGCCCCGGTTGCGGACCCGGACGGTCACCTCCCAGGTTTCCCCCGGGTCGAGCTTGCCGTTGCCGTTCCCCTCGATCTCGACGAGGTCGACGTAGTCCTCGTAGCGGATGTCCGGGCCGGTGACGGTCACGGTGTGCTGGACCTTTTCCGAGGGACAGCCCTCGTTGTCCTTCGCCCGCATCGTCACCGGGCCGTCCCAGGGACGGTGGTAGACGTGGACCGGGTCCTCCTCCTCCGAGTCGACCTTTCCGTCCTCGTCGAAGTCCCAGCGATAGGTGTACGGCCCTCCGGCGCCGCCGCTCGCCGTGCCGTCGAACCGGATCTCCTGCCCGACGCGGGCCGGGTTCGGATCGGCCGTGAAGTCGGCGGTCGGCCCGTCGCAGACCTGGCCGGTCGCCCCGGTGACGACCAGCGCGAAGGTGACGTCGTCCTCCGGCGTGTCGAGCGCGCCGTCCTCGTTGACCTCCATCGCCTCGACCTCGACGACCCAGGTCCCCTCCTCGGGGTTCTCGACGAAGACGTTCTCGACGGTGTCGACCTCGTCCCGCTCGCCGCCCGGCTGGCTGTAGTTCCCCTCCTTGAGCCCCCAGTTGCCGTGGTAGAGCGTCCCGGAGGGAGACGTCACCCGCAGGTCCAGGTCGTTGATCCGGTGCATCGTCGACGAGGTCGTCC
This sequence comes from uncultured Acidobacteriota bacterium, assembly GCA_964420365.1. Taxonomy (GTDB): domain Bacteria; phylum Acidobacteriota; class Polarisedimenticolia; order J045; family J045; genus JAMOQA01. The sequence goes on along the minus strand of CAYQTA010000030.1, from coordinate 535 downwards.
CCGGCGGGTCCGGGTAGACCATCGTCACCTTGAGCTCGGCCTCCCCCTCGGCAACCTGGATCTCGTACCGGGCCACGTCCCCGGCCTCCAGCCGCTCCACCTCGTCGACGATGAAGCTCGTCGCGCCCCGCTCCTTGGCGTTCCGCACCGAGGGACGGCCCCAGCCCTGGTGGACCCGCGTGAGGTCGTGGTCCTCGCCGGAGAACGGGTACTGCTCGGCGGTGTTGATCAGCAGCGCCTTCATCGTCGAGGCGTGGGGCTGTCGCTCGAAGACCGTCTCCCCCTCGGGATCGGTTCCGAAGGCGTTCTCCGACCAGAGCTGGACGATCAGCCCGAGCACTCCCGCGCTCTCGGGCGTCGCCGCCGAGGTTCCCCCGAAGGTCGACGTGTAGCCGTTGCCGGTCGTCGTCGTGTAGATGTCGTCGTACCAGTAGCTGACGTCCGGCTTGATCCGCCCGTCCTCGGCCGGGCCGATCGACGCGCCCGAGCACCAGCAGTCGTCCGACGTGTCGAGCGTGTCGTAGTGCTTGACGCC
>CAYQTA010000029.1:0-4774 GCA_964420365.1 uncultured Acidobacteriota bacterium | reverse complement strand
CCCTTCCGGGCCGGCGCGATGTGCAGGCGCCGCTGGTAGCCGGAACCGGTGGAGAAGGTGCGGATCCCCTCGATCTCCGCGAGGGCCAGGTGGACGAGGCGGCGCTCGTAGGGACCCATCGGGGGCATCTTGCGGGTCTTCCCGGTCTCGAGGACCTCCTGCGCCAGGCGCCGCGCCTTCTCGACGAGGCGGGCCTCGGCCGCCTCCCGGTGCCCGCCGGCATCGACCGAGACGCGACCCTCGAGGCGGCCGTCCTTCTGGAGGATCCGGTTGGCCAGGTACTGGAACGCGTCGAGCCCCTCGGCGTTCTCCTCGAGGAGGAGCGGCACGTCCTCTCCCTCGAGCCTGACGCGCAGCCCGGCCGGGGTCTCGACCACTTCGGTCACCTCGAGGGCGAGGTCGAATCCCGCGATCAATCCGCGGGCCAGCGTGCCGAGGATCTCCCCGGGGTCGGTGACGTCCGGTGGCGGCAGGAGCGGCGGCAGCTCCGGCGGCGCGGCGTCCTCGTCGCGCTCGCGGCGGCGGCCGCGACCCCGCTCCCGGCGCTCGCCGCGGCGGTCGTCCCTGCGATCGCCCCCGCCGCCCTGGCGAACCGGGTCCCCCGCATCGAAGTTCGGGGTCACCCCCTCCCGGGGCCGGACCGCGATCGTCACCTGGGCCGCCGCCGGGTCGACCGGGCCGACCTTCGGCTGCTCGACGATCTCGATGTCCAGGTCGGACCGCCGGAGCCCGAAGTGCTTCCGGGCGGCCGCGACCGCCTCGGCCATGTCCCTGCCGGTGAACTGCACCCGCTCGTCGCTCATCGTCGTCGCCTCACTTCTTCTTCGCCGGCGCGTTGCCGGCGGCGGCCGGCGCCGCCTCGGCGTGCCGGTTGATCAGGACCTGCTGCACGATCCCGAGCACGTTGTTGGTCAGCCAGTACACCACGAGGCCCGAGGGCAGCTTGAGGAAGAACCAGGTGAACATGATCGGCATGAAGAGCATCATCCGCTGCTGGCTCTTCTGCTGCGGGTCCTCGGTCTTCGTCATCGTCATCAACTGCTGCGCGAGCATCGTCACCCCCATCACGATCGGGGTGACGTAGTACGGGTCCATCGCGGAGAGGTCCCGGATCCACCCGAAGAACGGTGCGCCGCGCAGCTCGATGCTGACGGTGAGCACCGTGTACATCGCGTAGAGGACCGGGAGCTGGAGGAGCATCGGCAGGCAGCTCGTCAGCGTCGCGGCGGGGTTGACCCCCTCGCGCCGGTAGAGCTCCATCATCTCCTCGTTCATCTTCCGGCGGGACTCGACGTCCCGCTTGTCCCGGTACTTCTCCTTCAGCTTGCGGATCTTCGGCTGGAGCCGGGCCATGTCCTGCTGGGTCTTCCGCATCTTGACCATCGAGCGGTGGGTCAGCGGGAAGAACAGCAGGCGGATGATCACGGTGATGATCACGATCGCCCAGCCCCAGTTGCCGACGATGCCGTGGAGCCAGCGCAGCGCCAGGTAGAGGGGATGGGCGAGGAAGCCGAAGAAACCCCAGTTCACCAGGGAGCGCAGGTCGACGCCGAGGGAGCGGTCGGCCGCCTCGAGAACCTCCCCGGACTTCGGGCCCGCGAGGATCGCGATCCGTCGGGCGGCCGCGTCGATGCCGAGCTCCGCCTTTTCGCGGCCGTGCTCCGGGTCCGGAGGGAAGAGGCGCAGCCGGAGGGAGGCCGGCTCCCGGGGCACGAGGGCGATCGCGAAGTACTGGGAGTCGAGGGCGATCCAGCGGGGCGCGGCGGCACCCGTCCAGTGGATGTCGCCGTCCACCTTCCGCGGGCGGTATCGCTCGATGCCCCCGGGGAGGGCGGCGACTACCCGGCCCCGGTAGGCGTAGCGGTTGGCCCGTTCCGCCTCGGTGGCCTGCCCGATGCCCGGGCCGAAGGCGACCATCGCGGCGGGCAGCGGGCGACCGGCGAGCCGGACGTCCCACTCGACCCAGGCGAGGTAGCTCTCGTCGTCCGGCAGGAACAGCGTCTTCTCGACCTCGAGCCCCCGACCGTCCGCGTACCGGAAGCGGGCGCGAAGGATCCGGGGCACCGCGCCGGCGTCCGGCATCCCGAGGCGCTCCCGGTCCTCCGCGGTCGCCTCGTCGATCTCGAGGACGTACCAGGCGGTTGCCAGGGAATCCCGCAGCGCCGGGTCGTCCAGCTCGACGGTCAGTGGTTCCCGGTGCAGCGCACGGGCGGACGGGGAGACCAGGTCGACCACGCCCTCCTCCGGCCGGCCCGGGACCAGCTCGTAGCGCGGGAGCTTCCAGGCCAGGACCCGGCCGCCTCGCGGGGAGAGCGTCAGGCGCGCGACCCTCGTTTCGAGCCGAACAGGCTCCTGGCCGGGCTCCCCCTCGATCCGTTCCCACTCGCCCGCCGGGGAAGTTCCCGGGGTCCCGGTGTCCGCCGCGGCGGTGGTCGCCGCCGTGCCGTCGACGGAGTGCTCGCCCGGCTGCCCGGCGGCCTCCTGCGCGGGAGGGGACGTGGCCCCGGGTTTCGGCTTCGGCGGCGGGAAGAGCCAGGTCCATCCGACCAGGACGAGGACGGACAGGACCATGGCCACCACCAGGCGGACGATGCCATCACGATCCATGGGTCACCACGTGCCTTCCTGTGCAGGGTGCGCCCGTCGCTCTGGAGGACGGGGTTCTCGTAGGGGCCGCCGGCAGGCGGCCCGCCTCCGGCGACGCGCCCGTTGCCGCCCGCGCGTGCGCTCCACGTCGTGGCGGCATGTCGAATCCTCCGGGCGACCACGGGTTGCAGCGGAGGACGCGCCACGCGGCCAGGAGGCCCCCCCGCACGAGCCCCCATTCCCCGATCGCCAGGTACGCGTACTCCGAGCAGCTCGGGTGGTACCGGCAGCTCGACGGGAGCGCCGGGGAGACGAACCGCTGGTAGCCGCGGACGAGAAACAGGCCGGCCCGGGCGGGGAGCCCGGCGAGGCTGCGAAGCAGGAGAACCGGCCGACGGGTCATGGTCCTTCTTCCTGGTCCGGCCGGGGCGGCGGGACGGGACGGGCATCCCGGGCGAGCCGCCGGCGCAGCCGGTGGAGGACCGCGAGGAGGTCCCGCTCGAGGTCCCGGTAGGAGCAGCCCCGGGAAGAGGGGCGGACGTTGACGACCAGGTCGAAGGAACCGATCCCGTGCCGGTGTCGCCGGAAGGCCTCGCGCACGAGGCGGCGCTGGCGGTTGCGGACCACCGCGCGCCCGACCTTCTTCGTGGCGGTGACCCCGAGGCGGGCGTACCCGCGGTCGGTGGGAAGGGCGAAGAGGACGATCAACTGCCCGGGGACCCGCACGCCCTGGTCGTAGACGGTCCGGTACTCCCGCCGCTTGCGGAGCCGGACCTCCCGGGGAAAGGTGGCCCGGGGAGGGCCCTCCTTCCCCCCGCGGCGGTCCCTCAGACGGTCAGGCGCTTCCGGCCCTTCGCCCGCCGACGCTTGAGCACCCGGCGGCCGCCGGCCGACTTCATCCGGGCCCGGAATCCGTGCGTCTTCTTCCGCTTCCTGTTGTTCGGCTGGAACGTGCGCTTCATCGTGCAAGCCTCTCACCTCGACCCATGGGCCTCGCGGCCGCGAGGTCGAACCGGACCCGCCGGTCGCGGCCTGGGTGGCCCTGCCGGCGTTTCCGGGCTGGCTCTCGGCCCCGCCCTCGGCGACCGGGCACACGATGCACCCGCCCCGCCGTCCGCGGGGGACCCGACGGAAACGCCCAAGGGTAGGAGCGCCCCGCCCCGCTGTCAAACGCCTGCCACCGGTCCCCCGGGCGGAACCCGACGGAACCCGGGCGCCTGCCGCGACGTCACGCAGACCGCCGGTGCGCCGACCTGCGCGGGCGGAACTCCACGGAACCCGGGCGCCTGCCGCGACCTCGTCGCACCGGGAAGCATCGAGATGCCCCTGGTGCAAGTCGCCCGACTCATGGGCCGCCTGGTGCAAGGAAAACGCGGTCCAGGGCCGGAAATTGCAACTTTCGGGTCCCCGGGGGCCGGATTTCTTGCACTGGAGGCCCCTGGCTGCAGGGCCCTTGCAAGTTCAGGCCCTCGCCCTCAATGTGCGCCCTACCTTCGTCTCCGGTCCTTGCATTTCCAGCGCGCTCGCGACGGCTTCCGGCGCACTTTTGCTTCGGCGCCTGGTCGGTTGCCCCCGGGTCCGTGCCCCCGTTTCCTTCCGCCGGGGGGGCACCTGGTCCGGCCGACTTGCAGCGCCAGGCCCCGGCCCGCCCTGGAGCGATTCCGTCACCGCAGCGGCGTGGGGATGCCGCACGCGGACCGGAACGGGGGGGCCGGGAGGGGGCGGGCGGGTTCGAGGTGGGAGAAGGGAGCGCGGTGGGCTCATGGTCTAGCGAAGCTTCCAGGAGGCAAGCGCGGGGCGAAAGTTGGTCGTCCTGGATCGTGCGTAATAGTTCGGGATGGGTTGCGATGCCGGCCAGGACGGCCGTCCCCGAGGCGGTTGGAGGCGGTCGGCGAGGGCACCTGGAGGCTTCGCAACACGTCACGTCGGGGTTCACGGAGGGGCGGGACGACGAGGGGCGCCGGGAGCGCGGAGTGGAGGGCGCGGCTGGCACGGAGCGTGCTTCCGATCTGGTCCGGGCCCGCCCGGCGTGGCGCCGGCGGGGCGGGACCGGCGAGGAGGACGGCCCGTGCGGACACGGCGAGATGCGGCGTCCCCCGTGGGACGCGCGGACGCAGCGCTCCGGGACTTCCCGGTGCTTCCGGTCAACCGGGCTCCGCTCGCCCGCCGTCACCCCGGGCTGATCCGT
>CAYQTA010000028.1:0-7971 GCA_964420365.1 uncultured Acidobacteriota bacterium | reverse complement strand
AACTCGAAGCTGCTCTGCTGGCTCGCCCGGGTCTACGCCGAGGCGGGCGAGGCGAAGCGGGCCCGGGAGCTGCTCGACCGGGTGATCGAGGCCCACCCGGACAACCCCCTCGCCTGGGAGGAGCGGGCCCGCCTGGCGGTGCTCTCGGGAGACGAGGATGAGGCCCTGAGGTGCCTCCGGAAGGCGGAGACCTACGCCTCTCCGGTGCTCGTCGAGCGGGTACGCCGCGACCCGGTCTTCCGGAAGGGGGGCGAGGACACGCCCCTCGCCCGGTTCGCGGCCCGGTTCGGGGAGGGCCGCAGGCCGCGGGCCCGGCGAGCCGCCGCCCCCCAGGCGGAGAAGGGAGCGAAGTGACCCGCGAGAAGGTCCTGGCGACCGTCCTCCTGCTGGCGGCCGTCGCGTTGTACGTCGTCCACGGGCTTTCGTTCGGGGTCTGCCTCCAGGACGACGCGTTCATCTCCCTCCGCTACGCCCGGAACCTGGCCGAGGGTCACGGCCTCGTCTACAACCCCGGGGAACACGTCGAGGGGTACACGAACTTCCTCTGGACCGTGCTCTCGGCGCTGCCCTACGTGTTCGGCCTCGACGGCCCCGGCTTTCTCCGGGGGATGGGATTCGCCTCGGGAGTCCTGGCCCTCCTCGCCGCCGCGTGGCTGGCCCGGGAGCTGGCGCCCGGCGAGCCGGCCGCCGCCGGGACGGCCGCGGTGCTGGCAGCGGCCGCTCCCTGGTTCGTCAGCGAGTCGGTGATGGGCCTCGAGACCGCGTTCTTCGCGGCCCTGGCGGTGGCCGGCGTGGCGGCCCGCCTGCGGGAGCGGCGCCTGCCCGGGGCGTTTCCCTGGTCCGGTGCGATCCTCGCCCTCGCCGCGCTCACGCGCCCGGAGGGGATGCTCGTCGCGGGGCTCGTCGGGCTCGCCGACCTCGCGGAAGGCCGGGCCCGCCGCGCGAGGGGCGGGCCGTTCCTGGACGGGCGGTTCTTCCGGCGATGGGCCCTCTTCGCCGTCCCGGTGGCGGCCCACCTGGCGTTCCGCCTGGCCTACTACCACGACATCGTTCCGAACACGTTCCACGCGAAGGTCGGGGGCGGCTGGCGGGCGGTGATCCGCGGTCTCGGGTACGCGGGGGACTTCACCCTCCACGCCTGGCCCTTCCTCCTCGCCGCCGTGGCGGGTGTGATCGTGCCCGCCCGGCGGGACGGGAGCGGGGCGGAGGGCCGGTGGCGTCTCCTGCCCCTGGGGATCGCCCTGGTCTACGTCGCCTACGTCGTCAAGGTCGGCGGGGACTACAAGCCGACCTACCGGTTCTTCGCGACGCCGACCCTGTTGCTCGCCCCGTACGCCGGGGCGGGTCTCGCCGCCCTCGCGCGGCGGGCGGGGGCCTTCCGGGAAGCCGTCCTCGCGGTCCTGCTGCTTCTCTCTGCCGGCGGGACGCTGGCGCTCGGTGGCCCGACGCGCGCGTTCGTCGCCTGGCGGGCGGAGGTGCTCCCGGTGCACCGGGCGGCGGGCCGCTGGCTCGGCGGGCACTTCCCGCCGGACGCCTGGCTCGCCACCGGCAACGCCGGGGTCCTCCCCTACGAGTCCCGCCTGCCCACGATCGACATGTACGGCCTGTGCGACCGGCACATCGCGCTCAGGAAGATGCCGCGGATGGGGGAGGGACCCCCGGGCCACGAGAAGGGGGACGGAACGTACGTCCTCGACCGGAAGCCGAGGATCATCCTCGTGATGCGGGCCCGGTTCTCGAGCCACCCGCTCTCGTGGGACGAGGTGCGGGCCCTGCGCCTGTCGGTCAGCGAGCGGGAGATCTTCGCCGATCCCCGGTTCCGCCGGGAATACGAGCTGCGGCACGAGCGGCTGCCCGGGTTCTGGTTCAACTGGTTCGAGCGGGTCGTCGAGGACGACGGCCCGAAGGAGGAACGGTGACGAGGCGGATCGCGGTCCTCCTGGGGGTCCTCCTGGCGCTGGCGACCGCCGGGTGCGGGGAGCGGCGCCCGAACGTCCTGTTCATCTCGATCGACTCGTTCCGGTACGACGAGCTCGGCGCGACGCGGAACGGGAAGGAGGTGACACCGCGGATCGCCGCGTTCGCCCGGGAGGCCCTGGTCTACGAGCGGGCGACCAGCGCCGCCCCGTGGACGACCCCCTCGGTGATGGCAATGATGACCGGCCTGCCGCCGGCGGCCCACGGCGTCGACCGGCACGACCGTTCCCTCGCCTCGGCGGTGCCGACCCTGGCCGAGCGGTTCCGGGCGGCCGGGTACCGGACGGCGGGGTTCGCGCCGGCGGTGACCCTGCGGCCGGAGTACGGGTTCGGGCGCGGGTTCGAGCTCTACGACTACCAGCAGTACGGGCACGACCGGGTCTCGTCCCCGGAGCTCGCCGGCAAGGTGATCCACCGGGTGGAGACCTGGAAGGACGAGCCGTTCTTCGCCTGGGTGCACCTGTGGGACCCCCACCACAACTACAACCCCCCGCCGCCCTGGGATGCCGCCTTCCGGAGGGGGAAGAAGCCGCGGAGCACCCGGATCAACTGCCTCAAGTGGGTGCCCGACCCGGTGACCCCGGAGGAGGCCGAGTGGCTGCGGGGACAGTTCGAGGGGGAAGTCCTCTACACCGACCGGTACGTCGGCGAGATGCTGGACGCCCTCGACCGCCTCGGCATCGCGGACCGGACGATCGTCGTGATCGTCGCCGACCACGGGGAGGCGTTCCTCGAGCACCACTGGCTCGGCCACACGAACCGGGTCGACGAGACCCTGGTCCACGTGCCGCTCCTCCTGCGGGGTCCCGGGGTGACCCCGGGGAGGATCCGGTCCCGGGTCTCGACGGTACAGATCGGGGCGACCCTGCTCCGCCTCGCCGGGCTCGACCCGGCCGGCTTCGGGATGGCTCCCCCGCTCCCGCTCGACCCCGCCGGGGCGCGGGGTCGTCCCGCCCTCGCGGAGACCGAGCGCCGGGGGTGCTTCACCGCCCTCGTCGCCGATCGGTACAAGCTGGTGATCGACCACCGGACCTGCCGCGCGTCCCTCTTCGACCTCGTCGAGGACCCCGGGGAGACCCGGGACCTCGCCGACGGGATGCCGGGCAAGGTGGACGAGCTGCGGGGTCTCCTCGCGGCCCGGGTGGAGGAGATCCGCGCCCGCGGCGTGCCGCGGGCGATGCTTCCCCGGGAGATCGTCGAGGAGGCCGAGGCGCGGCTCCGCTCGATCGGCTACATGGCCGGCGGCCCGGGGGACGGCAGCCGCCGGAAGGACCGGTTCGAGTGCGACGGGGTCGTCCTCGAGGGACCGCGGGACGCCTTCGGTGACGTCCAGGCCACACCGCCCTGTCCCGCCGACGGCGTCGCTGCATGCCTCCGAGGGAAGGACTGAGCCTCAGAGCTCGTCCGGCGGGGCATCCTCCCCGTCGCCCGGCGGGTTTCCGCCGACGTACTCGAGAAACGCACGGGCGATACCGCTCGACGAGGCGACGCCTCCCTGCCGCGCCGGGTCCCGGCCCGTTTCCGCGACCTGCCGCAGTCGAGGGAGGAACATCCTGCACATCTGCGCGAGTCCATCGAAGGCCCGGAAGAACTGCGCCTCGGTGAGGGGGGCGTCCTCGAGGGGGAACTCGATGATCGCGCGCACCTCGCCGTCGGTGGGATCGTACTCCCACTGGAGCATCTTCGTTTCCCAGGAGATCAGCAGGAGGGTCTCCATCAGCGGCAGCTTGTGGGGACCCGCCGGACAGGTGAGCAGGGAGGGAGCCAGGACCTTGATGAACTCGCCGTTCTCTTCCAGCTTGACGACGATCACCAGCCGATCGATCTCCTCCAGGCGGAACGGCACGAACAGCATCTGCCGGGCGTCCTCCCGCTGGTAGCGGAGGCCGCGTCCCGCGAGAAACCCGGAAACCTGGTCGAGAGTGGCAGCCATGTTCTTCTCCGGGAGGGTGTCCCCTCAGGATCGTCCGGCGGAGGCGGGGCGGGTTCCGTGGATCGCTGCGGCGATTGCCTTGCCCGGAACGGTCTCGTCGGTGAGCAGCAGGTGACGGATCGCCTCGAGGGCCTCGCGGTGCCGGGCGAGCAGGTCACGGACCACGTCCTCCTCGGCGCGAAGCATCCGCTCGACCTCCCGGCGTGCCCCCGCGGCCGCGCCTCCCCCGGGCAGCAGCCTTTCCAGCTCGGGGACCGAGACCGGGCCGACGGCGGCGGACATTCCGCAGCGGGCCACCGCGAGGGTTGCCAGCCGGGTCGCCTGCTCCAGGTCCCGGGTGCACCCGGCGGAAGCCCCGTCGGGCCCGCAGAGCAGCTCTTCCGCGAGCCGGCCGGCGAGAGCGACCCGGATCCGGCCCCGGATCTCGCTGGCGGTGAGCGTCCCGTTCTCGCTATCGGGCAGGGACTCCACGAAGCCGAGGGCCCGGCCCCGCGGCAGGATCGTGGCCTGGTGAACGCTCCCGGGTCGCTCCAGCTCCGCGAGGAGGGCATGCCCCGCCTCGTGAGCGGCGGTCCGGGCCTGGTCGTCGCCCGCCGGCGGGGGGCCCTCGCGTCGCATGCCGTACCGCACGTTGGTCAGCGCCTCGCGAAGGAGGTCCATCGTCACGAGGAGGTCTTCGGCTCGCTCCCCGCCGGCGCGCAGGGCCAGGATCGCCGCCTCCTGGACCACGCGCGAGAGCCGGGCCCCGGACAGGCCGGCAGCCGCGCGCGCGAGGGCGTCGAGGTCGACGTCGTCGGCGAGCGGAAGCGACCCGGTGCGGAGGCGAAGCAGGTCCCTGCGCGCCTCGAGGTCGAGGTCGTCGACCGTCAGCACGAGATCGAACCGGCCCGGCCGCTTGAGGGCGGGGTCGAGCATGTCGGCACGGTTCGTTGCGGCAAGGAAGAAGACCGGACGGTCCCGGCCGACGAAGCCGTCCATCGAGACCAGGAGCTGGTTCAGCATCGAGTCGTGGACTCCGGACCGCTCGTTGGAACGCGCCGTCCCGATCGCATCGATCTCGTCGATGAAGAGGATGGACGGAGCGTAGGTGGCGGCCCGTTCGAAGAGCTCCCGGATGTTCGCCTCGGACTCGCCGACCCATTTCGACGAGAAGTCGGTGGCCGAGACGGCGAAGAAGGGAAGCCCCGCCTCCCCGGCGAGGGCACGGGCGAGGAGCGTCTTGCCGTTCCCCGGGGGCCCTTCGAGAAGGATCCCGCGGGGCAGGTCGACGCCCAACCGCTCGAGCAGCTCCGGGTTCCGCATCCACCCGATGATCTCTCCCATGCGCCGCTTCGCCTCGCGTGCGCCCGCCACGTCCGCGAACCGTTCTCGCGGGATGCCGGTGAATGTCAGGCGGGCCGTCCTGTCGCGGCTGGCGACCACCGTGCGAGTCCGGATGTCGCCGGGCTCCAGGAGGATCGTTCCTTCCTTGTCCTCGTCGTCCCACCGGAGCCGGGCCGTCCAGTGGAACTCGACGTTCTGCCGCGTGCGGAACGCCTCCCGGACGATCCGTTCCCGGATCGCCTCTTCCCGGAGGGAGCGGATCGCCGGGTCGCCTTCGCCGTCGTCGAGTTCGAACGGGCCGGGTACGAATCGACGGGCCCCGCCGGAGACGACCAGCCGTTCGATCGTGGGGTGGAGCGCGGCGGGCTCGGGGGACGTGGAGTCGAACAGGTAGACGGGAAGTTCTCGCGCGGCCGCCCGAACCGTGCGCAGGGTCCGCGTGATTTCCGCCGCGGACTCCTCCTGCCGGTCGCGGAGCGGTGCGACATCGACGAGCGCGAGCAGGAAGCGGTCCGCGCGGAGGAGGCTCGCCGCTGCCGGTCCATCGGCGACGACACGAATGTTCGCGGGAGAATCCTGTCCCGCGAAGCGATCTGCCTCGATCGTGCTGCTGATCACCAGGACGGGGGCGTCCCGGTTGCCCGGGAGCCCGTCCAGGGGAGAGGCATCGCCCCCGGGAAGGCCGATCCGGAGGGTGGTCACCCGCTCGAGCGAACCGGACGCTCCGAGGAGTTCTTCCCGGTGTTCCGCGAGCGCCTCCCGCAGCGCGTCCTTGACGAGGAGCGGTACCCCGGCGGAGACGCTCCGGGCGTCGAGATCGGGACCGAGGCGCAACAGCAGGAGCGTAACGATGCGGGGGTCGAGGGGCGGGAAGCGGAGGCCGAGTTCCGTGCCGAGCTCGACGCCGAGATCCTCGAGGGCGAGCCGGGCGATTTCCTCGAGGTCGAGCGGCGAGAGGTGGTGAAACAGGATCGGGTACCCCTTGGCCAGCCTGGAGACCAGCTCGGGGCGGAGGACGGGAAGGTTGGTCAGCGGGTCCCGGGCCTCCGTCAGCGCCTCGAGAACCGCCGGCCGCGGGATCGCGCCCGAGGGGGAATCGAGAGCCGTCCCGCCGGCGTAGAGATCTCGGCCGAGGTTCGTGGTGAACACGAGGATCGAGCGGTCGAAGGGCACGTTCTCGCGCGTGTGCTTGTCTTCCAGGACCCCGCGGTCGAGCACCTGCAGGAAGAGGTTGTGGACGGCCGGACTTGCCTTCTCGATCTCGTCCACCAGGACGAGGCAGTCCGGGTACTGCCTGACGTGGGACGTCAGGATCCCGGGTCGGGCCCCCTGGTAGGAGGGCTCGAAACCGACGAGGATGCGCCACGCGTCCCGGTCGGCGTAGGAAGACATGTCAAGGCGCAGGAAGGCGCGCTCGTCCGCGACCAGGGCCCGCGCGATCAGTTCGGCGGTGTACGTCTTGCCGACGCCCGGGGGGCCGAGGAACAGCAGCACGGCGCGGGGATCCCGGGCCCCGGAGCGGCGGTAGAGCCGTGCCTGGAAGACCGCGTCCGCGATCTGGCGGACGGCCCGCCTCTGGCCGATGACCTTGCGCCCGAGGAGATTCTCGAGGCCGGTCACCTCTTCGCTGAGCGTCCCGAGGCGGGACTGCGGCCGCGGCACATCCTCCCCGGAGCCCTCCCGGCGGTTGGCCGCGACGAAGCCGGCAAGCGCCTCGTCCGGGAGGGAGAGGATTCCCCTCAGCAGGTCGCCGAGGGGCGGCGTGCCGCGGTGAACCCGCCAGAGCTCATGGTAGAGGGCGCGGAAGGACGGTTCGAGCGGGACCTTCCCGGTGACCGCGGGAATCGCCGGGATCCGTCCCGCGAGCCCTGCCAGCCGTTCCGGGACGACCGGCGACCGGCCCCCGAGGCAGGTTCTCGAGAGGACCTCCTCGAGCTCCGGGTCGGCCAGGGTCGCCGCCAGGACGTGGTGGGCGGCCAGCCTCTCGGCGCCCTCCGCCACGGTTGCCCGCTTGGCGAGATCGATCGCGCGCGCGGCCAGGTCCGGCATCGCTCGTTCCTCCGGCGGGGCGACTTCCCCGCCGGCGGGCGGCGGAAGGGCCCGGAAGAAGGCGGAACTTCAGAACCGGTCGGCCCCGCCGAGCTGCTGTTCCCAGGTGTCCCCGGCCGCGGCGAGCGTGCCGATCACCAGCGAGAACTCGTCGGGTTCCAGGCGGTCGAGGACCATGTTGTGGAACAGCATCAGCAGCCGGCTGGTGCCCATGTCGACGACGCCGAACGCTCCGAACTTGAACTGGAAATGCTGCACGAGGAAGCCGTCGGCCACCTCTGCCGGAAGCTGGCCGGGGGGAATCTCGGCAACGGGGGTGGCGATCCGGACGAGGGGGTGACCATTGATCTCGCCGGCAGGATGGAAGTGGACCATCTGCGTTCGTCCGTCCGGAAAGCCGAACAGGCAGGCGACGTGCTGGTCGTTCTTGCGGACCGTCTTCAGGCCGGCCTTCGCTGCCAGCCTCTCGACGGTGTCGGCGAACCCCGCGGACCTGGTGAAGATGCCCATCACGTTCCTCCCGGTGGGCGCCCGCGAGGCGACCACCCGAGCTGCGCTCCCCGGCCGGGGAGCGGTCCGTCCGTTCCCGGACGCGTCCTCGTGGCAAGGACCGGGATCCGGGGCACGGGCTCCGGGCGGTCGGTGCCTACCTGGTGGATATAGGTCCCGGGAGAGAAAGGCGGTACCCG
>CAYQTA010000027.1:0-44605 GCA_964420365.1 uncultured Acidobacteriota bacterium | reverse complement strand
GAGCAGGTGATGGAGCCGCGGATCCCGCGGAGAGGGCACCGCTCGACGTCGGTCCGGCAGGGCTCCCGCGGGCCGGTGGTCGCGGTATCCTCCGGGTGACGGCCCTTCGGGAGCGCCCCTGGAAAGGGCGGGCCCTTGCCGGGATCGTTCCGGGAAAGGAGCCCGGCGGATCGCCGGCAGGGGGGCGGTGCGGACCGGATCATCTCCATTCGCCAGGATGGGATCCATGGTCCGTTCGATCCCGAGGGCCCGGAAGGTCACCTGCGAGACCGAATAGAGGACTTTGAATCAGAGGGCTTTGGCTACTGGGAGGTCTTTCGCTATGAGCCGTAATCTCCTGGCGTGGGTGGCATCGGTCGTGGTCCTGCTGGTCCCGGGGGCCGCCCGGGCGACGAGCCCCGCGGCCTGCCGGCTGGTTCACGGGTACCTTCCTCCGGGAGGATGGGCGGAGGCGGAGCAGCTCGTCGAGGACTGCCGGGGGCTTGGGGACGCGGCAATCCTGACGGAGCAGGAGGTGTTGGAGGGCAAACGCTTCTACGACCAGTGGCTTCGTGCCTCGATCTACGTTCACTGGCACCCGGAGGCGTGCGAGAGGTGGATGTGGCTGGGGACGTGTGGGATTCGGCAGGCGTGCCTGGAGGCGTGGTTGCGGGGTGAATGGGAGGCGGAGTCGTTCGACTGGGAGCGATGGGTGGAGTTCCGCGGGTTCTGCCTGTCACCGACGTGCTCGGAGCGCAGGAGAGGGTTCATGACGGCGGTGCGGGTGCTGCTGGAGCTGGAGGGTCGCGGTGTCGACGTGGGGAAGGGATGGGAGGCCCTCGGGAGGATGTGGGTGACGGAAGAGTGTGTCGAGACGAGGCTGCAGGACGTGCCGCGGGAGTGTCGCGAGAGGATCGCGGTGGTGCTGGACGGGCCGGGTGGTGCGTGGAAGTCGGTCGTGTCGTCGTGGTGGAACCGGGAGTTGGTGGAGAGGCGTCGCGTGGACCTGTGTCGGCGGTCGGTGGTGGCATACCGGGACATGTGCCGTGCGGGCCTGGCGGCTGCGAGCATGGAGAAGGAAGTGGAGAGAGTCGGGCTGCCGGGTTGTAGCGAGATGAGGAGGGAGTCCTGGACGGAGGAGAGGATCGAGCGTTGGTGCAGGCGGCTGGCGTCGGGTTGCGGGGATGAGGGTTCGCGCGGTGCGGGGACGCGGGGAGGGGGTGGGCGATGAGTGGCAGGCGGGCGTTTTGGGCAGTGGCGTGCGTCCTGGTTGTATTGCCTGGGATTACGGATGGTGCGAGCGTGACTGGGTGTCGGGCGCCGCAGGCGTCGTTGCCGGCGGGTGGCTGGGAGGAGGCGGAGGCGCGCGTACGGGAGTGCTCGAGGCTGGGGGAGTCTGCGTTGCTTTCGCGGGAGGAGGTCGAGCGGGCGGGGACGTTCTACGACCAGTGGTTTCATGGGACGCTCTTCGTCAGGCGGCATCCGGAGGTGTGCTCCCAGTGGATGTGGGGGGGTGCGATGGGGCTTCGGCAGGCGTGCCTGGAGGCGTGGTTACGGGGCGACTGGAAGGCGGAGTCGTTCGACTGGAAACGCTGGTTTTGGGCACGGTCGTTCGTGTCGGTCGGCATCCCGAAGTATGGGAGAACGCGGGCGTTCGAGACCGGTGTTCGCGTGCTGCTGAGGCTGGAGGAAGTCGAAAAGATCGACGTGGGGGAGCACTGGGTGGGCGTGGGCGTGTCATGGCTGTTGCTCGACGGGATCCGGACGCGCCTGGCCGACCTGCCGGCCGGGGCGCGGGAGGAGCTGGCGTCGCTGATGAACGAGCCCCGGTTCCAGTGGGAGTTCGTGGTGGAGACCTGGTGGGTCTGGATGGGAGGCCGGAGCCGCAGGGTGTGGGAGTGCGTTCGTTCTGTACGTGCATACGTGGACCTGTGTCGTGCGGGCCTGGCGAGTCCGACCATGCAGGGGGATGCTGCGGCGATCGGTCTGCCGGGTTGCGATGAGATGAGGAAGGAGCCCTGGACGGAGGAGAGGATCGAGCGGTGGTGCAGGCGGCTGCCGTCGGGTTGCGGGGGCGGCGGATCGTCGGTGGGCGACGGGGCACGGGAAGGTACGGGGAAGGAAGTGGGCGATCCCGCGCGTTGAGGAGTACGTCGAGGCGCCTGGTGCCGGCGCACACGCGGCGGCGCGCTGGTGAACTACCGCTCGAGCAGAAGAACCGGGGCCGGGCCGGGTGAGCGTCGGGAGCCCCGGGGGGAGTCGAACGTTCGGCGGGAATGCGACAAGCGGGGGAACGTTGCCCCGGAAATGCAACAGGTCCGGGCATCGTTCCCGGAAACTGCGACCGCGGGGCCGTTCGGGACCCACGTTCCCCCGGATCTGCAACACGACCTGTTGCAACCCGGCGGAACGTCGGGCCCGGTGTTGCAGGACGCCGGAACGTTGGCCGTGACCGCCCCGGGGCCGCCGGCCCTGGTGCCGGCGCCGGAAGGATGGTGGAGGCAGTGATGACGAGGAGGAAGTGGATCGCATGGGTGGGGATGGGGGTTGTTGTGGGGATGCTGGTGGTGTGCGGTGGCTGGTGGCCCGGGAGGTGCGGCGTGCCGGAGGGTCGATTGTTCGTGGACGGTTCCGACCTGGAGTGGTTGCGTCCAGGGGGTTGGAAGCGGGGGGTCCTGGCGAGCGGGCAGGGGCGCGTGGGAGGTTTCGGCCGGGCGTGGCACGATCGGAGGCGGAACGTGCTGGTGGTGCCGGTGGAGGGCCCGGGCTGGAAGATCGAGCTGCGGGAATACGATCTGAAGGGGCACCTGCTGGCGCGGAGAGAGGTTCCGTGGCTGGACATGGAGATCATCACGGTGTCCCCGGACGGGGAGTGGTTTGTGGGTCGTGGGTACGATCCGCAGGCGAAGAGTCACTTGCTGCGGGTGGCACGGCTGGACGATCCGGCCGGGGGTTACCGGCTGGTGAACCGGAACGTCTGGCCGGGTTCGGTGGTCTGGTGCGGGGAGTACATCTACTACTCCACGTGCAACTCGAAGAATCGCTGCTGGACGTGGCGGGTGTCGTGGCGGGGAGGTCGTCCGGAGGAGTTGCCGTGGAGGGGAGATATCCTGGGGGAGCCGGGTCATGATCCGGAGAGGATCCTGCTGTACCGGGCGCGGAAGGACTGGATCGGGGATCTGCTGGTGGCGGACCCGAGGCGTCCGGAGGAGGCGCCGCGCCTGTTGACGAGGCGGCTGTACGTGCGTGGCGGGACGGTGGAGGTGTCGGACGGGGTGTTCCTGGTGGGTGCGGAGAAGCCGTGGCCTGGTGTGCTGAACCCGCTGTTCTGGCTGCGTGGCTTCGTGGAGACGGTGCTGCTGTACTGCGTGGACGTGGAGAGGGGGACGATTCGGTCCCTGGGGCCGGATGGAAACTACAACTACGGCTTCGAATGGATCGCGGAGAGCTGGTTCGAGAAGCCGTCGCCGCTGGGGGCGGGTGGCAGGTCGGGAGAGGGAGCGGAGCGAGGGGGGGCCGGAGCGGGAGAGGGCCCGGGGGGTCGATGAGCAGGTGATGGAGCCGCGGATCCCGCGGAGAGGGCACCGCTCGACGTCGGTCCGGCAGGGCTCCCGCGCTCCGGTGGTCGCGGTATCCTCCGGGTGACGGCCCCTTCGGGAGCACTCCGGGAAAGGTGGTCGTTTCCGGGACACCTTTCCGGACACGAGGTTCGGGGTACTCCCCGGAGAGGAGACGGGTCGGCCGGTCGGTACGGGGGGATGGAGGTGATGATGAGCGATCGTCGGGCATGGAACTGGTGGTGCCGGGGGGTGCTGGTGGCGGCCGGGATCGTGGTGGTCGGCGGGCTGGCGCCGGTGGCGGGGGCTCCGCCGGAGCTGATCGGGCTGGGAGACCCGGTGCTGGACATCGATCCGTGGCCCGAGCTCGAGGGGGCGCGATGCGAGGAGGGGCGGGAGGTGGCGTCCGGGGTGCGGTGCGGTGCGTGCGAGCTGCCGCGGGTGCCCGTGCTGTGGATGTGGGTACGGTGGATGACGTTCTACGAGAGGGAGGGGAAGCCGCCGGCACGGGGGTACTGGGTGACGGGGAAGAGCTTCACGGACCTGCTGGGGATCCTGATGTGGGAGTTCGGCCAGCCGCGGGTGGAGATGCACGGGGTGAGATTTCATGGTGATCCGGACGTGCTGGTGGGTGCGTTGCTGGACGGGGCGGAGTACGTGATGTCCTGGGAGGTGCGTGATCGTGGGAAGACGTACCGGATCAGCGTTCTGAGCAGCCTGCAGTCGCCGGACTCGCTGTTTCCATGCCACCCGAAGGGTCTCAAGGAGCCGTCGTACCAGGTGTTGGTGGAGCTGGTGTCGGGCGAAGAGGGAGAAGGGGGTTCCGGGAAGGAAGGGGGCGGGGAGCCTTCCGGCTCGGAGCGGTGATGCGGGTCCCGGTGGCGGGCGTCCTGTGTGCGGTCGAGGGGGTGGCGCCCGTCGGAAGGCGAGGACGGTTGGTGGCTTCCAGGGGGCGGTGAGAGCGGGGGTTGGGGGGGCTGGAAGGGCCCCGGTCATCGTCCGTCGCAGGCTGCGGGGGACGCAGGTCGGGAGAGGGAGCGGAACGAGGGGGGCCGGAGCGGAGGACCGCCTGATCCGGACGACATGCTTGTCATGGACTACGAGGGAGATGGACGATGGAGAATCCAGGGATTCGGGATTTGCGATGCGAGGTGGATGTCGTATTGACGGCCGATCTCGTGATGTGGCGGAGAGCGGTCCTTCTCGTCGTCGTGCTGGCATGGCAGTCGCTCGGCTTCGGGCAGGCGCGTGTCGTGCCGCGAATGGATTACGGGGCCTGGCCGGAGCTGCGTGGGCGGGAGTGCGAGGCGGAGAAGAGGTTTCCGATCGGGGTGCGGTGCCAGTCTTGTCGAGTCACCGGCGTTCGAGTGCTGGGAATGCCGGTGGAGTGGGTAACGGAACACTACCGGCCGGGTTTGCCGCTCATGCGTGCGTACTGGTTTCCGGAGGAGCAGTACTCGACGCTTATCGGTGTCCTGGTCTGGCTGTATGGTCCTCCGAGGTTTGATGCACCGTCACTGGGGTATGACCGGGGAGATGACGGGAAACTGGTCGTGACAGGCGCCTACTACACGATGTCGTGGAAAACGGCCGAAGCCGGCCGGACGTTGCGGATCCGGCTGGGTGGAGCGGGGTCCAGGGGAAGCGCGGGAAACCCCTGCCTCCCGGCGGCCCTGAAGGGGCGATGGTACGGGTTGTTCGTGGAGCGCGTGGATCGGGACAGCGGCGAGGAGTGGCGGCCCGGCGAGGGGGGTGGAGACGAGGGACCGCCGGTGGAAGGGAAGAACGGGGGTCGTGCCGGGTGAGCGTCGGGAGCTCGAGGGGAGTCGAACGTTCGGCGGGAATGCGACAAGCGGGGGAACGTTGCCCCGGAAATGCAACAGATCCGGGCATCGTTCCCTGAGAATGCGACCGCGGGGCCCTTCGGGACCCACGTTCCCCCGGATCTGCAACACGACCTGTTGCAATCCGGCGGAACGTCGGGCCCGGTGTTGCAGGACGCCGGAACGTTGGCCATGACCGCCCCGGGGCCGTAACGCCTCGTCCTCCCCGGGACACGGTGGCATGCGGCCGGGGAACGAGGATCCTCCGGCACCGGGGCCGGGGCCTTCTTGACGGCGGCGAGCGCCGATTCCATCAAGGTACCGTCGACGAGAGGAGGCGCGGGCCAGGGTCCCCGCCCGCGCGCAGCGGCGGACGAGAGACGTCCCGCCCGCCGCCGGAAGACCGACAGGAAAGAGAAGGAGAGGATCAATGAGGATGCTCGACGGGATCCGTGTGCTCACCGTGCTGGTCGTCGTCGCCACCCTCGCCGTCGGCGGGGTTCTCGCCGCCCCGGCCGCCGGCAAGGCCGCGCCGGGCGACAAGACCGCGAAGGCCGAGACCTCCGCGGCCACGGCTGGTAGCCACGGGAAGGCGGCCGAGAAGGAGGCCGGCGCCCGGGCCGCCGCGGAGCGGAAGAAGATCATCGAGGAGGCGGTCACCGCCCTCGCCCGGGTCAACCTGGCGCTTCGCCACCTCGACCGGGGGAAGAACGACGAGGCCCTCGATGACCTGGCGGTCGCGGTGGGCAAGCTGGAGCTGATCGTGACCCGTTACCCGGAGCTGTCCCTCGCGCCCGTGGACGTGCGGGTGATCACCCACGACCTCCGGGCCGACGTGTCCGAGATCCGCAAGGCCGTCGACCGGGCGCGCGAGGCGCTGGACGAGGGACGGGTCCAGGAGGCGCGCCGGACGCTGCGCGACCTCGGGAGCGAGATCATCGTCCGCGTCATCAACATCCCGCTCGCCACCTGGCCGGCCGCGATCAAGCAGGTCGTGCCGCTGATCGACGACGGGAAGATCGACCAGGCGAAGGAGGCGCTGCAGGCGGCGCTGTCGACCCTGGTCGTCGTCGACACGGTGATCCCGCTGCCGGTCGTCCGGGCCGAGGCGTGGCTCGAGCGGGCCTCCGAGCTGGCGAAGAAGGAACAGCGAACGAAGGACGAGGAGCGTGAGCTGGCGGACTACCTGGAGAAGGCCCGCCACCAGCTCGAGCTGGCCGAGGCCCTCGGCTACGGTGCCCACGAGGACTACGCGAAGTTCTACGACACGATCGGGCAGATCGAGAAGAAGACCCGGGGCGGCGGCACGGAGACGGGGCTGTTCGACCGCCTGCGCCGCTCGATCGAGGAGTTCAAGAAGAAGCTCTGAGATTCCACGTTCCCGGGCCGGCTTCGTCCCGGCCCGGGAACCGGGTTCCTCCCCGGGGCCCGGTGGGGGTCCGGTCCGCGGGCCGGGCGCCGCCGGGCCCCACGTCTTCCCGGGCTCCGGCCCGCGTCGCGCGGGAGAGCGACTCCGCCGGGCCGGCGGTCAGGCGCCGTCGAGGAAGGCGCGGATCGCGGGGTCGCGGCGGAGCTCCGCCAGCTCGTCGGGCGTCGGCAGGACGGGACGGTCCCGCTCGGCGTCGACGATGCAGAGGAAGGAGAGCGGCTCTCCGGGGGCGGCGCGGAGCTGGTGCCACGTGTCCGGGGGGATCGCGACCAGGTCCCGCGGGGCGACGTCGAACACCTCGCGGCCGACGAGGACCCGGCCCCGTCCCTCGAGGACGATCACCGCGTGCACGTGCCGGTGACGCTCGAGGGTCGTGTACCCGCCGGGGCCGACCGTGAAGCAGCGGACCTGCGAGCGGAGACCCCAGGGCCCGTCGAACAGGACCCGGCGGACCACGTCCCGGAAGTCGGCCTCCCCGGCCCCCTTGTACGGCCGGGCCGGCACTCCCTCCCACTCGCAGGGGGCGGTCTCGCGGCGGTGCACCGGCGTTTCCCGCGCGCCTTCCCGGCCGCTCACCGGGACACCTCCGCCGAGGCGGCGGCGACCGCCCGGGCGAACTCGCGGGCCCGTTCCTCGAGGCGATCGCCGGCGAGGTAGAGACTCCCTCCGACGAGCAGCATCACGTCCCTCCCGTAGAACCGGACCAGCTCCGGGATCCGCTCGAGGGTCATCCCGCCGGCGGGCACCGGCAGCGCCGGCGCGAGCCCGTGCCACGGCTCGCGGAGCCGATCGGCCAGGGCGCGGCAGGTCGCCGCGGTCCAGGCGAACCGGCCTCCCGCGTGGGGAAAGATCGAGGCGTCCGCCCCGAGCAGCCGGAAGATCCTCCCGAGCAGGAGCGCCGGGGCGACGCGGGCCGCCCCGGCCCAGGAGGGGTGCGCGAGGATCGCGAGGCGCCCCTCCCGGGCGAGGTCGTGCAGCAGGCCCGCTCCGGCCAGCATCGGGGAGACCATCACGGCGCGGACGTCGAGCCCGGCGAGCAGCTCGAGGCGGGCGGGAAGCTCGCGCGGGCTCCCCGAGAGGTACGGGGCGTAGAGGGCCTTCCGGCCGGTCTCGTCCGCGACCCTCTCGAGGGCGCGGGTCACCGCCCGCACCCGGTCCTCGAACCGGCAGGCTTCCTGGTCCACGAGGCCCTGGTCGTCCTTGATCACGTCGATGCCGGCCCGGGCGAACGCGGCGGCGAACCCCGCGAGGGTCTCCGGGGCAAGCCCCATCGGCTTCAGGGCGGCGGCGGTCAGCGCCCGGTCCGGGACGCCGGCCAGTTCCCGCAGGCCGGCGATGCCGCGGCGGGGCCCGCCGAAGGCCCGGGCCGCCGCCCCCGGGATCTCGAGGTCGACCAGCTCCACGTCGGGCTGGAGGGACGTGTTGCCGAACAGGACCCCGAGGAGCAGGAGCGGGTCGTCCCCGAAGGAGGGGAGCGGGTAGGCGATCCGCGCGAGCGTCGCGCCGTCCGGCCCGGGCTCGAGACCGACCACCCGGCCGAGGTACCCGGCCTCGACGACCGGGTCGGTCACCGCCTCCCGCGGGAGCTCCACCGTCTGCTCGAGGGCGATCGCCTCGGCCCGGGCCGGAGCGTCCCCGGCGGGAACGTGCAGCCGGTAGACCGCGACCAGGGTGTCCATCGGGCGCCGCCCCCGCTCAGGCGCGGGTCTTGAAGTCCTTCCCCAGCCATCCCTTGAGCAGCACGAGGATCACCGGGGAGGTGATGGCGATCAGCCCGAACCAGAGCCACATCTGCTCCGGGTGCCGGGGGCCCTCGGCGGGGCAGAAGTGCTGCATGAACCAGCCGGAGTAGAACGGCACCAGCATCTTCGTCAGGAACCACGGGAACTGGGCGACCCCCATGTAGATCCCGGTCTTCCCCTCCGGCGCGATCTCGGCGGCGTACTGGAGGAACCGCGGCTGCCACATCGCCTCGCCGACGGTCATCACGACCAGGTAGGCGAAGAGGGTCCAGGCGTTCGTGCCGAGGGCGAGGAAGAAGGCCGGCGCCGCCATCACGGCGGTGCCGAGGATCATCATGTTGTAGACCTTCGCCTTCTGGGTCATCGCGGTGACGATCGGCACCAGGATGAAGATCAGCAGCGGGTTGAAGTTCGCCGCGACCTCGAACTTCTGCCCGATCCAGCCCTCGTAGGCCCGGTGGATGTACTGGGGGAGGATCAGCCAGTTGTAGGTGAACAGCGTCTGCACCGGGATCAGCGAGAAGATGAAGACGAAGAACTTCGCGTCGGAGAAGGGGTGGTTCGCCAGCCAGTGCCGCACCCTCGGCACGAAGAGCGAGCCGACCAGGACCACCGCGAAGCCGGCCGCCCAGGGAAGGGGCAGGAACCAGAACGCGACGGCGACCAGGATGCCGAGGGAGATCCAGAGGTGCACCGGCACCGCCTCGCGGCCGACGTTGCGGTCGGAGAGGGAGGTCGGCTCCGGCCTGCCGGCCTCCTCCCGGTCCTTCTTCTCCTGCGCCTCGATCTCGGCGGTCTCCCGCTTCGCCCGCTCGATCGCCTCCCGGACGACGCGGGGGGTGAGGATCACCGCCGTCGCGACGAGGGCGACCAGGGTCAGCCCGGCGTAGAACCAGTAGGCCCCGTGGATGCCGAGCCCGAGGTACTCCTCGTCCCGGACGAGGAACATGAACGAGGGCAGCCAGCCGCCCAGGTTCATCAGGGCGTAGAGCATGGCGAAGCCCATCGCCGCGGTCCTCGGGGTCGTGAACTGCCGGACCGCCGCGTAGGCGGAGGGCTGGTACATCCCGTACCCGACGACCACCAGGAACAGGCCCAGCATCGTGGCCAGGTGCAGGGGGCCCCACAGGCCGGGTTGCAGGCCCAGGTCGGGCGCCCCGGCGATGATCACGCGGCCGATGAACAGGCACGTGAACGCGAGGAGCAGGCCGCGGCGCACCCCGAACCGGTCCGGCACGAAGCCGAGGAAGAACATCGCGATCGTGATCCCGGCGGTCAGGAACCCGACCATCGGGTGGGCCCACTCGTCGGCGTTCGGCACCCCCCGGAAGACGAAGTCCGAGAAGTACATCGCCAGGTAGCCGAGCATGCCGAAGTAGACGAACCCCTCGAGCAGGTAGCCGAGGTTCACGCCCCAGAGGGCCCGCGGGGCGTGGACCAGGTCGACGAAGGGCTGGACGATCTCCCTCAGGGGGTTCTTCGGGGCCTCTGCCGCGGAATCCGCCATCGAGTCTCCTCCTCGCGGGGCCGCCTCACGATAGGCAACGCGCTCCCTCCGGGCAACCGCCGCGCGCCGCGGCCGGCACGCCGGGGCCGCGCCGGCCCACGAAAAGCGGGGGCGCGGCGTGCGCGCCCCCGCGGCGGGTGCCCCCTGGACGGGACTCAGCCCCGGTTCCGCTTCCGGAGGTAGTTGAGGGCGGACCCGGCGCGGAACCACTCCAGTTCCTCCTCGGTGTAGGAGTGGTTCGCCAGGAACCGGTCCTCGCTGCCGTCCGGGTGGTGAACGACGACCGTCACCGGCTTCCCCGGCGCCAGGTCGGCGAGGCCGACGATCGACACCCGGTCCTCCGGGCCGATCCTGTCGTAGTCGGCCGGGTCGGCGAAGGTGAGGGCGAGCACCCCCTGCTTCTTCAGGTTCGTCTCGTGGATGCGGGCGAACGAGCGGGCGATCACCGCCTTCGCGCCGAGGTAGCGGGGTTCCATCGCCGCGTGTTCCCGCGAGGACCCCTCGCCGTAGTTCTCGTCGCCGATCACCACCCAGCCGATCCCGGCCTCCTTGTAGGCGCGAGCGACCCTGGGGATCTCGGCCTTCTCGCCGGTCAGCACGTTGATCGCGGTGCCGGTCTCGCCGGTGAAGGCGTTGTTGGCGCCGAGGAACATGTTGTTGGAGATCCGGTCGAGGTGGCCGCGGTAGCGGAGCCACGGCCCGGCCGGGGAGATGTGGTCGGTCGTGCACTTCCCCTTCGCCTTGAGCAGCACCGGCAGCCGCTCGAAGTCCTTCCCGTCCCACTCCGGGAACGGCGACAGCAACTGGAGCCGCTCGCTGTCCTCGCGGACGATCACCTGGACGGAGCTGCCGTCCTCCCGCGGGGGGACGTACCCCTCGCGCCGCTCCTCGAAGCCCTTCTCCGGGAGCTCGGAGGCGACCGGCGGCTCGAGCTTCACCCCCTGGATCTCGCCGTGGACCGGGTCGGCGTCGAGCGTGCCGGCGAGGGCGAGGGCGATGACGATCTCCGGGCTCGCGATGAAGGCGTGGGTGCCGGGGTTGCCGTCGTTGCGCCGCGGGAAGTTGCGGTTGAACGACGTGACGATCGAGTTGGGCTGTCCCTCCTCGATGTCGTGGCGCTTCCACTGGCCGATGCAGGGCCCGCAGGCGAAGGCGAGGATCTTCGCGCCGAGCTGCTCGAGTGGCTCGAGGAGGCCGTCGCGCTTCGCCGTCGCGTAGACCTGCTCGGACCCGGGGCTGATCCAGAGGGACGCCTTCGGGCGGATCCCGGCGGCCAGGGCCTGCCGGGCGACGTGGGCGGCGCGGCCGAGGTCCTCGTAGGACGAGTTGGTGCAGGACCCGACGAGCCCCGCGGTCACCTCGAGGGGCCAGCCGTTCTCCTTCGCCTCGCGACCCAGCGCGCTGACCGGCCGGCCCAGGTCGGGCGTGTGGGGCCCGACGATGTGCGGCTCGAGCTCGTCGAGGTCGATCTCGATCACCTGGTCGTAGAACTTCTCCGGGTCGGCCCAGGCCTCCCGGTCGGCGGCCAGGTCCGCGGCGTGGGCCTCGGCCAGCCGGGCGATCTCCTCCCGCCCGGTCATCTCGAGGTAGCGCGCCGTCCTCCCGTCGAACGGGAAGAGCGAGCAGGTGGCGCCGATCTCGGCCCCCATGTTCGTGACGGTGGCCCGGCCGGTCAGGGAGAGGGAGGCCACGCCCTCGCCGAAGTACTCGACGATGTGCCCCGTCCCGCCCTTGACGGTCAGGATCTCCGCCACCCGCAGGATGATGTCCTTCGGCGCGGTCCAGCCGGAGATCTTCCCCTTGAGGTGGACGCCGATCAGCCGGGGCCACCGGAGGGACCACGGGAGGCCGGCCATCACGTCGGCCGCGTCCGCGCCCCCGACGCCGATCGCGACCATCCCCATGCCCCCGGCGTTGGGCGTGTGGGAGTCGGTCCCGATCATCATCCCGCCGGGGAACGCGTAGTTCTCGAGGACGATCTGGTGGATGATCCCGGCGCCGGGCTTCCAGAAACCGATGCCGTACTTCTCGGAGGCGGAGCGCAGGAACTCGTACACCTCCCGGTTCTCGTCGAGGGCCCGCGGGAGGTCCCTGTCGACGCCCTCCTCGGCCCGGATCAGGTGGTCACAGTGGACCGTCGAGGGGACCGCGACCTTGTCCCGGCCGGAGAGCATGAACTGGAGGATCGCCATCTGGGCGGTGGCGTCCTGCATCGCCACCCGGTCCGGGCGGAACTTGACGTACGTCTCCCCCCGCACCGGGGCCTCGTGGAGGCCCTCGGCGTGGGAGAAGAGGATCTTCTCGGCGAGGGTCAGGGGACGGCCGAGCAGCTTGCGGGCCTCGGCGACCCGTTCCGCCATCCGCTCGTAGGCGGCGCGGATCATCGGGACCTGTTCGGAGATCAGGTTGGCGGCCATGGATCCTCCTCGCGGGCCCGCCGGGCCGCAAGTGCCGGCGGGGCCTCGGGTTTTGCGGGATGGGCGCGTCGAGGACGCACGGGTGGGGGGCCATCCTACCGCGCCGCCCCCCGGCGCTCCACCGGGGTGGCCGGTCTTCCGGCCGCTGCTACGGGTTGCGCGGGCCCCCGGTGAGATCGCGGAGGCGGGCACGGAGATCGGCCCGGGCCCGCTCGAGGGCGCGGCGGTCGCCCCGGGCCCACAGGTGCAGGTAGACCTGCAGGACCACGTAGAACGCCCCGGCGCCCAGGAGGAAGATCCCGAAACCGGTTGTCGGCTCGATGCTCTCCTGGCCGAGGGCGAAGAACGCCGCGGCGAGGAACCCGACGGCCAGCATCGGGCGCATCACCCGCCAGCCCATCCGCCGGAACCACGCCGCCTCGGCGCGAACGAGGGCCTCGCGGCGCTCGTGCTCGGCGAGGGCGCGCCCGGCCTCGCCGAGGGCCGGGTCGCCGGCCGCCTCCGCGAGGCCCTCGAGGAACTCGTCGAGCGACGGGACGTCCCCGTCCCCGAGCCGATCCCGGAGCCGGTCGGCCGGCCGCCCGCTCACCCCTTGCGCCCGCCGCGGCCCCGGCGTCCCTTCCGCCCGGGGAACAGGACCTTCCAGAAGCAGAACGCCGTCAGGCCGAGCACGCCGGCCCAGGTGAGGCCCATGAAGATGACCGCGCCGACCGTCATGCCGCACCTCCCTCCGCCTCGGCGGCCCGGCGGCGCCAGATCGCCCAGGTCATCAGGCCGAACGTGAAGACGAACGCCAGCATCGTCACCCGGGTGATCCAGATCGCGGTCTTCCGGTAGCGTCCCTCGAAGGCGATCGTCACCTGGAGGGAATGGGCCGGTTCCCCGGGGGGAGGAGTCCACGCGAGGTGCTGGAGCTGGAGCCACCGCTGGAGCTCGGCGGGGCGCACCCGCTCGAGCAGGGCCGGGTCTCCCGCGAAGCCGGCCACCACGACCGGGGCCGAGGGATGGATCGTCACCTGCAGCCAGCCGCGGAGGTCGTGCCCGGCCTGGTCGACCACCTGTCGCAGGTGATCCTCGATCCGCTGGAACTCGGCCCGGTCCGGGTCTCCCTCCGCCGGCGCGTGGTGGGAGAAGCTGCCGTGGATCTCGGCCCGTCCCTCGATGCCGAAATGGAGGGTGGGGCGGGGCACCAGGCTGTCGGAGAGGATCGCCCCCATGAACCAGGTGACGAAGATGACGACGAGCAGCGGGGGGGTCACCCACTTCATGATCGGCTTGAAGAAGGCGGGCACCGCGATCTCGGCCCCCTTGTGCAGCTCCTTCCAGCCCCGGTCGATCCCCCAGATCCACGCGAAGATCACGATCTCGAAGATCGCGAAGACGACGAGCCCGATCGTCCCCGACCAGAAGTCCATCTCGTCGAGGGCGCCGTACCTGTAGAGGAAGACGACCGGGAACGCGCCGAGCAGCCAGAACGCCCCGACGATCCCGGCAGAGGAGGCCCGCGAGAGCCGGGCCTCGTCCTGGAGGAACGACATCACCACCTGGCCGATCGCCACCGACGACGTGAAGGCGGCGAAGAAGAGCAGCAGGAACCAGAGCGACCCGAACAGGTGCACGCCCCCGATGCCCCGCAGGATCTCCGGCATCGAGACCATCCCGATCGCGTAGGTCCCGGCCGAGGCGATCTCGGGAACCCGCTCCACCCCGAAGTAGACCGCGGCGGCCGGGATCGCGATCATGCTGCCGAAGATCACCTCGACGAACTCGTTGACCGAGGCCGTGGTCAGCCCGGTCAGCGCGATGTCGTCGTGCTCCCGGAGGTACGAGCCGAACACCTCGAGGGAGCCGAACCCGATCGACAGGGTGAAGAAGATCTGCCCCGCCGCCGCCAGCCAGACGTCGAAGTCCAGCAGGGCCTTGAAGTCGGGGTTCCAGAGGAAGTTCAGGCCGTCGAGGACCGACGACTCGATCGTTCCGAGGGTCAGGACGCGAACCCCGAGGACGAGGCAGAACAGGAGCAGCAGCGGGATCGCGATCTTGGCGAGCAGCTCGATGCCGCCGGACACCCCCCGGTAGAGGATCCAGACGTTCAGGGCGAGGGTGACGAGGAAGAACAGCAGGGCGACGCCGACGCCGGAGAAGTAGTTGTGGGTCGGGGCCATCCCGAGGAACTCGTCGAGGAAGACCGCGAGGTCGACGACGTGCTTCCCGTCGCCGACGTAGGTGCCCTTGAGCGAGAACCAGGAGTACGCCAGGCACCACGCCTCGATGTAGGCGTAGTAGATGATGAACACCATCGGCAGGGCGACGCCGATGACCCCCGCGTACTTCGCCCAGGGCTTCCCGCCGGTCATCCGGTCGAAGATGCCGGGGATCGTCCCGTGCCCCCACCGGCCGCCGAGGCGCCCGACGGTCCAGGCGACCCACATCATCGGCAGGCCGAACAGGAGCAGCGAGACGACGTACGGGATCATGAAGGCGCCGCCGCCGTGGGTCGCGGCCTGCCCGGGGAAGCGGAGCAGGTTGCCGATGCCGACGGCGTTCCCGGCGGCGGCGAAGATCAGCCCGATCCTGGTGCCCCAGCTCTCGCGGGGGGCGGGGGAATGGCTCATGACGTCTCCCTCCGGGCGCGGGATTCCCGGTCGTGGTGCGCGGAGGGGCAGGTTAGGGAGCCGGGGAACCGCCTGTCAACCGCGGCCCCCCGTCGGCGGGCGGGGAGGGCCGCTCAGCGGAGGAGCGCGTCGAAGCGGCCCATCGCCACCAGCATCTCCCGGACGGCGGCCTCCATGCCGAGGAGGGTCGCGCGGGCGACGATGCTGTGGCCGATGTTCAGCTCCTCGACCTCCGGGATGTCGGCGATCGGCCCGACGTTGCGGATCGTCAGGCCGTGACCGGCGGCGACGACGAGCCCGAGCTCCCCGGCCCGGGCGGCGGCGGCGACCAGCGCGTCGTAGGCGCGCCGCGCCGCCCGCTCGCTCCGGGCGATCGCCCAGGCGTTCGTGTTCAGCTCGATGGTCTCGACCCCGAGGTCCGCCGCCGCCTCGACCTGGCCGAGGTCCGGGTCGAGGAAGATCGACACCCCGATGCGTGCCCGGCGCAGCGCCCGGACGTGGTCCCGGAGCCGCTTCCGGTGGCGGCGGACGTCGAGCCCCCCGGTCGTCGTCAGCTCGCCCGGCCTCTCGGGCACGAGCGTCACCAGGTCGGGCCGGTACCGGCGGGCGGCCTCGAGCATCGGTTTCGTCGCCGCCATCTCGACGTTGAGGCGACCCCGGACGGCCTCCCGCAGGCGGCGGAGGTCCGCGTCCTGGATGTGCCGACGGTCCCCGCGCAGGTGGCAGGTGATCCCGTCGGCCCCGGCGAGCTCCGCGAGGACCGCCGCGGCGACCGGGTCGGGCTCGT
This sequence comes from uncultured Acidobacteriota bacterium, assembly GCA_964420365.1. Classification (GTDB taxonomy): domain Bacteria; phylum Acidobacteriota; class Polarisedimenticolia; order J045; family J045; genus JAMOQA01. Next base: position 28,749 of record CAYQTA010000027.1, on the reverse strand, counting down.
CGGCCCGGCGGGCCTGGCGGACGGTGGCGACGTGGTCGACGTTGACGGACAGCTTGACCATCTCGGACCCTCCCTGCCGCGGGCGGCGCTCAGGCGCCCAGCTCCCGCTCGAAGACCTCGCAGATCTCGTCGACGAGGCGTTCGACCAGCGCGGGGTCCACCGCCTCGATCATCACCCGTGCCTTCGGTTCCGTCCCGGAGTAACGGACGACCACCCGCCCGTCGTCCCCGAGCTCCTCCTCGGCCCGGCGGATCGCCTCGACCAGGGCGGGGACCGACTCGATCGGCGGCTTCTCCCGGACCCGGACGTTGCGCAGGACCTGGGGAAAGCGCGGGATCTCGCCGAGCGCCTCGTCCAGGTCCCCGGCGCCGGCGCGCCACAGGCGGGCCAGGGTGAGGGCGGTGAGGATCCCGTCGCCCGTGGGGGCGTAGTCGAGGAAGATCACGTGCCCGGACTGCTCGCCCCCGAGGGCGTAGCCTCCCTCCCGCATCGCCTGCAGGACGTAGCGGTCGCCCACCGGGGCGCGGAGCATCCGGATTCCCCGCGAGGCCAGCGCCTTCTCGAGGCCCAGGTTGCTCATCACCGTGGCGACGACCGTGGCGCCGGGCAGGCGGCCGGCGGCGTGGAACGCCCGGCCCGCGTACCAGAGGACGAAGTCCCCGTCGAGGATCGTGCCCGACGACGACGCGGCGATGCAGCGGTCGGCGTCCCCGTCGAAGGAAAACCCCAGGTCCGCCCCGTGCTCCCGCACCGCCGCCGCCATCACCTCGGGGTGGAGCGACCCGACGCCGTCGTTGATGTTTCGCCCGTTCGGCTCGATCGCGAGCGGGATCACCGTCGCCCCCGCCGCCCGGAACGCCTCCGGCGCCAGCTCGTACGCGGCCCCGTGGGCGGCGTCGAGGACGACCGTGAGCCCGTCGAGGCGCGCTCCCTCGAGGCACCGTCCCAGGAAGTCCAGGTACCGGGCGTGCAGGGAGGGGTCGGGAGCGAGGCGCGTCTCCTCCGGGGGGCCCGGCGGGAACGGTTCCCCGTCGAGCCTCGCCTCGATCCGCGCCTCGACCTCGTCCGGCAGCTTGCTGCCGCCGTGGTCGAAGAGCTTGACCCCGTTGTCCTGCCAGGGGTTGTGGGATGCGGAGATCATCGCGCCGGCATCGAACTCCCCCTCGCGGACCAGCAGCGCCAGCCCGGGCGTGGGGAGCACGCCGGCGCTCGTCACCTCGCCGCCGGCCGCCCGGACCCCCTGGGCGAGGGTCGCGGCGATCCAGCGGCACGACTCCCGGGTGTCCTGGCCGATGCAGATCGCGGGGGTCTCGATGCCCCGTTCCTCCCGCAGGGTCGTGACCAGGGCACGGCCGAGGCGGTAGAGGGTGGCGGGATCGAGGGGCTCGTCGCCGGCCACGCCGCGCATCCCGTCGGTGCCGAAGCGTCGTCGCATGGGTCGATCTCTCCTCAGGGGTGACGCTGGCGCCGGACCCGCACCCGGGGAGGTTCGATGGCGAGCACCTCCACGCGGGACCGGGAGAACGGGTCCAGGTCGTCGAGGGGAAGCCGCACCGGGAGCCGGTGAAGCCGGCCGTCGGCGGGCAGGTCGTCGGTGACGACCACCGCCCGCAGCCGGTCGGCGATCCGGTCGGCCAGGTCGGGCGTGATCTTCAGGCGGACCGTCACCTGTCCCGGCTCGACGCTCCAGCCGGTGGTCGTGGGGGTCACCGGGACCTCGAACTCCAGCTCCTGTCGGACCTGGTCGATCTCGACGCGGACATCGACCGTGGCGGGCTCGAACGACACCAGGTCCGGGGCGGTCGCCGGCTCCGGCAGGAGGACGTGGACCTGGCGGAAGGTCCTGGTGGCGTCCAGGCCCTCGATCGAGAGCGTGTCCGTCCGCGCGTGGTCGAGCGGCTCGAGCAGGGAGCGGGGACCGGACACGCGGACCTTCGGGGGCGTGACCACGACCCGGACGATCTCGTACCCGTCCGCCGGGCGTCCCTCGAGCTCGGCCGCCACCGGCAGGGACCGGACGAGGCGCTTCTCGAGGCGCACCCGGACGACGGTGTCGAGCAGCTTGGCCTCGAGCCCCCGGGAGAGGTTCCGAATATCGTCGGGCCGGACGGCCAGCTCGATCTCGCGGATCTTCCCGGTGTCCTTCCCCGGCCGGCGGGCGCGGAGCTGGACGAACATGTTGTCGCCCTTGATGCCCCGGACCGTCGTCGGGTCGCCCTGGACGCGCACCCGGACCTCGCTGGGCTGGAAGCCGACGACGATCCAGTCCGGCGAGGGCGGATCGACCTGGACCGGCACGTTGAACTGGCGGATCGCGGGGCCCTGGCTCACCGCCCAGGCCCAGAGCATGTAGGCGAGGACCAGGGAACCGACCTTGAGACCCAGGTTCCGGCGGAGGAGATCGCGGATCATGCCGCCTCCTCCCGGGGCCGGTCCCCGCGTCGCCAGAGCCGCTGCCAGAACGACAGGACCTCGCCCTTGTCGCCCAGGTAGTGCTCCTCCAGGAAGGCCACCAGCGAGCGGGTGTCCAGGTCGGTGTGGAGCCCGCCTTCCATCGCCACGGAGATGATCCCCCGCTCCTCGGAGACGACGATCGCGATCGCGTCCGACTCCTCGGAGATCCCGATCGCGGCCCGGTGGCGGGTCCCGTACTCGTGGGAGATCCCCGGCTGGGTGGAGAGCGGCAGGAAGCAGCTCGCCGCCTTGATCCGGCCGTCGCTGATGATCACCGCGCCGTCGTGGAGCGGGGTCTTCGGCGTGAAGATGTTCATCAGGAGGTCGTAGGAGACGATCGCGTCCATCTCGATCCCGGTCTCGATCAGCGTGCGCAGGCCCTGGGTCCGCTCGAGGACGACGAGGGCCCCGATCCGCTTCGAGGCGAGGGCCGAGGCGGCGAGGGCGACCTCCTTGATCACGCGCTGGCCGGTTTCCTCCTGGGTGCGGAAGCGGGCGAACGGGTTGCGGCCGAACCGGGCGAGGGCCTGCCGGATCGGGCCCTGGAAGATGACGATGACCGCGAACCCGCCGTAGTAGAGGAGCTGGCCCAGCACCCAGTGGACCGCCTTGAGAGGCAGGGGACCGGTGGGCAGCGTCGCGAACCAGAGCCCGACGACGACCAGGAGCCCCCAGGCCATCTGGACCGCCCGCGTCTTTCGCAGGAGCTGCAGGAGCTGGTAGATCGCGAGCCAGAGGATGGCGATGTCGAGGAGGGAGAGGGGATTCCAGAGCTGCTCGAGGCGCAGCAGGGTGACGAGGGACTCGATCACGGCCGCGCCCCTCCCGCCGCCCGGGGGGCGAGGGCGTCCGCGACCGCCAGGGCCTGGCGGGTGGCGGCCACGTCGTGGACCCGGAGCACGGCGGCGCCGTTCCAGGCGGCGGCGATGCCCGCCGCGAGACTGGCCGGCACCCGGTCCGCGGGTACGGAGACCCCGGTCCGGGCCCCGAGGAACCGCTTTCTCGATACGCCGACCACCAGGGGCGCTCCCAGGACCCTGAGGCCCTGCAGCAGTCGAAGGATCTCCTCGTTACCGGTGAACGACTTCCCGAATCCGATGCCGGGATCGACGAGGATTCTATCACCGGCGATGCCGGCGGCGAGGGCCCGTTCGCGCCGTTCCGCCAGGTGGGCGGCGATCTCGCCGAGCAGGTCCTCGTAGGTCGTGTCGGCCTGCATCCGGTCCGGCGTCCCCCGCATGTGCATCAGGATCACCGGGCAGCCCGCCCGGGCGACCACCTCGGCCGTCCCGGGGTCGCCGAGCGCCGACACGTCGTTGACCAGGTCCGCTCCCGCGTCGAGGGCCGCCGCGGCGACCGCGGCCCGCCGCGTGTCGACGGAGACGCGGGCGCGAGGAAACTCCCGCCGGATCGCCCGGATCACCGGGACGACCCGGCGCCGTTCCTCGTCCGGGTCGACCGGCGCGGCCCCGGGACGGGTCGACTCGCCGCCCACGTCCAGGATGTCGGCGCCCTCCGCGAGCATCTCGGCGGCCCGCGCGACCGCCCGGGCGGGATCGTTCCAGAGCCCCCCGTCGGAGAACGAGTCCGGGGTGACGTTCAGGATTCCCATCACCCGGGTGCGGTTCCCGAGGTCCCACGTCTCCCCGTCGGCGAAGCGGACCGCCGGGACCGGCCGGTCGAGCCGGTCGAGGAGATCCCCGAGCGCCCCCCGCACGGCCGCCCGGAGCGCCCGGGCCGGGCCGGCCAGGACGGTCCCCCCGGCTCCGTCCAGCCGGGTGACTCCGCCGGCGGGCCGTTCCGGGAGCGGCGTCCCGGGCGGGACGCGCAGGAGCCGGCACGGGAGGGGAACGTCGCCGGCCCGTTCGGCCAGTCCCGCCGCCTCGAGAAAGAGGGCCGCTTCGCCGGGAGCGACCGCGTCCAGGGCGAGGGGATGACGGACCGCCATCGGGGGATCAGCTCGGCTGGGGGGCCGGGTCCCCGGGAAGGGCGCCGGGTTCGTCGTCCTCGCGGGCGGCCTCCGGGGCGGGCTCGGCGGCCGGGGCCGCCGCCCCGACCCCGCCGCCGGGCGTCTCCTCGATGTCCGGCAGGGTGCCGCCCTCGACCAGGATCCGGATCTGCTCGGCGTCCAGCACCTCCCGCTCGAGGAGCGCCTCGGCGAGCCGGACCAGGGCGTCCCGGTTCTCCTCGAGGAGGGACGTGGCCCTCTCGTACGCCTCGGTGACGATCTTCCGCACCTCCCGGTCGATCTCGATGGCGGTCGCCTCGGAGTAGTCCCGGTGCCGGGCGATCTCCCGGCCGAGGAAGATCTGCTCGTCCCGCTTGCCGAAGGTCAGCGGGCCGATCTTCTCCGACATGCCCCACTCGCAGACCATCTTCCGGGCCAGCTCGGTCGCCCGCTCGATGTCGTTGCCGGCGCCGGTGGTCTGGTGGCCCATGAAGAGCTCCTCGGCGGCCCGCCCGCCCATCATCACGGAGAGGGTCGCGAGGAGGTATTCCTTCGTGTAGGTGTGCTTGTCGTCCTCGGGGAGCTGCTGGGTGACGCCGAGGGCCATGCCCCGCGGGATGATCGTCACCTTGTGCAGCGGGTCCGCGTGGGGCTCGAGGAAGGCGACGAGGGCGTGGCCGGCCTCGTGGTAGGCGGTGTTCCGCTTCTCCTCCTCGGAGATGATCAGGCTCCGCCGCTCGACCCCCATGATGACCTTGTCCTTGGCGATCTCGAAGTCCTCGGCCTCGACCTTCTTCTTCCCCTTGCGGGCGGCGAGCAGGGCCGCCTCGTTGACTAGGTTGGCGAGGTCGGCGCCGGAGAAGCCGGGCGTGCCCCGCGCGATCACCGAGAGGTCCACGTCCTCGCCGAGGACGACCCGCTTCGCGTGGACGCGCAGGATCTCCTCCCGGCCGCGCACGTCCGGCCGGCCGACGACCACCCGCCGGTCGAAGCGGCCGGGCCGCAGCAGGGCGGGGTCGAGGACGTCGGGGCGGTTCGTCGCGGCGATCAGGATCACGCCGTCGTTCGACTCGAACCCGTCCATCTCGACGAGGAGCTGGTTGAGGGTCTGCTCCCGCTCGTCGTGCCCGCCCCCGAGCCCGGCGCCCCGGTGCCGGCCGACCGCGTCGATCTCGTCGATGAAGATGATGCAGGGCGCGTTCTTCTTCCCCTGCTCGAAGAGGTCGCGCACCCGCGAGGCGCCGACCCCGACGAACATCTCGACGAAGTCGGAGCCGGAGATCGAGAAGAACGGGACGTTCGCCTCGCCGGCGATCGCCCGGGCAAGGAGGGTCTTCCCGGTGCCCGGGGGACCCATCAGCAGGACGCCCTTCGGGATCTTCCCCCCGAGGCGCTGGAACCGCTGCGGGTCCTTGAGGAACTCGATGATCTCCTGGAGCTCCTCCTTCGCCTCCTCGCAACCGGCCACGTCGGCGAAGGTGACCTTCTTGCCCGAGGGGGTCAGCAGCTTGGCCCGGGACTTCCCGAAGGAGAGCGCCTTGTTGCCCCCGGACTGCATCTGGCGCATGAAGAAGATCCACACGCCGATGAAAAGGAGCATCGGGGCCCAGGAGAGAAGGCTGACGAGGAACGTCCCGTCGCGGGGCCGCTCCGCCTCGACCGTCACCCCCTTCTCTCGCAGCTCGGCCAGGAGCTTCTCGTCCTTGACGACGTAGGTCGAGAACGCCGAGACGCCGTCGGCGCCGCTCTTCAGCTTTCCCTCGATCTGGTAGCCGAACTCGTCCCCGGTGATCTTGACCTCGGCCACCTCGTCCTGGTCGAGCAGCTTGTAGAACTCCGTCTGGCTGATCACCGTCCTGGCCTGGGGTCCCTGGGAGAAGAACCGGATGACCACGACCAGGGCCACCAGGATCGCCACCCAGACCAGGATCGTCTTGACGTGCTGGTTCACGGAGGCCTCCGGGCGGCCGCGGGGCCGGCGACCGCCGTTTCCACACTATTACAGTAACTTGGAACCGCCTCCCGCGCCCGTCCGGGGCGTTCCGCGAGGGGCCGGAGGCTCAGGATGCCTCCTCGACGTACCCGATGTAGGGCAGGTTCCGGTAGGTTTCGTCGTCGTCGAGACCGTAGCCGACCACCCACCTGTCCGGGATCTCGAACCCCACGTAGTCCACGTGCACGTCGACCGTCCGGCGGGGTTTCTTGTCGAGAAGGATCGCGGTTCGCAGGCGGGAGGGCCGGCGGGCCCGCAGGCGGGAGAGCAGGTGGGAAAGGGTGACGCCGGTGTCGAGGATGTCCTCGATCAGCAGGAGGTCGCTTCCCTCGATCCGGAACGGGTGGGTGAACGCGAAGTCGGCGGACCCCGGCCGGCTGGGGACCTTGTGGGTCTCGAGGAAGCCGATGCGCACCCGCCGCGGGATCCGCCGCAACAGGTCGGCCGCGAAGACGAAGGCCCCCTTGAGCACCACCAGGGCGGCGATCTCCGCGTCTTCCGGCGTCTCCCGGGTGATCTCCTCCGCCATCTCGCGGACGCGACGGGCGAGGGCGTCCTCGGGGATCAGGATCTCGGGGGCCAGGGTCCTCATCGCGCTCTCTCCAGGAGGAGCCGCCCGGCCTCCCGGCGGGCGGTCCACCCGCCGGGCAGGTCGAGGCGGGTGCCCGGACCGTCCGCCCGGGCGAGCCGCAGGAGCGCCTCCAGGTGGGAGGCCGCCGGCCGGACCGGGCCGGCCGGGTCCCCCTCGAGGCACCTGCGGAGGATGCGCCGGCCGAGCGCGGGAGGCAAGGCCCCGAGGGCCTTCCGGTCGAGGACGGCGATTCCCTCCTCGCGGACCAGCACGATGCCCGGTTCCCGTTCCGCCGCGAGCGCCTCGAGGAGATCCTCGTCGTCGGCGGCCAGGCGGGCGGCCCGGGCGAGGGCCGGGACGGCGCCGGGCCCGAGGACGCGCTCGAGGACCGGCAGCAGCTCGTTCCGGACCCGGTTTCGACGGAAGGCCGGGTCGAGGTTGGTCTCGTCCTCCCGGAAGGGAAGTTTCTCCCGCTCGAGCAGCGCCCGGAGCGCGGCCCGCCGGACCCCGAGGAGGGGGCGCCACAGGGGGGGGACCCAGCGGCGCATCCCGGCGAGTCCTCGCGTCCCGGTCCCGCGGCCGAGCCGGTCGAGGAGGGTTTCCGCCTGGTCGTCCATCGTGTGACCGAGGGCGACGCAACGGGCGCCGGTTTCCCGGGCGACCTCGGCGAGGAAGCCGAGCCGGACCCGCCGGGCCGCCTGTTCCGGGGACTCGCCCCGGACGGGCCGCGCGTCCCTCCGGTCCGACCGGCACGGGAGGCCGAGCTCCCGGGCGAGTTCCTCGACGAAGGCCCGGTCCGCCGCCCCAGCCGCGCCGCGCAGGCCGTGGTCCAGGGTGGCGACCAGGAGGTCCCAGCCGCGGCCCGGGGCCAGGGCGGCCAGCAGGTGCAGCAGCGCGACGGAGTCGGCCCCCCCGGAGACCGCGACGACGATCCGGTCGCCCCTCGCGGGGGCCGGGGGACGGCAGGTCTCCTCGAGGAGGGCGGGGGGAACTTCCGGGACGGAGATCGGCATGGGAAGGATGGTAGCGGTGCCCGGATTCGAACCGGGGACTCCGCGGTTATGAGCCGCGTGCTCTACCGCTGAGCTACACCGCCACCCGTTGCCGCGGCCGACGCGGTCCGCCCGCGCCGACCGGCCCCCGATGCTACGGACGGCCTCCCGGGGCGTCAAGTTCGCGGCTCCCGGCCTTCCCGGCGCCGGGTGATGCGGGGGATACTGGTGGCATGGACGCCGGCAGGACGGTGGTGATCACCGGTGCGACCGGGCTGGTCGGCCGCCACGTGGCCGCCCGCTTCCGGGAGGCCGGCTGGCGTGTCCGGGCCCTCTCCCGGGACCCGGGCCGGGCCCGCCGCGTCCTCCCGGGCCTCGCGGCGGCCGAGCCCTGGGACCCCCGGCACGGGCGGCTCGAGCCCGCGGCCCTTGCCGGGGCCGACGCCGTCGTTCACCTCGCGGGCGCGCCGGTCGCCCGCCGCTGGACGGCGCGGGTGCGCGAGGAGATCCGGGCGAGCCGGGTGGACGGGACCCGCCTCCTCGCGGAACGCCTGATCGACGCGGTGCCGCGCCCGCCCGTCCTGGTTTCCGCCTCGGCGATCGGGTGGTACGGGGACCGGGGTGACGCCGTGCTGAACGAGGAGGCTCCGCCGGGAGAGGGGTTTCTCGCCGAGGTCTGCCGCGACTGGGAGACGGCGGCCGGGATCGCGGCCGCCGCGGGGGTGCGGACGGTGGTCCTCCGGGTCGGGATCGTTCTCGCCCGGGACGGCGGGGCCCTCCCGCGGATGCTGCCGGCCGCTCGTCTCGGCCTGGGCGGCCCGCTGGGGCACGGGCGCCAGTTCTGGTCCTGGGTCCACGTCGAGGACGTGGCGCGCCTCGTCCTCTGGGCCGTGGAGACCGCCGGGATCGAGGGGCCGATCAACGCCACCGCTCCGGAACCGGTGCGCCAGGCCGCCTTCGCCCGGGAGCTGGGGCGGTTGCTCGGTCGGCCCGCCTTCCTGCGCACCCCGGGACCCGTCCTCCGGCTCGTGCTCGGGGGGTTCGCCCGGGAGCTCCTGGCGAGCGCCCGGGTGGTGCCGGCACGGGCGACCCGGCACGGGTTCCGTTTCGCGCATCCCGGGCTGGGAGCCGCCCTGCGGGACCTGCTCGCCTCCCCGCGATGATCGTCTCGGCCAGCCGCCGGACGGACGTGCCGGCGTTCTACATGGAGTGGTTCCTCCGGCGGCTCGCCGCGGGAAGGGTCCGCGTGGCGAACCCGTTCCGGCCGAGCCAGCAACGGGTGATCTCCCTCGGGCCGGACGACGTGGACGCGATCGTCTTCTGGACCCGGGACCCGGGTGCGCTGGTCCGCGCCTCGGACCGCCTCGAGGAACTCGGCCACCGGCGGACGGTCGCCCTGGTCACGATCACCGGCCTGGCCGGGACGGAACGGGGCCGGGTGCTCGAGCCCCGCGTCGTGCCGACCGCCCGGGCGGTGGACGGGTTCCTGCGGCTTGCCGAACGGTGGGGCGATCCACGGCGGCTCGCCTGGCGGTACGACCCGGTGCTCCTCGGGCCGCGGGACGCGCCGGGGGAGCACCTGGAGCGGTTCGCCCGGCTCGCCCGGCGGCTCGACGGGGCGACCGACCGGGCGATCGTGTCGTTCCTCGACCTGTACCGGAAGACCGCGCGGCGCCTGGCCGCGGCGGGGTACCCGGTGGAGATGCCGGAGCCGGGCGCCCCCGTCCTGCGGGACCTGGTCGCCGGGCTCGCCGCGGTCGCCCGGGAGCACGGGATGACCCTCGAGCTGTGCGCCGAGCCGCCGGTCTACGGTGGGACGGGGGCGCGCCGCGGGCGGTGCATCGACCCGGACCGGCTCGCCGCCCTCTGGCCGGGCCGCCCCTTTCCCCGCGGCAAGGACCGCGGCCAGCGGCCGGACTGCGGCTGCTGCCCCTCGGTGGACGTCGGAATGCCGGACACCTGCCTCGGCGGGTGCGCCTACTGCTACGCGGTCCGGTCCGACGGGGTGGCCCGACGGAACAGGGCCCGCCACGAGCCCGGGGGGGAGTCGCTCCTGCCCCTCCCTCCGGGGCGTCCCTGACCGCGGCGCTGCGCGCCGCCCGGGTCGCCTGCCGGCGACCCCTACGAAACCCGCCGGTCGCCTGCCGGCGACCCCTGCGCGACGGGCGTCACGGGGGGTTCCCTGGGGATCTGCAGGGACGGCCGGAAGGCCGCCCGCCGGTGCCCGACGCGGCGGATCCGGGAGGCAGGTGCCGGGGCTTGCCCGGCCCCGCGGCCGGGACGACGTTCGCCCCTGGAGGTTCCCGATGGAAACGACCCGGACCGAGCGGCGGATGGCCTGCCGAACCTGCGGCGCGACGTCGGACGAGACCCGGCTGTACATCTGCCCCTTCTGCCACCAGCGGGTCTGCCTCGATCACGCCTACCGGATGGGTGGCAAGCTCTTCTGTTGCCGAGGGTGCGCCGAGGAGTTCTACTACGGCGAGGAGCACTGGGAAGACGACTGACCCGGTGCCGCCCGGCGCGCCGGCGCCCGGATGACCCGGGGTCCGCTTCCGGCGACCGGGTCCCCTCCCGGGAGGCCCTCCCGATGAACCGCAGGACCCTGCTCCGCGCCGCCGCCTTCCTGGCGCTCTTCCTCCTCGTCCTTCCCGCCCTCGGGGCCGGGTTCCGCAAGGGGCCGTACCTGCTCTACCCGGGCGACCCGTCGCGGATGACGGTTCTCTGGCAGGCGGACGCGACGCCCGGCCGGGTCGCCCTCGCCTGGGGCCGCACCGCCGCGTGCCGCCGCGCGGCCGACGTGCCGGCCGAAGAGGGAGCCGACGACTCGAACGGACACCTCTACCGGGTGACCCTCGAGGGCCTGGAGCCGGGAACGCTCTACCACTACCGGGTGACCGTCGACGGGACGACCCGGGAGGGATCGTTCGTCGCCGCCCCCGCCGGCACCGGGGAACGGGTCACCTTCTACGGCATCGGGGACACCCGCAGCCGCCCCGACGTGCTGAACGCGCTCCTCGCCCGCCTCCTCGCCGACGTGGACGGGGACCCGGCCCACCGGCAGACGTTCTGCCTGCACGCCGGCGACTGGGTGAACCGCCCGGACGAGGCGTCCTGGGACCGGGAGTTCTTCGTTCCCGGGTTCCCGTCGACGCGGGACTTCCTCGCGCGCCTCGCCGTGATGGGTTGCCGCGGCAACCACGAGGGGGACGGGAGGCTGCTCCGGAAGTACTGGCCCTACCCGTACCGGGACCCGGCCGGCTGCTGGTACTCCTTCGACTACGGCCCGGTCCACGTGACGGTCCTCGACGACCAGGCGGACCTCTCGGCGGGCAGCCCGCAGGTCGCCTGGCTCGAGGGGGATCTCGCCGGCAGCGAGCGGCCGTGGAAGATCGTCCTCCACCACGTGCCCGCCTGGAGCGCCGGCGGGCACCGGCGGAACGACACGGTCCGGGACGAGCTCGCCCCCCTCTTCCGCCGGGCCGGGGTGAACCTGGTGATCGCCGGGCACAACCACTACTACGCGCGCTGCGAGGCGGACGGGCTCACGTGGCTCACGCTCGGGGGGGGCGGGGCACCCCTCGCCGTCCCGGACCCGTCGGCCGCCGGCGTCGTGAAGGCCGGCCTCACGTATCACTTCGCCCGGTTCGAGGTGGACGGGGACACGATGACGGTGACGGTCTTCCGTCCCGACGGGTCGGTGCTGGACCGGTTCCACGAGGTGCGGGTCGTCGCCGGTCACCCGGTGATGCCGGCGCCGGAGACGGGGGCCGCGGAGCACTCCCGGTGAAGGTGCTCCTCGGCGGGGAGCCGTTCCGGGTACCGGTTCCCGGCGGGGGCGAGGTCGCCGGCGAGGCCGCGGGGGAGGGGAGCCCCGCGCTGGTCCTCGTCCACGGGTGGTGCTGCTCGCGGGGGCACTGGGACCGGGTCTTCGGGCCGCTGGCCGGGCGGCGCCGGGTCGTCGCCCTCGACCTGCCGGGGCACGGCGAATCCTCCCGGGAGCGCCCGCCGGGAACCTGGACGATCGAACGGCTCGGGGAGGACGTCGCCGCCGTCGTGCGGCGGGTGACGGAGGGCCCCGTGGTCCTGGTCGGCCACTCGATGGGCGGCCCGGTCTCCGCCGAGGCTGCCGCCCGGCTCGGTCCCGGCACCTGCCGCGCCGTCGTCGCGGTCGACGCGTTCCACGACGTCGGCCGGCCGTTCCGCGGCCGCGCCCGGGAGAAGCTGCTCGCCTCGTACCGGGAGGACTTCGCCGGCACCGGCCGGAAGATCGTCCCCACGATCTTCCCGCGCGGGACCGACCCGGGACTGGTCCGGCGGGTGACCGACGAGATGGTCGCCTCGGACCCGGCGATCGCGGTCGCGCTGCTCGAGGCGTCGTTCGCCCACGACCAGGGGGAGGCCCTCCGCCGCCTCGCCGCCCTCGGCATCCCGGTCCGCGCGATCCAGGGAACCCTCGCGCCGACCAGCGTTCCCGGGAACCGCCGCTTCCACCCGGGCTTCGACGCGATCGTCCTCGAGGGTCGCGGTCACTTCCCCCACCTCGAGGACCCGCCCGCGTTCCTCGCCGCCCTCGAGCGCCTGCTCGCGGCGACCGGGAAGAAACCGCCGGGCCCCGCGGGGCCCGGCGGCGAGTGAGGCGTCGAGGGACGCGGCGGGCCTACTCGGGCAGCGCGGCCTCCGGGCCGGCGGGGCCGGGTCGGCCGTCGGAGCCGAGGGCGACCAGGCGCCAGGCGACCTTCGTTCCTGCCGGGGGAAGCCGGTCGTCCCGCGCGGTCGTCGCGTCCGCCGGGAGGGGCCCGGCGATCCGGACCCAGGGCCCGTCCCCGGTCCGCCGCTGGACCGCCCAGCGCACGTCGGGCCGGTCCGGCGCCGGGAAGTGGAGCACGGCGTGCCGGTGGGGGGAGACGGCCAGCTTCACCGCGGGCCGGGGCGGCACCGGCAGCGGGAGCGGGGTCGCCCGCACCGCGACCGGGCCGGCCGGCTCCGACCGGTTCCCGGCCGCGTCGACGGCGACGACCCGGTAGTACCGGACGTCTCCCGCCGCCACGCCCGTGTCGTGGAACTCGGTCGTTTCCACCGGGAGCGGCTCCGGGGTCAGGACCTCGCCCAGGGCATCCTCGAGCGGGGAGCGGAGCACCAGCCACCCGGCGAGCCCCGGGTCCCGGGCGCCCGCCTCCCAGGCAAGGTGCACGCCACCGCCGAGGCCGTCCGCGCGGACGATCCGGGGCGGGGCCGGGGGGCGGGTGTCGGGCAGGGGCACCTCGACGACGGCGGAGGGATCGGAGCGGTCGCCGCCCGGGCCCACGGCGACCACGCGGTAGCGGAAGAGGCCGCCCAGGTCCCGGGGGTACCGGTCGACGAAGCGGGTGCCGGCGGTGACGCCCCGGTGGAGGGGACGGAACGCTCCGTCCTTCCCGGTGGCCCGCTCGACGATCCAGCCGGCGAGGCGCTCCTTCCCGCCGGGTCGCCAGCGAAGCTCGACGCGGCCCTCGCTCGCGGTCGCCTCCAGGTCCACCGGGGGCGGAATCGGCGCGGCCCGGAGGAAGCGAACCGCCCGGGAAACCGCCCACTCCCCCTCGAGGCCCCGCTCGTCGACGGCGCGCACGGCGTACCAGTAGACCGCGCCCGGGGTCCCCTCCCGGTCCCGGAAGGAGCTCTCCGCGAGGGGCTCTTCCACCAGCGGCTCGAACGGTCCGTGGGCCCCGGTGGCCCGCGCCACGATCCAGCCCTTGCGGTGCGGGTTGGCATCGGCCTGCCAGGAGACGCGGACCGCTCCCGGCCCGGCCTGGACGACGACCTCCGGGGGCGGCGCCAGCGCCTTCCAGTCCGGGGACCAGGCCTCGACGGGTTCCGAGGCGGGGCCGCGGCGCCCGAACGGGTCGAGGGGCACGACGGAGTACTCGACCGTCGTCGCCACCGGGGGCTCCCGGTCGAGGAAGGCGCCCGAGACGCCGTCCTGCAGCAGGGCGGGACCGTTGCCGACCGGTTTCGCCCCCGGGGCGCGCGCGTCCCGGCGCAGGACGAGGAAGAGAACCGCGGGGGCCTGGCCCTCCTCCGCGGGGAGCCGGTTCCGCCACCGGACCGTCATCCCCTCCCGGGAAGCGGAGACCGTGACGTCCGTCGGTGCCGGCGGGAGGGGGGCCTCCTGGCCCGCCCGGACCTTCACGGTCGTCCCCCGCGCGAGGACCCTCCCGCTCGCGTCAAGGGCGCTGACCCGGTAGCGGAACGATCCATCGGTCGGGGGGGAGGGATCGACGCAGGCGATGCCGAGGGCCCGGGCGAAGTCGAAGTCCCGGAGAGCGGAGAGGAACAGCACCCCTCCGGCGAAGCCGATCGGCTCGCCCCGGCGGAACGCCTCCCCGGCGCGGGCCAGTCCTTCCCGGTCCTTCTCGTCGAGGCGGGCGAGGGCCTCGGTGTCACTGCCGGGGAAGAGCCCCTCGGCGATCACCGTCGCCCGGTGACCGGACAGCCGTTCGACCCGGTAACCGCCGGCGGGCCAGGTCTCCTCCGGCGGGTTCCAGAAGACGCGCATTCCCCCGCCGGGGTCCGCGGTGACCAGGACACCGAGGTCACCGGCCCCGAGGGTGGGGGGCGCCTTCTTCCCGCCCGCCGGGGACGGGACCGCGGCGACGAGGCACAGCAGGACGAGCGGCAGGATGCGGCGGCAGGACGTCGCGAGCGTGGTCATCGATCACCCCCCGATCCCGAGGCAGATCTCCGGGATCGTCGCCTCGTAGGTCTTGCAGCAGCCGAGGGCGCACCAGCAGATCCGCCCGAAGCGGATCGTCGCCTTCGCGCACATGCTGGGCGGAGGCACGTCGACGGTGACGTGGGCCCGGACCCCCGGGTTCACGCACAGGCATCCGACCGGCGTGTCGAGCCCGGCCTCGACGTCCACCGAGACGTCGAACTCGCCGTGCATGTGGGGCGGAAGGAGCTGGATGTCCGACCGCGTATCCATCACCGCGTCGATGTCGGCGTGGGCGCCCCAGCCCCAGAGGTCGCCGCCCCAGTGGAGGTGGGCCTGGATGTTGCTGCCGCACCGGTACCGGCCCGGGTCGAGCATCATGTAGGTCGATCCCTCGATCCCGAGGAAGCTTCCCCGCAGCCGGAGGGACGGGTCGTCCTGGCCCACGTAGACGTGCCAGTCGGACCCGGCGAAGTAGAGGGAGACCGCCGCGTTTCCAGCGTTGCAGGGGTCGCCGACGGCGGGTGCCGTCACCCGCAGCGCGCCGTCCAGGTAGCTGAACTCTCCCCAGGCGGCCGCGTGGAAGGCTCCCCCGTCGAACCGGAGGCACGCGTGGAGCGGGGCGTCCCCGGAGGGAGACCGGTCGAGGACCCAGAAGTCCCCGTCCAGCCGGACCTCCGGGTGGCCGAGCAGGCGCATCGACAGGTCGCCATCGGCCCAGGCGGTGAACCGGTCGGCGGACGAGACCCGGGCGCCCGCCGAGAGGACGATCCCCCGGGGACCGGGCCGGACGTCCTCGAGGGGACCGCGGAGCGTGTTCAGGTCGACGTTGACCCCGAGCCCCCCCCGGAAGGCGTGGAGCAGGACGCCGGTGTTCCCCAGGCTGAGGGGCTGGGGCAGGGCGACCTCGGCCCGGGCCAGCCAGTAGACGCCGGACGTCCGCCCGAAGACGAAGCCGGCGTCCACCTGGGCGCCGATCACCTCGAGGTGCCCCTCCCCGATCCAGCGGGGCAGCCCGGCCGAGGTCTCGAAGTGGAGGCGGGCGTTCCCGCTGACGACCGGCGATCCCGGCGGGAACTCGAAGGAGGGCGCGAGGTCCGCGAACCGCTGGGCGACGAACGAGGCGGCCTCGCGGCCGGGCCGGAACTGCAGGTCCACCGTGCCCGACTGGGCCGCCAGGTCGTCCCCGAGGTCGAACGTCGCGTCCAGGGAGATCGTGAACTCCCCCGGGCCGCCGAGGATCCCGACGCGGTGGACGGTGGCGGGCCAGCCCCCGATCGTGACGTCGCGCGCATCCAGGGGGATCCAGGGATCCTCCAGGTTCGGGGCGAGGAGCCGCCCGTCCGCCGCGATGCGCGCCCCGTCGAGCGGGGCCCGGAGGGTCTCGTGGCCCCCGTCACGGTAGACGAGATCGGCCTCGAGGGAGACGACCCACTCGTCCAGGTCGGGCGCCTTCTCGAAGGTCGCGTGGCGGATGTCCAGGGTGACCGGGCCGAGATCCCGGGTCACCGAGACCGGGTCGAACCGGGACAGGATCCCCTGGTCCTCGGTGATCCGGATCTCCCCGGAGAGAGGCACGCCGAGCAGCGGCCACTCGCTCACCGTGATCCCCAGCCGGGCGTCGAACGCTCCACCGCAGGCGTGGAGGCGCAGGTCCGAGAGGTCCGCCCGGATGCCCCCGGAGAACGTCACCTGCTGCCGCCAGCCCCCCGCGTCCAGCGTGCCGGCGAGGCCGGCCGGGGCGATGGCCCACTGCTGGAAGGGGAAGGGATCCGGCCGCAGCTCCTGGTCGCCCAGGCGCAGCCGGGGGAGAGTCGCCTCGCCGTCGACGACGATCCCGAGGAACGCGGGACCGGAGACGGTCGCGCAGTCGGCGATCGGCGGCCCGTTGCCCGCGGTCGTGGCCAGGTCCAGCGTGGCCCGGCGGAAGGAGAGCCCGATCCCGGACCACCCGAGGGCGGCCGGAACCGGCTGGCCCGCGGCCGCCTCGGCGACGAACCCGCCCTCCGGCAGGACCGTCGCCCCGGAGAACGGGAAGGCCGGCATCCGGGACGAGCCGGCGGAGGCCGGCAGCTCCTGGAGGGGCGTCAGCCTCACCTCCCCGGAAAGGGCCAGGGCCTGCCCGTCGAGGCGCAGGTGCGTGACGTGCACCTGGAACCCGGCCGCCTCCATCGCCGCGTCCGCGTCGTCCTCGATCGTGCCCGAGGTGATCGTCCACTCCCCGCCGGTCGTGTCGCCGACCACCAGGTCGGCGAAGCGGACCGGGACCCGGCCGTACGTGATGCCGCCGCTCCCGTCGGGAAGCGCGACGGCGACGACGCCCCGGCCGGTCACCCGGTCCCCGTCGCGGGAGAGATCGACGAGGTCGGTCACCCGGACCCTGCCGGAGTCCGCCGTGGCGAAGACCAGGGCGCACGCCTCGCCCTCGCCGATCGGCCGGACCCGGAAGCTCCGTTCCGGCGCCTCGACCTCGGTGTGAGGACCCTGCAGGGCGGAGGCGTCGACGGAACCGAGGACCGGCGAGGTCACCCGGGCGATCCCGGCCGCGTTCGACGTCGTGACCGGTGGGCCGGGGTCGAGCGCCGAGCCGGCGAGGCCGCCGAGGTTCGGCGCCCGGTAATGCCGGCGTGCCGCCGCCGGGTTCCGCCGTGCGCCGGGCACCAGGGTCGGGACCGTGCCGTGGCCCGGCGTTCCGCCCGGGCCCTGGTCGACCCCACCCGTTCCGGGGGCCTCCCTCGCCGGGGCGCCCCCCTCGACGACGGCCCGGATCCTGTGCGGCTCCCGGCGGGCGGCCAGGGGCAGCGGGGCGTCGAGCCAGACGGTGAAGGGCCGCCGGCCGGCCGTGCCGTCCTCGATGGAGACTCCGGGCAGGCTGCCGGGGGTCTCGGTGACGGCGAACGGTTCCCGTTCCCCGTCCAGGTACCACCGCACGCGCGCCCGGCCGCGCCCGTGGTAGGTGATCGTCACGCCCGGGCGGAACGCCTCGGAGCACTCGCTGACCTCCGGTTCGTCGGTGCCGGACCACGGGTCGGGCCAGACGATCCGGGCGGAGAGCAGCTCGAGGAACCCGTCCGCGCCCGCCCCCGGCGGAGCGACGATCTCGATCTCCGTGCAGGCGACCAGGAAAGCGTCGGAGAGATCGGGACCGGCCAGCATGTCGGCGAGGGCGCCGGCCGCCGGGGCCGCCGTCGTGGCGGTGGTTACTCCCTGCGCCTGCACGGCCGGCATCCCGAGGCCCTGGGCGAGGCCCGCGTTCTCCTGGAGGGCGGGCATCACGTTCTCGGCAACGTCCTCGTCCGGGTGCTTCAGCGTGTAGATCCGTACCCGGTAGGTTCCCGGTCGCAGGTACCGATGGGAGACCGGGCTGCCGTCGGGCCGGACGAGCTCGACCCGGGAGAGGTCCGCCGCCGCGGTCGGCGCGACCTCGAGGCGCTCCGGCGCCGAGAAGTCCCCCCAGTCGATGAAGACGTTGTCGAAGGCGACGGGCACCACGGTCGGCGGTCCACCGAAGTGGGCCTGCACGAGGCTGCCGGGGTCGTAAGGACTCCGGGAGAGGTCGATCGTGCCGCCCAGGGCGACGATCGAGCCGGCGCAGAGCACCGTTCCCTCGCAGGCGGGGGGCAGCTCCTCTCCCGGGGCGGGGGAGGACCCGAGCACCAGGAGGGACGACCCGGGTGCCGCCGCCGAGCAGTCGTTGGCGCCGCGGGCCGGCAGGGGGAGGACGATCGGGCGGGTCTCCGACTCCTCCACGGCGATCCACTCGTCCTCGTCCCCGGCCCGCCAGAAGCCGGTCACCTTCCACCAGGCGGTTCCCGGCTTGCGGAGCTGCTCCAGCACCAGGTCCGTCGTCGGCGCCGTGGTCGTCGCGGTTGCCGCCAGGGGAACGGCAGGCGGGCCGAGCCCGGGGACGTTCACCACGCCGCCGCCGGTCGTCTCACCGCCCCCGGCCCCTCCGGCCTCGCTCCCCGCCTCCTCGCCCGGCACGTCCGCCGGCAGGGAGGCGAGGAAGGCGGCGTTCGGGCGGTAGGAAGGCTTCGTCGTCTTCGCCCGGGCCAGGACGTTGCCGTCCCTGTCGACGATCTCGAGCAGGAAGTGGTGGGCGAGGCCCGGGTTCGACTCCCGCCACGAGAAGACCGTGCCGTCGTCGAGGCGGGGCGGCGCGCAGGTGAGGCCGAGGCATCCACGGTCGACGGGATCCTCGGGGCTGACCAGCTCGATCTCCCCGTGGGGAACGAACACCCGGCGCGGGCCGCTCACCTCGAATCCCGAGGCGACCTCGATCGTCGCCGGCCCCTCGTTCCGGTACTCCCCGCGAACGGCGAGCACCTTGCGCGCCCCGGGCTTCGCCCCGGGGTCGATCTCGACGGTTACCTGCCCGTGGCGCAGGTCGGTGAGGACCGGGGCCTCCACGACCCTGGTGCCCGGCCCGAAGGAAAAGCGCGTGCCCGGCAGGAGGTTCTTGCCCGTGATCCGCACGGTCACCCGCTGTCCCGCCACGAACCGGTCCGGGACGACCCGGTCGACCCGCGGGCCCGCCGGGAGGGCGGGAAGCTTCTTCTCCGGGGGCCGCACCCGGTGGGCGATCCCCGGACGGATCCCCGGCCGGACGTTCCCGGGGAGCCCGCTGTCGACCAGCAGCGTCGCCGGGCCCCTCGCCACGGTGAAGCCCGGAACGGTCGCGAGGACGACCCGCGGCCCGGGCACGGCGCCGGGGGAGACCTGGACGCGCGCCTTCGCGCGCGTTCCGGACAGGACGAAGATCGGCTGGAGGACGAGGATGTCCCGCCCGAGGTCGAGGGTCATCCCCGGCCGGAAGTTCGTTCCGAAGAGCTCCAGCTCGACGGTGGCGCCGGGCTTCACCCGCGCGGGCTTCACCCGGACCACCTTCGGGCCGAGGGGAGACGGCCGCTCCCCCCGCCCCGGGATCTCCTCGATGCCGGGGAGCCGGTCGAGATCCGGGCGCTCGATCCGGTCGATCCCCCCGGGGAGCTGGTCCCCGGGCTGCACCACCGGCCGGGGGTCGACGGTGAACGCGGCGGGGTAGCGTTTCGTCACCTGCTGGGGCGGGGGGGCCGCCGTGGTGAGCGTCGCGGGTGGCGGCTTCAGGGTCGTGACGACCAGGGTTCGCGGGCCCGGGGGAGCCCGGTCGTCGACCTCGACGAGGAGCTGGACCCTGCCCGCGCCCCGCTGGACGGACCGGAGGACCCGCACGTCCCCCGGCTCGAACGAGATCGACTGCACCCGGTCGGCGAAGGCGGTTCCCGTTCCCGCCACCTCCAGTCGATCCCCCGGCTTGCCGTGGTTCGGCTCGAGCCGGAGGGGAGGACCGGCGAGGGACGGGCCCGTCGCCAGGTCGGGCTGGCCGCCCCCCGTCCCGGTCTCCGCCGGTGGAGTGTCGACCAGGAACGCGGACGGGTAGCGCTTCGTGACCGGCTGGGACGGAGGCGCCGCCGCCGTGAAGGTGACCGGTGGCGGGGGCACCGTCGTGATCACCAGGGTGCGTGGCCCCGGCGTGGCGTGGGGATCGATCTCGAGCCGCAGCACGAGACGGCCCTTCTCGGGCTGGTGCCAGCGGACGACGCGGACGCCCCCCGGTTCGAAGGAGACCGACTGCACCCGGTCGTCGAAGGCGGGACCGCGACCGGCGACCTGGAGGGTCTCCCCGGGCCTGCCGTGGTTCGGCTCGAGCCGGAAGGGCTGCATCGCGGGGGCCGTCGTCAGGTTCGGGGCCTGGGCGGCAACCGGCAGCAGCCCGGCGAGGAGTACCGCCAGGGCGGTGATCGCGACGGGTGACAGGCGAGATCGCGACATCATCAGAAGATCCTCCCCGCCAGGAAGTCACCGGCAGTGCCCGGGATGGCCCAGCCGTACCCGGCGAGGCCGGGAACGCCGGTGACCCGGGCGATCCGCCGTGCCCGGCCCCGCCGCGGGAAGAGCCGCCCGAGGCCGCTGCCCGGGGCGGCGTGCGCGGCGGTGCTGCCCCTGCCCCAGGTCCAGGTCATCGTCATCACGTAGCGCCAGTCGTCGATCTCGACGTCCGGGCCACCCCCGAAGGACGGGGCCAGGGTCTCCGTCCAGTCGGCGGAGACGGTCAGCGCGAATCCCTGGGGGCCCCGGTGGGAAGGCGTCCAGGAGAAGAGCGCCTGGGCCATCCGCTGGCGGGACTGTCGGCCCCCCGCCTGGTCCGCCCAGGTCACGCCGATCCGCGGCGTGAAGCCGAGCCCGGTGCGCCGGTCCTGCCAGGAGGGCTGGAGCAGCAGGGTCGTCGTGTCGAGGCTTTCCTGGCCGTCCGGGTCGACCTTCGTCGTCGCCCAGTTGGCGTTGACCCGCCAGCCTCCGCCGAGTTCGAGCCCGGCGGTGAGCGTCGAGCCCCAGGTCGTCACGTCCGGCATCCCGGTCGCGGTTCCCAGGTCGTTCTCCACGTCCTGCCACTGGAACGACGCGACGAGGGATCCCTTCGTCGCCGTGTACGCGAGGGAGGCGGTGGCGCCGGTCGTCGTGATCTCCGTGGCGGCGAGGGCCGACGTGGCGTCCGCCTCGTCCCGGATCCAGTTCCCGGCCGCCGAGAAGACCGTCCGCGGCCCGAGGCTCGTCGCGAGGGAGAGGTCCACGGCGTGTTCCCGCGAGTCCGGCGAGAGGGCGCCGGAGGTGCCGCCCGCCTCGGTGTACCGGTAGCCGAGGGAGAGGGACGTGCCGTCCTTCGTCCAGGAGAGCCGGAGATCGCCGCCGGTCCGGTCGGGCTGGCCGCCGGCAACGAGGGAGCGGTTCGCCGGGTTCACGTACTCCGCGTCCGTGTCCCGCAGGGTGAGGGCGAGCTGGATCCCGCCGAGCTGGCCGGCGAGGCCGAGCCGCCAGGCGTCTCCCCGGACCGTCGGGGAACCCTTCTGCCGGTTGCCCGCGTGGGCCCCCTCGACGGCCAGGTTCCAGCGATCTCCGAGTCGCAGGTCGCCGAGCAGCCCGTAAGCGGTCCCCTCGTTGCGGGGAAGCCCGAGGGCCGCGCTGCCGGGGTCGGTGACGTCGAGTGCCATCAGGCGCACGGTGCCGAGCTTCCGCGGGAGCGGGATCTCCCACGCGGCGGCCCGGACCCGCTGCTCGGCTCCCTGGATCCCGGAGACCTGTCCCGCCGGCTTGGAATCGTAGGTGGCGTAGGCGGTGATCGTCCCGATCGGCCCGGTCACGCCGACCTCCGCCCCTCCCTTCGGCATGCCCGGGTCAAGGTAGGTCGAACCCTCGAGGGCACGGGGCGCCAGGTAGCCGACGCCGGCGAGGCCCTTCCAGCGGCCCTCGCCGAAGGTGCCGGTCAGCACGTAGTTCCGGGACTCCTGGATCGTCTCGTGGTCCCCGGAGAGGTTGCGACGGAAGGCGACGTCACCGGAGCCGTTCAGGTGCACGGAACCCTGCTGGCGGTCGACCGAGCCCGAGGCGGAGACCCGGAGCTGGTCCCACTCCGCCGGGTCGCTGCCGGAGATCCAGGTGAGCTGGCCACGGGCGTCGAGCCGCCAGCCGGTCGGCCCGGCCGCGGGGGCGGCGGTTTCCTTCTTTTCCCCGGCACCGGGCGTGCCCGGCGCGGGAGCGGTTTCGCCGCCGCTCACCGTGAACGACCAGCGGACCAGTCGCTCACCGAGGGCGAGGAGTGCCCGGTGAGAGCCGGGGCCCAGGTCCCCGCCGCCCGGGCACGTGATCGAGGTCGGCGTGACCTCGCAGACGCCGGTCAGGTCGGTCCCGTCGACGACGATCGCGACCTCGTCCGGGTCGATCGCACCCTGCCAGGAGGCGGCCAGGGTCCACGCGCCGGCGGAAACAGTGGCCCCGTCCGCCGGCTCGAGCTTCACGTCCCCGGTCCGGTCCGCGGCCCGGAGGACCCGGGGGGCCGGCGGGGCGTCCGGCAGCCGCCCCCCCGCGAGCTCGCCGGCGGGAACCGGGCCCGGCGCCAGGGCGACGACCCGGAACGCGAGGGGCGTTCCCGGCCGGATTCCATGGAGGGCCGGGCGGAAGGTCCAGCGCGTGTCGAAGGTGAGGCCGGCGGCGAGCACCCGGCCGGGATCGGCGGGATCGACGACCTCGACCCGGTGCAGGAATCCCTCGGCCCCGTCCTGCCAGGAGAGCTCGAGGCTGCCCGGCTCCCCGCCACGCGCCCAGGACGGGGACGAGAGGGCGGCCCGCTCCGGCAGCACGAGGAGGGGCTGCCAGGGGCTGGGCGTGCCCCGCACCTCGCCGGTGTAGACCGGCCGGACCGCCCACCAGAGGCGTCCCGGTCCCAGGTCCGCCAGCAGCTCGCGGCCGGGGACGAAGGGACTGCGCGCCACCGGGATCACCCGGGTCCCGGGGAGCACCCGGCGGGACCGGGACAGGAGGATCTCGTAACGGACCGCGCCCGGCTGGGGGGTCCAGCGGAAGGCCGGGAGACCGCCGCCGACGTGGAGGATCGTCCCGGGAGCCGGGGCCGTCGGCCGCAGGAGGGAGGCGCGCGGACCGACGAGAACGATGGTCACCGGGTCCGAGACGAGGCTGGCGGGAGCATCGACCCGCAGGGTCAGCACGTGGGGACCGTCCCCGGTGACCGGGACCGGGACCCGTCCTTCCACCGGTACCGGTTCTCCGCCCCGCGCGACCGCGACGAACCGGTCGAAGGGGACGCCGTCCAGCTCCCAGGCACCCGTGATCGTCCCGGAGCCGGTCACCGCGAGGACGCCCCGGGGGACGATCCGCTCGCCCCTGCCGACCCGGGCTCCCTCGCGCGGGTAGACGATCGCGACCTCGTGGACCGAGACCGGGACGGCGAGACCGGCGGTCCAGGGGGTCACGGTCAGCTCGAACGACCCGATCGTGTACCACCAGTGGTCCAGGGGGTCGAACCCCTGGAGATCGAAGTAGTACGTCCCCGGCGCAACGCTGGCCGCCACCGACACGGTGAAGATCGCCTGGGTCGGCGAGAGCACCTGGGCGGGCGACACGGTGAACCCGGCGACCTCGACGTCCACCTGGTCACCCGGCCACGGGCCGAGCACGCGGACCTGGGCGGGAAACCCGGTCCCCGTCAGCCGGATCAACGTGGCGAGCGAGCCCTGCGTCACCCGGTCCGGAACCACGGAGTGCAGTTCCGGGTAGGCGCCGACCTGGGCGAACGCCGGGACCATGGCGAGGAGGACGAGCAGGGCGGCGACGAGCAGACGGAGACCTTCGGAGCGGCCTGCGCCGCCCGGCAGCGGGAACGTTCGATGCATGGCGAGGATCCTCCCTCCTGTGGTTCTTCTCGACGGGAGACCCGGGGGTGGGTTCCGGGCCCCGCACATTCTACCGGGGCAACCGTCCGGGATGAACCGGAAGGATTCGCCCGGGTGCATCGCATCTCGCAGGATGCGATACCCTTGGAACATGGATCCCCGGCGCCCGTCCGAGCCAGTCGCCGGCTGCTGGGTTTTCCTGCTCGCGGGCCTCGTCGCGCTCGGGATCCCGGCGTGCGCTTCCTTCCGCGAGCAGTTGACCCCCCGCCGCTACGCGGCGATCGTCGCCCGGCGCCTGCCGGGAGCGGGTCCCGCGGAGCGCGAGGCGCCCTGGAAGGTCTCGCCGGAGATGGCGGCCTGGGCCCGGGACGTGACCCGTGGCGCGGTCGACTCCCGGCAGCGCCTCGAGCTGCTCGTTCGCGCGCTCACCGACCCGGGCCGGCCCCCGATCGTCTACGACCGGCACGTCACCGGCACGGCGCGGGAAGGCTGGCGGTGGCGGCGGGGGGACTGCCTGACGATGACGAACCTCTTCGTCGGCCTGGCCCGGGCGGTGGGGCTCGACGTCACCTTCGTGGAGGTCGTGGGCTTCGGGGAGGAGAGCCGGGAGGGGGACCTCGCGGTCCAGCATCGGCACATCGCCGCCGCCTGGGGGAGGGGGACCACCGTCACGGTCGTCGACTTCAGCGAGCTGCGGGGACGGTATGCCCACTACCGCCGGCTCACCGACCTGGAGGCGGCGGCGCGGTTCCTGAACACCCTCGGCTACCAGGCGCTCCGCCGTGGACGGCTCGAAGAGGCGGCCCGCCGGTTCCGCGCGGCCCTGGCCCTCGACCCGCGCCTCGCCTGGGCGGCGAACAACCTGGGCGTCGCCCTCCGGCGGCTCGGGAGGCCGGACGAGGCCGAGGCCGCCTACCGGCGTGCACTCGCCCTGGATCCGCACTACGTCGCCGCCCTCGCGAACCTCGCGCGTCTCGAGCGGGAGCGGGGCCACGAGGCGGCGGCCCGTCTCCTCGAGGAGGAGGCGGAGCGCTGGCGCCGCGTCCGCGAGCGCGGAATCCGGCCCGCCCCCCCTCCGCCCGGGCGGGACCGGTGACCCGCGCGGGAGGCGTCACTCCCAGGGCGGCGGGTCGGGGAGAGCGGGGAACGCGGGGGGGATCTCCCCTCGCGGCGGGGGCGGCGGTTCGCGCCACTCGAGCTGGAGGCGACGGCGGCGCTCCGGGACCAGGTAGAGCAGGAACAGCAGCGGGACCGGGTCGATCGTCCGGTGGTGGCCGAGGGCGCGGGCCAGCTCGTCGACCGCCTCGCGGAGGGAGGCCAGGTTCCGGGTGCGGCGCCGCGCGGCCCGGCGAACCTCCTCGATGGCGGCGAGCACCGCCCGGGCGACCCGGTGGTCGGCGGCGACCGTCTCCCGGGCGACATCCCGCGGGAAGCGGTCGCGGAGGGACGCGCCCGACGGGTCGCGGGCGAGCTTCCGCCGGAGCGACGAGTCGCGCAGCGGGTGCCGACCGGCGCCGTCGAGGACGTCCCGGGAGGACCGCGAGGCGGCCGACTCGAGGGCGGCGAGCCAGGCCGGCCAGAACGCCTCGGCGGCGAAGCGGCGGGCGGAGAGATCGAGGCGCAGCATCGCCCGGACGTCGCCGGGAAGCAGCCGGGCCCGGAGGAGAAGGCCGGTGGCGTCCGGCGGAGGGACGAGGGGCGGGTCGCCGGTGGCCGCGGCCACCGCGGCGAGCCCCGGGGAGCGGCGGACCGCCCGCGAGCGTCCCCGCGGGGATTCCGGCCAGCGCTCCCGCCACGAGAGGACGAACACCGGGTCGACCCGGCCGGGCTTCCCGGTGGCGGCCAGGTCGAGAACGAGGCCGGCCAGCCCCTCGATCCCCTCGCGCCGGCGGGAGAGCGCGGTGCCGGCATCGACGGCGAGGGCGCCGTCCCAGGCGGCGTCGACCCGCAGGATCCGCTCGAGAGAACGCCGGGTGGCGAACACCCGCCCGGCCACCCGCAGCCGGAGCGCGAGGCTGCGCCGGGCGCGGATCGTCCGCACCGCCCGCCCCTCGACCGTGACGATCCCGGCCTCGCCGGGCGCGAGCCCCGCCAGGTCGACGAGCCGTCCCGCGAGGAGGGCGGCGATCGCCCGGCGGGTGCCGGCGCGCCCCGGCTCCATCTCGACCCGGACCAGGTCGCTCCCCTCGCGGGCCCGGGAGACCGTGGCCGAGAGCTCCGCCGAGATGCCGGCGGCGAGCACGTCCCCGGCGGTCCACGCGAGCTCGTCGCCGCGGAGCTCGAGCCAGGTGAGGAGCCGTCCCAGTTTCCGGACGAGCCGGTCCAGGCGGGCCTCCTGGAGCACCCGCCGGAGCGCCGCAACGGTCTCCTCCGCCAGCGCCCCGATCTCCCGCCGGGCCGCCCGGACGAGGGCGAGGGCGCGGGCGAGGTCCTCGCGGAGGTCCCCGGGAGCATCGGTGGTGATGTCGAGGATGTCGAGGGCCCCGGCGAGGGTCCGCTCGATCCTCTCGAGGGTCGAGCCCGGGCCCGCGATGCGAAGGCCCGGGGCCCGCACCCGGTCCTCGAGGCGGGCCAGCCTCCGGTGGAGCTCGGCGAGGCGCAGCTCCAGGTCGGCCAGCCGCTCGTACAGGCCCGCCGCGGCGCCGAGGACCCCGTCGAGGGCCGTGCGCGCCAGGCGGTCCGGGTCGCCGACCCGGAGGCCGAGGGTGCTGCGCGCCGCGAGGCGCTCGGAGTGGCGCCCGAGGATGGCGAGGGACCCGCGCACGGTCCCCCGGGCCGTGGCGGCCAGGGTCACCCGGGTCCGGGCGAGGGTCTCGAACCTCGTCGCCAGCTCGATTCCCGCCGGGACCCGGGCGACCGCGGCGCCCGCGCCGACCACCCGGACCAGCGCCTCGCGCAGGACGGCCGAGGCGCCGAGTCCCAGGACCGACTCGTGCACGATGGACCACCGCGTTCCCGCGGGAGGCGCCGGGCCGTCGATCCAGCGCCCCGGCCGGACGAGGCGGGCGAGGTGCGCGAGCCCCTTCCGGAGGGACCAGGTTCCCGGCAGGTCGGCCTCGAGGGCGAGCTCGCCCCGGGACCGGGCCGCCAGCTCCCCGGCCGGGATCTCCCCGGGATGACGCCGACCGGGGGCGCGGACCCGGGCCTCGACGCGGACCCCGAGCTCGAGCCGGGCGCGGACGAGTCCCGGCTCCCGCGCCGGCCGGAGGGCGAGCCGGCCCCCGAGCCGGGCCGGGAAACGGATGACGGACCGGCCGAGGCCCGAGGCGATCGTGATCTCCGGCGAACGCCCGTCGCGGCGCCGGAGGCGCGCGGAGATCGGTTCGGCGGTGGTGGCCAGCTCGGCGAGCGTCGTGGCGAGGCCCGTGCCCGCCGGGAGTCCCGAGACCTCGATCCGCGGCACCGCCATCGTCGCCTCCTGCCGGCCGCCGGGATCAGCCCGGCAGCAGAGTCGTGTATCCCGGCATGATCTTCCTCAGCCGGCCGTTGTCGAAGCGGATCTTCAGCTTGACCCGCTCGCCCGAACCTTCCGCCGCGAGGATCACGCCGCCCCCGAACTTCGGGTGGACGATCCTCTGGCCGGGGACGAACGTCCCGCCCGCCGCATCGGGGTCGGGCTCGTAGCGCAGCTCTCCCGTGCGCCGCGCCATGCCGGCGGGCGGCGTCCGGCCCCACGGTCGCGCGGACCCGGTTTCCGCCCGCCCGGTCCCGGTGGTCGCCGCCGGGCGCGACCCCCGGAAGCCGGCCCGGAGGGGCGCCTCCTCGCGGGCCCCGCCGCCCCCGGTGCGCTCGACGACCCGTTCCGGGATCTCGTCGAGGAAGCGGGACGGCCGGTGCCAGACGGGCGCGCCGTAGAGCCGGCGGAGGTTCCCGTGGGTCAGCACCAGGAACTTCCGCGCCCGGGTGACCGCGACGTACATCAGGCGGCGTTCCTCCTCGAGGTCGGCCTCCGACTCGGCCGCGCGCGCATGGGGGAAGACCCCCTCGTTGAGCCCGATGACGAACACCCCGTCGAACTCGAGCCCCTTCGCCGCGTGGACCGTCATCAGGGAGGGGCCCCGCTCGCCCTGGACGTCGTCGGAGTCGCCCCGGAGGGAGACGCGGTCGAGGAAGCCGGCCACGTCGCCGCCCCCGCCGGCCTCGTCGTGCTCGCGCGCCGCGGAGACCAGGGCGTCCAGGTTCTCGAGGCGTCCCTCGTGGTCGTGGGGGTGGTTCTTCTCGACGTACTCGGGGTAGCCGGTCACCTCGAGGAGCTGGAGGATCGTCGCCGCCACGGGGACCCCCCGGGCGATCTCGGCGAGGTCCCGCACGGTGCCGACGAAGTTGCCGAGGGCCGTCACCGCCCGGCCGGGCAGGTCGCCCGGATCCCGCAGGAGGGAGAGGATCCCTTCCCACAGGCTCGTTCCCTCCCGGTCGGCCCGCTCCCGGACCCGGTCGAGGGTCTTCTGCCCGATCCCCCGCGGGGGGGTCGAGATCGCCCGCAGCAGGTCCTGGTCCGAGCCCGGGTGGACCAGGAGCCGCAGCCAGGCGAGGACGTCCTTGATCTCCTTCCGGTCGTAGAACCGCAGCGATCCGACCACCCGGTAGGGGATATTGCGGCTGGTCAGCCGGTCCTCGACCAGGCGGGACATCGCGTTGGTCCGGTAGAGGATCGCCATCGCGTCGAGGGGGACGCCGTCGACCCGGGCCCGGCGCAGCAGCTCCTGGACGACGAAGTCCGCCTCCTCCCGGTCATCCGCCGCCTCGTGGACGCGGACCTTCTCGCCCCCGGGCGCCTCGGTCCAGAGCCTCTTCGCGTGCCGCTCCGTGTTGCGGGAGATGATCCCGGTCGCCGCCTCGAGGATGTTCGCCGTGGAGCGGTAGTTCTGCTCGAGC
>CAYQTA010000026.1:0-11119 GCA_964420365.1 uncultured Acidobacteriota bacterium | reverse complement strand
CTCGCGGTCGTCGAGCGGGAGTACGACCTCCTGCGCCTCGCCCGGCACGGGATCGGGGTCCGCCGGGAGCCCGTCCGGGCGGCTTCCTGAGAGGGTGGCACGGAGGTTGCTCCAGCAAGGGCAGAGGTTCCGGAGCCTCGAAGAGGAGATGCTCACCATGACCCAGCGGATGCGCCCGAGGACCTTCCTGCTGATCGCTCTCCTGCTCGCGTGCATTCCTACCATCGTCTCGGCGGGGGACTGGTGGGTGCGTGCGGACGGAGCGGACTCCTGCGACGGCCGGGCGAACAGCCCGGCGGGCAGCGGAGGGAGCTGTGCCTTCCGCTCCATCGCGAAGGCGGTCGGCGTGGCCGGGTGCGGCGACACGGTCCATGTCGGCCCGGGCGACTATTTCGAGGACCGGATCCGGATCACGAAATCGTGCACCGCCACGAGTCCGCTGGTGATCGAGGGGGCCGGCGTCGACAGCTCCTACTGGTTGGCCGGCGCAATCGACGTGGACGACTCGACCTGCGAGCGGGACACCGCCCATGCCGGCGTCTACCGTTGCCGCCAGCCGGCCGGCACCGGCACGGCGAACAGCCCGTCGTCATGCCTTCTCCAGCGCTACACCACGTCGGTCTACTGGGAGGACGAGAACCACACCAGTGGCGACCTGGTGGGTCCCGTGTGCCTCACGCGAAATACCAGCGGCGCGGCCGACGTGTCCGGGAAGGAGGGAAACTACTACGAGGACGGATCGTACTACTGGGTTCGTCCCTGGGATGACCGGGATCCGCGCACGGCCGGGGGAGTCGACCTGGTCGCCGCCCGGTCCGTGTGCACGAGTGGCTCGTCCCGCGTGATCAACCTCGAGGGGGATCACGCGGTGATCCGGGATTTTACGGTGATCTCGCCCTGCTACATCGCGATCGCCGTGCTGGGTGGTGCCGACGGGAACACGATCGAGCGCACCCATGTCTACGGGGGCATGGTCTGGGTTTATAACGGCGCGACGAACACGACGATTCGGCACCTCAAGGTCAGGAACACGCTGCGGCGGCCGAACAATACGGGGACGGTTACTGGAACGTCCTGGGACACGTTCAGCCAGTGCATGGCGACCCAGGGGCAGGGTTTCACCTACGAGGACATCGAGACCTACGGCTGCCGCGAGGGGTGCAGTTTTTCCGGTGGTGCCAGCAATGGAACGGTGAACGGGCTGTTCGTCCACGGATCGTTCAACCACGGCCTGAAGATCCAGGACACGACGACCCACGGCATCCGCTTCCGCGATGTCCTGACCTACAACAACCAGGAAGGCGTCTTCATCGAGTGCCCGTATGACATCAGCTTCGAGAACAGTACGTTTCCGTTCAGCTCGGTATTGATCCAGGGGAACCCGAACGGTTGCGGCGACAAGCCGAAGAACATCGACTTTCACAACTGCATCATCAACCGGATGCTGTGGCACAGCTACGGGGGAGACACCTGGGCCAAGGGCGGCCATGACCTCGACTACAACGTCTACATCGAGGACAACGGCCGCGACTACGTTCAGCGAAACGTCGCGACCGGTCGGTCGATGTCGCTGGTTTCCTGGCAGAACTGGTCCACCGATCCTTGCCCGGACTGCACCCGCGACCCGCACAGCCGGACCGCGAAGAAGGACGAGGTCTACGTCAGCTACGCGTACAACGACGACACCCTCGATGCCGGTTACGATTTCGACCTGAAGGAAGACAGCCCGGTCGTCGGGATCTCGTCGACCAACTGGGGCGACGGCGTCGATATCGAGGGTGTCCGGCGCTCGTCCCCGCGCGATCCCGGTGCCTACGACCACACCGAGGGCGGTGGTGGCGGTGGCGGCGAGACACCAGCCTGCTCGGACGGAATCGACAACGACGGCGATGGCGCGGTCGACTACCCGGACGACTTCGGGTGTGCTTCCGCGGACGACGACTCCGAGGCGGGGAACACCGCGTGTTCCGATGGCGTCGACAACGACGGTGACGGGAAGGTGGACCAGGCGGACGCGAACTGCACGTCTCGTACCGACGACAGCGAGAGCCGTTGCGGAGACGGCGTGCGGGAGCCGGGAGCGGAGGAGTGCGACGGGGACGACCTGGGCGGGGCGACCTGCCAGTCGCTCGGTCACGATGCGGGTACGTTGAAGTGCGACTCGACCTGCCACTACGACGAGGGCGCCTGCAACGACCGGCCGGGTACGCCCGGCAACCTCCACCGGACGGACACGCACTGATCAGCCGGGCCAGACCTCCCGCAGGGCGGCGACGAGTTCGCCGCGGCGCCAGGGCTTGTGCAGGAACGTCGTCGGGCCCGGCGCTTCGCGGAATCCTCCCTCGTCCCAGCCGCTCGTCAGGATGACGGGCAGGTCCGGCCACCGTTCCCGGAGGCGGGCCAGGCATTGCCGGCCATCCATCCGCGGCATCGTCAGGTCGAGGAGGACGAGCCGGATCCTGTCGCCGAGGTCATCCAGCGTCGCGAGGGCCTCGATGCCGTCCCCGGCCACGGCGACCTCGTAGCCGAGCTCGCCCAGCATCCGGGCCCCCACCTCGCGGACCGGTTCCTCGTCGTCGACGACGAGGACGGTCCCCTGTCCCTTCCAGGGGTTCTCCTCGACCTCCGGCGCGGGGGGGAGCTCCGTGAGGGTGCCCGCGCTTCCGGGGAACCAGACGGTCACCGTCGTGCCCCGGCCGGGAGCCGACTCGACGTCGATCGCCGCCCGGTGGCTGCGCAGGATGCCGGCTACCGCGGCCATGCCGATCCCCCGTCCCGGCCGCTTCGTCGAGAAGAACGGGTCGAACATCCGTTGCCGGACCTCGTCGTCCATGCCGCGGCCGTCGTCGACGACCCGGAGCCGGACACAGGTGCTCGTCGCCGGGGGCCGGGGGCCGCTGCCGAAGCGCAGGCCGACCGGCAGCTCCGTCGCGGGCACCGCCTCGAGGAAGATGCGCACGGTGCCCGGGCGACCCTCGATCGCTTCCGCCGCGTTGGTCACCAGGTTGAGCACGACCTGCCGGAGCTGCGTCGGGTCTCCCTCCACGAGGGGCAGTCCCTCGCCGAAGGTCATCTCCAGGGAGACGTTCCGGCCGGCGGAGGCTCGCAACAGCTCGACCATCTCCTGGACGAGCCGGCCGAGGTCGACGAGGCGCCGGTCCATCGGTCCCCGTCCCGCGTAGGCGAGCATCTGCCGGCACAGGTCCGCGGCGCGCCGCCCGGCCCGGAGGATCCCCTCGAGGGGCCTGCGGGCGTCGTGTTCCTCGGGGAGGGAGAGCAGGGCGAGGTCGGCGTTGCCGAGGATTCCCACGAGGAGGTTGTTGAAGTCGTGGGCGATGCCGCCGGCGAGGACGCCGAGGCTCTCGAGCTTCTGCACGTGCTGGAGCTGGGACTCCAGCCGTCGCCGCGCCTCGAGAAACTGGATCCGGCTGACCACCTGGGCCACCTGGTCGGCGATCGCCCGGAAGAGGGCTGCCCCCTCCCGGCCCGCGATGCAGTCCTGCCGGGACGTGCACCCGATGCCGAAGGTGCCGATGCGCTGGCCGGCGACGACCAGCGGCTGCCAGGACGTGGCACGGTAGCCGAGGCGGGGAGGGAAGCAGGCCACGTCGGCCGGCCGCGTCTCGGCACCGTTCGGGCCGGAGATCGTCGTCGCCCCCGTGCCCGAGGGGCAGGGACAGCTCGTGCGCACCGGGTGCGTGCCGGGCCCGGGGGGGAGCGCGACCAGTTGCCCTTCCGCGTCCCCCTTCTCGGGAGCGATCCAGATCCAGGTGCCCACCGGTCCGAAGTGGCGAATGACCTGCTCGTGGGCCAGGAGGAGCAGGTCCTCGATCGACGCCACCTGGTGCAGCGTCTTCGCCCAGTCGAGGAGGTCCCGGCCCCGCCGTTCCCGGCCCCGGAGGAGAATGTGCCGGCGTCCCAGGTCCCCGAGCAGCACCGAGGCAACAAGGGCGAGGAGCAGTCCGAGCAGGAGGAGCCAGTCGTCGGCCCGCGACGAGACCGCCGCGAGGTGGACCGGGTTCGGAGAGGCGGCCAGTTGCCAGGGACGGTCGAAGAGGCGCACGCGCAGCTCGATCGTGTACCGGGGATCGAGACGCTGGGCTGGAGAGGGCCACCACTCGACGACGGTTCCGGGACCGTGGCCGGGGGAGGCTTCCGTCTCCCGGATCCGGAAGACGAACCGGTCGCGCAGCTCCTCGGAGCGGAACCAGGTGTTGAGCACCTCGTCGACCCGGAACACCCCGTTGACGAACCCGAGGAGCTTCCCGGTCCGCCGGGACCGCACCGGGAAGTAGGCCGCGAATCCCTTGCCCCCCTGGAGGAGTGGGACGATCGGGCTGCGGCAGGGGTGCCCGGTTCGGCGCGCCCGCGCGAGGGCCCGGGGAACGCCGGGATCCGGGTGCTGCTGGAGGTTCCGCCCGAGGGCGGCCCGGTTTCCCTCGAGGGGGACGACGACACGGATCGTCCCATCGGGGTCCACCCAGTTGATCGCCTGGAATCCCTCGTATCCTTCCTCGATGCGGCGGGCGATGCCCCGGAAAAGCCCCGGCGGGAAGGTGTCCTGGGTCTCCATGGCCCCGGTCAGGAGTTCGAGGGCCTTGCCGCGGGCATCGATCCAGGACTCGAGGCGCAGGCGCAGCAGCTCGCCGACCACCCGGGTCTCCACCCGGAGGCGGTTCACCTCGCTGCGATGGGAGTGGTTCCAGAGGAGGAAGAGGCCGGCCGACAAGAGCAGGAAGAACCCGAGCGGCAGGGCCACCGCCTGCACGGCGAAGAACAACCGTTCCCGCGAGGACCGCTCGAGCACCCTCGGGTCCCTTCCCATTCGCGGATCATACCAGAGCTCAAGGGGTTGGGACCGGGTCGAGGCGCACCGGCAGGCGGCCCGCCGAGGTGACCTCCCGGGGGGAGACCCGGAAGCCCCAGGCGAGCACCAGGACCCCGTCCCGCCCGGCCACCCGCCGGAGGGTCGTCCCGTAGACCGGGTCGATCCGGTCGGCCGGGGCCACGGCCCGGACGTCCCCCCGCTGGACGATGAAGAGCAGGGCCGCCTCCATCCGGCGCTCCTGCCGGAGCTCGGCCAGGAGCTCGAGATGCCGCGTACCCCGGGTCGTCACGGCATCCGGGAAGAGCCCCAGGTCCCCTTCCGCGAGGGTGACCGACTTGACCTCGACGGCGCAGGGCGGCCTCCCGTCCGCCCCCGCGAGGACGAAGTCGAGGCGGCTCCGCCCGAAGCGGACCTCGCGGCGCACCGTCGGCCAGGAGGCCAGTTCCGGGAGTGCCCGGGCGGCGAGGAGACGACCGGCCAGGTCGTTCGTCCGACCGGTGTGGACGGCGACGAGGGCCGGCCCGGCATCGACGATCTCGAGCGTCCAGGCGAGCTTGCGGCCCGGCCGGTCGGCCGGGGACACCCAGCAACGACTCCCCGGGACGTTGCACCCGGTCATCGCGCCGGTGTTCGGCACGTGGGCGGTCACCTCCCGGCCGTCGGCGAGCCGCACGTCGGCGAGGAACCGCTTGTAGCGTCGAACCAGGGTTCCCTCGACCAGGGGCGGGTCGAAGGGAACCGCGAGCCGGGGGTTCACCGCCCCCCCGCCGCGGCTTCCCGCACCCGGAGGCCCCGCAACCGGGACAGGGCCGCCGCGACCTCCTGGCGCCGCGGCCGGGCCAGGCGCCCGGGGTGCCGGCCGGGCCGGTGGAAGGGGTCGAGCACGTCGAGCCCCTCCCGGTCGAGAAGCTCGAACAGCAGGTCGAGCGCGCGGGGGAGGGCGGTCCGTCCGTCGAGGAAGCGGCTCGCCAGCAGGTGCAGCGCGAGACCGATCGCCCGGAGCTGGGACGCGTCGGTCACCTGCTCGACCCCGCGGAGGTCGATCGTCGAGGTGCCGAAGACGATCTCGTCGGTTCCCCGGGCGTCGATCTTCACCTCCCGCCGACCCCGGGACGGGTCGAGGCTGCGAGGTTCGACCACGCGGCCCGGTGGGGGGGAGAGCGGAACCTCTGCCTCCACGCGGCGCCCGGTGGGGCGCTCGGCGGCGACCCGGCGCGCCTCTTCCGTCGCGTCGTGGGGCGCGTACTCGCGCATCAGGATCACCCGGTCGGCCACGTCGAAGTAGTCCCCGGACCCACCCATCACCAGGACCGTGGAGACGCCGAGGCGCCGGTGCAGCTCCCGCACCCGGTCGACGAACGGCACGATCGGCTCGTGCTCCCGGGCAACCAGGGCCTGCATCCGGGCGTCCCGGACCATGAAGTTGGTGGCCGAGGTGTCCTCGTCGAGCAGGAGGACCCGTGCGCCCGCCTCGAGGGCCTCGACGATGTTCGCCGCCTGGCTGGTGGACCCTGAGGCGTCGTCCGTGCGGAAGTTCCGCGTGGACCGGCCACCCGGGAGGTCCCGGATGAAGGGGGAGATGTCGACGGCGGTGACCGCACGCCCGTCCTCGGCCCGGATCTTCACCGCGTCGGGGTCGGTGACGACGTACTCCCGCCCGTCCCCGGGGACGTGGGGGTGGACGCACCGCTGCAGCGCATCGAGGAGGGTGCTCTTGCCGTGGTAGCCGCCGCCGACGACCAGGGTCACGCCCTCCGGGATTCCCATCCCCGAGACCCGTCGGGCGCCGCCGGGAGCCACCCCGTGCGGGAGCTCGAAGGTGACGCGCAGTTCCCCCGGGGAGCGGAAGGGCACCGCCTCGTCCCGGGGGAGGGGCCGGTCGGAGGCCCCCGACTCCCGGGGGAGGACCGCCCCGTCGGCGACGAACGCGACGAGACCCCGCTCGCGGAGCCGGGCCCGGATTGCTTCCTGGTTGTCGATGCAGTCGACGAAGGCCCGGGCCCGGTCCTCGAGGCGCCACGGACCGCCTCCCGGCACGGCGCCCAGGGCGGCGGCGATCGCGGCCGGCAGTTCCTCGGCCAGCAGCCGGGCCGCCTGGCGGCCGAGCACCCGCCGACCCGCGGCCGGCAGGCCGACCTCGACCCGGGCCTCGAGGAACAGGTCGTCGACGACGAACGCGGCCCGCTCGAGGACCTCCTGGCCGCCCGCGTCGATCGAGAGGAGTCCCGATTTCCCGGTGCCGCCCACCGTCCCGCGCCGGCGGGAGAACTCGCGGGCGACCCGGCGGGCGAGGAAGTCGGCCAGGGCGACCCGCCGGACGCGGGTCGCGGAAAGGTCCGCGGGTGCCGGGGCGTCCCGGCGGTCGACCCGGACCCGCACCCGGGACGGGGACGCGAAGGGGTCCCCCTGGACGTGGTCCACGTGCAGCTCGAGCAGGAGGTTCCCCGGGCCGCGAAGCAGCCAGGATCCGGCGATCTCCCGGTAGGCACGGTACCCGTTGCCGTCGATCCGGGCGAGCGCCCCGACCAGGTCGTCACGCAACGCAGGCATCGTCTCGTCCGCGGAAGGAAACGGCCGCCCCGTCGAGGGCGGCCGCTCGTCTCGGTCGGGGAACGGGGGTCAGTGACCCTCGCCGTGCTCCCCTTCCTCGGCGGCCTCGGCCGCCTCGTCGTGGCCTTCCATCTCGCCCTCTTCCTCGTGGGCGGCCATCTTCTGCATCGGCTCCGTCTTCCCGTCCGGGCAGAGCTGGCCCTCGGTCTTCTCCGTGGCCGCCCAGGTCACCATGCCGTTCTCGTCGGTGCAGTACCAGGCACCGTCCGGCAACAGGTCGACGGCGACCGGCGGGTCGAAGCTGGTCCCCTCGGCGGAGACCTGGACGGTCGCCGGGACCTCGGCGGGGGCGGCCTGCTCGGCGGCCGGGGCGGCCGGGGCCTCTTCCTTCTTCGCGTTGTTGCAGGCGCCGACGGCGAGCAGCAGCGCCAGGACGCCCACGAGCACCAGGATCTTCTTCATCGATTTCTCTCCTCCGTTGGGGGTTCGATGGCCAGCGCCCGGGACGTGCCCGGGCGAAAGGAAATCGTACCACGTTCCCGCCCGATGTCACGGCGGAGCATCATGGACGGGCCCGGGACGTTCCGGGCCGTGCCGGACGGGGCGTCGGAACCTATATTCCCGTCCGGGTGCCGGCCCATTGGTGCGGCCGGCGCGAACAACGCGACCAAAGAGAAGAACAGGAGGACCGGAAATGAAGCAGAGTCGCCCGTTGGCCGTCCTGGCCGCAGCCCTCTTCCTCGCACTCCTCGTGCCCCCGTCGGTGGCTGGCAGTGCTCCCGACGTCTCCGGTACCACGTGGAGCGGGCCCGTCACGATCGTGATGAAGGTCCAGGGCCACGGCAAGGAGGTCGAGTCGAGGGAGTGCACGCTGTACTTCGAGGCGGACGGCGAGTGGGCATTCGCCTGCGGAGGCGCCAAGGCCGCGGCTCCCCTCGGCGCGGCCGAAAGCGCGAGCAACGCCACGTGGACCCAGCATGGCAAGACGATCCGCATCCGGTTCTCCGAGGATTTCGCGTCCGGCATGGCCGCAGAGGACCTCGCATGGGTCTACTCGGAGATCTTCGACCTCGGTTCGGTCACCGACGTCCCGGTCGTCCACGTGCGCTCCAAGGCCCGGCTGAAGCCGAAGAAGAAGCAGTTGACCTGGAAGCACAAGGAATGGGGGAAGGTCGTCGGGCGCGACGGCAAGACCTACCGGGTCTCCCTCAAGGCCAAGGGCCGCGAACTCGTCCAGGACGAGGACTGAGCCCCGGGCAACACGGCCGACAGGATTTCCGCGGGCGCGAACGATCCCGGGTGGATCGGAACGCCCGCGGAGTCCATATTGGGCCGGGGAGGCGGACGGGGGACCGGCCCCCGCCCCCGACTCCCGCCCGGTCCCGGCCCGGCAGTCCCGGGCCCAGCAGAAAGGAATCCCGATGCGGAACAGGTCGTGGTGGATGGTGGCGGTCGTCGCCACCTGGGTGGCTCTCCTCGTGCCCGTCCAGGCCGGCACGCCGGCAATGGACGTGACCGAGACCGACTGGGTGGGTGCGGCGACCGTGACCGTGCGCGTCACCGGCCAGGGGAAGACGACGGAGCAGTACCTCTGCGAGGTGTTCTTCGGTGACGGGTACCTCTACGTCAGGATCGACGAGATGCCGACGACCATGGCGGAAGCGGCCCCGGGCTCGTGGACGCAGAAGGGGAAGCGGATCAAGGTCGAGCTGACCGATCCGTACATGGAAGGGCTCGTCGAGGACGTGTTCGAGGAGATGCTCGATCTCGGGAGCGTCGACGAGGTCCTCGCCGTGCACGGAGGGGCCCGGGCGAAGCTCCGGACGAAGGACGGCACGCTGACGTACAAGATGAAGGTCCGGGGCAAGCTCGAGGCCAAGGACGGGAAGACCTACAAGGTGCGGATGAAGCTCAAGGCCAAGGGGATGGAGTCGTCGGACGAGTAGGCCGCCGGCAGTAGAGAACGACGGGACGGGCCGGCCCCGCGGGGCCGGCCCGTTGTCGTCCTGCCTCAGAAGTCCCGGGGACCGTCCGGGGGCAGCCCTCCCGGCTCGCCCCTGCCGCGGAACAGGTTGCGAAACCCGCGGCGGCCGAGCTGGCGGGAGCTGCTGACCGGGGAGGAACAGTCGGCCAGGAACTGCATGCACCACCCGACGTCCAGGGCGACCTTCCCCATCTCTCGCCGGATCCTGCCGGCGAGCAGCTTTCCGACCACGCTCGCCGCCACGATGGCGAGGTCGAACTCGTGGCGGCGCACCTCGTCCCAGAGCTCCTCGAACCGCCGCATCGCCGCCGTTCCCTCGTGGGGAACGAAGACGGCCCCGGCCAGGTCGATCTCCCCCCGGGGCATGCCGACGAAGGCGTAGCGCTCGCGGTAGGCCGGGTCGGCGAGGAGGCCGGCCCACTTCGGGGCAGGGTTCCCGACGAGGAGGACCCGGCCCATCCCGAGAAGCGGCAGGAGGAATCCCCGGTCCAGGATCTCGGCGTTCCAGGCGAGGTCGAGTTCCCGCTCGCCGTACGGCAGGTCCAGGACGGCGAAGACGCGTTCCGCCTCCTCGTGCCAGTCCGTGTTGACCGTGTACCGGTGCGTCCCGAGGACCTCCGCCTCTCGCCCCGCCGCGAGGAACTCGTCGCGTACCCGGTGGAACCGCTCGAGGGTCATCTCGAGGGGATCGACGCCGAGATGGAGCCGCAGGTGGGCCGCCTCCTCCCCGAGGGTGCGCGTTCCCAGGGGAACCAGCCCGTAGCCGAGAAGCCGGACCTCGTTGTCGCTGAAGCGGATCATCGAGAAGGGCCTGCGGTCGCGGACCGCGAGGATCAGTTCCCGGAGCGCGCGCCGCGCCTTCTCGGGCGTGTAGTACTCGTTGAAGAACGACGAGTCGAACGAGTCCACGCGGCGCAGCAGGTCGTCGACGGGATCGGCCGCGGGGCGCATCCCGCCGGCGGGCGGTGCCGCGGCGGCCGGCGCGGTCCGGGCGACGAGCTCGATCCTCCGGTTCCCCTGGCCGTCGTGCTCCTCGACGACCCGGCAGTCGAGGACATGGAACCGCCGCCCGATCTCGCCCCGCAGTTCCTCTGCCGAGAACTTCCTGACGTGGGCCGGGTCCGGGAAGCTGTCGCCCTCGGGCACGTGGACGAGAAGGTGACCGCCGGGTCGGAGGGCGCGCCCGACCCGCTCGAGCAGGGCCTCGAGGTCCGCCGGGTGGAGGTGCTCGAGGACGTCGAATGCCACCGCGGAGTCGAACCAGCCCTCGGGCAGCTCCATCGATCGGAACGAGGCCCACTGGAAGGTGACGCGCTCCGCCACCTCGACCGGCTCCCGGTCGCGGAAGGCGCGCGCCTGCTCGATCGCGGTGCGCTGGACGTCGACGCCGTGCACGAGGAACCCGAGTCGCGCGAGGATGATCGAGCCGATCCCGGCGTTGCAGCCCAGGTGAAGGACCCGCCGTCCCAGGAGCTCCGCGTGGCGATCGAGGAACAGGAAGTCGTGGTGGGCGTAGCGGAACCCGAAGTCCAGCGGGATGAGACGCCGTTCCTTTTCGACGTAGGGACGATCGGTGTCCTCCGTGCCGGTCCACCGGTCGGGAGGAAGCCCCTCCCTTCCCGGGTCGGCCGGCTCCACCCAGGGGCCGTCGGGGTCGTGCCGCCAGGTGACGAGGGTGCTCGTCGCGATCGCCCGGCCGTTGCCGTCCCGCAGGGAGACCTGCCAGGTCCCGGGGCGAGCCGGGGCCGGGAAGCCGA
>CAYQTA010000025.1:0-63233 GCA_964420365.1 uncultured Acidobacteriota bacterium | reverse complement strand
GTCCTCCAGGTGTTCGGCCTGCTGGTCTCCGCGACCCTCTGGTACTTCATGGCCCGCTTCGTCGGGGGCAACCATCCCTCGGCCCGGATGCTCGAGCTGACGGGGAACCTGGACTACTTCGCCTACGTGCTGGTCGGCCTGATGGTCAGCCGGTTCCTCGACGTCAGCCTCCACGCCTACGCCAGCCAGATCCGCCAGGAGCAGACCACCGGCACCCTCGAGGCGATGCTGGTCACGCCCGCCCGCCTCGGGCACGTCGTCGTCGCCAGCTCCGCCTGGGCGTTCCTCTTCGCGGCGATCCAGTCGAGCCTCTACCTCCTGTTCGGCGTCACCCTCTTCGGGCTGCGTCTCGACGTCGGCTCGGTCGCCGGGATCCTGGCCGCCCTGGTGCTGACCGTGCTCGCCTTCTCCGGCATCGGGATCCTCTCCGCCGCGTTCGTCCTCTACTTCAAGCGGGGCAACCCGGTGAACTTCGTCATCTCCTCGATGACGATGCTGTTCGGGAACGTGCTGATCCCGGCCCGCAGCCTGCCGGAGTCGCTCCAGTGGATCTCCCGCCTGGTCCCGGTCTCCTACGCCACCGAGGCGGTCCGCGGGGCCCTGCTCAAGGGGCAGGGGTTCCGCGAGATCCTCCCCGACCTGGGGGCCCTCGCAGCCTTCGCCGCCGTCCTCGTCCCGCTCGGCCTCCTCGGCGCCCGGGTCGCGGTGAACCGCGCCAAGCGCGAGGGATCCCTCGTCCAGTACTGACCGGGAAGGAGGCGTTCCATGCCGGCCCATCGTTTCTCCCGCGAGGAACTGCTCGAGGGGACCCCGTTCGGTCCGCCCCACCGCCACGAGGTGCGCCTGCAGGACGTGGACGCGGCGGGCGTGGTGTTCTTCGCCCGCCACCTGGAGTTCGCCCACGACGCGATGATCCGGCTTCTCGCGGCCGCGGGGTGGCCCGTCCCCGAGAAGCTTGCCGGGGGGGCGCCGATGGCGCCGCTCCGCCACGCGGAGGGCGACTTCCTCGCCCCGCCCCGGTTCGGCGACGCCCTGCTGGTCCGGGCGGTGGCCGCCCACCTGCGGGAGACGGAGATCGCCGTCGGCTTCCGGCTCGAGCGCGAGGGTGACGGCGCGCCCGTGTCGCTCGTCCAGCTCGTTCACGTCTTCGTCGAGCCGACCACCTTCCGGCGCGTCCCGGTGCCGCCGCCGGTCGCCGCCTGGCTCCGGGAGGAGGCGCATGCCGGCGAAGGATGACGCGTTCCGGGTGGTCGGACCCGCCGGCCCGGTGCGGGGGCGGGTCCGGGTTCCCGGGGACAAGTCGATCGCCCACCGGCTCCTGCTGCTCGCCGCGGTCGCCCGCGGGACGAGCCGGCTGGCGGGCCTGCCCGCGGGTCGCGACGTGGCCTCGACCCGGGGAGCGGTCGAGGCGCTGGGAGTGGCGGTCCGGGAAGAGGGCGATCGGCTCCTCGTCGAAGGGCGGGGGTTTCCCGCCCTCGACCGGGATCCGTCGGCGGAGCCCCTCCGGCTCCGGTGCGGAAACTCGGGAACGACCGCCCGGCTCCTGCTCGGTCTCCTGGCCGGGCGAAGCGGCCGCTACCTCCTCGACGGGGATCGCTCGCTCCGGCGGCGGCCGATGGAACGGGTGACCGGGCCGCTCCGGGCGATGGGGGCCGGGATCGACGGGCGCGGGACGCTGCCCCTGGTGCTGCGGGGAGGCCCGCTGCGTCCCCTCGAGCTGGTGCTGCCGGTCCCGAGCGCCCAGGTGGAGTCCGCCCTCGTCCTCGCCGCCCTCCAGGCGGCGGGGGAGTCGCGGCTGGTTCCCCCCGGTCCCCGCCGGGACCACACGCTCCGCGCGCTCGCCGCGATGGGCGCCCCGGTCGACGTCCGGGGGCCGGGGAATCCCCCCGGCGAGGTGCGGATCCGGGGGCGGGACGGCGGGCCGGACCTCGCTCCCCTCGAGGCGGACGTGCCCGGCGACCCGTCCTCCGCCGCCTTCCTGCTCGCCCTTGCCGCGGCGATCCCCGGGAGCGACCTGGCGGTCCCGGGGGTCTCGGTCAACCCGACGCGCCTCGGCTTCGTCCGGCTGCTCCGGCGGATGGGAGCGGTCGTCGAGGTGGCCGAGGACCGGCCCGCCGGTCCCGAGCCCGCCGGGACGATCCGCGTCCGGGGCGGGCCGCTCCGGGGAATCCGGGTGGAGGGGCGGGACGTCGCCGATGCCATCGACGAGATCCCCCTGGTGGCCCTGCTCGGGGCGGTGGCCGCGGGGGAGACCGTGGTCCGCGGCGCCGGGGAGCTGCGGGTCAAGGAGTCCGACCGCATCGCCGGGACCGTGGCCCTGCTGCGCGCCCTGGGCGCGGAGGTCGAGGAGCTGCCCGATGGGCTGGCCGTCCGGGGCGGGGCGTCGCTCGCGGGCGGGACCGTCGACGCCCGCGGGGACCACCGGCTGGCGATGGCCGGGGCGATCGCCGGGCTCCTCGCCCGCGGCGAGACGACGGTGATCGGCGCGTCGGCCGCCGCGGTCTCGTGGCCCGGGTTCTTCCGGGTCCTCCCGCGGGTCGGCGGCGAACGGCCCACGGGCGTTCCCGTCCCCGGGCCCCTGCCCGGCGACCGCCCGTTCCGCGCGGTCCTCCTCGGGCACCCGGTGGGACACTCCCGGTCCGCGGACCTGTTCGCGGCCCTCCAGCGGGCGGGCGGTCCGCGGGTGGACTACCGCCCCCTCGACGTCCCGCCGGGAGAGCTCGCGCCCGCGCTGGAGCGCCTGCGTGGCGGGGCCTGGGACGGGGCGAACGTGACCGTCCCCCACAAGCGGGAGGCCGCCGCGGGGATGGACGTCCTGGGGGAGCTCGCCGCGGCGGCCGGCGCGCTCAACGTCGTCGTGCGGGAAGTGCGGGGAGGCCGGGCGGTCCTCCGGGGAGAGAACACCGACGGCCCCGGGTTCAGCGCGGCGTACCGCGCGGCGTTCGGCCGGGAGCCCCGTTCCCCGGCGCTGCGCCGGGCGGTCGTTCTCGGGTGGGGGGGCGCGGCCCGCGGTGTCGTCGCCGAGCTTCGTCGCCACGGCGTGCGCGTCACCGTCGCCACCCGGAACCCGGCGGGAGCCCGGGCCGGCTGGCCCGACCCGGGCACCCGTTTCATCGGCTCCCGGGATCCGCGCCTCGCGGAGGCCTGCGCCGGGACGGGCCTGGTCGTCCAGGCGACCCCCCTCGGGATGCCCGGCGGTCCCGCGCCCGGGGCCGCGCCCCCGGTCCCCTGGGAGGCCGTCTCCCGGGATGCCGTGGCGGTCGACCTGGTCTACGCCCCGGAACCGACCCCGTTCGTCCGCGCCGCCCGGGAGCGCGGGCTGGCGGCGATCGACGGCCTCGCGATGCTCCGCCACCAGGCCGCCCTCGCCGCCGACCTCTGGCTCGGTCCCGGCGCGGGCCGCCTCCTCCTCGACGCCACCCGCTCCCGCGCATCCTGACCGCGGCCTGTCCCGGCGTCGCGATCAGCGCAGCGCCCGCTGGCGGGCCTCGAAACGGGCACGGCGCCATCCGTCCGCGCTCGGCTCGCAGGGGATGGACTCGGCCGGCGACCACTCGCCCGTCGAGGGGTCGAGACGCGACGTGGCCAGCTCGTCGGCCGAGCGGAGCCAGTCGATCCACACCCTGCCGCCCTGTTCGTGGATCTCGACCGCCACGTCCCCGCGCCCCCGCCACCGCGACTCCGTGAGCCCGGTGTCGATCGTTCGCTCGTCCCATCCCTCGGTTCGCCGGGCCACCCGGACCTCGAACGTCCCGGCGGGTGTCTCGAGGGAGAAGGCGACGAAGACGTCGTTCCCGGTCGCCGCCACGGCCGGGAATCGGCGCGTGCCGGCGCCGGACCCGACGGATTCCGGCTCTTCCCACGTGCCCCCGGGCTGCTTCCTCCGGACCCAGGCGAGTGTTCCCGTCTCCGGCTCCCACCAGGCCACCGCGAGCAGACCGGACGGCGAGACGTCGACCGCCGGGTCCGACGTGTCCATCGTGCCGTCGGTGACCGGTTCGGGATCGGACCAGTCGTTCCCGTCCCAGCGGGCAACCACGATCCTGTGCGTGCCGTCCTCCAGGGCGTCCGCCCAGGTGACGACCGGGTTTCCGTCGGCATCGATCGCGATCGACGGGAGACCGTCTCCCTGGTCGTCGCCGTGCTCGTTGAGAACGTGGTGCCCCGGGCCGGGTCGGAATCGAGACCACGGGTAGGGGGACCCCTCGGTTCCGTGCTCGCCCGTCTCCACGGCCATCTGGAGAAACCCGATGCCCGGGTCCATGGCAACCTCGCCGACGCAGGGGAGCCCCGCGACCAGGAGGAAGATGCCCGTGACCGCGGAAACCACCGGCCAGGCTCCGTTCCTGCAGCGGCTCTGGGTCATCGGGTGTCCTCCTCCCGGCCCGCCCTGGTCGAAAGCCATGCGCGAGCCTCGTCGAGAAAGGCCGCGAGGCGCGATGCCAGGTGGTCGAGCCTCCTGGTGATGGTCACCTCGTCGCTGCGGGCCGCCTCGTGGGCCACGAGCAGTGCGAGAAACTCGGTGCGGGAACGGCCGAGTTCGCGAGCCATGTCCGCAGCCTCGCGAGCCGTGGCGACGGCGACCTCGGGCTGGTTCCGCGCCATGCGCGCCCGGGCAAGCACGACCAGCGCCTCCGGGAGCACCGCGGACGCCAGGGACCGGGCGAGCTGCAAGGCTTCCTCGGCGTCCTCGATCGCCGCATCCACTGCGCCGGTTTCCAGCAGGCAGCCGGCTCGGGCGGCCGCCGACCCCGCTTCTCAGGTGCCGCTGGGCCCGCCGGCGGAAGCGGGTGACGGCGCGCGGCCGGCGAGCCGTGGCGCAAGAAACGGACGGGCGGCCGGGGGGATCCCGGTCTCCCGGGCCCGGCCGAACCACCGGGCCGCCCGGCGGTGGTCACGGGAGAACTCGACCTCCATGTGCCACCTTTCCTCGAGCTCCCGGAGGACCGGCGCCGGGACGTCCCGCCGCACGCGCTCGAGCATGGCGCGCAGCAGGCGCCGCCGGCCGAGCAAGCGGAGCCCGGCGAGGCCCTCCTCGATCACCGCCGCGCGGGGGCAGCGGGTGAGCTCGAGGAGCACGGGAAGCGCCTCGTC
Source organism: uncultured Acidobacteriota bacterium (assembly GCA_964420365.1). Taxonomy (GTDB): domain Bacteria; phylum Acidobacteriota; class Polarisedimenticolia; order J045; family J045; genus JAMOQA01. Next base: position 58,139 of record CAYQTA010000025.1, on the reverse strand, counting down.
CTCGTGCTCGGGGAAGAGCCCCAGGATCCGTGGCCCGAGGAAGAGGGGCGGATCGCCGGGATCCTCGCAGGCCTGCCGGGCGCGTGCCAGGACCTGCCGGTAGAGCTCCTCGCGGGCCGTGGGCGGGAGCAGGCCGACCCGGTCGATCGGCATGCCGGCGTGGTGCTCGATGATCCGGATCACCTCCTCGTCGGTCTCGGGGGAGGAGAGGAGGAGGTCGCGCAGCAGGTCCTTGAACGCGAAGGTGCCGAGCTGGTCGTCGAGGCCGACGACGAGCCCGAGGGAGGCCCGGTAGACGATGTCCCCGGTCCACGCCGGGTAGCGCCACGTGATCAGCGCGTCGAGCGGGCCCCGGCTCCCGTCCCGGTACCGGAAGGCCCGGCGCCGGTACTCGGGGCGTGCCCAGAAGAGACGGGCCTCCACGGCCCGGTCGCCGTCCCAGGTGCCGTGCTTCCAGCGGCGGAACTGCATCTGGGCGTAGTCGGCGAGCCCTTCCTCGAGCCACCGGGGAAGGCAACCGCGCCGGGACGTGACGATGTCGCGGATCAGCCAGTGGACGATCTCGTGGACCTGGCCCGCCACCCCCGGTCCCGCGTCGAGAGCATTCGGCGGGCGAAGCGCCTCCCCCGGGGGGTCCGGATCCCCGGGCGGAAGGAGGACGAATCCCGCCCCCGGCATCCGCCAGCGCCAGGCCTTCCCCGGGTCGGGGACGAGGTACCAGTCGGCGTAGAAGGGCGGTGGCTGCAGGTAGGATGCCTCCCGGACCCGCTCGTAGAGGTCGTCCCCCAGGTGGTAGCGGATCCCGGCCCGCAGGCCGGCGTAGTCCCGTTCGACCTCCTCCCGCCAGGCCCGGAGGGCCCGGAAGAACCGTTCCGGGACACCGGGGGCCAGGTGGGGCGGGTAGTGGACCGTGACCCGCCGGCCGAGGACCTCGCCGGTCCGGGCCTCCGTGCAGGTGCGGGTGGCCGCGTCGGCCAGCTCGACGAAGCGGCCCCCGCCCTCGAGGTAGGCGCCGGGGCGGAGGCACCCCCCGGCCGCCAGGAGCAGGCAGCCGGGGAGCGCCACCGCGAGCCACCACCGGGCCGCCGGGCGGCGGCCGGTCACGGGGAGGTCTCCTCCGGGGGGGCGAGCAGGTGATCGATCTTCCGCAGGGCCCCCAGGGTCGGGTCCGTCAGCCGGTGGCCGGGAACGAGCCACGCCTCGCATCGCTCGAGCATCGCTTCGACCTCCGCCCGCGCCCGGTCGAAGAACGAGCCCTCGACCAGCACGTGGAACGTGTCCAGCATACTGAAAAGTTCGGCCCGGCAGCGAGCGGGGTCGAGACCGGCGGCGAAGGCATCGTCGGGGAGCTGGCCGAACGCGGAGTGGAGGTAGGTCCAGGCCTCCCAGGCAGGGGTCGAGTCCTTCCGCATGAAGACGACGTCCCGTCCGCCGACGACCAGGTGAAAGCGCCAGGCGACGCTCTCGTTCAGGTGCCGCCGGTCGCCGTCCAGGATGCGCCAGCTCGCCGGGTCGGTGACGGCGCCGATCGAGACGCCCATCTCCCGTTCCGGGTCGATCGAGGCGAGCCAGGCCTGCCAGGCGGCCAGGTCGGCAGGTTCCTCGACCACGTAGGCGCCGCTCGGCGCGTCCGCCAGTCGCATCGTGAAGACGTAGTTCGATTCCTCGAGCGTTTCCCGCTCGAGCGCACCGAACCCCATCTGGACCGTTTCGGGGAGGTCGAGCCCGAACCAGGGGGCGTGGTCGACGTAGCCCGCCGGAAGATCGCCGGCGAGCTCCTCGACTTCCAGCCCGGGGAACAGGTCCCCGAGAGAGAAGGCGCCCACGTCGACGCAGTGCGTGTGGTGGCAGTCCTCGGAATGCATCGTGCAGTCGGCCGAGACGCCGTTGCCGCAGTTCAGCTTGCACGGGCAGTGACACCTGGTCTGCTTCACATGGGGCTTCGCGAGCACCTGGGGGACCAGGAGGAGGGTGATGACGAGGCCCCAGGCCGGCAACCACCGGAAGGGAATGTTGCGGTTCCTGCTCATCGTGTTCTCCTTTCAACTCGTGCCGGCGATCCGGCGCGGGCCGCCGGGCCGACGCGGACCGCCGCCTGTCATGGAATGTCCCGGGACGACGAGACCGTACGCCGGTACCCTGTCATGGGGAGCGGTTTCCACGACGAAGTTCGCCCCGTCGCAGGAGGTGAACCGTCCAGTCCGGGACGCGCGAGATTTCAGTGTCGGACGGTTCCCCGTCCCGTGACCGGAGACCTCCCGTCCCCACGGGGACGGTCGGCCGTCCACGGACGAGCACCCGGTAGCGGCGGGGGCGGGCCGTGGCATTCCCGGCCCGCGGGCCCGGGGTATCCTTGGCGGCCCGGGGGAGGGAGCGGAGGGAGACCGGGCATGCTGCGGTACCTGACGGCGGGCGAGTCCCACGGACGGATGCTGCTCGGGATCCTGGACGGGATGCCGTCGGGGGTCCCCCTCGCCGTTCGGCACCTCCTGCCCCGGATGCGGCGCCGCCGGCGGGCCGCCGGCCGCGGGCCACGAATGCGCCTCGAGGACGACCGGCCGGAGATCGTCGCCGGCGTCCTGCGGGGACGGACCACCGGCGCGCCCCTCGGCATCGTCCTCCCGAACCGCTCGGACCGTTCCCGCCGGGCATCCCGGGAGCAGACGGTGCCCCGGCCCGGGCACGCCGACCTGGCGGGGGCGTTCAAGTACGGCACCGCGGACGTCACGCCGGTCCTCGAGCGGGCCTCGGCCCGGGAGACGGCGATCCGCACCGCCCTCGGGGCGGCCGCCTGCCGGATGCTCGAGCTGGTCGGCGTGCGCCTCGTCGCCCACGTGGTCGCGCTCGGCGACGTCGAGGCGCCGCCGGCCCCGCGGGAAGCCGACCCGGACGCCCTCGCGCGGCGGCGCGACCGCTCCGCGGTCGCCTGCCTCGACCCCGCCGCGGGCCGGGCGATGGCGGCCCGGATCGAGGAGGCCCGTCGGGCCGGGGAGACCCTGGGCGGCCGCGTGGAGCTGGTCGTCTTCGGCCTGCCGCGGGGGCTCGGCTCCGTCGCCCAGCACGATCGGCGCCTCGATGCCCGCCTCGCCGCGGAAGCGCTCTCGATCCCCTCGGTCAAGGAGGTCGAGGTCGGGGACGCCCTCCTCCAGGCACGGCTGCCCGGGGGAGCGGCCCAGGACCCGGTCGCGGTCGACGCGGAGGGGCGGATCGCCCGGGGGTCGAACCGGGCGGGGGGGCTCGAGGGGGGCATGACGAACGGCGAGCCGCTGGTGCTCCGCGCCGGGATCAAGCCCCTGCCGACCCGGCGCCGGCCCCTGCCCACCGTCGATCTCGCCACGGGAGAGCCCTCCCCCGGCCGGGCGCTCCGGGCGGACGTCACCCAGGTCGCCGCCGTTCCCCCGATCCTCGAGGCGATCGCCGGCATCGTCCTCGGCGGCGCGCTCCTCGAGCGCTACGGCGGGGACCGGTTCGACGAGATCGTCCGGCAGGTGGAGATCGACCGGGACCGGAGGCTGCCGTGAGGCTGCCGCCCGACCGGCCGCTCTTCCTCTGCGGTCCCTCCGGGGCCGGGAAGACCTCGGTGGGCCGGCAGGTGGCCGGCCTCCTCGGCGTGCCGTTCGTCGACCTGGACGAGCGGATCGCGGAACAGGAGGGACGCTCGATCCCGGACCTGTTCGACGCCGGGGAACGGGCGTTCCGGGAGGCGGAGTGGAGGGCCCTGGCCCGGCTGTTGACCGGGCCGCCCCACCCGGGCACGGTCGTCGCCCTGGGGGGCGGCACCCTCGCCCAGGAGGGACTCCTCGCGGCGGTCCTCGAGGCGGGAACCCTGGTCCACCTGGATGCGGCCCCGGCCACCCTGGCCCGGCGGCTGGCGGCGGACGGGACCCCGCGGCCCCTGGTCGACGGGGCGGAGGACCCGGTGGCCCGGCTGGCGGCCCTGCGGGACTCCCGCGCCCCCGGGTACGAGCGGGCCGCCTTCCGGGTCGATACCGACGGTCTCGGGGTGGACGAGGTCGCGGTCGTCCTGTTGCGGCGGCTCTGGGACCCGGTCTCCGGCCCGTGGAGGGAACCACCGGAGCCGGTGGGGCCGGGCCTGCCGGCCGCGCGGGGCGTGGTCGCGGGGCCGGGGGCGATCCCCCGGGCGATCGACCCGTCGGGAGGCCGGGCGCCCGCCGGGACCCTCGTCCTCCTGATCGACGAGGACCTGCCCCACGTCCACGCCGGGGCCCTCGGGCCCGCCCTCGGCGCCCTTCCCGGGGAGAGCGACCGGCTCCGGATGTTCACGGTGCGGGGTGGAGAGACCGTCAAGGAGCTCGGCGTGGCGGCCTCCACGTGGGAGGCGCTCCTCGATGCGGGGGTCGACCGGGACGGCATGCTGCTCGCCGTCGGGGGAGGAACCGTCACCGACCTGGCGGGCGTCGTCGCCGCCCTCTACAAGCGCGGGCTTCCGCTCGTGCTCGTCCCGACCACGCTCCTCGCCCAGCTCGACGCCGCCCTCGGTGGGAAGAACGCCCTGAACCTCGCGGGCACGAAGAACGTCCTCGGCACGGTGCGGTTTCCCCGGGAGGTGGCCATCGACCCGTTGTGGCTCGCAACCCTCCCGCCCCGGGAGCTCCGGGTCGGCCTCGCGGAGGCGGTCAAGGCGGCCCTGGTCGGTGACCCCGGCCTCCTCGACGTCCTCGAGGAGCCGCCGCCGCGGCCCTCCCTCCCGTGGCTCCACGAGACGACGGGCCGGGCGGCCCGGGTCAAGCTGGCGATCGTCTCCCGGGACCCGGACGAGCGGGGGGAACGGGCGCTCCTCAACCTCGGTCACACCCTCGGGCACGCCCTCGAGGGAGCGGGCGGCGAGGGAGGTCCCGTCCTCTCCCACGGGGAGGCGGTCGCGATCGGCACCGTCTTCGCGCTCCGGCTCGCCGCGGCGACGGGTGTCCTCGCCGACCGGGAACTGCCCGGCCGGGTCGAGGCCCTCCTCCGGGCGCTCGGCCTCCCGGTGCGGCCCCCGGAGGGGGTGAACCGGGCCGCGCTCCTGCGGCACCTGGAGCGGGACAAGAAGCGTCGCGGGGGACGGGCCCGGTGGGTGCTCCCGGTCCGGGCGGGCGAAGCGGTCGTCCGGGACGTGGAGCACCGGGCGATCCTGCGGGAACTCCGGGCCTTCTTCGACGAGCCGGGGGACGGTGGTCCCGGCCGGGACGGGGGGGAGGCGACGTGACGAGGATCCTGCTGCTCCACGGGCCCAACCTGAACCGCCTCGGCCGCCGGGACCCGCGGCACTACGGGACGATCACCCTGCCGGAGCTGGAGGAGCTGGTGCGGAGCCGGGGCCGGGAGCTCGGGTTCGAGGTCGCCTGCTTCCAGTCGAACCACGAGGGGGCCCTGGTCGACCGGCTCCAGGAGGAGACCGGGCGGGCGGCGGGGTGCCTGCTGAACCCGGGCGCCCTCGCCCACCAGAGTTACGTCCTCCACGACGCGATCCTCGACTTCGGCGCTCCCGTCGTCGAGGTGCACCTGTCGCGGGTGGCGGAGCGGGAGCCGTGGCGCCGCGTCAGCGTGGTCCGCCCGGCCTGCGCCGGTCACGTGGAGGGGATGGGGCCCCGGGGATACCTCGAGGCCCTCGAGCTCCTGGCCGGCCTCCTCGGGCGGGGGAACTGACCGAGAGAAACCGGGGACGCCCGCGGGCGTCCCCGGCGTCACGTTCCCCGCTCGCGCGGCTCAGCGCTGCTGCTGGAAGGCGGCGTGGCGCTCCTCGAGCCTCGGGTCGCGGAGCGTCTCCATGATGTACTCGGCGAACTGGTGGCTGGTCGCGCCGTTGGGACGGCCGGTCATCACCAGCTTCTTCTCGTACTGGCCGCAGATGTCGAGGGCCATGTCGAGCTTCTTCCCCAGCTCCGGGTAGCCGATGTGGGAAAGCAGCATCGCCGCCGCCCGGATCATCGAGGACGGATCGGCGTACTGGGCGCGCCCCTCCTTGACCATGCGCGGGGCGGAGCCGTGGATCGCCTCGAACATCGCGTAGCGCTTGCCGATGTTCGCGCTGCCGGCCGTGCCGACGCCGCCCTGGAACTCCGCCGCCTCGTCGGTGAGGATGTCCCCGTAGAGGTTCGGCAGGATCATCACCTGGAAGTCCCGGCGCCGCTTCTCGTCGACGAGCTTGGCCGTCATGATGTCGATGTACCAGTCGTCCGTCTCGATCTCCGGGTAGTCCTTCGCCACCTCCTGGCAGGCCCGGAGGAAGCGGCCGTCGGTCGTCTTGACCACGTTGGCCTTGGTGACGATCGTCACCCGCTTCTTGCCGTTCTTCCGCGCGAAGTCGAAGGCGAGGCGGGCGATCCGCTCCGCCCCCGGCTGGGTGATCAGGCGGAAGTCGATGGAGATGTCGTCGCCGACGTCGATTCCCTCCGGCCCGAGGGCGTAGACGTCCTCGGTGTTCTCCCGGAAGAAGGTCCAGTCGATCCCCTGCTCGGGAACCCGCACCGGCCGCACGTTGGCGAACAGGTCGAGCTCCTTCCGCATCGCGACGTTGGCCGACTCGATGTTGGGCCACGGGTCACCCTTGCGCGGGGTCGTCGTCGGGCCCTTGAGGGTGACGTGGCACTTCTTGATCTCCTCGAGAACGTCGTCGGGGATCGCCTTGCCGACCTCGGCGCGCCGCTCGATCGTCAGCCCCTCGATGTTGCGGATCTCGATCTTCCCGGAGGCGATCTCGTCCTTGAGCAGCTCGCGGAGAAGCCACTCGGATTCCTTCGCGATGTAGGGGCCGATGCCGTCCCCACCGATGACGCCGACGATGATCGGCTTCAACTGCGAGTAGTCGATCCACTCGTCCTCGGCCTTGATCCGGTTGACCCGCTCGAACTGCTTCTCGAGCAGGCGGCCGAAGTGCTCCTTTGCGCGTTCGATCACTTCCTGGCTCACGGTCTCGCCTCCAGCCGTGGCGCGGACGTCGCGTTCACGGGGTTGAAGGAATCGGTCGTTCCGGGTGGTCGGGCGGGCATTATAGACGGTCCCCCCGGCTTCTCCACGGAAAACATTCGGTCAGGGGTCCTCGAGCCGGTCGGCGAGGCGTCCCGCCGCCCCCCGCCGGTCCGGCTTGCCGGCTCGCAGGGGGAGCTCCCGGACGACGGCCAGCCGCCGGGGGCGTCGCGACGGGGGCAGGTCCCGGAGGGCATCCCGCAGCCGGTCGCGGTTGAATCCTTCGCCGGGTACGACCGCGGCGGCGACCAGGGCGCCCCAGGTGTCGTCGGGGACGCCGAAGACCAGCGCCTCCACGACCCCGGGAACCGCGAGGAGCCGCTCTTCCACCTCGGAGGGGTGGACCTTTTCCCCCCCGGTCACGATCACGTCGTCCGCCCGCCCGAGGACGTGGACGAATCCCCGCGGGTCGATCCGGCCGAGATCGGCGGTCGTGAGCCAGCCGTCGGGGGTCCAGGGTTCCCCGTGGCGGCCCGGCGGCCAGTAGCCGTCCATCAGCCCGATCCCCGCCACCTCGAGCCGGCCCTCCCGCACCCGGACGCGGCGCCCGGGCAGCGGCGGCCCCGCCCCGTGGGCGGGATCGGGTGGCGTGCCCGGTGGCACGGTCGCCACCTGGCCGAGGGTCTCCGTCATTCCCCAGGTGGGAAGCACCGGCACGTCCCGCGTCGCCGCCTCCCGGAGCAGGGCCGGGGCCGTCGCGGCACCGCCCAGCAGGATCGCCCGCAGGTGTCGCGGCGGCCGCCACCGGGGAAGCCCGCGGAGGAGCAGGGCGAGCTGGGCGGGCACGAGGGAGAGCAGGGTGATTCGCTCCTCCACGAGCCAGCGGGCGATCCGGGCCGGGTCGAACGGCAGCGGGCCCGGCACGGCCGGCCGCCCGGCCAGGAGGCAGCGCAGGAGGACCGCCGCGCCGCCGGCCCGGGCGGGCGTGAGGAGCAGGCCCCAGCGATCGTCCGGTCGCCACCCGAGGAGGGCCGCGCTCGCCTCGGCCGCCTCCTCCACCGCCCTCCGGGAGAGGACGACCCCCTTCGGGGGGCCGGTGGTCCCGGAGGTGAACAGGACGAGGGCGGTCCCGGCGGGCGGGGGGTGCTCCGCGAGGAGCCGCTCCCGGCGGCGGAGTTCCTCGCGCGGCAGGCGGACGTCGAGAGGGGCGAGGGGGATGCCCGCCTCCCAGGCGTGCCGGAACCGGTCGATCGTGGCCCGGTCGACGGCGGCGGGGAGGGGCCGGGCGTGGGGCGGGAGGGTCACGGCGGCCCGGGCGGGAGGAGGTGCCCGTCGACGACCGGGGGCGCTGCCGCCCGCTCGGCCGGGAGAAGGAACGGGTGGGGCGCGAGCCCGCACGGCAGGAGATCGCCCGCCGCGAAGGCGGCGGCGACCGCCGCACGGATCGCCACCGGCCCCTCGAGGGCGTGGGTCACGAGGATGTCCTTTCCCGCCGCCCGGGCCCGGTGAGCCGCGTCGAGCAGCGGAAGGAGGCCCCCGAGGAGCGCGGGCTTGAGCACGAGCACCGCGATGCCCGGCTCCGCCAGGACCGCCCCGAGGAAGGCCGGGTCGGCGAGCGATTCGTCCGCGGCGAGGGGAAGGGGGGCGCCCGCCCGGGCGAGCTCGAGGAGGGCTTCTCCCCCGACGGGTTCCTCGGCGAACCGGACGGGCAGGCCGGCGAAGCGCTCGAGAATCGCCGCGGCCTCGCCCGGGGGCAGGGCCCCGTTGGCGTCGAGGGAGAGCTCGCCGTTTCCGTCGAGCAGCTCCGCCGCCGCGGCCGCGGCCGCGACCTCGTCCGCCAGCCGCCCCGGGGCACCGATCTTCAGCTTGAACGCGCGGATCCCCGCGACGAGGCCCCGGGCGATCTCCTCGCGGACCGCCGCCGGGTCGTGCCCGGCGAGGAGGGCGTGGATCGGCAGCGGGGCGGGGTGCGCGGCCCCCCCCAGGTACCGGTGGAGGGGGACGCCGGCCCGGCGGGCGAGCAGGTCGAGGAGGGCCGTCTCCGCGGCGAAGCGGGCCGCGGGCGAGAGATCGAGGCCGGAGAGCAGGCTCTCCACCGCGGGGGCGAGCTCGCGGGCCCGCTCCGGGGGCCCGACCCGTTCCCGGGGTGGAGGCGGCTCCGGCACCTCTGCCGGGAGCCGCGCCACCAGGGCCGCGAGCCCGGCCGCGGCCTCCCCGGGGGTGTCCGGGGACCAGCCGCGGAGGGGCGACGCCTCCCCCGTGCCCGCGTTTCCCTCCCCGTCCCGCAGCTCGAGGATCACCCCCTCGCCGGGACGCAGGATCCCGGTGCCGGCGAGGAGCGCCCCCCGGTCTCCCGGGGGCCTCGGTTCCAGCCTTCCAGCGACGAGGTTCACCGCCTGCCTCCCCGCCCTCACCCGAGGGCGATCCCGAGGGCGAGCAGCAGCCCGTGCACGAGGGCGAGGCGGGCGGCCCGCGCGAGCAGGTCGAGCCACTCCCCCGGGTTCCGGGCCCGGCGAACCCCGCGGGCGATCCCGAGCGCCGCCGGGGCGGCGAGGAGAACCAGCCAGGGGCCCGGGCCGGCCAGGCTCCCGAGCTGCAGGAGGGCGGGGACCCCGGGCAGGGCCACGAGCAGCAGCAGGATGACCTCCAGCTCCCCGCCGCGGCGTCCCAGGATCACCTGGAGGGTGCGCTTGCCGGACCTGCGGTCGGTCTCGAGGTCGCGCAGGTTGTTGACGACCAGCAGGACGGTCGTCGTCGCCCCGGGGCCCAGGCCGGCCACCAGGGAGAGGCTCGTGGCCCGCCCGCACGAGACGTACGCCGTGCCCGCCGTGGCGACCAGCCCGAAGAAGAGCAGGACGAAGAGATCGCCGAGGCCGTGATAGCCGAGGGGCCAGGGGCCGCCGGTGTAGGCGAGCCCGGCGAGGATCGAGGCGATGCCGATCGCCACTACCGGCCAGCCGGCGGTCCACGCGAGGTAGAGGCCGCAGAGGGTGGCGAGGCCGAAGGCGACGGCCATCCCTCCGCGGACCTGCGCCGGCGAGAGCAGCCCGGCGGCCACCGCCCGGGGAGGGCCGACCCGGTTCCTGTCCGTGCCTCGTACCCCGTCCTGCACGTCGTTCGCCAGGTTGGTCCCGACCTGGATCAGGACCGCGCCGGCGAGGGCCGCCAGCACGGGTCCGGGCCGCAGGCACCCCGCCCGGAACGCGCAGGCCGCCCCGACGGCGACCGGGGCGACCGCCGCCGTCAGGGTCCGGGGCCGGCAGGCGAGGATCCACGCTCCCGCGCTCCCGGGCAGGGGCAGGGTCGGTCCCGTCGCGGATGCCGCCACGGCCCCATCCTCCTCAGGGGAAGCGCGGGTACTTCCGGAAATCCGGCTTCCGCTTCTCGAGGAACGCCCGCTTCCCTTCCTTCGCTTCCTCGGTCAGGTAGTAGAGCAGCGTGGCGTCGCCGGCGAGCTGCTGGAGCCCCGCCTGCCCGTCGCAGTCCGCGTTGAACGCCGCCTTGAGGAGGCGCAGGGCGGTCGGGGAGAGCTCGAGGATCCTCCGGCACCAGGCGATCGTCTCGTCCTCCAGCCGCTCGAGGGGCACGACGGTGTTGACGAGGCCCATCTCGAGGGCTTCCCGGGCGTCGTACTGGCGGCAGAGGAACCAGATCTCCCGCGCCTTCTTCTGGCCGACGATCCGGGCGAGGTAGCTCGCCCCGTAGCCCCCGTCGAAGCTTCCGACCCGCGGACCGGTCTGGCCGAACCGGGCGTTGTCCGCCGCGATCGTCAGGTCGCAGATCACGTGGAGGACGTGCCCGCCCCCGATGGCGTACCCGGCCACCATCGCGATGACCGGCTTCGGCAGGGTCCGGATCTGGCGCTGGAGATCGAGAACGTTGAGCCGGGGGATCCCGTGCTCGTCCACGTAGCCCCCGTCCCCGCGGATCTTCTGGTCGCCGCCGGAACAGAACGCCTCGTTGCCGGCCCCGGTGAGGATCGCCACGCCGATCGACGCGTCGTCCCGCACGTCGGCGAAGGCCCGCATCATCTCCTCGACGGTCCGCGGCCGGAACGCGTTCCGCACGTGGGGCCGGTTGATCACGACCTTCGCGATTCCCTCGTCGGACTTGTAGTAGAGGATGTCCTCGAAGCCGGGGATCTCCTTCCACTCGACACGGCTCATCGTGGTGGCCTCTCCCTTGCGCCCCGGCCTGCCGCCGGGGATGCTGGTCACGTCCCGAACCCGGCCTCGCGGGCCGCCAGGTCCGCGAGACGTCGCAATCGTTGCCCGATGCCTTCCCCGTCGGTCGGGACCGCGATCACCGACGGTCCGCCCCGGTCGAGGGCGCGCGCGATCGCCGACGCGATCTCCGCCCCGTTCTCCGCCCGTTCCGCCGGGATCCCGTGGGCCCGGGCGAGGGCCGGGGCGTCGGCGCCTCCCGGGCAGCGGAACAGGGCGTCGTACGCGTGCCCGGGGAGCCCGGCGTCCGCCACCGGCAGGCCGTCGAAGATCCGGCCGCCGCCGTTCTCGAGCACGATGGCCAGGGCGGTCCCCGTCGTCCGCGCCAGCACCTCGAGGCTGCCGGCATCGTGCCGGAACGCCAGGTCGCCGAGCAGCGCGACCGCGGGGCCCGACCAGGTGCCCGCCGCGCCCGCGAGCTGCGCGAGGCCTCCCTCGATCCCGCTCTGGCCACGCCGGTGGAGCACCGCCAGGGAGACCAGGCCCCCGGGCACGTGCAGGTCGAGCTCCCGCACGGGCAGCCCGTTGCCGGCGAGCAGCAGCGTTCCGTCGGGCAGGGCGGCGACGATCGCTCGAACGGCGCGGGCCTCGGGCAGGGGCCGGTCGGGAGGATCCTCCTCCGCGAGCCGTTCCTCCGCCCGCTCCGCCGCCGCGTCGAACGCCTTCCAGGCCGCGTTCCACTCCGGGGACACCGACCATCCCGCAAGGGGCCCGGCGAGGTGACCGAGGGCGAGGACCGGCCTTCCCGCGATCACCCCCACCGCCCGGCCTCCGGGGTCGTTCCAGCCGTGCTCCGCGAGGACGACGAGGGGAATCTCCGGCGCCTCGGCCAGGAGATCGGCAAGCCCGCGGGAGACCGGCGGAAGGCCCACCTGGAGGACCAGGTCCGGCGCCAGCGCCCTTCGCCCGGCCGGGTGCCGCCAGCAGAGGTCGAACCGGTCCCCGACCGGGAACGCTCCGTGGCGATCCCCCCGGAAACGCCAGCCGCTGGTCGCCTCGGCGAGGAGGGGGATCCCGGCCTGCCGGCAGAAGGCGGCGACCCGCGCGAGCTCCCGGTGCCGTTCGACGGGTCCCGGCCCGGCGACGAGAACGGGACGGCGCGCCCGACGAAGGAACCGGGCGAGGACCTGCAGGGCTTCCTCCCGGGGTACGCGGTCCGCCGGCCAGGCCCGGGCCGGGCCGTGGCCCGGCGCTACCGGGGCACGGTCGAGCAGCCCCTCGACGGCCGGGAGCCGGGCAGGCAGCAGCGGCTTGCGGAACGGGGCGTCCAGGTGGACCGGGCCGGGGACCGGCTCCCGGCATGCCGCGGCCGCCCGGGCCCCGGCGCGGCGCCAGGGTCCCGGTCCCGGACCGCCCGCACCCGGCGCATCGAGCCGGACGGCGAGGCGCACGTGACGCCCGAAGAGATCCTGGTCCGTCGACTGGGGAGCGCCCGATGCCACCAGGTCGAACGGACGGGCCGCCGAGACCAGGACCAGCGGCACCCGGGCGTGGCTCGCCTCGAGGACGGCGGGAAGCCAGTTCGCCGGCGCGCTTCCCGACGTGCCGACGACGAGGACCGGTTCGCCGGACGCGGCCGCCGAGCCCAGGGCATGGAACGCCGCCCCGCGCTCGTCGAGCACCGCGGTGACGGTGAGGCCCGGGTGGAGGGCACACGCGACGGCCAGGGGGGTCGACCGGGAACCCGGCGAGACCACCGCCCGGGTGATTCCCCCCCCGACCAGGCCGTCCACCAGCGCGAGGGCGGCCCGCAGGTTCGCCTCGCCGGTCATGGCGTCGATGCCTCCACGGGCACGCCGAGCCCGAGGCCCCGCACCGTTGCCCGGAGCTTGGCCAGGATCTCCTCCGCCTCGCACGCGGGATCGGACGTGGCGACGATCCCGGCTCCCGCCCGCAGGTGGAGGACGTTGCCGTCGAGCACCGCCGCCCGGAGGACCACGTGCGCCTCCACGGTCCCGTCCGGCCGCTCCACCAGGAGGGGGGCCGCGAACGTGCCCCGGGCCGGCTCGTGGGCCCGGAGCCACGCGAGAGACGGTTCGCGGGGCGCCCCGGCCACGGCCGGGGTCGGGTGAAGGGCGGCCAGCACGTCGCCGGTGGTCACCCCCGGCCGGACCCGGCCCACGAGGGGCGTGCACAGGTGGACGAGCCCGGGAAGGCGGCGCACGAGGGGAACGGGTGGACCGTCCAGCCGCGCGACCAGGGGCGCGAGGGCGCGCCGGATGCCCCGCACGACCAGCTCGTGTTCCTCCCGGTCCTTCGGGCTGGCGAGCAGGCGATCGCCGTCTCCCGCGGGGGCCGTTCCCGCCAGTGCTTCCGTCTCGAGGAGCCCCCCGGGGGCGAGCCGGAAGAGCCGCTCGGGCGTCGCACCGAGGAGAAGGCGTTCCCCCGCGAGGATCGCGAACCGCGTGAGGCCGTCCGGTCGCCCGGCGGGACCGGCAAGGAGACGGGCGGCGAGAATCCCCGGCGGCGGTGGCGCGGGAAAGACGACGCGGGCGCCGAAGGACGGGACGAGCTTCTCGACTTCGCCGTCCCGGACCGCCCCGAGGGCTTCCCGGACGCCGTCCCGGACCCGGGCAGGGGACGGCAGCTCGAGTCGCACCGGTCCCGGGAGGGAGGGGAGAGCGCCACCGGGCAGGGCCGGGGGGTGGGTCCCCCCGGACCAGCGGGGCGTCGCGTCCGTCCCGGACACGGTCGCCACCCACCGGGGCACGAGGGGTGGGGGCGGAGCCCACGGGCCGCTGTCCCGGGGATCCGCCGGGTCGAAGGGAAGTACGCGCACGGCGCCGGTCCCGGTGATCGACCCGCCCCGGTCGTCCAGTCCGACGGTGACCGTCCCGGTGTCCCGGTCGACCAGGACGAACCCCCGGTCGAACCGGGTCCCGAGCAGGGAGGCGAGGGCGGCCGCCGGGGTCACGGCCCGACCTCCCGGGGCGTCCCGACGAACAGCGTCGCCACCCCGAGGGCGAGGGAGCGGGTCTCGATCACCCGCAGCCCGGCTTCCTCCATCAGCCCGGCGAACGCCTCCGGCGCCGGGAACGCCCGCATCGAGTCCGCCAGGTAGGCGTACGCGTCCGAGCCGGAGAGGAGGCCGCCGACCCGGGGGAGAACGCCGCGCACCCAGGTGCGCGCCACGGGAGCCAGGAGACCCCGTCGAGGTTCCCCGAGCTCGAGGATCGCCGCCCGGGCCCCGGGCCGGAGGACACGGGCCATCTCCCGCAGCGCCGCCGGCCGGTCCGGGACGTTCCGGATCCCGAAGGCGATCGTGAGCCCGTCGAGGCAGCGGTCCCGCACCGGCAACGCCTCGGCGATCCCCGGGACGAGGGCGAGCCGCCCGGCCAGCCCGGCCCGCCGGGCCTTCCGCCTTGCCAGGTCGAGCATCCGGCGGGCCGGGTCCAGCCCCAGGACCCGGGCGTCCGGGTGCCTCCGGCAGATCTCGAGGGCCAGGTCGCCGGTGCCCGTGGCCAGGTCGAGGACCCGGGCCCGGGGCGGCAGGCGGAGGACCGCCACGGTCGACCTTCGCCAACCCCGGTCGATCCCCAGGGAGAGCAGGCGGTTCAGGAGGTCGTAGCGTGGGGCGATCCGGTCGAACATTTCCCCGCTGCCCGGGCGCGGGGAGGACGTCCTGCCGGTCACGGGCGTGCGGGCCGGGCCGGACCGGCCGGCCGGGGGTGGAGGTCCACCCGGGGCGGGCGCAGGATCGCCGCCAGCTCCCCGGGGCGGATCGCCTGGGGACCGTCCGACAGGGCGGCGCCGGGGTCGTCGTGGACCTCGACGAGGAGCCCGCTGGCCCCGGCGGCGAGGGCGGCCCGCGCGAGCGGGACGACCAGGTCGCGGCGGCCCGCCGCGTGGGACGGATCGACGATCACTGGAAGGCCGCGTTCACCGGCGAGCAGGGCCACCGCCCCGAGGTCGAGGAGGTTGCGGGTTCCCCGGTCCCATCCCCGGATTCCCCGCTCGCAGGGGAGCACGGCGGGGGCGCCGTGGGCGAGGCAGTGTTCCGCCGCCTGCAGCCACTCGTCGATCGTCGCCGCCATCCCGCGCTTGAGCAGCACGGGCCTTCCGGCCGCTCCCACCGCGTGCAGGAGTGGAAAGTTCTGCATGTTCCGGGACCCGACCTGGAGGATGTCCGCCGCCTCCGCCGCCAGCTCGACCGCACCCGGGTCCATCACCTCGGTGACGAGGAGCAGGCCGTTTTCGCGGGCGGCCGCGGCGAGCCAGCGGAGGGCACGTCGCCCGTGCCCGGCGAACGCGTACGGGCTGGTCCGGGGCTTGAAGGCTCCGCCGCGCAGGACCCGTGCCCCCGCCCGCGCCACGGCCGCGGCCAGCCGGTGGACCTGGTCCTCGTTCTCCGCCGCGCAGGGACCTGCCATCAGCACCGGCGGGTGACCGGCGCCGATCGCGACCTCCCCGATCCGGACGACGCCGGGATGGGTGTCGAGCCGGGGGTGGGGACTCTCGGGGAGGAACACGTCCCGGATCCCGGGGATCTCGCGGAGGGTGCTCGCGGGCACGCGGGCCGAGTGGGGGAGGACCTCGAGCAGCGTCTCTCCCTCGCGGCCGGCAAGGCGGCGGGTCCACAGGCCGAGCCCGGCGAGGATCCGCTGGATCGCCCGGGGATCGGCCCCGGGCGCGAGCGCGATCGTCATGGTGGCGACCCTCCGGTCCCCTGGGCGCGCGGACACGGGATCTTCGTGCCCGCCTCGGGTGCGAAAGGCTACCAGCCGGACCGGTGGATTCGCCAGAGGGCAGGAGAGAAGGATGAAGCGGGGAGCCCAGGGCCCATCGCAACGGGTGCTGTCTTCAGGGGGGAGGTCATGCCTTTTCGTCCCGTCGACCCGGGCTCCCCACCGGCAATCTAGGTTCGGGCCCACGGGCCGTCCACCCGGCCGCGGGGTAGAATCGGCCCCGGGCGTCGTCCCGTGCCGCCAAGGAGAACCATCCTGAAGACCCACCGCCTCGCGCGCCTCCTGAACCTGGGCCTCGTTGCGACCGGGCTCGCGGTGCTGGTCGCGCTGGCCACCGGCGGTGCCCGCCTGCGGTTCGGCGACCTGGTGCTGGGGCCCTGGGGGGCGGCCGTCCCCGCCTGCCTGTTCTTCCTGTTCGCCGCCGTCCGCCTTGGACTGTCGCGCCGGTCCAGCGGCGTGGAAGGCTGGATCGTCACGTTCTACGCGCGCCAGGGACTGCCCCCGCGGGATGCCCCGACCAGTCTCTCCCGGGCGCTTCGCACCGGCTTTCTCCTCGGTGCCGGCGCGGGGGTCGTCGTCGCGGCCGCGGAGGTGACCGTCCTGCTCGGTCGGACGGCCGCCCCCGGCATCGAGCGGTACGACGCGTTCCTTCTCGCCCTGGTCGAGCTGGTGACCGGGATCGTCGTGCCGGGCCTCCTCGGAACCGGGATCGCGGCGGCGATCTACCTCGCCGGCCGCTGGGGCCGCGGACGTTCCCCGGGGGGATACGAGCTGGGCCGGCGGGTGGTGATCGGCCTGCTGCTCCTGCTGCCGCCCCTGCTGCTGCTCGGACCGCGGCCGGGGACCCAGGGACCCCTGCCGCCGCGGGTGCTGCTCGGCGCCATGCTGGCGATGGTCCTCGCGGCGATCGTCGTCTTTCTCGTCCTTCCGGCGGCCTGGCTGCGGGCCCGGGAGGGGCGCTGGGGTCTCGCCGTGGTCGCCGGGGGCGGTGCAGCCGTCCTCCTCGGGCTCCTGGCGGTGTCCAGGTTCGCCGGGGGCGGCGCCCCGGTCGCCCGGGTGGAGGAACCCCCGGCGAACGTGCTCCTGGTGACGCTGACCGGGTTGCGGACCGATCACACCCGCACCTGGCACGGCGCGGAGGGATTCACCCCCTTCCTCGACGGCCTGGCCGCGACCGGCACGGTCTTCCGGGAACCCGTTTCCCCCTCGTCGTGGCCCCCGGCCGCCGCGGCCTCCCTGCTGACCGGGCTCTACCCGGAAGAGCACGGGCTCGTCGCGCCGGGGGACCGGCTGCACAGGCCGGTGGAGTCCCTGCCCCGGGTCCTGGCGGCCCACGGGTGGGTGACGGCGGCCTTCGTCTCCTCCCGGGAGTTCGACGGGGGCCCGACCGGGTTCGCCGCGCTGTTCGACGAGTACCGGGACACGACCACCCTCGGACGACGGTTGCGGCGGGTTCCCCTCGGCCGGATCGCCGCCCTGGCCTTCCCGCCCGACGTGGAACCCCGCCTCTGCGACGAGACCGCCGCCGCCCTCCGGGACTGGATCATCCGCCGGGGGGCGGAACCCTGGTTCGCGTGGGTCGAACTGGCCGATCCCTGGCGGCCTCACCCGCGCTGGGCCGCCGAACCGCCACCACCGGGGGAAGTGGCCGGTGGGGGTGCGCGGGGCGTGCTGGACCCGCCCCCTGCCTGGGCGCTGCCCGTCGAACGGCGCGCGTCCCTCGCGGCGTGGAGGCGGGCCTACGACGGGGCCGTGAAGCGGACCGACCAGGTCCTCGAGGGGATTCTCCGCTCCCTGGGGGCGTGGGGGCTCGAGCGGCGGACCCTGGTCGTCGTCACCGGGGAGGCGGGCGTGACGCTCGGCGAGGACGGGACCTGGTTCGGCATGGGCAGCTCCCTGCCCGAACCGGTGGTCCACCGGCCTCTCCTGTTCGCCGGGTCCGGCGTCACCAACAGGAGGAGCCTCGGAGGACCGTGCAGCCTGGTCGACGTGATGCCGACGATTCTCGGCGTTCTCCAGCTCGAACCGAGCCGGCACGGGCAGGGGGAGGACCTGTCCCGCTACCTCCTCGACGAACGCTTCCGCGAGCGGAACCCCCGCTCGGGCCCCGTCTTCAGCGAGTGCCCGCTCGGTCCCGGGGGCGCGCACGGCCTCCCTCCCCGGGTCGTCTCCGTCCGCATCGGGTTTCTCAAGCTGGTCCGGTGGCCCGACGGCCGGCAGGAGCTGCGCCTTGCGGGGGCCGGCGAGGAACGCCCGGTCCCGCCAAACCGGCCCCGGGCGCTGCGGGAGCTGGAGGCGCAGCTCGACCAGTTCCTCGACCGGTCCTCGGCGACCCGCAGGTGACCGGGCGGAAGATGTTGGTGGCAACGGGGGCTTGGGATATCTTGTGCGCCATGCGCGCTCCCGCTACCCGCCCGGCCGTCGCCTGTCTCCTGCTCCTCGCCCTCCTCGTGGCGGGGGCGACCGCCGTCCATGCCCAGGCGCCGGGCCAGGGGGGAACGCCGCCCGCCACGGGGCCGCTGGCCGATGCGCCCGGCGGTCCCTGTGACGTGATCCACGCGATCGAGGTCCGGGGCAACCGCAAGATGAGCGCGGACGCGGTTCGCTTCGACCTGGGCATTCGTCCCGGCGATCGGTGGGACGACGCCAGGATCCGCCGGGAGTTCCGGCGCTTCTGGAAGCGGGGGTACTTCTCCGACCTGCGGTTCTTCCGCCGCTGCACGCCGGAGGGAGCGGTCCTGGTGATCGTCCTCCGGGAGCGTCCGACGATCCTGTCGATCAGCTACGACCGCCTGAAGATGGCGAGCCAGCAGCAGATCGAGGATTACTTCAAGGAGCGGAACTTTCGCCTGTCCGTCGGGGCTCCCCTCGACCGGAAGAAGCTCTGGCGCGCTCGCCAGCTGATCCGGGAGTTCCTCGGCCAGAAGGGGTACCTGGACGCCGAGGTCGTCCCCGAGGTCAGCACGCTCTCGCCGGGCGCGGTCAAGGTGCACTTCCGGATCCGGCCCGGCGGGAAGACGAAGATCCGCAAGATCGAGTTCACCGGCAACGAGGCGTTCTCCGACCGGAAGCTGCGGAAGCGTTTCAAGCTGACGTCGACGTGGCACTGGTACTGGCCCTTCTCGAAGAAGGCCCTCTACCACCCGCTCAAGTACCAGCAGGACATCACGAACATCCTGCAGTTCTACCGGGACCACGGTTACCTCGACGTGGACGTGCGGCCGCCGATCGTCCGGGTCGTCACCCGCGAGTCGCGCCGCGAGAACGGGGACGAGCGCCGCGCGAGGCGGCATCGGCGGCGTCGCAAGAAGAAGGAAGACGATCGGCCGGTGGACACGGGACCGAGGGTCCGGAAGTGGGTCTACCTGACGATTCCCGTGGTCGAGGGACCGGTCTATCACCTCGGAGAGGTGCGATTCGAGGGGAACACGGTCTTCACGGACAAGCAGCTCCGACCCTTCGTCCCCCTGGCGCCCGGGTCGGTGATTCGCGACAACGTGATCGAGGCCGGGATCGACATGATCCGGCGGGCCTACGGGACCAAGGGCTATGTCTACGCGACCGTCACCCGGCGCTTCGAGCGGCACGAGGGAGAACCGGTCGCCGACCTGGTGATCAGCATCGACGAGGACCAGGCGTACACGGTCCGGCGGATCGAGTTCCGGGGAAACACCGAGACCCGTGACCTGGTCCTCCGCCGGGAGCTGAACATCTACGAGGGCGAGCTGCTGAACAAGGCCCAGCTCGACCGCTCGATGCAGAAGCTCAACATGCTGGGGTACTGGGTTCCCGAGGGAGAGCCCACCCTCGAGCCGGTGCCGGGCGAGCCCCTGGTCGACGTGATCATTCACGGGCAGGAGCAGTCCCGGAACGAGATCCAGGTCGGGGGCGGCTACAGCGAGCTGGAGGGCGGGTTCTTCCTCGCGAGCTACCAGACGCGGAACTTCCTCGGACGAGGGGAGACGCTTTCCCTCTACCTCGGGGTCGGCAGCCGGATGAACCAGGCGTCGATCGCCTTCACCGAGCCCTGGTTCCTCGGCAAGCCGTACACCTTCGGCTTCCGCATCTATCGCCGCAGCTTCGACTTCGGCCGGGCGCTGGACGCCCAGGGGAACCTGATCCGCCTGACCCAGTCGGCCACCGGCGGCGCGGTGACGATCGGGAAGCGGATCGGGGACTTCACCCAGGTCCAGCTCACCTACGGTTACGAGACCACGGACGCCGACACCCTGGACATCTCGGCCCGGTACGCGACGACCAATACCCGGATCGCCACGCTGACGCCGGTCTTCTCCTTCCGCCGGCTCGACAACTTCCTGCGACCGACCCGGGGGGCGGAGCTGACGCTGATCGGCCAGGTCGCCGCCCGCTCCCTCGGCGGAGACAACGATTACATCCGGCCCCAGGTGGAGGGAAGCGTCTACTTCCACGTGGTCGGCCGCTGGTTCGTCGCGTTGCACGGCGAGCTCGGGTGGATCAAGCCGTTCGGGGAGATCCACCGGGAGCCCGGGTTCGTCGATGGCGTGCCCCGCTTCCAGCGGTTCTTCCTCGGCGGCGACACGATCGGGCCCCGCGTCTTCGAGACCCGGACGATCTCCCCGATTCGCTGGATCGTCCAGGTCGACGTCAACGGCAACCCGGTCGTCGACGGCAACGGGAATCCCCTCGTCTACCCGGCATGGGTCGGCGGGAGCAAGAAGGCCCTCTTCCAGTTCGAGCTCGGCTACCCGATCGGCCGCACCGCCACCCTCGCGTTCTTCTTCGACGCGGGCGGCGTGTACGACAACGGCGTCGACATCAACGTGGGAGACATGCGGATGTCGACGGGGGTCGAGTTCCGGGTGTTCATGCCGATGTTCCAGGCCCCGATCCGCCTGATCTACGGCTGGCCCGTGCGGGAGTTCCCCGGCGACCGGACGAACACCTTCCAGTTCTCGATCGGGCTGCCGTTCTGATCGGCCCCCGGGCTACCGCCCGGGCGCGGAAGACGGCGCCGCGGCGGCGTCCCGGAGCACGGCATCGACCAGGCGGTCGACCGTGGCCGCGCCGACCGGCGGCGCTCCCTTCGCCCGATTGACCAGCACGGCGAACAGGACGGCCCGCCCACGGTCCTTCCCGGCACCGGGCAGGTCCGCCCTCCCGGCCAGGGCCGCCACGTCGCGCAGCGTCCCCGTCTTCCCGCGGAGCCGTCCCCGCCAGGCGCCGAGCCGCTCCCGGAGGGACCCGTCCTCCCCGGCCCGGGGAAGGGCGACCAGCAGCTCCGGCCCCCAGTCCGGGTGCTCGCTCGCCGCCTGGAGGAGGGCGACGAGGGCACGGGCCGTCAGCCGGTTCTCCCGGCCGAACCCGGAGCCGTCGACCAGCCGCACGCCCCGGGCCGGGACATCGAGCTCGCGGAGGCAGGAGCGGAGCACCGCCACGCCGGCCCCGGTCGTTCCCGGGCGGGAGCCCCCCGCCTCGACCGCCAGGAGCCGGGTGAGCATCTCCGCCCCGTAGTTCGAGGAGTGCTTGGCGATCGCCTTCGCCAGGTCGGCCAGCGGTGGGCTCTCGTGGGCCAGGAGTTCGACCAGGTCCGCGTCCCCCGGCACCCTGCCCCGGCGGACCTTCCCGTCGAGACCGATCCCCGCCCGGTCGAGGAGTTCCCGGATCGCCGCCGCCGCCACCTCGCCGGGGTGACCGAGGTGGACCCAGCGGCGCCAGGGGTCGCTCCCGAGGGGGATCGTTCCCGACAGGACGAGGACGCCG
Source organism: uncultured Acidobacteriota bacterium (assembly GCA_964420365.1). Taxonomy (GTDB): domain Bacteria; phylum Acidobacteriota; class Polarisedimenticolia; order J045; family J045; genus JAMOQA01. Next base: position 36,580 of record CAYQTA010000025.1, on the reverse strand, counting down.
GGGCCGTCTTCCCGGACGTCCACCCGGACGCGGGACCGCCCACCGGCCGGCACCGTGCGCACCCGGGAGACCACCCTGCAGGGATGGGCGAGGGGGAAGAGCCGGACGTCCGCCGGGGCTCCGGGCCGGTTGCCCGGTCGCACGATCACCTCGACGCTGTCCCACGCGATCGAGAGGGCTCCCTGGGGTGCGTCGTAGGGATCGACCACCCTGCGCCGCGGCCAGGAGGCGGGCCTGCCCGGGGGTTCGAAAAGGTGATCGTCCAGGACGATGTCCCCCTCCACGCGGGAGACGCCGAGCGCCCACAGCTCGCGCAGCGCCGCCCACAGGTCCTCGACCCGGAGGAGCGGGTTGCCGCCTCCGCGGACCCAGAGGTTCCCGTGGAGCACGCCGTCGGCCCCGGGGCGGGAACGGGAAAGGAAAACCGTCTCGAGGCGACGGGCCGGTCCCAGGCGATGGAGGGCACAGGCAAGGGTGACGAGCTTGACGGTCGACGCGGGCACGAGCGGGCGGTCCGGGTGGACCGCGGCGAGGACCTCTCCGCTGGCGGCGTCGACGGCGAGGATGCCGATCCGCTGGGGACGGATGTCGGGTTCCGCGAGCAGGCGGGCGAGCCGGTGCCCGGCGACCCGGCCGGTGGTGCCGCTGCCCGGGTTCCGCGCGGCGCCGGGGGAGGCAGCCGGGACCAGGGCGAGGACGAGGAGGAGCAGGAGACGAACGGAGCGGATGCGCATGGACGGAGACTACCGCGGTCTCCCGCGTCCCTCCAGAGATGCACCGGAACGGAACGACCGGCCGAACGTTCGTCGTTCGTTCGACAGGGTGTCCCGGGATGGAACGCTCGTTTGCCGGGGCCTCGCCCCGACGCTCGTCGTACACGGACGCGGAACACCGCACCCCGCTCCCTCCCCCGAGGGGAACGAGGAGAGCCGCTCGATGCATGTTGCACAGCCCGGTGCCCGGTTCCTCGGGAGGTTCCTCCGTGCCCGCCGGGAAGCCCTGGGGCTGGGCCGCGAGGAGGTCCGTCGACGATCGCACGGCGGATGTGGCCGTCCCCTTCCGCCCACGGTCCTGCGGGACCTGGAAACCGGGGACCGGCTCCCGACCCTCGCGCGCCTCGCTGCCCTGGCCCGGGCCCTGGAGCTCCAGCCGGCGGAACTCCTCGAGTGGGTGCTCCTTGCTCCCCTCCTCGAAGACGCCGAGGCCCGCGCGGGAGTGGTCCCGGGGCCGCGGGACGCCCTCGTCCGCGCGGCCGAGCGGGACCTGGCTGCCGATCGTCCGGAGCAGGCGGCGGTGCGAGCCCTCGCCGCGTGGGGGGGATCGGGGGCGCCCCCCCGGGTCCTCGCCCGGGCCATTGTCGATCTCGGACGACCGCTTCTCGGCCTTCTCCTCGCCGCCCGGTGCGAACCGCGGGAGGGCGCGCTGGAGATCGAGGTGGAAGCCCTTCGCCGCCTTGGCCTCGGCGGCCTCGCGCGGCGGATCCTGCCGGCCCGGGTCGCGGGTACGGGCCCGGGCCTTGCCGCTGCCGGGGCGCGTCTCCTCGAGGAACGGGATCCGCTCCGCGCCGCCCGGGCCTGGGCCGATCTCCTCGACCGGGCCAGGGCGGCGGGCGACGCGCGGCGGGCGGCCGAGGCGGCCGCGGGCGTCGCCCGGTGCCTCTCCCGGGCGGGACGTGCACGGGAAGCGGAGCGATACCGCCGGGAGCGGGATCGTTGGAAACCGGGGCCGGGGGGATGCCTTGCCCCTCCCGGTCCCGGCGACTAGCATTTCGGTCCCACCTTTGTTCCTGCACGCTCACGTGCGACCTCCGCGGCCGTCCGCCCGGGGTCCGTCGGGATCCCGCCGCTGGCGGTGCGCGGGAGGCCGGAGGAGGAGATCCCTTGAACGTCCACGAGTACCAGGCCAAGGAAGTCCTGGCGCGGTTCGGTGTGCCGGTCCCCCCGGGGGAGGTCGCCGAGACGCCGGAGCAGGCGCGGGAGATCGCCGAGCGGCTGGGCGGGAAGGTCGTCGTCAAGGCCCAGGTCCACGCCGGGGGGCGCGGCAAGGCGGGCGGCGTCAAGCTGGCGGACGGTCCCGCGGAGGCGGAGGAGAAGGCACGGCAGATCCTCGGGATGACCCTGGTCACCCCGCAGACCGGGCCCCAGGGAAAGCTGGTCCGCAAGGTATACGTCACGAAGGCGGTCGACATCGAGCACGAGTACTACCTCTCGGTGCTCGTCGACCGGGCCAACGCGTGCCTGACGATCATGGCCTCGGCCGAGGGCGGGGTGGAGATCGAGAAGGTGGCCGCGGAGAGCCCGGAGAAGATCGTCCGGCTCTCCGTCAGCCCGGTGGCCGGGTTCAGCCCGTACCTCGCGCGCCGGATCGGGTTCTCGCTCGGGTTGGCACCGGGCCAGGTGAAGCAGTTCACGAAGCTGCTCGGCGGAATCGTCCGCTGCTTCACCGAGACGGACGCCTCCCTCGTCGAGATCAACCCGATGATTCGCACGCCGGGCGGCGAGATCATTGCCCTGGACGCGAAGATCTCGTTCGACGACAACGCCCTCTTCCGGCACCCGGACATCGCCGAGATGCGGGACATCCACGAGGAGGACCCCCTCGAGGTCGAGGCCGGGGAGGCCGGGCTCAACTACATTCGCCTCGATGGGACGGTCGGCTGCATGGTGAACGGCGCCGGCCTCGCGATGGCGACGATGGACATCATCGACCAGCACGGCGCCCGCCCGGCGAACTTCCTCGACGTCGGTGGCGGCGCCTCGAAGGAGTCGGTGACCGCGGCGTTCCGCATCCTGCTGCGCGACCCCGACGTCAAGGCGATCCTCGTGAACATCTTCGGCGGCATCGTCCGCTGTGACCGGGTCGCCGAGGGGATCATCGCCGCGGCGAAGGACGTGGAGATCGGCGTGCCCCTCGTCGTCCGGCTCCAGGGGACGAACCACGAGGAGGCGCGGAAGATGCTGGAGGCGTCGGGCCTCTCCCTGATCGTGGCGGAGGAGCTCGACGAGGCGGCCCGCAAGGTGGTCGAGGCCGCGAAGGGAGGTGCCCGATGAGCATTCTGGTCGATGCGGCAACCAGGGTCGTCGTGCAGGGGATGACCGGCTCGGAGGGGACCTTCCACACGAAGCAGATGGTCGCCGCCGGGACCCGTGTCGTCGCCGGTGTCACGCCCGGCAAGGGCGGGCAGGTCCACGAGGGGATCCCGGTCTTCGACACCGTCGCGGAGGCGCGGGAGAAGACGGGGGCGAACACGTCGGTGATCTTCGTACCGGCCCGCTTCGCCGCCGACGCCATCCTCGAGGCGATCGACGCCGAGATTCCCCTCGTCGTCTGCATCACCGAGGGGATCCCGGTCCTCGACATGCTCAAGGTGAAGAACGCCCTCGACGCCTCGGGGAAGACCCGCCTGATCGGCCCGAACTGCCCCGGCATCATCACGCCGGGCCGGGCCAAGATCGGCATCATGCCGGCGAACATCCACGTGCCCGGGTCCGTCGGCGTCCTCTCCCGCTCGGGCACGCTCACCTACGAGGCGGTCGACCAGCTGACGCGGCGCGGGATCGGCCAGTCGACCTGCATCGGGATCGGCGGGGACCCGATCATCGGTTCGCCGTTCACGTCGCTCCTGCCCCTCTTCGAGCAGGATCCCCAGACCGAGGCGGTCGTGATGATCGGCGAGATCGGCGGGACCGCCGAGGAAGAGGCCGCCGCCTGGATCGCCGCGAACATGACGAAGCCCGTCGTCGCCTTCATCGCCGGCGCCACCGCCCCCCCGGGCCGCCGGATGGGGCATGCCGGCGCCATCATCTCCGGCGGCAAGGGGACGGCCGCCGAGAAGAAGAAGGCCCTGCGCGAGCACGGCATCCACGTGGTCGACTCGCCGGCCGACATCGGCGCGACCGTGGCGAAGGTCCTCGGGAGGGCGTGAGATGGCTCTCGAGCGCACCCTCGCGATCGTCAAGCCGGACGCCGTTGCGCGCGGTGTTCTCGGGGAGGCGATCGTCGCCGCCGAGCGGGCCGGCCTGCGGGTCGTCGCGATCCGGCGCATCCACCTGACGAAGCGCCAGGCGGAGGGGTTCTACGCGGTGCACCGCGGGCGGCCCTTTTTCGACGCGCTGACCGACTTCATGAGCGAGGGCCCCTCCGTCGTCATGGTCCTCGAGGGAGAGGACGCCATCGCCACCTGGCGGCGGCTCCTCGGGGCGACGAACCCCGCCGAGGCCGAGGAGGGCACGCTCCGGAAGCGGTTCGGCACGAGCATCGAGCGGAACGCCTTTCACGGTTCCGACGCCCCGGAGACGGCGGCCTTCGAGATCGGCTACATGTTCCCTGGCCTCGACCTCGCCTGACGTTCGGCCGGCAGGATACCGGGGGCCCGGGCGACACGCCCGGGCCCCCGTCGTGTCGACGGGCCCGGATCAGGGGAAGATCGGACAGCCCCGCGTCGGCACCTTGAGGCGGAACCCCCGCTCCACGACGTCCCCGCGCCGGAGGTGGTTCAGGAGGGCCACGTCCCGGCAGGAGACCGCGAGTCCCCGGAACGTCCCGCAGAGCTCCTCGAGGGTCCTCCCGCCCGGCGCGGTCACCAGGCGGATGCGAACGGGTTTCACCGAGAGGACGGCCGGATCGGTTTCCCGGGCGAACGACCGGATCGCCCGTTCCATCGCCCGGGACGCCGTCCCCCCCGGCTTCCCGGCAAAGGCGCCGACGAAGCGGTAGAGGTGAGCGCCGTCGCGGATCGCGGCGAGGAGCAGCGGCCGCGGGGGCGCACCGTTCGCGCCGGGAAGCGTCACGAACCCGATCCATGCGGGGAATCCCCCGATCGTCGCCCGGCCGCCGTCGATCGCCGGGAACCGCTCCCGGCGTGCCAGCCGCTCGACGTAGCGGACGGGATCGAGCTCGTCCGCTTCCTCCGGAGGGACCATCTCGAGAACGAGGCGGGCCGTCGGCCGGTGCGGGTCGTCCAGGGCGGCGACGAACCGGTTCGTGTTCACCACCTTCCAGCCGGCGGGAAAGGCGACGCGGAACCGCAGTTCCGGGTGCCGGAAGGCTCCCTCGTGGACGAAACCCTGGCGGGGATCGTCCCCGTAGACCAGGCCGTCGACGCGGCGGAGAAGGATGTCCCGGTGGACGACGAGGGTCCTGCCCCTGGCGAGCTTCTTCTCCCGGATCCGGCGCGCCATCTCCCGGGTGGCCGCGACCCGTTCCGCCGAGGACGGGTGCGTGGAGAGCCAGGCGGGCAGGGTGTCACCGGCACGCCGTTCCATCCGGTCGAGCACGGAGAGAAACTCGGGGAAGGCGAGGGGGTCCCAGCCGGCCCGGGCCATGTAGCGAACCCCGAGCATGTCCGCCTCCCGCTCGTCGCGGCGGGAGTAGGAAAGGAGAAGCAGCCGGGCCGCCGTGCCGAGCAGGTCCTGGAATCGCCCGAGGCGCGGATTGGCGAGCGAGGCGATTCCCAGGCCGACGCCGAGGACCTGCTGCTGGGAGAGCTGCTCGGCCCCGTGGCGGGCCTCCACGTGGCCGATCTCGTGGCCGAGGACACCGGCGAGCTCCGCCTCGGAGTTCGCGTGGGCGACCAGGCCGCGGGTGACGAAGACCGGGCCGCCGGGCAGCGCGAAGGCGTTGACGACCGCCGAGTCGAGGACGGTGAAGGAGAAGGGGTAGTGGGGATCCTCGGTGACGGCGGCCAGCTTCCTGCCCGTCGCCTCGACCCAGGACGCGAGTTCCTGGTCGTCGTAGGCGCCGTACTCGGCCCGGATCTCCGGCAGCGCTTCCCGCCCGAGGCGGATCTCCTTGTCGCGGTCCACGAGGAGGAGCTGCCGTCGGCCGGTGGCGGGGTTGGTGACGCAGGCGGCGAGGATGGCCGCGACGGCGGCGAGGGCGAGGAACGAAAGCGGGTGCGGGCGCCGATGTCCGGCCATGGTGGATCCTCCCTCCGGGGGGCGCCCCGGGCATCCCGATGGTAGCGCGGAGGCAGGGAAGGGGGTAGGGCCGGCGGAGGAGGCACCGGGCGGGAAGGAGAAAAAAGCGGGGCCGGCCGCTCGGCCGGCCCCGCGTCGTGGTCGGGGTCCCGTCAGCGCGTCAGCGCGTCAGGGGCAGGCGTCCAGGCTGGCGTCACGGTTGCCGGACTGGCTCCCCGCCTGCGTGTTGTAGCTGTAGCCGTTCACCCGGGTCAGGTACCAGTACCCGTCGCCGGCGGCCGGCGTGGCCGAGTCGGTCGACTGGGTATCGGTGCCGTCGTTCTCGAGGCAGCTGGCGCCGGAGAAGTTCCCCGAGCTGCGCAGGCTGTCGAGATCGCCCTTCGCCGTGTCGAAGACCGACGGGCAGGCGGCGTTGGCGTCCGGGTCCCACTCGAAGGTGGTCTTGGTGCCGGCCGGGAACCGGAGGTTGTCCGTCCAGCACTCGTCGGGCTGGCCGCCCCCGAGCGGGGTCTTGATCGTCACCTCGTCCTCGCCGATGCAGCTCGTCGCCGAGGAGCAGCGGACCTTCAGGACGTAGGTGGTGTCGTACTTGGGCGTGACGACGGTGTACGGGTTCGTCTGCCAGTCGCGGACGACCGCGCCGTCGCTGGTCTCGAAGCGGTACTCGAGGGCGCCGCCGAGGCAGGCGTCCGCGTCGGACTTCGAGCCGTCGAGCCAGAACGGGCGTCCGGGCGCGTTGGCATCACCGGTGTCGCTGTTCACGTCGACGTTGCCGTCACCGTCGAAGTCGCAGTAGTCGACGGTCTGGTCGGAGCAGGCGATCGCCGGCTTCCGGTTGAGGTTCTTGTCGACCCGCGGGTAGGGCACCGCGGCGAGCGCGGCGTTGACGCTGCCGCAGTTGCTCGACGGGCACTCCGCGGAGGGGGACTCGCCGTCGTTGTCGACGGAGAGGGTCCCGCCGCTCGACGCGCCGGTGATCTGGATGTTGTCGATCCACCAGCCGTCGTCCCGGTTCGAGCAGAACGGCCCGATGATGCTGGCGCAGTTCTCGATGCCGGGCAGGCCGCCGGGGCTGACGTGGAAGCGGATCAGGACCTTCTGCCCCTTCCAGGGAGTCAGGTCGTACTTCTTCTGGATCCACCGCGTCTGCGCGACGGCGTTGTTGCCGGCACTACCCTCGGACTCCTCGCCCGTCTCCGGGAAGCAGCCCGACCAGAGGGTGACGGAGACCTGGCCCCACGGATCGTCCTGGCGGGTCCGGCCGACGCAGGAGTCGGACGAGTAGGGGAAGCAGGTCGAGGACGGCCCGGTCCGCATCGAGTTGGGGAAGAAGTCGTCCTCGGTGTTCCCGTCGTCCGACGGGTCGTACATGCAGTTGATGAAGTTCGACATCCGGAACGACGTCTCGGGGCTGAACCAGGCGTGGAGCGGTTCCCACTTCTCGGAACCATCCTGGTTGCCCGTCTCGAGGGTGTCGCAGTCGTCGTTGCCGTTCTTGTCGACGCAGATGTAGGTGAGGGCGGCGTCGAAGTCCCACGGCGGGTAACCACCGGAGAAGAGACGCCAGTCCGTGATGGAGAGCTGCGTCCAGTACGACAGCTCGGGGTTACCGGTGCCGAGCTGGATGCTGTAGCGGGTCTCCGCCCACCGCATGCGGTTCATGTCGAGGGTGGTGTTGTCATCGATGAGCGAACCGTCGGCCTCGACGTGGTTCCCGAGGTGGAGGGAGGAGACACCACCCGCCATCGACCGACCGTCGGGGCAGCCGACCATCTCGCAGACGGTCTGGCCCGAGGGCGGATGCTTGCTCGTGTGCAGGTGCCAGTGGTTCTCGGAGTTGTCGTACCCCTCGCCGAGCTCGCAGTAGTCCTCGGGATCGGTGTTGTTGCCGTAGGGGTTGTTCGGGTCGTTGTACTGGCAGTGCGTGCCGTCGAGCTCGGAGGCGTCGTCTCCGGTGTTGTGACGCTCCCAGCCGCGGCGGTCGGAGTGGTTGCTGAACAGGTCCTGGTCCGAGGCGTAGGACTCGAAGTCCTCGGTCCAGGTCGTGTCGCTGAATCCGGAGGCGTCCAGGTTGTGGACGACCCGGAAGGTCTGGGCGATCGCGGTACCGGCGATCGGCACGTTCTGCCGCCGGACGTCCGGGAGATCCTCGGAGTCGGGCGTGACGACCGCCATCGCGCGCATCGAGACGTTGAAGAGCGACGAGAGGTCCTCGCCGGTGGACTGGCGGGTGACGCGGGCGGCCACGAAGCCGACGAACCCGTCGTCGAGGGTGGAGGTGTCGACCTCGTCCCCGTCCTCGCCGTGCTTGGCGAGCCTGGGGATGACGATGGTGTCGTCCGTCAGGCACTCGACGTTGTCGCTGTCGGTGGTGACGGTGAGGACGATGTCCTCCATCTCGAAGTCGGACATGTTCCGGACGTAGAGGCTGACGAGCACCTCCTCGCCCGGGTCGGCCCAGCCGTCACCGTCGCCGGTGCCGTGGCCATCGATGCCATCCCAGACCTTGGCCTTGGCGACCATGACGTCGGCGACGTCGAAGGCCGCGAAGGTGGCGTCGGTCAGCGGGTTGTCGATGCAGCCGCAGTTGTCGTCCGAGTAGCGGGCCTCCTGGCCGGGCAGGTGGGGCGTGCGCCCCGGGGCCAGGTTGGTCTCGGTCGGGCAGAGCTCCTCCGGGTTGTCGACGGTGCCGTCGCCGTCATCGTCGAAGCCGGCGATTCCAGGCTGCCCGTCCGCACCGGTGTCCCACCCGTGGACGCCGTCGTTCTTGTCGTAGTAGCGGACGTTGATCGACGGGGTGTCGAGACCGTTGAAGGCGAGGTAGACGAGGCCGTCGCCCTGCTTCTTGACCCGGGTCGTGTACTGGATCTCCCCGCGGTACTCGTCGGAACCGGGGGCGACCGGGTCGAGGCAGAAGGTCTCGGGGATGCGCTCGGCCTCGGAGAAGGCGTAGACCTCGACCTCCATCGTGCCGTCTCCGTCGCAGTCGACGGCGTTCTCGGTGGTCGAGGCGTTCCAGTCGATGACGGTCACCGGGACGGCGCCGTCACCGCTGTGGGTGTTGTAGGAGACCCCGAGAGCGACCGACGCGCACTGCCCCTCGAAGTCGGAGCTCGAGGTGGAGCACTTGTCGCCGGCCTGGCCGACCGGGTGGGACTCCCGCCACTCGATGACCATGTCGTCGACGGCGGCGCCGTAGCCGGTGGTGTCGGGGTACTCGCCGGTTCCCTCGAAGACGATGAAGCCGATCTCGGCCTGCCAGCCGGGGCCGACCGGGCCGTAGAAGTCCTCGAGGGTGTTGTAGTACGGGTTCCCGCCGCCGCGGCCGCCCCGGGCGATGCCGTTGACCATCGACATGTCCGCGTTGCGGTCCTGGCGGATGGAGCGGTTGGTGCCGAAGTCGGCGGCAACGTTCTCGTCGGTCTGGCCGTCACCACAGACGTCGTCACCGTGCCCCTGCGGCTTCCCGTTGGCGTCGGTGTTCGAGACGCACTGGTAGCTGGTGCTGGAGCTGACGTTGCACTGCGCTGCGGTCAGGCACCACTGGCCCGCCCGCGGGGAACCGGACTCGCAGACCCTGCACGGGCAGATCTCGTCCGGCTCGTCGATCGCGCCGTCACCGTCGTCGTCGACACCGCAGGTGCCGGGGCACCCGTCGGGGCCGAGGGTGTAGTCGTTGTCGCAGTCGTCGTCCTTCGGCATCGCCGTCCGGACGGGTCGCTCGGCGCCGGTCAGCCCGTCGCCGGTGTCGATGTCGTCGAGGTCGTTGAAGTAGCACCCGCGGACGCCGGCACGGTTGCCGCCGATCGTCCCGTTGGTGCCGTCACCGTAGGTGGACGAGTTGGGATCGGTGTCCGTCGGCTGGAAGGCGAAGCCACCCCCGTAGATCGAGAGCTGGCCGCCGCCGCGGAGACCGAGCTTGTTGCCGAAGAGACCGCCGTGGATCCACTCGTCGCCGAGGTGGACCGGGCTGTAGGAGTCCACGTCGAGGTCGAACTCCCAGGAGAAGGAGGCGTTCCCGTTGTCGTCCTTGACGTCGTACTGGTAGTTCCACGACCAGTCGAGGATCCAGGTGCGCCAGGCGTAGCCGTCGTTCCAGCCCGCCGTGCCATCCGGATCCCAGTGGACCGGGTGGATCACCGGGGTGCGGAGCCCCTCGAACCAGAAGCCCTTCCCCTCGGTGCCGTAGGCGGTGTCGTACGGCTCGCAGAAGCTCTCGTCGCCGACGCACTGGTGGCCGCCGTTGTTGGGATCGGCCGGGCTCTTGATCGTCCCGGTGTGCCAGATGCCGCCGCGGGACGCGCTGGAGGCCTTGGTCATCCAGCCACAGCCACCGCCGGTGCCCCAGTTCTCGTCGAGGACGCCGGTGGTGCCGTTGTCATCGCGGTCTTCCTCGGGCTGGAGGACGCCGTCCCAGTTCATGTCCTCGCCCCAGTTCGTGATCTCGTTGGGGTTGGACGCGGCGTTCTCGGACATCGGGCTCACGCCGACGCGGAAGCCCTCGTCGTCCTGGTCGAAGTCCCACGGACCGTTGAAGCCGGGGTTCCCGTAGCCGTAGGCGTCGTTCGTCATGTCCTCGTAGACGACGTCCGCCTCCTGGAGGCCCCGGTGGATGAAGTCGAGCGGGTCGAAGTCGTTGGGAGCGATCTTGTCTTCCCACTTCTCGTCGTAGTTGCGATCGTAGTCCAGGGTGCAGCCGGTCGGGCAGTCGGTGGTGTAGAAGTGCACCTCGTCGTCCGCCTGGCCGAGGAACTCGAACGCCTGGCAGTCGGCGACCTGCTGGCCGGCCTTGGTGCCGCGCAGCGAGACGACCAGCTCGATGCGGTCGCGCTGGGGCGGGGTTCCGGAGACCGAGAAGGTGAAGGTCGACCGCTGCGTCGTCTGGGACGGCAGCATGCCGATGGAGATCTCCGGGTTCTCGATGTCGATCCAGGAGACCGGGGCGTTGTTCTCCCGGCACGGATCGGTGTCGTCGTCCCCGTCGGGCACCACGGCCTTGAGACCGAGAAGCGCGTCGGCGAGGTCGAACCCGTCGAGGTTGTAGTACTGCAGCGTGAGGGCGAACGTCTCGCCCTGGTCGAGGTACTTGTCGTCGTCGCAGCCGCCGTCGAGGTAGAACGCGTAGTCCGGGCCGAGCTGGCGGATCAGGGCGACGCCGAGATCCGGCTGGCAGTCGACCTTCGCGGTGGAGACGCGCTGGACGTCCGTGGCGCCGTTGTCGGTCTTGTCGTCGTAGAAGACCTTCAGGGTGTAGTTGTTGCCCACCGACAGCATGCCGTCGTTGTCGGCCGGAGCGTCGAGCTCCGTCGTCAGCGGCAGCGGGTCGTGGGAGACGAAGTGCAGGGCGTCGGTCGGCCGGTCGAACGTGATGCCGGTCTCGGTGTCGACGACGGTTCCGTCCTCGTCGAGCACCTGGACGGTGACGCGGTTCCCGATGACGGAGGCCGGGCAGTGGTCGGCATCCGGGCAGTCCGGGTCGCCGGCATCGTCGACCTCGTCGACCATGACCTTGACCTCGCCGTTGCAGGTCACCGGGTTCTGGTCGAACCGCACGGAGGAACCGGCGGCGACCGGCCCGGCGATCGCGAGGGCGTACTTGAGGACGTCGGTCCCGCTGCGGCGGATCACCTTCACCTGCCAGGTGCCGGCCTTGAGGACCGGGACGTCCCAGGTGCCGTCAGCGTCCTTGTCCGGGGCGTTGTACTTGGTCGGGACGAAGACCGCCTCGGTGTTGTTGGTGTCGTCGCGGAAGCTGTCGCTGACGTTGGTGGCATCCATCGAGTAGAAGTACTCGTCCTGGGTGCCGTCGCTGTCGAGGTCCTCGCCGGTGTCGACGGCGCCGTTCCGGTTGATGTCTTCCTGGAAGAAGTTCCCGAAGAAGACCGTGTCGTCGGAGTTGCCGCAGGTGCCGTCGGCACCGCAGTAGCGGACCTCGAGGTCGATGTCGTCGACCAGTGCATCCGAGCTGCTGGGGTCGTTCCAGACCAGCGCGACCGCGAGGTCGTCACCCTCCTCGTCGAGGACCTGGAACTCGGCGCTCGTCTCGAAGGAGCCGGTCGCGATCGTGTCGGCGAGCGAGAGGTGGCTGACGCCGTCGTCGTTCCCGTCCCCGTCGATGTCGCCGGGCCGGTCGTGGACGATCAGGCCGGAGACCGTCGAGTCGGGGTAGTCGACCAGCGGGAGCGCGCGGGTCAGGAAGAACTGGCCGTAGCCGGCCAGGTGGTTGAACCGGTACTCGGGGACCAGGGTCTTCCCGCCGGTGATCGGCTTGGTGCCGACGATCATCAGCGCCTTGACCAGCATGCCGCTGATGGTCTCGACCTTGTCGTTCTCGTTGGACGAGTTCTGGTCGGATCCGTCGGGGTAGAAGCCCTCGGCGAAGTACTCGCGGATCACCGCGGCGGCACCCGCGAGCTGCGGGGTCGCCTGGGACGTGCCCTGCATGTCCTGCGAGTAGCAGGTGGCGGGACCGGTCTGGTCCTCGACGCCCTCGTCCTCGGAGCGGCAGGCGTTGTCCCAGCCCTGGGCGAAGATCAGGGGCGCGACGCGGTGGGAGTCCTGCGTCGCCGGTCCGTGGGACGTGAACGAGAACATCGTGCCGCCGACACCACTCGAGGCGCCGACGCAGACGCAGTTCTTGCACGAGGCCTCGTTGCCGAGGTTCGAGATGTTGGTGCCATCGTCGTTGGGGCTGTCGTCGTAGTTGCCGGCGTTGCCCGCGGCGATCGCGACGAAGTTGACCGGGTAATCCCAGATCGCGTCGTCGATGTCGTTCGCGCCGGTGTTGTAGACGGGGCCGGTGTTCTCGTTCGCGTCGGACCCGTACGAGAAGCTGTGGATGTTGGCCCGGTAGTCGGTCCAGGTCTTCGCGATGTTCTGGTACCAGCTACCGCCGGAGATTCCCTGGCCGTCGGGGCAGCCGCTGCTCGCGTCGAGGAAGAGCAGCTTGGCGCCCTTGCCGATGCCGTCGAAGGTGGTGTCCACGAGGTCGAACTGGCCGGCGGTCCCCTGGGGGTCATCCTCCCAGAAGCCCTGGCCGAAGTCGCGGACCCAGGTCTTGTTCGGGTCGTCGGGGTCGTCGGTGGGGCTCGGGGTGCCTTCCACCGGCACCTTGCCCCGCGTTCCGTTGCCGACGGCGATGCCGGCGCAGACCTGGCCGTGGGTCGAGGCCCCGGAGACGCCGGAGTCGCACGCGGAGAGGTCACCGCCGCCACCGGTCACCTCGCTCGCCTTCTTGTAGGCGACGACCTTGCGGTGGTCCGACGGGACGCGGTTCGAGCTGCCGGAATCCCAGCCCGAGTCGGTACGCGTGTCGGCGAAGTCGCCGGCGTCGACCGACATGCCGGAGTCGGTGACGTGGACGATCTGGCCGTCACCGTCGAGGCGCGCCTTCCAGTACGGGTAGTCGCCGAGAAGCGCCCGCTCGCTCTGGAGGTAGAGCGCGCCCCGGTCGCCCAGCAGGAACTGGGGGCCGAGCTCGGTGATCGACCAGACCGGCTCGATGTGCGCGATCTTCGTCACCAGCGAGGCGTGGGCCCGCACGACGACGTCGTGGTCGCTGACGGAGAGCACCTCGGCGCCCATCTTCTTGAGCGCCTCGGCCACCGGGCCGGCCGGCTCACCGGGGAAGAGGTTGATCTTCAGCTGGAAGATCGGCGAGGCGGCCGCCTCGGGAGTCGCCTGGGGCATCCGGCCGACGGAGGGGTCGATCCGGTAGGCCGGGTGCCAGGGCTCGATGAACTGGACCAGCGGGGAACCGGAGACCATGTCGTAGGCCGCCCGGTCCAGCCGCATGATCACGGCGTTCACCGGGATCGAGGCGACGATCTCCGCGCCCATCGAGGTGAGCGAGTCCCGCCAGTCGGGCTGATCGAGCGCCGCCGGCTTGAGCTGGACGACGAAGTACTGCCGCTGTCCGTTCGCCAGCCGGTCGAGGGTGGCGGTCAGCTCCGCCGGGATGTCGAGGCTCTCCCCGACGCGGAACCGGCCGACCGGCGTCACGATCACGTCGTCGGCCCGGCGCTCCGCGCCCGGGGTGGTGCCGTACCAGGGGCCCTTCGTGTAGGGCCACCAGGCCACGCTCCGCGCGTACGTCACGTGCTGGAACGTGGGAGGCGATTGGGCCTCCTCGTTGCCTGCCTGGGAGACCGTCAGGCCGGCCGCACCGCCGGGTGCGATCCGGATCGGAGTCTCCGAGGCGAGGGCGAGGAGGGGAGTTGCCACCAGGACCCCGGCGATGAGGATGGCGAAGAGCCATCGCCGGGCGTTGATCCGTTCGTGCATGACCTCCTCCTCCAGGAGAACGATGCTGCGTTTCTCTCTGCCCGCTCCCCGCTGGAGCGAGCGACCTCCGTTGATGGATCCGGTGCGCCGTTCCGTGGCAGGCTCCTCCGCGGGGCACGGGAAACCGGCCGTCGGGCAGGCGACGGGGCGCCGGAAAGCTACGACGACCCCCCGGGGGAGTCAACAGGAATTCTCGGTCCGGGAGGGGCGGAAACCCTCGGAAACCCGGGGGGTTCCGGGGGAGCTGTCCCGCCAAGTCCCCGGGGCGCAAGGGGTTCGAGGTTCCCGCTGCGCGGGCCCCGCGCGGAGGGTCCCGCGCGGGGTCGCGGACGGCCTCCCGGGAAGCGGATGAACTGCTTCCCGAAGCCGGTTATCCTGCTCCCGGACGGGGCCCGCGGGGCCCCACCGGGAGGTCCTCGTGGACGATACCTTCGCCGCGCGACGGGCACGCCTCGCCGGGGTCCTGCGGGAGCTCGGCCGGGTTCTCGTCGCCCTTTCGGGGGGCCTCGACTCGGCGACCCTCCTGGCCGCCGCGGTGCGCGAACTCGGCCCGGGGCGGGTGCGGGCCGCGATCGCCGTCGGCCCCTCGCTCCCGGCCGGAGACCTGGTGGCTGCCCGGGAGGCGGCCGGCCGTGCCGGTGTTCCCCTCGAGGAGATCCGGGCGGCGGAGTTCGACGACCCCCGCTACCTGGCGAACGATGCCGATCGCTGCTACTGGTGCCGGCGATCCCTCGCCGCGGCCCTGCGTCCCCTGGCGGCCCGGGCCGGGGAGGTCCCGGTTTACGGGGCGATCGCGGACGACCTCGCCGAGGACCGGCCCGGGATGCGCGCCCTCCGCGAGGCGGGCTTCCGCGCGCCGCTCCTCGAGGCGGGTTTCACCAAGGACGACGTTCGCGCCCTTGCCGACGAACTCGGCGTCCCGGAGCCGGACCGACCGGCTTCTGCCTGTCTTTCGTCCCGGGTCGCCCGGGGGATCCCCATCGAGCCCGCCCGGCTCGCGCGGATCGGCCGGGCGGAGGAGTTCCTGCGAAAGCTGGGGTTCCGGCTGGTCCGGGTCCGGGACCACGGCGCCCTGGCCCGGATCGAGGTGGCCCTCGCGGACATCCCTCGCCTGGCCGGCGGGCCCCTGCGGGACCGGGTCGTTGCCCGCCTCCGGGAGCTCGGGTGGGACCGGGTCGTCCTCGACCTCGAGGGTTACCGTCCGGCGGGCCTTCCCCGGGCGTAGCGGCGCGCCCCGGGACCGGGGGGGCCGGGCGGATGCCCGGGAGACCGGCAAACCGGGACGAGCGAAGCGGGACGCTGCCGGATCAGGTGGACGGCCCCCCGCCGCCGATCCGCGCTCGCAGGCCCTCCCCGACCAGGTGACACCCGAGGACGACGAGGAAGAGGGCCGCTCCCGGGAAGAGGACGAGCCACCAGGCGGTCTCGACGTGTTCCATCGCCTCCCGGAGGAGCCCCCCCCAGGACGGATGGGGCGGGTGGATCCCCACTCCCAGGAACCCCAGGCCCGCCTCCACGAGGATCGCCCCGGCCGCCAGGAACGCGGCCGGCACGAGGGCGGGGAGGATCGCTCCCGGGAGCACGTGGAGGAGGAGCGTCCGCAGCGGCCCGGCGCCCGCGGCCCGGGCTGCCGCGAGGCGGTCTCCCTCCCGGAGCCTGCGGGCCTCGGCTCGCACGTACCGGAAGAGTGCCGGCCACGCGAGGAGACCGACCAGGAGCCCGATCGCCGCGCCCCCGATCGTCCCGCCCCCGGGGCGGGCGAGGCCGAGGATCGCCATCGCCGCGACCAGGGCGGGGAAGGCGTACACGATCTCCGCGAAGCGCGAGAGGACCCGGTCCGGCCAGCCGGGAAGCGTGCCGGCCAGCCCCCCGAGGAATCCCCCGACGAGCAGGGCGACGGCGGTGGCGACGGCGCCGGCCAGCAGGCTCCGGCGGCCACCGTGGAGGAGCCGGGCAAGAACGTCCCGGCCGAGCCCGTCCGTGCCCAGGGGATGCCCCGGCCCGGGGGGCCGGAGGATTCTCGCCGTGTCGATCGCCAGCGGGTCGAGGGAGCGGGGGGCCGCGAGGCAGGCGAGGGCGAGCAGCGCGAGGAGAGCCACCCCCCACCGGAGCGCGGCCCGGCCGTTCATCGGGCTTCCCCGGCGCCCGCCCGGAGGCGGGGGTCCGCGAGGGCGGCGAGGAGGTCGGCCACCAGGTTGCCGGCGACGGTGAGCAGCCCGGCCATCAGGGTCAGGCCCAGGACCAGCGGCAGGTCCCGGTCGAGGACCGCCTGGAGAAAGAGACGCCCGAGGCCGGGCCACCCGAAGATGTTCTCGATCAGCACCGAGCCGGTGGCGAGGCCCGGGACGAGGAGGCCGAGCAGGGTTGCCAGGGGGACGAGGGAGGGGCGGATCCCGTGGAGCAGGGCGATCCGGAGCGGCGCCCCCCCGAGCGCCCGGGCCAGGCGCGCATGGCCCGCTCCCAGTCCCGCGAGGGCCGTGTCCCGGGCGAACCGGGCGTAGAAGGCGAGCTGGTGAAGGCCGAGGGCGAGGGCGGGCAGGACCAGGTGGCGGAGGTGGCCGGCGATCCCCGCGCTCCCGACCGACGGGCGCCCGTACAGGGGGAGGATCCGCCACTCGACGGCGAGCACCTGCTGGAGCAGGAGCGCCAGCCAGAACGAGGGGACCGCGTAGAGCGCGAGCACCAGGAGCCCGGCCGCCCGCTCGGCCCGGCTGCCCACCCGGATCGCCATCCACCACCCGAGGGGCGCCCCGATCCCGAGGACCAGCAGCAGGGCGGCCAGGTTCAGCTCGAGGGTGGCCGGGAGCCGGGCGGCGATCTCCCGCGTCACCGGCTGGCCGGTTCGCCACGACCTGCCCAGGTCCCCGCGACAGGCCCCGGCGAGCCACCGCAGGTAACGAACCGGGAGGGGCCGGTCCAGCCCGAGCTCCCGCTCCAGCCGGGCCCGCCGGGCGGCGTCCAGCGCCAGCCCCCGCTCGGCGTCCGCCCGGGCGGCGAGGGGGTCCCCCGGGGCGAGGGAGAGGACGACGAAGGCGAGGAGCGTGACGCCGACCGCGGTGGCGACGAGGGCGCCGAGGCGATCGAGGACCCGGGAGAACCGGGCCAGGGTCGGGCGGAGGCGGGAAGCGCGGGGCGCCATCGGCGATCTCAGCGCTTCCCGGGGGACTCCCAGCGCCAGGCGAAGGCGCCGGGCCAGGTACTGACGGGACCGAGGGGGGAGGGGACGAAGCCGGTGAGCCCCCGACGGACCGCGTAGCGGGTCAGCGGGTAGAAGAAGAAGGTGTCGGGCTGCAACTCGTGGAGCCTGCGCTGGATCTTCCGGTAGAGATCCCTGCGGGAGGCTTCGTCGAAGGTCCGCCGGGCCTCCTCGATCCACCGGTCGATTTCCGGGTCCCGCAACCCCGCGTAGTTGTAGCCGTCGTCCGCCTGGGACGAGTGCCACAGCGCCCACGGGTCCGGGTCGGGATCGAGGCGGTAGCCGGACATCACCGCCGTGAACCTCCGCCCGTGGACCTCCTCGAGGAAGGTGGCCCAGGGGCGGGGGTCGAGCTCCATCTCGACGCCCACGTCGCGAAGGTTCGCCTGGACGAAGGCGCCGATCCGGTCGTTCTGGCGGCTGGTTGCCGGGTAGAGCAGCCGGAAGCGGAACGGGACGCCGTTCTTCTCCCGGACGCCGTCGCCGTCCCGGTCGACCCAGCCGGCCTCGGCGAGCAGTTCCCGGGCGCGGGCCGGGTCGAACGGGAGCGGCCGGAGCTCCCGGTCGAAGCAGTCCATCTCGGGATGGAACGACGTGACGGCAACCTCGGCGTCGCCGCGACCGATCGTCTCGACGTACCGCTCGCGGTCGATCGCGAGGGTCATCGCGCGCCGGACGCGGGTGTCCGCGAAGAACGGGTTGGACCCGTCCATCCGCCAGGCGATGTACCAGTAGAACAGGATGCGTCCCTCCAGGACGTCGAACCGCTCCCGGAAGGAAGGATCGTCCCGGAGTCGTTCCCACTGCTCGGGGAAGAGCCCCGTCCAGTCGATCCGTCCGGCCTCGAGGGCGTGCAGGCGGGTCCCGTAGTCCCCGAGGATCTCGATCACCAGCCGATCGACCCCGGGGGGGCCGTCCCAGTAGTCCCGGTACGCGTCCAGGACGAGGCGCTGGTCCTTCTCCCAGCGGACGAGCCGCCAGGGACCGCACCCGACCGGCAGCTCCCCGGGGCCGGGCGGGGGGCCGGGCGGGAGGAGCGGGGCCTGGAACAGGTAGAGGGCCGAGGCGTTCGGCTCGGCGAACCGGACGACGACCGTGTGGTCGTCCGGCGTGTCCACCTCCCGGATCGCCGAGCAGGCCTGGACCTGGTCGGCGCTGGTCCGTTCCGGGTCCCGGAGGATCGCGAACGTCCGGGCGACGTCCGCCGCGGTCACCGGCCGGCCATCCTGCCAGCGGGCGTCGTCCCGCAGGTGGAACGTCAGCACCAGGTGGTCGTCCGACCACTCCCAGGAGCGTGCCAGCCGCGGTACGAACCGGAGGTGCGCGTCGAGGCGCACGAGGGAGTCACAGATCAGCCCGTGGACCTGGCGGGTCGTCGTGTCGGTGGCCCGGGGGAAGTCCAGGGAGGTGATGTCGTAGGCGATCGGGAAGCGGACCTCCCGCCGCGTCTCCTCCCCCTTGCCGGGCCCCCCGCAGGCGAACGTCACCAGGAGCACGGCCAGGGCGAGGAGACACCGGCGAGGCCACCGGGTCATCGGCCGGCGGGTCCCGTTGCCCGCCCGGCCACCGGGAGGTGGCGGGCCAGCCAGTCGAGGATGATCGCGATCCCCGGGCTCCCCGCCGGCAGCAGGCGGTCACGTTCCTCGTACGCCTCGAGGGGAGCGACCGTGCGCTCCCCGGACCCGTACTCGGCGAGACGCCGGGCGCGGGCCCGGGACTCGGGGAAGGCCGAGGTGACGAGGAGAACCGGCCGGCGGTCGAACAGCCCGAGGTCCCGGTCCGGCCGGTACCCCGCGACCGGGTCGGAGACGTCGACCATCACCAGGGCGCGCACCTCCGGCAGGCGGGCCGCGGCGGCGGCCGCGATCAGCGCCCCGTAGCCGACCCCGACGAAGGCGACCCGGGAGGTGTCGACCTCCGGGTGACGGGCCAGCTCGCGCAGCAGCAGGACCTGGTCCTCCCGCGCCTTCCGGAGTTCCCGGGCCGGGAGCAGCGGGAAGGCGTAGATCCGGTGGTCCCGGGTCGAGCGCGAGGCCCCGTGCCCGCGCTGGTCCATCAGGGCCACCGCGTAGCCGCGGGTCGCCAGGGCGTCGGCGAGGGGGAGCAGGCTGGTCCGGTCGCGCCCGTGGGAGTGGACGAGCACCACGAGGGGAAGGCGGGTTCCCTCCGGGACGTGCTCCGGAAGCTCGAGGATCCCCTCCAGGAACACCCCGTCCTCCGTCTCGAAACGGAGATCGACCTCGCGGGTGGCGGGAAGCGAGACGCCGGAGGGCGCCGGAAGGGCCCCGAGCAGGCACCCAAGGAGGAGGACCGCGGCGAACCGCGCGGGAAACCGGATCGATCGACGCCGCATCATGGGGCGAGTTTACCCCCCGTCCCGGCCGGATGCCTCAGGAAGCCCCCACCCACGGGTCCGGGGGAGTCCGGGACCAGATGACATCCGGGGCCCCGAACGGCAGGACCGTGTTCCCGCCCCGGTGACGGGCCTGGCCCAGCGCCTCCACCGCCCGGCCGAGGAGGTCGTCGGCCCGTTCCATTCCCCGGGAAGGCCAGGCGGCGACGCCCAGGCTGACGGTCGTTGTCCGCCGCTCCCGGCGTGGCCCGGGCAGGGGAAGGTCGGCCAGCTCCTCCCGCAGGCGTTCCGCGGCGGCCAGCCCGCCCCCGGCGTCGGTCTCGGGGAGGGCGAGGGCGAAACGCCGGGGTCCGATCCGGCCGACCAGGTCGACGTCGCGGACCAGGCGCCGCAGCCGGCCGGCGACCTCCCTGGCGAGCTGCTCCTCGCGGGTGGGCGACAGGCCGTCGGCCGCGTCCGGTTCCAGCACGAGAACGGCCAGGGCCCGCCGGTAGCGAACGGCCCGGTCGAACTCGTGCCGCAGCAGGTCGCGGAACCAGGGACGGCCCAGGAGCCCGGTGACCGAGTCGACCCGGGGGGCGCCGCCGAGGAGGGCCCGGCGTCCGAGCGCCTCCACGCGGGCGGCCAGTCGCTCCGGGGCCTCCTCCGGGTCGAGCCACAGGTCGGCGCCGGCGGCGAGCGCTTCGAGTCCCGCCTCCGGGAGCGCGCCGAAGGCGGCGGAGGGAGGTGGCGGATCGTCCCGCGGCGTCCCCGCCAGGATCCCGGGGGCCCGGTCGGCCGGCAGCACCAGCAGCGTCTCGCCGGCGAGGTCGCCCGGTTCCGGGACCTCGTCGCGGGAGACGACTTCCCAGCCGGACTCTCCGAGGAGGCCGAGGGCGGCCTCGAGGTTGGGGGGGAGTGGTCCGAGGGCGACGATGCGCAAGGGGCACCTCCGGGGGATCACATGCGGGCGGGGACCGGGATCCCCATCAGGCCCAGGGCCTCCCGCAGGGAGCGGTCCGCGACCAGCAGGACCGCCAGGCGCGCGGCCCGGGTGGCCGGGTCCGGTTCCCGCAGGACCGGCCAGCGGTGGTAGAACGCGTTGATCGCCCGGGCGAGGTCGAAGGCGTACTTCGCGATCGTGGCGAACTCGAGGCTCTCGATGGCGGCGGGGACGACCTCCGGGAGCCGGGCCGCCTCGAGGACGAGGCCCCAGTGGTCCAGGCGACCATCTTCCGGGATCGCCTCGAAGTCCGCGGCCCGGGCGAGGCCGAGGGCCGCGTCCCGGTCGAGGCCCTCCCTCTCCTCGAGCTTGTCGAGGATCCGCGAGATCCGCACCGCCGCGTACTGGCAGTAGGGACCGGTCTCTCCCTCGAAGGCGAGGGCCTGGTCCACGTCGAAGGCGACGACCTTGTTCCGCGTGTGCCGCAGCATGTAGTAACGGAGGGCCCCGATCGCGATCTCGCGGGCAGTTCGCTCCGCCTCCCCCGCGGGGGCCCCCGGGGCGCGGTTCCGGACCTCCTCGAGGGCCTTCCGTTCCAGCATGTCGAGAAGGTCGTCCGCCTTGACCCCGAGACCCCGCCGGCCGCTCATGTCGAGCCAGGGGCGCGCGAGCTCCTCCTCGGTGAGCCGGAGCCCGGGCTGGAGCATCAGGGCAGTCCGGGGGGAGAGGGCGACCATCTCGTAGGAGAAATGGATCGATCGCCGTGCTTGCTCGACGTGGCCGAGGCGCTCGAGGCCCTGCACGACGACCCGCTGGAGGTAGGACTGGCGGACGTCGATGACGTTGTAGACCCGGGCCGCCCGGCCGAACTCCGGGTGTCCGGCTTCTCCTTCCCCGGGCGGGACGGTCTGCCAGGGCCGGGAGCCGTCCGGGTAGGCCCAGGCCCGGAAGGGGGCGTACTCGAAATCGCGGCCGAGAAGGCCGAACTTCCACATCTGGTACGCGATGTCCTTGCCCACGTAGGTGACCGTGCCGTTGGAGCGGACGATGATCTTCTCGTACTTCTCCCCGTCCTCGTCGTCCTCGTCGTGGGGCAGGTCCATCACCCAGCATCCCGCCGCCTTTCCTTCCTCGGCGAGGCGGATCGCCCCGCTCTCGCGCAGCAGGCGGAATGCCTCCTCCCAGAAGCGGTGGGCGAGGATGTCGCTCTCGCGGGGCAGGACGTCGTAGCGGACGCCGAGCCGATCCATCGTGCGGAGGTGGCAGCGAACCACCGCCATCGCCACGAGGGCGCCGATCTCGGCGAGGGGTCCTTCCCGGCGCTCGAGCGCGTGGAGGACCTCGGCGCGCCGCGCGAGCCGACCCTCGTCCTCCCGGTACCAGGCGGTGACCCGGGCATAGAGGTCCCAGAGGTCGTGGTCGACGCCTCCCCCGCCCCTCGCGGCGCGCTCCTCGCCGCGATCGATCAGCGCGCGGACCCCTTGCGCGTCGAGGCCGGCCAGCTCGGTGAGGGCGACGACGACGTCGGCCACCTGGACGCCGGTGTCGTCGATGTAGTTCTGGACCTCGACCACGTGTCCCGTCGCCCGGAGGCAGCGAACCAGGGTGTCCCCGAGGATCGCGTTGCGCAGGTGACCGATGTGGGCCGCCTTGTTCGGGTTGATGTTCGTGTGTTCGACGACCACCTTGCCCGGGACGGCCGGCGGGGATTCGTCCGGCCCGAGCAGGCGCCGCACCGCCCCGGTGCGGTCGATCCGCACGTTGACGTACCCCGGTCCGGCGACCTCGACATCGGCGACGCCGGGCAGCTCCCGGATCCTGGCGGCGAGCTCCTCGGCGATCTGCCGTGGTGCCCGGCGCAGGACCCGCGCGAGGGAGAATGCGACCGGGGTCGCCAGGTCCCCGAGGGCCGGGTCGGGCGGGAACTCGAAGGGCACGTCGTCCACGTCCGCCACCTCGCGGATCACCCGGGCGATCTCCCCGCGAAGGGCGGTGAACAGGTCGATCATCGTCGTCGAACCTCCTCCCGGCCGGGAGCCGGGTTCGGGCGAGTATAGCGAAGGGAAACCGGCGAAGGCGCGAGGCGCGGGTGGGTCAGGGCGCGGCGCGGACCACCGGACCGGTCCACCGGAGCCCCCCCGCGAGGACCGCCGCGAGCCGCCAGCGCGAGAGCGCACCGGCGGGCACGGTGTCGTCGGGAAAGACGTAGCTTCCCCCGCCGGTCAGGGTTCCGATCGCCGGGAGGGGGACGGGGGTTGCCGCCCGCCACGGCCCGTCGTCGACGCTCCGCTCCACGATCCAGGCCACGATGCCCTCCTCGCGGCCGGTCCTCCACTCGACGAAGACCGTGCCCCCCGTCGTGGCGATGGCGGAGAACGACGCGAGCTCGAAGGGCGGGATGCCGTCGCCCGGCTCCGCGTGGACGAGGACCTCGAGGGCACCCGGGTCCGCGTCGGGGCGGGCGAGAAGCAGGAACGCCTCCCGGTAATCGTGCCAGGGAAGGGTCACCCGCAGCAGGCCGTCGGGACCCGGGGACGGGTCGACGCGGTCGAACGATCCCTCCCGCCGCCGTGCCAGGAGGATCGCTCGCAGCGGACGGTCGCCGGGATCCAGCTCGAGGACCGTCGCCTCCGGGAACCGCGGGTCCGGGAGGACCCGGACGAGGGCCCCGCCCAGGGGAGCGAGGGGGAAGCCGAGGGTCTCCTCGAGGACCGGCAGGGCCTCGACCCGGAGCGCCTCCCGGGGAGGCGGATCGTCGGCCGCGATCCGGGCGACACCCGCCCTGAGGAGCAGGCCCGCGAGGTCGAGGCCGGCGGCCTCCTCGAGGCCCCCGTTCACGGCCGCAACCGGGTCGGTGGTCGTGGCCAGCCGCCGCCAGGTCGCCCGGAGCACCGCGCGGACCGGGCGGGGGCCGCCGAGCGCCTCGATGAGCGCGAGGTTGGCCGGCGCGAGGAGCGGGTCGGAGGAGAGGACGCCGGGTTCCGGGTGGGTCCACCGGAGGCCCGGATCCCCGCAGGCGCGGGGCAGCAGGCCGGACGCCCGCGCGGCGAGCCAGCAGGCCGTCGGGGTGGCCCACCAGGACGGCGCTCCGGGAGCCAGCCGCCGGAGGACCGCGGCCGCCAGGCGCCGCGCCGCCTCGGCCCGGAACTCCGTGGGATCGTGGAGGACGAGCCGCCACGGCAACGGGATCGATCCCGGCGGGGCGGGGCCCTCCGCCATCCAGAGGTCCACCTCGCCGTCCCCGTCGTCGGGCAGGGGCCCGAGCCCCGCGGCCCGGCATTCCCGGTCCACGCGGGCAGCAAGGGAGAGCAGCTCCCGCGCCGCGTCCGGCACGCCGTCCGCGTCCCGGTCGGGGAGATTCGTCCCGGGAGACCAGTGCACCCGTACCGAGGGGTGAACGCGGGCAACGTCTCCCGTGACCGGGAGATCGGCGGCGCGGCCGGAAAACGCGGCCGGCACGAGAAGAGCGAGGAGGACCAGGGGAAGGCGGCGTCGCATCACGATGGCCGCAGGGTACCCCCGGGGGGTGGGGCGAGCAAGGACCGGGTCAGCCCGGAGCGTTCCCCGGGTCGATCGCCGCGTTCGGGGCCGTCCGTCGGGCGGCCTCCGCGTCCGGGTCCCCCTGGCACGCCACGACGACGACCGACACGTTGTCTTCTCCACCGGCGGCATTGGCCGCGTCCACCAGGCGATCCGTGGCGGTCTCCGGGTCCCCGCCGGCGGCGCGGACCAGGGCGAGAATCTCGCCGTCGTCGATCATCGTGTTCAGCCCGTCGGAACACAGGAGCACGACGTCACCGGGAGAAAGGGGGACCTCGACGATGTCCGGGACGACGACCTGGGACGAACCGAGGGCCCGGGTGACCACGTTTCGCCGCGGGTCGCGGGCCGCCTGTTCCCGGGAGAGCATCCCGAGGCGCACCAGCTCGTTGACGAACGAGTGATCGGTCGTGAGCTGGTCGATCCGTTCGTTTCGCACGAGGTAGGCCCGGGAGTCGCCGACGTGAGCGATCCAGCACGAGTCGCCCTCGAAGAGGGCGACGACCAGGGTCGTCCCCATTCCCCGGTACTCCGGGTGCGCCTCGATCGCCCGCGCGATCCCCAGGTTCGACCGCTCCACCGCCCGGCGCAGCAGCTCGGGGGCTTCGAGGTCCACCGGCCGGCCGGCGCAGAGCGCCTCCCGGATCGCCTCGATCGCGGTGCGCGACGCGACCTCGCCCGCGGCGTGGCCGCCCATTCCGTCGGCCACCGCGAACACGCCGTGGGCCGGCTCGACGAGGATGCAGTCCTCGTTGTGGGGACGGATCCGCCCCCGGTCGGTGCGGCCGTGACCCACGTACCTCATGTTTCCGACGCTCCGGGGCGCATCGCGGCGCGGGAGGAATCCACCCGGTCCTCGAGGAGGCTCGCGAGGTGGAGGGCGGAGGGGTTGTCGGGTTCCCTGCGCAGGACCTCGTCGAGGGCGACCCGGGTGGCGTCCCGGTCGTCCATCGCCCAGACCGTGTAGGCGAGGTTCAACCAGGCGACGACGTAGTCCGGGTTGATCGCGACCGACTTCTCCAGGTGTTTCCGGGCCCGCTCCAGGTGGCCGGACTCGGCCAGGGCCACGCCGAGGTAGTTGTGCACGTCGGCGAAGCGGGGGCACAGGTCGACCGCCTGTTCCAGCAGCTCGACCGCGTCTTCCCAGCGCTCGGTCCGCAGCCGTTCGAGGGCCTGCTCGAACAGGTCGCGGAAGCGGTCGAGGCCCTCGCGGAAGGTGTCCTTGTAGAGGTCCCGGGCCAGCTCCAGGTCGCCGGTCTCGAGGGCCTGCTCCGCCCGTGCCAGGCGCTCCCGGGCCCGGCGTTCGCGGACGGCCAGCGCCCGGGAGAACGACTCCCGGGCCGCCGGTGCGTCCCCCCGGGCAAGGTGCACGTAGCCCAGCCGAACCAGGGCCTCCTCGTAGTCCGGGTTGATCCGCAGCGCCTTCTCGAAGGAGGCGATCGCCTCTTCCTCGCGACCGAGCCGTACCAGGAGTGTCCCGAGACGGGCGTGGACGTCCGCGTAGGTCGGGATCACCTCGAGGGCCGCCCGGTACTGTTCCGCGGCGCGCTCCAGGTCTCCCCGTGCCTCGAACTCGCGGGCGGCGCCGATCCGGGTCTGGACCAGGTAGTACAGGGTCGTGCGGCGTTCCGAGCGGGAAAGCCGGTCGGAGTCGCGCAGCGCGTGCGTGAGGTATTCCGCCGCGGGCCCGTACTCGCCGCGGTAGAAATGGAACACCCCCGCCTTCAGGTGGTAATCGCTCAGGTATTGCCGCGCTTCCTTCAGGACCCGCATCGGCTTCTTCCGTGCTCTCCCGCTCCCCGGGGCGTCGCCCAGAGTCTACCGCACTTCCCGGTCCGCGGGGTTTTCACCATGTCAGTGCTTGCCCGTCCGCAGCCGTACCCTCCTGCGGGCCTCGCGCGCCTCGATGATCCGTTTCGCCTGGCGACGCACCGCCTCGGAAACGTTTCGGTTCTTGAGCAGGAGCTTGAGGTCCTTGTCGTTCAGGCGCGTGACGAAGTTCATCGCGATCTCCACCGGGCACCTGGGGTTCCGCACCAGGTTGTGCTGGATCTGGTAGTTCTTGCCGAAATCCCGGTGCCGGGCGATCAGCCGCAGGACCTCGTCGCAGACGTTCCGGCTGTTCGAGATCGCCTCCGCTTCCTGCTCGGTGAACTTCGGGTTCTTGACGACGGCCGTCGCGACCACCCGGTTGCTGTCGCGGACGAGGATGGAGCGTTCCTCCCGGGTCCCGAACAGGGCCACCTTGAGTTTCTGCCCGACGTTCATGCGGGCCAGCCGGGCGATCAGTCGCTCCTCGTCCTCGCTCTCCGCCTCCCCGAGCAGCTCGGAGCGATCGGCCAGGTGCCCGAGGTCGAGGCCGAGCTCCGGCAGCAGCGCTTCGACCTCGGCGTCCACGCCGAGGGCGGCGAGGAACGGGTCGCTGGCGAGGGGAGGAGCCTCGTCCGTGGCGGCGGGGTCCGGGGTTTCCTGTTCGTCGGCCGGTTCCCCGGGAGGCGCGTCTCCCGGTGCGGCCGCCTTGGCCAGCTCGTCCAGCAGGTCGAGGAGCCGGGGC
This sequence comes from uncultured Acidobacteriota bacterium, assembly GCA_964420365.1. GTDB lineage: Bacteria > Acidobacteriota > Polarisedimenticolia > J045 > J045 > JAMOQA01. Next base: position 9,814 of record CAYQTA010000025.1, on the reverse strand, counting down.
CGTGCCGCTTCCGGGAGCGCGGGGCACTCGGCCAGCCGGCGCGCCAGGTCCGGGGCCCGACCGAGCGTCTCGTGGTTGAGGGCGAGGGCCTCGAGGACGGCGCCGAGGTTCGCCGCCGCGGCGGCGTCGAGGAGCCGCGCACCCGCCTCGACCGGCAGGTCGGGCCGGCGAGCCAGGGCCAGTGCCGCCTCGGGGAACCGCGCCGCCTCGCCGGCGAGCCAGGTCGCAGCTTCCGGCTCTCCCGGGGCCTCGGCGAGGGCGCGGGCCGTTTCGGCGGGCAGGGCCTCGAGGGATGCCCGCGCGGCCTTCCGAACCTCCTCGTCCTCGTCCGCGAGCAGCAGTACCTGGATCGAGGCGAGCCTCTCCGGCTCGAGAGGCAGGGCGCCCCTCGCCGCCGCGAGCCGGGCCGGGCGCGGCAGCGCTCCCGCCCGAAGGGAGCCGAGGAGACGTTCCCCGAGGTCGGTTCCCGCCATGCTCACGGCAGCATCGTCTCGCTGCGGGGAGGCGGCGGCGGGGCATCGCTCTCTCCGCGGGCCAGGAACCACCAGGCACCGCCGGCGAGGAGCAGCAGCGCGAGCACGGCGATCGCGATGCCGAGCAGGAGGCGCCGCCGACGCGAACGGGCCGCTTCGTCCACCGCCTGCCGGTGATGCCGCCGCAGCTCCTCCACGGGATCCGCCGGGCCGGCCGGTTCCCCTTCCTCCTGGAGCGAGAGCTCGAGGAGGTAGGCGTTCACCATCTCGTCTTCGTCGGCACCGATGTACTTGGCGTAGGCCCGGATGAACCCCCGGGTGAAGGCGCCGCCCGGCAGGTAGGTGAACTCGTTGCGCTCGAGGGCCTCGAGGTAGCGGATACTGATCTTGGTCGCCTCGGAGACCTCCCGCAGCGTGATCCCGCGCAACTCGCGCTCCCGCCTGAGCATCTCGCCGAAGGAGGTCATGGGCGCCGCGTCTCCCCGGGCCTCGTCGGCCCGGCCGGGCGGATCATAGGAGGGGGGCTCCGCGGGTGTCAAACCGGGCGTGCGTCCGGGGTTTCCATTCCGGCGGGAGGACGTGGCGCGATCCCGCTCCGCCACGCCCGCGGCGGGGCCGCGCGCCGGCCGGGAGCGTCGCTTGCGATGGCGGCGGCTCATCGGGCCCTCGTTCTCTCCGGGTGCCGGGACGGTGCCGGCACGGGTCGTGCGTCCCCCGGTCGAATCTAGGAATCGGGACGAGGCGGATCAAGGGCCCGGGGCCGGAAGCTCCGCCCGGAGTTCCAGTTCCCTCGTTCCTGCCGGGGCGATCAGCAGGATGGCGATCCCCTGCAGGACGGCTTCGAACCCGTCCTCGGTTCGCAGGAGCGTGCGCAGGGGCCAGGTGCAGGCCCACGCGGGCGCGGCGGCAAGAAGGCGGAGCCGGGCGGGCAGGGGAGCCCGGTCGACCTCCAGGAGGTCGACGTCCCCGAGGACGAGGGGGCCGGCCGTCGCGTCCACCGTGCGGACGTCGCCACCGGGTGCCCTCGCGTGGATCACGGCACCGGCGGGGCAGGCCACGTTCCACTCGACCGCCAGCCGCAACGGTGATGCCGGCACATCGGCGAGCCGGTGAAGGAACTCGAGGACCGTCGAGTCCTCGCTCCACCGGACCGTTCGCTCGCCCCGCGCCGGTTCTTCCCGGAAAACCCGGGCGGTCCCGGTTCCGGCATCCACTTCCAGCCGGATCGGCCCGAGCCACGCGTCCCGGCCCGGGTCCTCGCGCATCGCCCGGGCCGGGTCGAAGGGGAAGGAGACGATCCGTTCCACCGCGGCGAGGCGCGGTGCACCGTCCCAGCCGGTGAGGGCGAGCTGGCCGGGCGTGGGGAGTGGCTCCCGCTCGTGGATCGACCGGGGCGGTTCCCCGGGGCTCGTCGAACCGTCCTGCACCGGATCGTCCCCGGGAAGGCCATGGTAGGCCTCCCGCCACCGGGCGACGGTGTCGAAGGGAACGTCCGCGAGGTCCCACCGCGCCCAGTGGACGAGGCCCCCGCCGTGCCGTCCCCACAGCACGAACCTTCCGGGTCCCCCGCCGGCGAGAACGTCCGGGATCCCGTCCCCGTCCAGGTCTCCCGGGAGCAGGAACTCCGGCTCGAACCCGGAGGCCGCGAGGCGACGTTCCGCCTCGAGGATCTCCCTGGACGCCGCGTTCCGCAGGACGGGCAGGTAGAGCCCGCCGAAGAGCCCGTGCCAGTACGGGCAGTTCACCTGCGAGCGGTACAGCGCCCGCCGGGCCTCCGGCAGGGGATGCCCGGCGCGTTCCTCCGCCGCGACGACGGCCCTGCTGGCCGCCAGCATCCGCTTGTGCAGGAGATCGGCCTCCGGGTAGCGGGCGAGGAAGACCTGGAAATGGGCTCCCCGGACGAAGGGACGCGCCTCGTCCTCCAGGCCCGCGGCGCGGAGCCCCGAGACCAGTCGGCGCCGGGCGCGCTGCCACGCGGGGGGCAGCGCCCACTCGCCGAGCTCCTCGTACGAGGTGGTCGGTGGATAGACGCGCCCACGGGGGGCCTGCTCGCGGGCGGTGCGACCCGGGTGAGCGGTCTCGATCCAGGGCGTCTTCTCCAGGGTGGCGAGGAACCGGTCCAGCCAGCCCTCTTCCCACAGCCAGGAGAACGTGCCGGGCCACAGGCCGAACTTCTCCCCGTCGTCGCCGTAGGTGACGGCGCGGACGCCTCTCCCGGCCAGGGTGGCCAGGTGCTCGAGGGTCTCTTCGGGCTCCCGGAAGGGGATCGTGTACCGGAGGCGGTGGTCGATGGGGAAGAGAAGGAGGGGAGTTCCCCGGGACTCGGTGACGAACAGGTCCGCCACCGGCGTGTCCGGCGCGATGCCGGCCAGGGTGAAGTGGGTGTCGTCGAGGAGGGTGTACTCGAATCCCGCCGCCCGCAGGACCTCGGGGAGGTCCGGTTGCCAGACCCGTTCCGCGAGCCAGCATCCCCGGGGCCGGACGCCGAGCCGGGAACGGAGCCAGTGGTTCATCGTCTCGACCTGGCCGAGGGCGTCCCGCCACGGGACCAGGGCCAGGATCGGCTCGTAGAACGGCCCTCCGAGCATCTCGAGCTGGCCGCGTTCCACGAGGCCGGCGAGACGGTCGATTGCAGCGGGCCGGTGCGCCTCGATCCACTCGAGGAGGGCTCCCGTCACGTGGAGCGCGAACCGCACGCCCGGGTGGCGTTCGAACGCATCGAGCGTCGGCCGGTAGGCGCGTTCCCACGCCTCCTCGAAGACATGCAGGAAGTTGCCGTGCGGCTGGTGGTCGTGGAGCACCAGGTGCAGGCGAACCTTCGGGGGCACGGGCGTCTCCTTGCGAGCGGGCCCGGCAGGTGCCGGGCGGGGGCGATTCTCCCCGAACCGGGCTTCAGTGCGCCACCGGGTCCGGCCGACGGCTTTCCGCCACGCGCCAGAGAGCGCCGACCAGCGCCTCGATCTCCGCCTCGTGGTGACCGGGACCGGGGAAGACCCTGAGGACCTCGGCCGGGTCTCCCGGCAGGGGGGCCGCCGTGGGCCGGGCCGCGTCCACGAGGATGCCGAAGCTCTCCTCGAGGATCGCCGCTGCTTCTCCCGCGGGCCAGCCCTCGAAGGAGAACGCCACGATGCCCGGCGCGTAGGTCTCCCGGGCCCGGGGCCAGGTGACGATCCCGTCGCGAGCCTCGAGCGCCGACCGGATCCATTCGTCCCAGGCGAGGACGGTTTCCGCCCCCTCCGGGGCTGCTGCCGGGGCGGGAGGGGGGGCTTCCGGGGCCACCTCGACGGCGAGCCACGGGGCGTCCCCCAGCGGCTCGAACGGGCGCTCGGGCCCGAGGAGCGCGGCCGTCCCGGGCCACGGGATCGACAGCTCGAGGGCCGGCTCGTAGAGGGCGAACCCCACGTCCAGGAGAAGCCCGCCCGGGAGCGCCCGGGCGACGTCCTCGAGGAGGGGGGGGTCGGCGAGGACCCCGAGGGGAGACGCGAGTGGCAGGAGGCAGCGGCAACCGGCCCCCGCGCGCTCGAGGGCGAGGAACAGGCTGGGGCGGTCGGGAAGACCGTCCCTGTCCGGCGGCACGAGGGTCACGCGGAGACCGTCGAGGGAACAGGCCGCTTCCACCAGTGCCGGGGCCGCCCCCGCCGCGATCACCAGCGGCCGCGGGCCCCGCTCGTCCCGGCAGAGCCGGGCGAGGACGGTCGCGAGGTCTCCCCGGAGGAACTGCCCCCCGCTCGCCGTCCACGGGTCGAGGAGTCCCCGCAGGGGACAGGCGTCCCCAGGATGGCCCGTGGCGGTCCCGGCGCGGAAGTCGATCATCGCCCCCCGCATCGGCCGCGAGCCCGTCTTCTTGAAGGGGCCGCGCCGGCGGGTCATGCTCCCCGGCGGAGGTGCCCGTGCCGTCCCGTCTCCCGGATGTCCCGCCCCGTTCGATCGTGGTCGCCCAGCTGGCGTTCATCGGGGACATGGTCTTCGCGACGCCCCTGATCGCGGGGCTCCGGGAAGCCTGTCCCGGGGCGTCCCTCGCCGTCGTCGGTCGGCCGGCCGCCGTGGACGTCCTGGCGGACGATCCGCGGGTGGATGCCCTCGTGCCCTACGACAAGGACGGCCGGGACCGGGGCGTGGCGGGTCTCCTGGGGATCGCCCGCGAGGTGCGCCGGCGCCGGCCCGACGTGTTCATCGGCGTGACCCGCTCGTTCCGCACGACCCTGCTCGCCGCCCTGTCGGGGGCCCCTTTCCGGGTCGGGTTCGCGGGCCCCGGGTCGTGGCTGGGGTACCGGGTGACGGTTCCCCGGGACCCCGGCCTTCCGTTCCCCGCCCGGCCCCTCGCCCTGCTCGGCCCCCTGGGGATCGAGGCGGGGGAGCCCCGGATGGAGCTGCCCCTGTCGCCGGGGGCCGTCCAGGAAGCACGGCGGGCGTTGCGGGCCGCCGGCTGGGGCGGGGAGCCCCTGCTCGCCCTGGCGCCGGGCGCCCACTACCCGACCAAGCGGTGGCCCCCCGGCCACTGGGAGGAGCTCCTGGACCGCGTCCTCGCCGCGGGACGGTTCCGTCCCGCCCTCTACGGGGGACCCGCGGAGAACGCGCTGATCGACAGGCTCCTCGCCGGCCGCCCCCGCGTTCTCGACCGGCGCGGGATCGGGATCCGGGGCGTCGTCCGCGAGCTGGCGGTGGCAACCGTGTTCGTCGGTGGAGATTCCGGCCCCGCTCACATCGCCCGGGCGGTCGGTACGCCGGTCGTCGTACTGCACGGTCCCACCGACCCCGGCCCCCTTGCGTGGGGAGAGCAGTGCCGCGTGCTGACGGTCGATCTCCCCTGCCGGCCGTGCAGTCCCCACGGGGATGACGCCTGCCCGGAGGGTCACCACCGTTGTCTCGTCGACATTTCCCCGGCGCGGGTCCACGACGCGATCCGGGACGCCGTCCGCCCGCTGGTGTAGGCTGCTGCCGGAAAGGAGGACCCGAGATGGCCGGCCTGACCGCACGCTCGATCTGGAACTCGTTGCCCCGGGAGCGGAGGGCGCAGCTCGCCCTCTCCCTCTGGGAGGACGAGCGACTCTCCCGGGAGGAACGGCTCTCGGTGCTCGCCCCGTGGTTGGCCGCGCGGGGGATGCGGCCCGCCTTTCTCGAGCGCCTGCCCCGGGAACGAAGGGCGGAACAGATGGCCCTCGGCGGGCTGCCGGAGGAGACCGCGAGCCAGGTGCTGACCAGCTGGCACCTGGTGCACCAGCGGCCGATGCTGGCCCGCTTTCTCGACCTGCTGGGGATCTCCCACGAGGACGGCCTGATCCAGGAGGACGTGGAGGAGCCACCCTCGGCGGACGCCCTGGCCGAGGCCGTCGAGAAGCTGCGGGAGGAGTTCCCGGCCGAGGACGTCGACCTCTACCTGAGGACCCTCTACTCCTCGGACGCGGTCACGTGGGCGGGCCTGGCGCCGCTCCTGGGGGTCGACGAGGGCGACGACTGACCGCGGCCCGCGGGGCATTCCCGGCGGCCGTGGCCCGCCCCGCAACCTTTCGGGCTCCGACGCGTTATACTGGCAGGAGCCCGGGGTCTCCCCGGGCCGGAGGAGCAGACGATGTTCGAGTTCGGTTCCCTGCTGGTCCTCCTCCTCGGGGCGCTGGTCGCCGCCGGCTTCGTGCTCTTCGCCGTGGTGCGGATCGGGCTCTTCCTGGTGCTGCTGCCGCTCAAGCTGGCCCTCGGCCTGGCGGTGGGCCTCCTCGGCGTGCTGGCCCTGCCCGTGCTGGTCGCCGTGGCGGTTCTCGCGGTGCTGGTGGCGGTGCTGGGGCTGGTCCTGTTGCCCGTGCTCCTGCCGCTGGCGGTGCTCGCCGGCCTGGTGTTGCTGGGGTTCCGGCTCCTCGCCTGAGAGAGGACGCGATCGCTCTTCACCGACCGGCACGGTCGGCCTAGTCGATGGCGAGGATCCTGACGATCTCGCCCTGCCCGGTCAGGAGGAGCCCCCGGCCCGCCCAGGCGGGAGGCAGGACCAGTCGCGTGTTCCGAAGAACCAGCGGTCGCCACGTCCGTCTCGAGGACCAGGTTCCCGCCGTGGCCTCGGTCCGCGCCAGGCGCTCCCGGTCCGCGGGACAGACGATTCCGTGGTGCCACGTGCCGGGCACCTCGCCGGGAAGCCGCCAGCGCACGCGGCCGAGGTCCGGGCTCGCCTGGATTTCCAGGAGGGGTGTCGGCCACCGTCGCCCGATCTCGAGGGCGAGCAGCTCGAGACGGCGGGCCGTCTCCGCGTAGGCTTCGACCAGCGCCCGGTCGTCCGCATCCATCTGCTCGAGGAAGTCCCACTCGATGGCTCCGCTCGGCGGGGTCGCTCCGCGCACCCCGGGGGCCGGGGCGAGCAGGACCAGCAGGAGCGAGATGACCAGGGCGCGTGGCATCCGTGCCTCCCGGGGCCGGCGAGGCCCGGGGCAAACGTGCGGTCCGCCCGCCGGGGGTGTCAACCCGGCGCGGAATCGGCGATCATGGGCCCGGAGGAGCGCAGGTGACGAGGCGTGAGCAGATCGACCGGTGGGCCGCCCGGGCTGCCGTCGGTCCGGGCCCCCTGGCCCTGCCGCCCGGGGAATCCGTCGAGGTCCTCGCGCGGCACCTCGAAGGGCACCGCCTGGCGCCCCGGGTGGGAGGGCGCCTGGCCCGGGGAGAACTCGAACCGGCTCCCGGCCAGGCCGGCATCGACCTGGCCCGTCGGCTGGTCGCGGCGCACCGGAGGTGCCTCGCGGAGGAGGCGCTGTTCGGGGAGGTGCTCGGGGAGCTGGCTTCCAGGCTGGAGGCGGCGGGCCTGCCCGCGATCCTGCTGAAGGGAAGCGACCTCGCCACCCGCGTCTACCGTCCCGGGGAGCGGCCGCGCAACGACGTGGACCTGCTCGTGCGTCCCGCGGATCTCCGCCCCCTCGAGGACGTGCTCCGGGCCGCGGGGTTCGTGCCGGACCACCCGGCGCCCGGCCGTGCCCGGGCCCACTGGTTCGCCCTGACGTGGCGTCATCGGGGCCGTCCCCGGGTGCAGCTCGACCTTCACTGGAACCTGGCCCGGCCGGGAAGGGCGCGGTGGGAGGTCGACCGACTCTTCGAGCGTGCCGAGGCGGTGCCCGGCCTTCCGGGCCTCCGCCGGCTCGAGCGGCACGACCTGGCCTGCCACCTCGCCCTCCACGCCGTGGCCTTCCACGGCGCCTTCGGCCGGCACCTCTGGTGGCTCGACCTGTACCTGCTGGCCCCGCTCCTCGACCGGGAACGGCTCGCCGCCCGCGCCCGGGCGACCGGGGCGACGGTCGCCTGGCAGGTGGCCGAGGCGCGGGCACGAGAGCTGTTCGCCGGCGAGACCGCGGGGGTCCGGGGCCGGGCCGCGGCGATCCTGGGGCTGGCCGCCCGGTGGGAGGGCCGGGGAGATGCACGGGCGGGGCGCTGGCTGGTCGCCGCCCTGGCGGTCGACCCGCCCTGGGGGCTCGCCCGGGTTGCCGCCGACGTCGCCCTGCGGGCCGTGCGGCGCTCGCGGCGCTAGAGGTCGCAGCCCGGCAGCTCCCGCGACAGGAGGTCCCGGATCGCCTCCCGCAGTTCCGGGGGCCCTTCCTCCCAGGCCTGCCGGCGGAGATGGGTTTCCGCGCACGCCCTGCGGGGAACGGCGAAGAAGTCTCCCTCCTCGGCCAGCGCGTCGAGGGGACAGCGGGCGCACCAGGACCAGAGTTCGCACTCCCGGCACCCGGGCATGTCGGCGGCGAGGAGGTTGCGGAGCCGGAGGAGGAGCGGCGATGTCTCCCAGGCCTCCCGGAAGGACTGTCGTCGCAGGTCCCCGGCGGGCGGGAACCTGCCGGAACATGGATAGACCCTGCCGCGGGGATCGACGAGGACGACGCGTCGGGCCGTCGCGCAGACGGGATCGTCGGGGGCGGGGGAGTCCCCGCTTTCCGGGGGGATCGCCGCCGCGAGGAGCGGGTCGGTGGCGATCCGCAGGAGGAACTCGTCCCCGAGGGCGTGGCCGAGCGGGGCGGGATCCAGGTCGTTGCGGGTCACCAGGTGGGTGTCGAAACGCCAGCGGGCCCCGATCGCCTCGGCGAACGCGGCGACGCGCCGGTATTCCCCGGCGGCCTCGCGGAGGATGGGGGCCTTGACCACGACCGGCACGCCGTGCTCCCGGAGGAGCTGGATCCCGGCCACCGTGCGGGCGTGGGAGCCGGGGACACGGGTGATCCCGTCGTGGGTACCGGGGTCCATCGCGTAGAGGGAGACCTCGACCGCCAGGACCCCGGTCTCGCGGAAAAGGCGAGCGTGCTCCTCGCGGACGAGCGTCGCGTTGGTGAACACCCGGAGAGCGAACCCGAGCTCCCGCGCGTGTCGCACGAGGTCGGGCAGGTCCTGCCGCAGGAAGACCTCCCCGCCGGTGAACGTGAGGAAGAGGGTGCCCGCGTCCTTGAGCTCCCCGAGGATCCTCCGGACCTCCGCGGTGGACAGCTCGCCGGCGGTGTCCTCGAGGTCGACGTAGCAGTGGACGCACCTCTCGTTGCAACGCCAGGTCAGCTCGAAGTGGGCCGACAGCGGTACGAGATCCCGCTGGGCCCGGGCCATCAGGGCGGAGAGGTGACGGCTCACCGTGTCCTGCCCGGGTGCCGGGGAAGGGGGCGTGCCTCGCGGCGCGGGGCGAAGAAGGCGAACTCCGGCAGGGCCCGGATCGCCGCGAGGAAGGAACGGTCCGGCCGGAAGACGAGCCGGTAGGGAGGACACCGGCGCAGCAGGTTGCCCAGGGCGGCAAAGAAGGCCTCCTGGAAGGCCGGCAGGTCCAGCGGGCAACCCCCGGCGGCGACAAGGTACGGGAGCGCCCGGTCCGGAGAGACGTGCTGGACGACCGGTTCCGGGCCGTGTTCGAGGAGAAAGACGCCGCCCGCCGGTCCCTCCCGGTCGCTTCCGTTCCAGAAGGGGGTTCCGCGAAAGCGCAGGGCGGAGGGGTGGTGCAGCACTGCCAGCATCTCGTCGCACAGCACGGGCAACCCCTCCCGGCGACACAGGGCAGCGATCGTGCTTTTCCCGGCTCCCGACGGACCGGCGAACGCGACGGCAAACCCGTCCAGGATCACCCCCGCCGCGTGGAGGAACGTGGAACCCTGGCGGAGCAGCTCCCCGCCCAGGGTCACCCGGACCAGCAGGTCCAGGTGGGAGAGAGAATCGGGGATCGTCGCTTCGCCCCTGCCTGCGTCCCAGTCGAGCTCCGCCTCGAGTCCAGCTCCCCGGACCACCGCCCGGGACAGGTCGCCGGAGGCGTCGACCGGAGGGTTGGTCACGTGGACCGGGTGCCAGCCGGGGGGGCGGCGGCCCGCATCCACCCGGATTCCCAGCGCGAAGGAACGCTCGGCAGG
>CAYQTA010000024.1:0-13871 GCA_964420365.1 uncultured Acidobacteriota bacterium | reverse complement strand
GACCGCACCTGCACGCTCGGGTTGAACTTCGCCAGCACCTGCGTGATCGCAGCCGTCAGCGTCGTCTTCCCGTGGTCCACGTGACCGATCGTTCCCACGTTCACGTGCGGCTTCGTCCGCTCGAACTTCTCCTTGGCCATCAGGGGTCCTCCCTAACCGGTTGCCCGGGGTTCACCAGCGGTAGTGGGCGAACGCCTTGTTCGCCTCGGCCATCCGGTGAACGTCTTCCTTCTTCTTCATCGCACCGCCGCGCCCGTTCGCGGCATCCATCAGCTCGCCCGCCAGCTTGTCGATCATGGTCCGCTCGGGGCGGGCCTTGGCATAGCCGATCAGCCAGCGGAAGGCGAGGGAGAGGCGCCGCTTCGGGGACACCTCGACCGGCACCTGGTAGTTGGAGCCGCCGACCCGCCGGGACTTGACCTCCATCACCGGCTTGACGTTCTCCACGGCCTTCTGGAAGACCCGGAGCGGCTCCTTGCCGGTCTTCTCCTCGATCTTCTTCATCGCCTCGTAGAAGATCCGCTCGGCAACGGTCCGCTTGCCGTCCTTCATCAGGCTGTTGATGAACTTCGTCACCAGCTCCGAACCGTAGATCGGGTCCGGAGGGGTCGGACGGACGGGAACCTCACGACGTCTGGGCATCTCGCTCTCCTCCGCCGCGTCAGGACTTCGGCCGCTTCGTGCCGTACTTCGACCGGCTCTTCCGGCGGCCTTCCACCCCCGTGGCGTCGAGGGTGCCCCGGATGATGTGGTAGCGGACGCCCGGGAGGTCCTTGACTCGACCGCCACGGATCAGGACGACCGAGTGCTCCTGGAGCTCGTGCTGCTCACCCGGGATGTAGGCCGTCACCTCGATGCCGTTGGTGAGCCGCACGCGGGCAACCTTCCGGAGCGCCGAGTTCGGCTTCTTCGGCGTCGTGGTGTACACGCGCGTGCAGACGCCCCGGCGCTGCGGGCACCCCTGGAGCGCCGGGCTCGCGGTCTTGGCGCGGATCCGCTTCCGGCCCTGGCGAACGAGTTGGCTGATGGTCGGCACGTCTCGCCTCTCCGTCTCGCGGGCACGGCCGCACCGGCACGGGGGCGGCCGGCGGCCCGCAGGAAACCGATCTGTCTACCTGCTTTCGTCGCGTCTCCCGCCCGGCCCGGGCGGGACCCCGAACGGCGGTTCGTGCAGTTCCTCACGCAGGGCGCAGGTGGGACCCTACATCGAGGGGGGCTGCTCGCCGTTCTCCCTGCCGCGGCGCGTACCGAACCGGACCCCGCCGGCGGCGGGGTGGGCCCGGCCGTTCGCCTGCAGTGTGTCGACCCGATGGCGGTCGGGCCGCACGAAGCCGTAAGGCTAGGGGACGGATCCTCACCTGTCAAGCAGGGGGGACCCGTTCCCGTCGATTTTTCACCACCTTCGGCGGTCAGCCGAAGCTACTTCTTCGCCTCGCTTCCGCCCCCCGTGCCCGTCATCTTCTCCTCCCCGCTGGCGAGGAGCTGGGCCAGGGTGGCCTCGTCGATACCGGTCTCGAGGGAGAGCAGGTCCTCCTCGGGCTCCTCCTCCTCGATCACCGGCATCGGCATCTCGTAGTCCCGGTAGGCCGGCGCACCGGTCCCCGCGGGGATCAGCCGGCCCATGATCACGTTCTCCTTGAGACCGCGCAGCTTGTCCACCGCGCCCCGGATCGCCGCCTCGGTCAGGACCCGGGTCGTCTCCTGGAACGACGCCGCGGAGACGAACGAATCGGTGGAGAGGGAGGCCTTGGTGATGCCGAGGAGCAGCGGTCGGCCCATCGCCGGCTGACCACCCTGCTGCATCACCGCCTCGTTCTCCTCGCGGAAACGGAACTTGTCCACCTTCTCGTCGAGGACGAACTCCGTGTCTCCCACGTCCTCGATCTGCACCCAGCGCATCATCTGGCGAACGATCACCTCGATGTGCTTGTCGTTGATGTCCACGCCCTGGAGCCGGTAGACCTCCTGGATCTCGTTGACCAGGTAGTCCTGCAGGGCCTTCTCCCCGAGGACGCGCAGGATGTCGTGAGGGTTCTTCGGCCCGTCCATCAGGGCGTCGCCCGCCTGGACCCGCTCGCCGGGTCGCACCCGGATGTGCTTCCCCTTCGGGATCAGGTACTCCCGGCGCTCGCCGTCGTCGCTGACCACGTAGACCGGGATGTAGTTCTTGCGCTTCGTCTTCTCCGGGCTCTCGTCGTACTCGACGACCCCGTCGATCTCCGAGATGACCGCCTGTTCCTTCGGCTCCCGCGCCTCGAACAGCTCGACCACCCGGGGCAGGCCGCCGGTGATGTCCTTCGTCTTGGTCGTCTCCCGCGGGATCCGGGCGAGGACGTCCCCGGGCGAGACCTGGTCGCCGTCCTCGACCATCAGCAGGGCCTTCACCGGCAGGATGTACGACCGGACCTTCCTGTTGCCGCGGCGAATGACGATCCGCGGCATCAGGACCTCCTGCTTCTTCTGCGGGGTCTTCTGGGCGACGATCATCTTCTGGACGAAACCGGTGACCTCGTCCTGCTCCTCCTCGACCGTCACCCCGTCGATGATGTCGACGAACTGGACGGTCCCCTCCTCCTCGGTGAGGATCGCCTGCGTGTACGGGTCCCACTCCATCAGCCGGGTACCCGGCTTCACCTGCTCGCCGTCCGCCACCTTCAGGGTCGCCCCGTAGGCGACCGCGTGACGCTCGAGCTCGAGACCCCGGTGATCGACGATCACCAGGTTCCCCTGCCGGTTCATCGCGACGTAGTCGCCCCGACGGTTCTGGACGGTCGTGATGTTCAGGTACCGGACGGTCCCCTCGTTCTTCGCCTCGGCGAACGACTGCTCGTGGACCTGGCTCGCCGTGCCGCCGATGTGGAACGTCCGCATCGTCAGCTGGGTACCCGGCTCGCCGATCGACTGGGCGGCGATCACGCCGACCGCCTGGCCGATCTCGACGATCCGCCCGGTGGCGAGGTCCCGTCCGTAGCAGAGCCGGCAGACGCCGCGCGGCGACTCGCAGGTCAGCACGGACCGGATCAGCACCGCCTCGATCCCCGCCTGCTGGATCCGCTCGGCGATCTCCTCGGTAATCTCCTCGTTCTTGTCGACGATCACCTCGCCGGTCTGCGGGTCCTCGACGGCATCGAGCGCCACCCGCCCGATGATCCGGTCACGCAGCGACTCGATCACCTCGCCGCCCTCGACGATCGCCCGCGCCTCGATCCCCTCGAAGGTCCCGCAGTCCTCCTCGCTGACGATCACGTCCTGCGCGACGTCCACCAGTCGCCGCGTCAGGTATCCGGAGTCGGCCGTCTTCAGCGCCGTGTCCGCCAGGCCCTTCCGCGCGCCGTGGGTCGAGATGAAGTACTGGGCCACCGTCAGGCCCTCGCGGAAGTTCGCGGTGATCGGCGTCTCGATGATCTCGCCCGAGGGCTTGGCCATCAGGCCGCGCATCCCGGCGAGCTGGCGCATCTGCTGCTTCGACCCTCGCGCCCCCGAGTCGGCCATGATGTAGATCGGGTTGAAGGGCTGCTCCGGGTCGTTGTCGATCTCCTTCATCCGCTGGAACATCGCCTCCGCCACGCGGTCGGTGACGTCGGACCAGATCGCGACGACCTTGTTGTACCGCTCGCCGTTGGTGATCGCGCCCTCCCGGTACTGCTGCTCGACCTCGATCTGCTGCTTCTGGGCCTCCTCGACCAGCCTCGCCTTCTCCTCCGGGATCACCATGTCGTCGATCCCGATCGAGACGCCGGACAGGGTCGCGTAGCGGAAGCCGAAGTCCTTGAGCTGGTCGACCAGGCGCACCGTCACGTCCGCCCCGTGCTCGAGCTGGCAGTAGTGGACGAGCTCCTGGATGCCCTTCTTCTTGAGGAGCCCGTTGATGAACGGGATCTCCTCCGGAAGCGCCATGTTGAAGACCACGCGCCCGACCGAGGTCTCGATCAGCAGGTTCTCGACCTCCTGGATCGGGGCGTGGATCACGTCCTGGTCGTCGTAGAGGACCGTCAGGTCCATCAGCTTGCCGCTGTAGCGCAGGCGGATCTGCGTGTGAGTTTCCACCTGGCCCGACTCGTAGGCGAGCACGACCTCCTCGGGGGACCCGAAGATCCGGCCCTCGCCCTTCCGCTTCGGCTTGCTCTTGGTCAGGTAGTAGATCCCGAGAACCATGTCCTGGGTCGGGACGACGATCGGCTTCCCCGACGCGGGCTTCAGCAGGTTCCGCGTCGACTTCATCAGGATGTGCGCCTCGGCCTGGGCCCGCGCGGAGAGCGGCACGTGCACGGCCATCTGGTCGCCGTCGAAGTCGGCGTTGAACGCCGTGCAGACCAGCGGGTGGATCTGGATCGCCTTCCCCTCGACGAGCTGTGGTTCGAATGCCTGGATCCCGAGCCGGTGCAGCGTGGGGGCGCGGTTCAGGAGCACCGGGTGGTCCTGGATCACCTCCTCGAGGATGTCCCAGACCTCCGGCCGCTCCAGCTCGACCATCTCCTTGGCGGCCTTGATCGTGGTCACGATCTGCCGTTCCTCGAGCTTGTTGTAGATGAACGGCTTGAACAGCTCGAGGGCCATCTTCTTCGGAAGCCCGCACTGGTGCAGCTTCAGCTCCGGGCCGACGACGATCACCGAGCGCCCGGAATAGTCGACCCGCTTCCCCAGGAGGTTCTGCCGGAAGCGCCCCTGCTTCCCCTTGAGGGCGTCCGACAGCGACTTGAGCGGCCGGTTGTGGGAACTGCTGCGGAGGACCCGGCCGCGACGCCCGTTGTCCATCAGGGCGTCCACCGCCTCCTGGAGCATCCGCTTCTCGTTGCGGACGATCACCTCCGGGGCACGCAGGTCCAGCAGCTTCTTCAGCCGGTTGTTGCGATTGATCACCCGGCGATAGAGGTCGTTCAGGTCCGACGTGGCGAACCGGCCCCCCTCGAGGGGCACCAGCGGCCGCAGCTCGGGCGGCAGCACCGGGATCACCTCGAGGATCATCCACTCCGGGCGATTGCCCGAGCGCCGGAAAGCGTCGACCACCTTGAGCCGCTTCGCCAGCTTCTGGCGCTTCTGCTGGGAGGTCTCCTCCTTCATCAGGCGCCGCAGCTCGGCGGCGAGCGACTCGATGTCGACCCGCTCGAGCAGCTTCTTGATCGCCTCGGCGCCCATGTCCGCCTCGAACGACTCCGCGCCGTACTGCTCGACCAGGTCCCGGTACTCCTCCTCGTTCAGGAGCTGCTTCTCCGCCAGCTCCGGCACGTCGCCCGGATCGATGACGACGTACTTCTCGAAGTAGAGGATGCTCTCGAGGTCCCGCTTGGTGATGTCGAGGACCTGCCCGATCCGGCTGGGCAGCTGGTGGAAGAACCAGACGTGGGAGACGGGGCTCGCCAGCTCGATGTGCCCCATCCGCTCGCGCCGGACCTTCGACTGGGTGACCTCGACGCCGCACTTGTCGCAGACGACGCCGCGGTACTTCATCCGCTTGAACTTGCCGCAGAGACACTCCCAGTCGGTGGTCGGACCGAAGATCCGCGCGCAGAACAGCCCGTCCCGCTCCGGCTTGAAGGTCCGGTAGTTGATCGTCTCGGGCTTGGTGACCTCCCCGTGCGACCAGGAGCGGATTTTCTCCGGCGAGGCCAGCGAGATGCGGATCGCCGTGAAGTCGTTGATCGTCCGGGCCTTGTCAAAGAACAGCGAGCTCTTGCTCAAGGCTGCCTCTCCTTCCGGGCATGTCCCGGAACGGTGCCCGCCACCGGGGCGACGGGCACGCGGTTCGCCCTCAAAGCTCCTCTTCCTCGGCACCCTCGGTCAGCAGTTCGACGTCGAGGCAGAGGGCCTGCAGCTCCTTGATCAGCACGTTGAACGACTCCGGGAGGCCGGGCTCCACCCACGCCTGCCCCTTCACGATCGCCTCGTAGATCTTCGTGCGACCGTAGACGTCGTCCGACTTGCAGGTCAGCAGCTCCTGCAGCACGTGGGCCGCCCCGTACGCCTCGAGGGCCCACACCTCCATCTCCCCGAACCGCTGGCCGCCGAACTGGGCCTTTCCACCGAGCGGCTGCTGGGTGATCAGCGAGTAGGGCCCGATCGAGCGGGCATGGATCTTGTCGTCCACCAGGTGGCTCAGCTTCATCAGGTAGATGTAGCCGACCGTCACCTTCTGCTCGAACGGTTCCCCGGTCATCCCGTCGTAGAGGACCGTCTTGCCGTCCTCCGGCAGCCCGGCCTCGCGCAGGTAGGCCTTGATGTCCTCCTCCCGCGCCCCGTCGAAGACCGGCGTCGAGAAGTGGAGACCGAGCACCTTGCCGGCCCACCCGAGATGGGTCTCGAGGATCTGCCCCACGTTCATTCGGCTGGGCACACCGAGGGGATTCAGCACCACGTCGACGGGCGTACCGTCCGGCAGGTACGGCATGTCCTCGACCGGCAGGATCTTCGCGATGACGCCCTTGTTGCCGTGGCGGCCGGCCATCTTGTCGCCCACCGAGAGCTTGCGCTTCATCGCGATGAAGACCTTGACCAGCTTGATGACGCCGGGAGGCAGCTCGTCGCCCTTCTCGAGGGACTCGATCTTCTCCTGGTGGAACTGCTTGAGGAGCTGGATCCGCTTGCGGGTCCGTTCCTCGATCTTGCGGATCGCCTCGAGGGTCGCCGAGCGGCGCGGCTTGACGTCGAGCCGCATCAGGTCGTCCGTCGGCAGGTCCCGGATGATCTCCCGGGTGAGGATCGTCCCCTCGGGCAGGATCACCCGCTCCCCGTCCTCGCTCGTGAGGTCGCTCCGCAGCGGCTCCCCCTCGAGCAGGTCGGCGATCAGCTTGCGGTTCTCCTCGGTGATGATCCGGATCTGGTCCTGGAGGTTCTTCTCCCACTGGCGGATCTGGTCGGCCTCGATCGCCCGGTGACGGGCGTCCTTCCGGACGCCCTTCCGGGCGAAGACCCGCACGTCGACCACGATCCCCTCGATGCCCGGCGGCGTCGTCAGCGAGGCATCGCGGACCTCGCCCGACTTCTCGCCGAAGATCGCCCGCAGGAGCTTCTCCTCCGGGGTGAGCTGCGTCTCGCCCTTCGGCGTCACCTTCCCGACGAGGATGTCCCCCGGCTTCACGTGGGCGCCGATGCGGATGATGCCGCTCTCGTCCAGGTCCTTGAGGAACTCCTCCGAGACGTTGGGGATGTCCCGCGTGATCTCCTCGGGCCCCAGCTTCGTGTCCCGGGCCTCGATCTCGAACTCCTCGATGTGGATCGACGTGTACGCGTCTTCCTTGACGAGGCGCTCCGAGACGAGGATCGCGTCCTCGAAGTTGTACCCTCGCCAGGGCATGAAGGCGACGAGCACGTTTCGACCGAGAGCCAGCTCCCCCTGGTCGGTGCACGGGCCATCGGCCAGGACCTGTCCCGCCACCACCCGGTCGCCCTGCTTGACCAGCGGCTTCTGGTTGATGCAGGTGTTCTGGTTCGAGCGCCGGAACTTGACCAGCGAGTAGACGTCCGCCCCGAAGTCCTCGTTCCCCTCGGAACCGGTCACGCGAACGATGATCCGCGTCGCGTCGATCTTGTCGACGATCCCCGAGCGGCGGCAGATGACCACGGCACCCGAGTCCCGCGCGGTCGGTTCTTCCATCCCCGTGCCGACGATCGGCGCCTCGGGCTGGAGGAGCGGCACCGCCTGCCGCTGCATGTTCGATCCCATCAGGGCCCGGTTGGCGTCGTCGTTCTCGAGGAAGGGAATCAGCGAGGCCGCCACGGAAACGAGCTGCTTCGGGGAGACGTCGATGAAGTCGATCTCCTCCCGCGGCGCGTAGATGAACGACCCACCCTTTCGCGCGGTGACGCGCTCGTTGACGAAGTGGCCCTTCTCGTCCACCGGCGCGTTCGCCTGGGCGATGGTCAGCTGGTCTTCCTCCCACGCCGTCAGGTAGAAGGCGTACGGCTCCGCCTTCGGCGGCCGCTTGCCCTCCTTCTCCAGCTTGCGCCGCAGCCGGTTGAACTTCTCCTCGGGCAGCACGTCGCCCACCGCGAGGTCGGAGTCGCCGGCGTAGGTGACCTGCACGTGGTCGACGATCCGGCCGTCGATCACCTTTCGGTACGGCGACTCGATGAACCCGTAGTCGTTGATCCGCGCGTAGCAGGCGAGGGACGAGATCAGGCCGATGTTCGGACCTTCCGGGGTCTCGATCGGGCAGATCCGGCCGTAGTGGGAGGGATGAACGTCCCGCACCTCGAAGCCGGCCCGCTCGCGCGACAGGCCGCCCGGCCCGAGGGCCGAGAGGCGCCGCTTGTGCGTCACCTCGGAGAGGGGGTTCGTCTGGTCCATGAACTGGGAGAGCTGGCTCGAACCGAAGAACTCCTGGACGGCCGCGACCACGGGCTTGGAGTTGATGAGGTCCCGGGGCATGGCCGTGGCCATCTCCGGGTAGACGGACATCTTCTCCTTGATCGCCCGCTCCATCCGGATCAGGCCGATGCGGAACTGGTTCTCCAGGAGCTCGCCCACCGAGCGGACGCGCCGGCTCCCCAGGTGGTCGATGTCATCGAGGGGCACGTCACCCTGCGGCAGCCGCAGGAAGTACCGGATCACGGCGTAGAAGTCGTCCGGCTGGAGGATCTTCTCGTCGAGCGACTTGTTCATCCCCAGCTTGGTGTTGAACTTCAGCCGGCCGACCCGGGAGAAGTCGTACCGCTGGGGATCGAAGAACATCGAGTCGAACAGCTTCCGGGCCGCGTCGATCGTCGGCGGATCGCCGGGACGCAGCTTCCGGTAGATCTCGATCAGCGCCTCCTCCGGCGTCCGGACCGTGTCCTTCTTGAGCGTCTCGTGGAGCACCGGCCCGACCGGGTCCGACTGGGGCAGGATGACGACCAGGCGCTCCACGCCCGCGGCCCGGATCTCGTCCAGCTTCTCCGGTGGAATCTCCTCGTTGGTGTCGACGATGACCTCGCCGGTCTCCGGGTGAATCACCGGCTCGAGGGCGACGACCCCCTGGAACTCCTCCTCCGGCAGCGGCACGTGGCCGATCCCGGCGTCCTCGAGGCGTCGCAGGTTCGCCTTGCGGATCTTGACACCCTTCCGCAGCAGGACCTTCTTGCCCTTCGGGTCGCGGATCTCCCGGGCCGATTTCTTCAGCAGCAGGCCCGGCCCGACGCTCCAGAGCACCTGGTCCTTCTCGAGGAGGATCTCCGTCGGCGTGTAGAACTCCCGGAGCATCTCCTCGTCGGTGGCAAGCCCCAGCGCCCGCAGGAAGATCGTGCCGTAGAACTTCCGCTTGCGGTCGATCCGGACGTTGAGAATCTGCTTCTGGTCGTACTCGAACTCCACCCAGGCTCCCCGGTAGGGGATGATCTTCGCCATGTAGGTGGAGCGGTCCGGCGTCGCCTGGAAGAACACGCCCGGCGAACGGTGGAGCTGGGAGACGATCACCCGCTCCGTCCCGTTGATGATGAAGGTGCCGTTGTCGGTGAGCATCGGCACCTCGCCGAAAAAGACCTCCTCTTCCTTGATGTCACGGATCGACTGCGCGCCGGTCTCCGGGTCCTTGTCGTAGACGACGAGGTGCACCGTGACCTTGAGCGGGACGTTGTAGCTCATTCCCCGCTCCTGGCACTCGCTGACCTCGTACTTCGGCTTCAGCCCGACGGGCTCGCCGCATTCCTCGCAGACCTCGAGCCGGTTCGGGTTGAGCTCGCCGCAGCTCGGACACGGGAACTCGGCCACCTTGGGCTCGCGCACGACGAACGGCTTGTGGCACCCGCGGCAGACGACGCGGAGCTTCTCGATCCCCTGGAGCCGTCCGCACTTGCAGGCCCAGTTCCCGATCGAGTAGGAGATGAACTCCAGGCTGCACGTCTCGCGGAAGTCCACGATCGGGAAGATCGACTTGAAGACGGCCTGCAGGCCGATGTCCTCGCGATCCTCGGGCGCCGTGTACATCTGGAGGAAGCGCTCGTACGACCGCTTCTGGACCTCGATCAGGTTGGGGATCGCGATGTTCGTCGCGATCTTCGAGAAGTCTTGCCTCTTCCGGGAATGGATCTCGGCAGTCGCCATCTGGGCTCACCCCACGGGAGAAAGGAACGATGCGGCCCCCGCCGCCGGGAAGGGCGGGAAACCGCGGGGCGCACGGCCCTCCCCACCGGGGAGGGCGCGCGCGAGGCCGGAACGCCGCGGGCGTCGCCGGCAAGGAACGACCGACGGGTGCGCGCGACAGACTCCCCCCTTCCCCCGCCGGCGGGGGAAGACCGGGAACCTGTCGCGACGCACCGACACGGGCCGAACCCGGCTCCTCGTCGGAGCAGCTACTTGATGGAGACCGTGGCTCCGACTTCCTCGAACTTCTTCTTGATCTCCTCGGCCTCTTCCTTGGAAACCCCCTCCTTGATGGCCTTGGGCGCGGACTCGACCAGCTCCTTCGCCTCCTTCAGCCCGAGGGTGGTCACCTCGCGGACCGCCTTGATCACGTTGATCTTCTTCTCGCCGACGGCCTCGAGGATGACGTCGAACTCCGTCTTCTCCTCCTGGGCCTCCTCGGCGCCACCGGCGGCGCCGACCGCGGCGACGGCCACCGGGGCCGCGGCGGTCACGCCCCACTTCTCTTCGAGCATCTTGACGAGGTTCGCCGCCTCCATCAGGGTCAGCTCGCTCAGGGTCTCCACGATCTGGTTGAGGTCTGCAGCCATGACGTTCATCTCCCTCGCGCCCGGGCCCGGTGCGTGCGGGCCGGGAGTCGTTGACGAAACCTGCGTTACTCCTGGCCTTCCTGCCTGCTACGCTGCTCCAGCACACGCGCCAGCTGCGTGGCCGGGGTATTGAGAAGCCTCACCAGCTGCCCGGCCGGCGCCTGCAGCAGCGAGAGGATCTGCGCGCGCAGCCCGTCCAGGTCGGGCATCTTGCTGATCGCCTTCGCCTGCTCGCCGTCGACGACGTCGCTGCGATCGATCAGGCCCGCCTTGATCTCGAGCTGCGGGTGGTCCTTGGCGAAGTCGACGAGCGCCTTCGCCATCGTCACCGGCTCCTCGGGGTGGTAGACGACGGCCGTCGGGCCGACGAACCACTTCTCGAGACCGGAGACGACGCTGTCCGCCGCCGCGCGCTTCGCGAGCCGGTTCTTGACGACCCGGACCCGGGCGCCCTTCTGCCGCAGGTTGGCGCGCAGCTCGTTGACCTCGTTCACCGTCAGGCCGGTCAGGCTGACCAGGAAGATGCTGTTGGCACCCTCGAAGACCTGCCGGATCTCCTCGACGAGGGCTTCCTTCTCCGCTCTGGTCCTCATCGCCTCGCCTCCCCGGTCAGGCCCGCTCGGCCTGCTGGATCCGGTCCACCTCGGCCAGGTCGATCTCGATGCTCGGGGACATCGAGGTCGCCACGTGGACGGTCCGGATGTAGCGCCCCTTGGCCGCCGCGGGCCTGGCCCGCTGGACGGCACCGACGAACGCCTTGAAGTTGTCGACCAGCTTCTCGGGCGGGAACGACTCCTTCCCGATGATCCCGTGGATGATCGACGTCTTGTTGACCCGGAACTCCACCTTTCCGGCCTTGATCTCCTGGATTGCCTTGCCGATCTCCATCGTGACCGTCCCGGTCTTCGGGTTCGGCATCAGGCCGCGCGGCCCGAGGATCTTCCCGAGACGACCGATGAACCGCATGACGTCCGGCGTGGCCACCACCGCGTCGAAGTCGAGGAAGCCGCCGGAGATCTTCTCCACCGCCTCCTCGCCCGTCATCACGATGTCGGCCCCCGCCTGCTCGGCCTCCTGGTATTTCTCGCCGCCGGCGATCGCCAGGACCCGCAGCGTCTGTCCCGTGCCGTGGGGCAGGACGACGGTGCCGCGGACCATCTGGTCGGCGTGCCGCGGGTCGACCCCGAGGAGCATCGCGATCTCGACCGTCTCGTCGAAGTTGGCCCAGGCGATCTCCTTCACCTTGGCCATCGCCTCCTCGATCCCGTAGGGGCGCTTCTCGACCTTCTCGATCGCCGCCCGGTACTTCTTTCCGCGCTTCGGCATGGCCCTCTCCCCGCTCAGTCGATGACTTCGATGCCCATGCTCCGGGCGCTACCGGCGATGGTGCGCACGGCGGCGTCCATGTCGGCGGCGGTGAGATCCGGCTCCTTGAGCTTCGCGATCTCCTCGAGCTGGGCGCGGGTCACCTTTCCCACCTTGACCCGGTTCGGCTCCCCGGAACCCTTCTGGATCCCGGCCGCCTTCATCAGCAGCACGGATGCCGGCGGGGTCTTGGTGATGAAGGTGAAGGACTTGTCGGCGTAGATCGTGATCACCGCGGGGATGATCAGGTCGCCCTGCCCCTGCGTCCTGGCGTTGAACGCCTTGCAGAACTCCATGATGTTGACGCCGTGCTGTCCCAGCGCCGGCCCGACGGGGGGGGCAGGTGTCGCCTTGCCCGCCTGGCAGTGCAGCTTGACGACGGCGATGACCTTCTTGGCCATGTCTCCCTCTCGCCGGTGCAAGCGCCGGGGCTCTCACCCGGCTCCCGGCAGGTATCGCCTTACTCGGGTCGCTTGACCTGGTGGAACTCGAGCTCCACGGGGGTGGCGCGCCCGAAGATGCTCACCATCACCTTGAGGGTCGCGCGATCCTCGTTGATCTCCTCCACCGTGCCGGTGAAGTCCACGAAGGCCCCGTCGATGATCTTCACGGTCTCGCCGACGCGGAAGTCCATCTTCGGCTTCGGCTTTTCCTTCGTGACGTGGACCTGGTTGAGGATCCGATCGACCTCCTCCTGGGTGAGGGGAACCGGCTTCTGGCCCGAACCGGTGGCACCGACGAACCCGGTCACCTTCGGCGTGGACCGGACGACGTGCCATGCCTCGTCGGACATCTCCATGTGCACGAGCACGTAGCCGGGGAAGAACTTCCGCTTCGTATGGACCTTCTTGCCGTCCCGGATCTCGACGACGTCCTCGGTGGGGACGAGGATCTCGCCGATCTTGTCCCCCATCCCGTACGCGTCGGCCCGCTGCCGCAGCGACTGCTTGACCTTGTTCTCGAACCCGCTGTAGGTGTGGATGATGTACCACTTCTTGCGGTCGTCCGCCGCGGGCGCGGACGCCTCCGCGGGAGCGCCGGCGGCCTCTCCCGACAGGTCGCCCGCCTGCGCCCCGGAGGGAGCCTGCGCCTGTTCCTCCGTGGCGTCCGCCTGCAGCTCGTCGCGCCTGTCGGTGTCGTTCATCGCGGCCACCTTGTCCGCCTCGCCCGGGCTCAGGACCCGGCGCCGAGGCCGAGGACGTGCTTCTGCACCAGCGCCAGCACGAAGTCGACGGCCCCGAGCCACGCCGCCACGATCGCCACGAAGACGATGACGACGATGGTCGTGCCCACGACCTCGTCCTTGCTCGGCCAGGAGGTGCGCTTCAGCTCCTTCCAGGTATCCGAAAGGAACTGGCGGAACTTCTTCAGGCTTTCCACGGCTGCCTCCGGTGCGCCGGGTCTCCCGCTCCGACCGGCTGGCAGGGCAGGAGGGACTCGAACCCCCAACCTACGGTTTTGGAGACCGTTGCTCTGCCAATTGAGCTACTGCCCTGCAGGTCGTGCCTCCGGGGTCCGCCCCCGCCTCAGCGCGTCTCCCTGTGAACCGTGTGCTTGCGGCAGAAGCGGCAATACTTCTTGAACTCGAGCCGCTCCGGCTTCGTCTTCTTGTTCTTCGTCGTCGTGTAGTTCCGGCGCTTGCACTCGGTGCAGGCCAGGATCACGTTGTCACGCATCGTCGCGGCTCCCGCCTCGCGGCGCCCGCGGCCCCCGGGGCCGGAGCTACTCGATGATCTCGGTGACGGTGCCGGCGCCGACCGTCCGGCCGCCCTCGCGAATCGCGAAGCGCAGCCCACGGTCCATCGCGATCGGCTGGATCAGCTCCACCGAAATCTCCAGCCGGTCTCCCGGCATCACCATGT
>CAYQTA010000023.1:0-7621 GCA_964420365.1 uncultured Acidobacteriota bacterium | reverse complement strand
TCCCCGGCGGTGAATCGCCCCGTCGACCCCGCCGCCCCCCGCGAGCCGGCTGTTGGCGGCGTTGACGATGGCATCGACCTCCTGCTCCGTGATGTCGCCCTGCACCAGCACGAGGCGCGTCGTCCCGATCGTCCGCTCCATCGGCAGGTCCTCCCTTCCGGGGAAGGATAGAATGCCATCCCGCGGATTCCCGAGGAGGTCCTCCATGCGTTGCCGCTCCATCCCGCTCGTTGCCGGTCTCGCCCTGCTGGTGGCGCTGCCCGGTCTCGCCGCCACGCCGCCTGCTCCCCTCCGGGTCGTCGCCCACGGACTCACCGTGTCCCTGGACCCGGGAAGCGGCCTGCTCGAGGGGACGGCGCGGCTCGAGCTCGAGGGTCCGCTGGGGCGCGACCCCCGCGCGCTGCTCCTCGGTCCGGCGGGAGAGGTTCTCGCGATGGAGGCGCTCGTCGGGAACCGTGCCCGGAGGCTCGAGTTCGAGCGGGCCGGGAAGGCGGGAGGGAACGCGGAACTCGTCCGCTGGGTGCTGCGGCCGTCCCGCCGAGCCGCGAAGGCGACGGTCCTGCGGGTTCGCTGGAGGGCGAAACCCGGCCCGATCCCGAAGGACGTGCGGTTCAGCCACGAGGAGATCGCGGGCATGCCGGCCGGGTACCTGGACGAGGCGGGCAGCTTCCTCGAGGCCCGGGGCGGCTGGTACCCGACGGGGAACCAGCAGCTGTCGCGCTTCACCGCCCGGGTCACGGTCCCCGCGCGCTGGCGGGTCGTCTCGGAGGGGGGACTCGTCGAGGACACCGTCGACGGAGACCGGAGGACGAGCACGTGGGACGCCCTCCACCCGATCGAGGGAATCGACCTGGTGGCGGCCCCGTTCCGCGTCCTCCACCACCCGGCCGGGAAGAAGGTCCCCGTGGAGACCTGGTTCCTCGCGGACACCCCGGAGAGCCTCGCGCGGTCCTACCTGGCCGCGACCGCGCGCTACCTCGAGCGGTACGAGGACGAGATCGGGCCCCACGCCTGGCCCGCCTTCCGGGTCGTCGAGCACGTGCTCCCGACCGGGTACGGGATGCCGTCGTTCACCCTCCTCGGGCGGGGGGTGATCCGCCTCCCGTTCATCCTTCGCACGAGCCTGGGGCACGAGGTCCTCCACGACTGGTGGGGGAACGGCGTGTACGTCGACATGGACCGCGGGAACTGGTGCGAGGGACTCACGGTCTACATGGCCGACCACGCCTACGCCGGCGAGGAACGCCCCGGGGGCGACGTGGAGTACCGGCGGCAGATCCTGCGGGACTACGCCGAGTACGTCCCCGAGCGGGGGGAGCCGGCGGTGGCCTCGTTCCGGGAGCGGACCGACCGGAGGACGCGAGCCCTCGGGTACGGCAAGGTCGCGATGATCTTCCACATGCTCCGGCGCATCGTGGGGGACAAGCCGTTCCGGGGGGCGTTGCGGGAGTTCTACCGGGCCCATCGCTACCGGGTCGCCTCCTGGGCCGACATCCGGCAGGCGTTCGAGCGCGTGACCCGCAACGACCTCGCGTGGTTCTTCGCCCAGTGGGTGGAGCGCCCGGGGGCTCCCCGGCTCCGGCTCGTCGAGGCGCGGGCCGAACGCCGGGGGCCCTGGTGGGTCGTCCGGGCCCGGGTGGAGACCGGCGACTGGAGGCTCCGGGTTCCGGCGGACGTCGTCCTCGAGGACGGTCGGCGGGAGCGGATGGTCTCCTGGAGCCGGGGCGGCTCCTGCCGCTTCGAGCGGCGGGTCTCCGCGCGTCCCGTGGAGCTGGTGATCGACCCGGACGTCGACGTCTTCCGGCGGCTCGCCCCGGAGGAGATCCCGGCGACGTTCGCCCGGCTCCTCGCCGGGGACGCAGACCTGGTCATCCTCGGAACCGGCCGGGGCGGAGATGCCCTGGACGCGGAGCGGGCCGTCGCGGAGCGGCTGGCGGGGGGGCGGATCCCGGTGCGGCTCGACCGTGAGGTGAGCGACGGCGAACTGGAGTCCGCCCGCCGGGTGTGGGTTCTCGGGAAGCCCGGCCCCGTCCTGCTCGAGCGCCTGCTGCCCCGGCTGCCGGCGTCCCTGGTCCTCGACGAGGATCGCCTGGGACTCGGCGGACAGGAGGCCCGGGGACCGGGGGCGGCGCTCGCCCTCGTGATCGACCATCCCGGTCCGGGCGCAGGTTCCCTTGCCCTCCTCGACGCGCTGGTGCCGGCCAACCTGGCCGACCTGGCCCGGCGCGTGACCCACTACGGGAAGTACTCCCGGCTCCTGTTCGACGGGCGCCGGGCGGTGCTCAAGGAGGTCGCGCCGCCGCCGGTGGAACCCCTCCGGGCCCGGTTCGACGGGGAGGAGGGGCCATGAATCACGGTCCGGCCGACCGGGACGCGGAGGCGCTGCGGGCCCTCGCCGAGATCGGACGGGAGGCCGTGCGGCGGCTGTGGGCGCGGCGCGACGAGCGGGAGACCCTCACCGAGGTCGAGCGCCGGCTGCTGGCGATCCTCGAGGAGCACCGCGAGTACCGGCCGTTCTGGGAGGGGGCGGACCCGGACTCGGACGAGAACCCGTTCCTCCACGTGCACCTCCACGAGCTCGTCGAGACCCAGCTCGCCAGGGGAGAGCCGCCGGAGGTCGGGGAGGCCCTGGCGCGCCTGGCCGCCCGGGGTCTCGATCGGCACGAGGCGATCCACCGGATCCTGCAGGTCCTGGTCGAACATGCCGGCGAGGCCTTTCGCACGGGGAAGGCGGACCCGGCGGCGTATGCCGCGCGTCTCCGCCGTCTCTGATCACTCCCCGGTCCAGAGCTCGATCCGCCGGGCGCCGGCCAGGGTCTCGGCAAGCAGGGCCCGGGCGACGTCGTCCCACGGTGTCACGGGAGGCACGGCGAGGCGGACCGTTCCGTTCTCGTCGGGGACCACCGGGACCGGGAGGGGAAGGGCCCGCTGCCAGAGCACGTCGGTCGGCAGCTCCCGGGAGAACAGGTCGCGTCGCCCCGGCCGGACCCGGCCCGGCCAGGGGGCCCGTTCCGTCCCGCCCGGCGGGAGGGCTGTTCCTTGCGGGAAGGGAAGGGGCAGTTGCCCGGTCGGTGGACCGTCCCCCGGGAGGTGGCCGTTCCGCAGGACGACGACCGGGGCCGGGCCGGGGGGAATCGCCCGGGGCGGGCCGCAGGGCACCGGGGCGAGGCCGACTCGCAGGGGACCGGGACCCAGCGCCAGGAGATGGTCCCGAACCCGGTGCCAGGGCAGGGCCCGGTCCGCCTTGAGCACCCGCGTGGGCCGGAAGGGCCGGGGAAGAGGGAGCGGCACGGCGGGCCCCTCGAGGGGAATCCGCCACTCGAGGCCGGTCCCGCCCGTGGCCGGTTCCGCGGGACCGGCGATCCGCAGCGGCAGGCCCGCGAGCCCGGCCACGGGCGCCGGGGGCAGGGCGACGACCGAGGGGGGCAGGGCCCACGGGGGGCGCCCCCGGAGCGCGGGCCCGTCGGCGGCGGTGCGTACGAAGGCGTTCCAGGCCAGGTCGTCCCGGGCGATCGGGTCCACGTCCGCGAGCGCCGGGAAAGCGTGGAGTAGCTCTTCCCGGGCGGTGGCGGCGGCCCGGAAGGGAGCGCCGACGACCACGGGGAGCACGAGACCGATGCCTGCCGCCAGGAGGACGCCGCCGCCGGCCGACAGCACCGCGACGCGGCCGAGCCAGCGCCCGGGTCGCGACGGACCGGCGAGGACCAGCAGGTGCAGGAGGAAGGCCGCGGCGAAGAACGCGAGCAGGCCCCGCTCCCCGGCGATCCACGCGCGAGCGCCCGCCCCGTGGTCGATCCCGAGGATACCGGGAAGGAACCAGGTGGCGCCGGCGCCGCAGGCGGAGACGGCGCGGGCGAGCAGGCGCGCCCCGGCGAGGGCGGCGACGACCGGGTAGACCGGGGTCATCGCCAGGAGCCAGCGTCGGCGGAGCCTCCGCCGGAGCGAGAGGAAGGGAGCGCCCGGCACGTCCTCGAGGGGGAGCAACCCGAGCAGGGCGATCCACAGGCCGAGGTCGAGGGCGAACATCAGGAGAATCGCGATCCGGGTCCCGTGAAGGGGCCAGGGTGCCCAGAAGGACGGGGCGGGACACTCCCCGACGGCCGCCAACTGGTGGGCGAGCGCGGCGAGGATCCCGCCGTATCCCGCCACCAGGGGCAGGGCGACGACGAGAACCGTGATCCCTCCCGCCAGGAGGGCGAGCTGGCGGGCGCCGCGGGGGGCCCGGCCGGGGCGGGTGTCTCTCATGGGGCCCCATTGTGCAGGATCCCGCCCCGCCCGGCTCCCCGCCGGCGCTCAAGCGAAGGAGACGGCGGGCCGATAAGCGGGCGGGGCCCCGTGTCGCGCACGGGCGACCGGCCCGTGGAGGCCGGCGAGGAGAGAGGATGAGCGAACGCCTCGAAACGCTGACCGGACTGCTCGGGGAACTCAGGCGCGCCGCGGAGTCCTGGGACCCCGAGACGAAGGGTTCCTCCGAGGGCCTCGCGTGGGCCCTCGAGGACCTGAAGGACGCCCTGCCTCCCGGACGGGAGGACCTGGCCGCCCTGGTCCAGCAGGCGCGCGACACCCTGGGAGGAGCCGACTCCCTGGGCGAGGAGGAGCGGACGAAGGTCCGGGAAACCCTCTCCCTCCTCGTGGAGACGATGGAGCAGCTCCTGTCCACCGGGGAGCCCGGCGGGGAGGCCGGGGACGGCGACGAAGCGAAGACCGGGCAGAGCGCGGAGGAGCCGGCAGGGGAGGAGGTCCCCTTCGTCCTCCTGCCCGAGGAGCCCGACGTCGAGCTGATCGGCGAGATGGTCACCGAGAGCAGGGAGCTCCTCGAGAACGCCGAGGCCGCGCTGCTCACGCTGGAGACCGATCCGGGGGACGAGGAGGCGATCAACACGGTCTTCCGGGCCTTTCACACGCTCAAGGGAACGTCCGCCTTCCTCGGGCTAGAGGCGATCTCGGAACTCGCCCACCGGGCGGAGACGCTGCTCGCGCGCGTGCGTGACAAGGAGATCCGCTACGGCGGTCCCTACGCGGACCTGGCCCTGCGCAGCGTGGACATGCTCAAGGAGCTGCTCGACCTCGTGGTTGCCGGCGCCGCCGGCGAGCCGGTCGACCGCCCGGAGGAGTACGACCCGCTGATGCGCCACCTGGCGGACCCCGACCGCTACGCCGCCGAGGCCGGCGAGGAGGAACCGCCGCTGCCCCACGCGCGGGTCGGCGACATTCTCGCCTCCGAGGGCAAGGTTCCCGACGAGGTGATCCAGCGAGTGGAGAGGGAAAAGGGGGAAAAACCGCTCGGAGAGGCCCTCGTCAAGGCGGGAGCCGCCCGCGTCACCGACGTCGCCGAAGCCCTCCGGAAGCAGAAGCGCCTGGACCGCGTCCGGCGATCGGTCGACGCGTCCGTCCGCGTCCGTACCGACCGGCTCGACCGGCTGATCGAGATGGTCGGGGAGCTGGTGATCGCTCACTCGATGGTCGCCCAGGACCAGGTGGTGACCGACGGGGCGCACTACGACCTGATCCGGAAGATCACCCACATGGGCAAGATCGTCCGGGAGCTCCAGGACCTGTCCATGTCGATGCGGATGGTCCCGCTGCGCGCGACCTTCCAGAAGATGAATCGCCTGGTCCGTGACGTGGCGCAGAAGGTGAAGAAGAAGGTCGTCCTGGTCACCGAGGGCGAGGACACGGAGATCGACCGGAACATGGTGGACGCGATCGGCGACCCGCTGGTCCACATGATCCGCAATGCCGTCGACCACGGCCTCGAGACCGAGGAGGAACGCGTCGCCGCCGGGAAGCCCCCCGTCGGCACCGTGCGCCTGTCCGCGTGCCACTCCGGGGGGTCGGTCGTCGTCGCCATCGAGGACGACGGCCGGGGCCTCGACCGGGAGAAGATCGTCCAGAAGGCGATCGAGCGCGGCGTCATCGACTCGGACAAGGGCCTCTCGGACTCGGACGTCTTCCAGTTGATCTTCGAGCCGGGCTTCTCCACCGCGGACAAGGTGACCGACGTCTCGGGTCGCGGGGTGGGGCTCGACGTGGTCAAGAAGAACATCGAGGCCCTCCACGGACGGGTGGACATCGAGTCGGAGCGCGGGAAAGGAACGATCTTCAGAATCTACCTGCCGCTGACGCTGGCGATCACCGACGGGATGCTCATCCGCTGCGGGTCCGAGCGGTACATCCTGCCGACCGCGAACATCGTGATCACCTTCCAGCCGAAGGAGAAGGACCTGTCGACGGTGGCGGGCCAGGGGGAGATGGTCCTGTTTCGTGACCGCCTGATCCCGATGTTCCGGCTCGGCAGGCTGTTCGGGATCCCGGGCGCCGTGGAGGAACCGACCCGCGGCCTCCTCGTCATCGTCCGGGGCGGAGACCGTGACTACGCGCTGCTGGTGGACGAGCTGCTCGGCCAGCAGCAGATCGTCGCCAAGTCCCTGGGCGGAGGGATCGGCAAGGTGCCCGGAGTCTCCGGCGCCGCGATCCTGGGCGACGGCCGAGTCGGCCTGATCCTCGATCCCCAGGGACTCGGCGCCCTGGCCCGCCGGGGTTCCGGCGCGTTCGACATGATGGCGGTCTAGCAAGGTCATGCACCGCCCGCCACCGGCGGGCGAGAGGGAGAAGACCCGTGAGCAGCGAAGTCCGCGCGAGCGATGGGAAGACCCCCGGGAACGGGCGCAGCCGGGGGGGGAAGTACCTGACCTTCTTCCTGGGCGAGGAGGAGTACGGCATCGAGATCCTCCGTGTCAACGAGATCATCGGCATGCTCCCGATCACGCCGATCCCGCAGACCGATCCCTGGGTGCGGGGCGTGATCAACCTGCGGGGCAAGGTGATCCCGGTCCTCGATCTCCGGCTGAAGCTCGGCATGGAGGCGGCGGAGGAGACGGAGGAGACCTGCATCATCGTCGTCCAGATCCAGGGGGCCCTGATCGGCGTGATCGTCGACAAGGTCTCGGAGGTGCTCGACATCGACGAGGCCCAGGTCGAGGACCCGCCGGCGCTGGGGATGGGCGTGGAAACGGACCTGCTGCTCGGCATCGGCAAGGCCGAGGGGAAGGTCAAGCTCCTCCTCGACATAGACCGGGTGCTGACCCCGGCCGAGCTGGAGCTGATGGACGACGCGGTGACGGACGAGCAGGGGGTGCTCGCCTGAGGCGTGGAGCCGGGGGCTCCTGCCGGTCCCGGAGGATACGATGATCAAGTTCCATTCCATCAGCCAGCGACTCACCCTGACCCTGGTCCTCGTGGCCGTCGCGTGCTTCGTCGTGGTCGTGGCGACCATCGACTATGCCTACCGGGAGAGCGTGCGCCGCGTCGAGACGCAGGAGATGGAGGCGCTCGCCACGAGCGCCGAGACCGCCATGCGCGAGGAAATCCGGCGTGCTGCCGATGCGGCGAAGTCGATCTCGGGCAACGCGGAAGTGCAGCGGCTGTTCGCCCTCCGGGACCGCCAGGGGCTGTGGAAGCTCCTCGAGGGTGCCTGGCGCGAACTCGAGAACCAGGGATACGCGCAGGGCCAGTTCCACCTCCCGCCCGCGACGTCCTTCCTGCGGCTGCACAAGCCGCAGAAGTACGGTGACGACCTGTCCGGGTTCCGGAAGACCGTCCTCGCCTGCAACGCCGAGAA
>CAYQTA010000022.1:0-43871 GCA_964420365.1 uncultured Acidobacteriota bacterium | reverse complement strand
GACCGCACCTGCACGCTCGGGTTGAACTTCGCCAGCACCTGCGTGATCGCAGCCGTCAGCGTCGTCTTCCCGTGGTCCACGTGACCGATCGTTCCCACGTTCACGTGCGGCTTCGTCCGCTCGAACTTCTCCTTGGCCATCTCCTGGTCCTCCGGCCGGCTGGCCGCATCGCGGGCGGCGCCTTGGTCGTGTGGCTGGTTCCGCTCCTCCCGGGGCGGGTGCTGGAGCCCATGACCAGACTCGAACTGGTGACCTCCTCCTTACCAAGGAGGTGCTCTACCTGCTGAGCTACATGGGCCCGTTGCCCCGGGATCTCCTTCGCTTCTTCCTCGTACCCGGCCCGGCTTTCGGCCCGCCCCGCCCGGGCCACCTGGAGCGGGAAACGGGACTCGAACCCGCGACCCTCAGCTTGGAAGGCTGATGCTCTACCAACTGAGCTATTCCCGCCCTTCCTCGCGGCCCGCCGCGGGGGCATCCGCCGGGCTCGTCTGCTTCCTTCCTGTGATCCCTTCCGGGGGGAAGGGGTGGTGGAGGGGGGAGGATTCGAACCTCCGAAGGCGTCCGCCGGCAGATTTACAGTCTGCTCCCTTTGGCCACTTGGGTACCCCTCCACGGCATGCCAATCGCGGGCGCGGAAGCCTCGCCTCCCCCGCCTTCTCCCTGGAGCTGGCGGAGGGACTCGAACCCCCGACCCGCTGATTACAAATCAGCCGCTCTGCCAGCTGAGCTACGCCAGCCCAGCAAAGCCGGAATGCTAGCAGCGGGTTCCGGAGCCGTCAAGGAACTTCGGGCGGATTTTCCGTGGGCCCGGCCCCCGCGGGGCCTCCACGCTGCCGGGCGGCCTCGGCCAGGACGATCCCGGCGGCGACCGAGACGTTCAGCGACCCGATTTCCGGGCGGATCGGGATGCGAACCCTCACGGGACACCGGGCGAGCACCCCGCGGCGGATCCCCCGCCCTTCCCCGCCCACCACGAGGCAGGCGGCACCCCGGAGGTCGGCCTCCCAGGGGGACACCGCCCCCTCCGGATCGAGGGCGATGGGTACGATCCCCCGCTCCTGCAACGACTCCAGCAGCCGCCCCAGGTTGCCCGCCCGGGCAACGGGGACCATCTCCAGGCCCCCCTGGGCGGTCCGCGCGACCACCGGGCTGAGCCCGCAGGAGTGCATCGCGGGGAGGAAGATCCCGTCGGCGCCGAACGCGGCGGCCGAGCGGACGATCGCACCCAGGTTCCGGGGATCCTCGACCCCGTCCAGGACGAGGACAACAGACGATGGCGAAAGCCGGGCGATCAGCTCGTCCTCTCCCAGGAGATCGATCTCCGCCACCCGGGCCCCCACCCCCTGGTGGCTCACCCCGCGGGCCAGCCGGTCGAGTGCCTCCCGGGGAACCTGGTGATAGGGCACGCCGGCCCGGCGGGCGAGGGTGACGAGCCGCCGGGTCCGCCCGTCCCGCTGGCCCCGGGCGAGCCAGACCCGCTCGACCCGCCGCGGGTGCTGCTCGAGGGCGGTCCGCACGGCGTGGTAGCCGAAGACGAGTCCCCCCTCGCTCACCCGCGCCCCTCGGTCCGCCGCACCTGGGCGACGGCGTGGCAGGCAATCCCCCGGCCACCCGCGAGGGAGCCGAGTCCCTCCGTCCGCTTCGCCTTGAGGGACACCCTGCCCGCGGGCAGCCGGAGGACCCGGGCCAGTGCCTCCCGGATCCGCTCCCGGAAGGGGGCGAGCTTCGGCCGGTCGAGAACGAGGACCGCGTCGACCTGCCAGGGAGCCCACCCCGCCCCCTCGAGGATCCTCCGGGTGCGGACCAGCAGCTCCGGGCCCGGCGCCCCGGCGAACGCCTGGTCGTCGTCCGGGAAATGGGTCCCGATGTCCCCGAGGGCAGCCGCCCCGAGGAGCGCATCGACGATCGCGTGCGAGAGCGGATCCCCGTCCGAGTGACCCAGGGGACCGACGTCCGGGTCGACCGTGACCCCGGCGAGCACGAGGGGACGCCCCTCGACCATCCGGTGGACGTCCCAGCCGAACCCGACCCTGGTCTCCATCGCCTCCCCTCCCCCGAGCAACCGGCCGGCCAGGAGCAGGTCCTCCGGCCAGGTCACCTTGAGGTTCGTCCTCTCTCCCGGGACCCCCGCAACCGGGGCCCCGAACCGCCGGACCAGGGCCCCGTCGTCCGGCGCGTCCCAGGACGGGTCCGCGGCATCGTGGGCGCGCAGCAGGAGGTCCCGCCGGAACCCCTGGGGCGTCTGGACCGCCCGGAGGCTCCCCCGGGCGACGTCCTCCGCGGCGAACCCGTCCTCCTCCCGGACCAGGGCATCCGCCACGGGAACGAGCGGCACCGCCGCCCCGTGACGGGCGGCGGCCTCGAGGATCCGCCGGAAGAGCTCGGGACCGGCAAGGGGGCGGGCCGCATCGTGGACCAGGACGTGGGAGGCCCGGGGACAGGCCGCGAGGCCCCGGCGGACCGAGTCCCTCCGGCGATTCCCTCCCTCGGTCACCCGCAGGACCGGCACCGGGGCAGGCAGGCCGTCGAGGAGCGTCCGCGCGAGCAGCGCGACCTCCCTCCCGGCGGCCCCCGGAGGTACGACGAGGACCACCTCGGAGAAGAGCCCGCTGCGCGCGATCGTGCGCAGCGAGTGGACGACGAGGGGACGGCCCGCAACCGGGACGAGCGCCTTGGGACGGCCGGCCCCGAGCCGGGACCCGCTCCCGGCGGCCAGGAGGACGACCGCGGCCTCCCCGGCCATCAGAACTCCATCAGCTCCTTTTCCTTCTCCCTGGCCAGCTCGTCGATCGCCTTCACGTGCTCGTCGGTCAGCTTCTGGACCCGCTCCGTCGCCCGGTGGGCTTCGTCCTGGCCGACCTCGCCGTCCTTCTCCAGCCTGCGGATCGTCTCGTTGGCATCCCGCCGGATCTGGCGAACCGCGGTCCGTCCTTCCTCGGCGATCTGCTTGACCTTCTTGACCAGCTGCTTCCGCCGCTCGTCGGTCAGGGGCGGGATCGGGATCCGCACGACCTTCCCGTCATTGCTCGGGTTCAGGCCGAGGTCGGCGGCCTGGATCGCCTTCTCCACCGCGGCGATCGTCGACGGGTCGAAGGGCTGGGCGACGATCATCCCGGGATCGGGGATCGAGAGCTTGCACATCTGGTTGATCGGCGTCGGCTGGCCGTAGTAGTCGACCATCACGCCCTCGAGGATCGACAGGCTCGCCCGCCCGGTCCGCAGGGAAGCGAGCTCCCGCTTCACGGCATCGACGGACTGGTCCATCCGCTTCTCGGTCTTCTCGAACAGCTCGTCCAGCATCGCGGTCACTCCTTGACGAGGGAACCGACCCTCTCTCCCCGGACGACGGCGAGGATGTTCCCCCTCTTCCGGAGGTTGAAGACGATGATCGGCAGGTGGTTGTCCATGCAGAGAGAGATCGCCGTCGCGTCCATCACGGCGAGACGCCGCTCGAGGACCTCCCGGTAGGTGATCTCGTCGATCTTCCGGGCCGCCGGGTCCTTCTCCGGGTCCCGGTCGTAGATCCCGTCGACCTTGGTGGCCTTGAGGACGACCTCGGCCCGGATCTCCATCGCCCGGAGCGCGGCGGCCGTATCGGTGGTGAAGTAGGGATTTCCGGTCCCGGCGGCGACGACGATCACCCGGCCCTTCTCCAGGTGCCGGATCGCGCGCCGACGGATGAACGGCTCGGCGACCTTGTTCATCTCGATCGCCGAGAGGACCCGCGTGGGAACGCCGTGCTTCTCGAGGGCGTCCTGGAAGGCAAGCGAGTTGATCACCGTGGCCAGCATGCCCATCTGGTCCCCGGTGACCCGGTCGACGGTGCCGCGGGCGGCGGCCGCCACCCCCCGAAAGATGTTCCCTCCCCCGATGACGATCCCGACCTGGACCCCGAGGGCGTGAACCTCGGCCACCTCGGCGGCGACGGCGTCGACGACCTCCGGGTCGATTCCGAACTCCCGGGAGCCCATCAGGGCCTCCCCGCTCAACTTCAGCAGGATGCGCCGCCAGCGCAGCCCGCCGCGTTCCGGCCCGGATCCAGCCGTGTCCGTCTCCACCGCGCCCGTCCTCCACCGGGGGACCGCCCGCGCGGACACCCCCCGCCGGGGGGGATCAGTCGCTGCTGCCCAGGGCGTACCGGGTGAAGCGCGCGACCTGGATGTTCTCCCCCAGCTTGGCGATCGCCTCCTCGAGCAGCTGCCGGATCGTCTTCGTCGTGTCCCGGGCGTACGGCTGCTCCAGGAGGCAGTTCTCCTGGGTGAACTTCTTCAGCTTTCCCTCGACGATCTTCTCGATCACCTCGGGCGGCTTCTTCTGGTCCTTCATCTGCTCCCGGTAGATCTCCCGCTCCTTGTCGAGAACCTCCGCCGGGATGTCCTCGGGGCGGACCCACCGCGGCGCTGCCGCCGCGATGTGCATGGCGATCTCCTTGACCAGCGCCTGGAACTCCTCGGTCCGTGCGACGAAATCGGTCTCGCAGTTGACCTCGAGGAGCACGCCGAGCTGGGAACCGGGGTGGATGTAGGCGTAGATCACGCCTTCCTTCGTCTCGCGACCGGCCTTCTTCGCCGCCTTGGCGATCCCCTTCTTGCGCAGGTATTCGACCGCCTTCTCGAAGTCGCCACCGGTCTCGGTCAGGGCTTCCTTGCAGTCCATCATCCCCGCGCCGGTCATGTCGCGGAGCTTCTTCACGTCCTGGGCACTGATCGCCATCGTTCCATCCTCGTCACGGGGCCGGACGGCCCCTCGGGTCGGGAGTCGGAATCACTCGCTGGCCGGGGCCTCGCCGGCCCGGTTCTCGTCCCCGGGGGCGGGAGCCGCTTCCGCCGGGGCCGCCTCGGCGGCGGGCGCGGGAGCCGTCTCCGCGGGAGCGGGCGCGGATGCCGCGGCCGGCTCCGTTCCCCGCCGGCGGCCTCCGGCCGCTCGGCCCGAGGAGCGATCCGGCCGCTGGGCCCGCCACTGGTGCCTGCCCTCGAGGATCGCGTCGGCCACCTTCGTCGTGATCAGCTCGATCGAACGGATCGCGTCGTCGTTGGCCGGGATCGGGTAGTCGATCAGGGTGGGATCCGCGTTGGTGTCGACGATGCCGACCACCGGGATCCCCAGCTTGTTCCCCTCGGCGACCGCGATCGATTCGCGGACCGTGTCGATGACGAACAGGGCATCCGGCCGCCGGCCCATGTCCTTGATTCCCGAGAGGACCTTCTCGAGACGGGCACGCTTCTTGGTCAGCTTCAAGCGTTCCTTCTTCGTGAGGTGGGCGAAGCGATCGGCGCTCTCGATGTCCTCGAGCTCCTTGAGCTTGTCGACCGACTTGCGCACCGTCTGCCAGTTGGTGAGCAGCCCGCCGAGCCACCGCTGGTGGATGTAGAACATCTCGCAGCGCTGGGCCTCGCGGACGACGATCTCCTGGGCCTGTCGCTTCGTCCCGACGAACAGGACCGTCTTGCCCTGGGCGGCGAGGTCGTGCAGGAACTGCAGCGCCTCCTCCAGCATCACCAGGGACTTCTGCAGGTCGATGATGTAGACGCCGCCGCGGAGGCCGAAGATGTAGGGACGCATCTTCGGGTTCCAGCGGCTCTTCGGATGACCGAAATGGGCGCCGACCTCGAGGAGCTCGCGCAGGGAGACAGCAGGGGAACCTTCCACGGGAACCTCCGGTGCAGGCGGGGACCCACGGGCATCGCCCCGCCTTGGGTTGTCGCCAGGAGAGCTGGTCGCTTACCGCTTCGAGAACTGGAAGCGGGCCCGGGCTCCCTTCTGGCCGTATTTCTTGCGCTCCACCTCGCGGGCGTCGCGCGTCAGGAGACCCTCCGCCTTCAGGCGCGGGCGGAGGGCGGCATCGTACTCGAGCAGGGCACGGGCGATGCCGAGACGGAGTGCCCCGGCCTGGCCCGAGAGGCCGCCGCCACGGATGTTCGCGATGATGTCGAACTTCCCCTTCGTCTCCGTGACCTCGAGGGGTCGCTCGATCATCATCCGCAGGGTGGCCTGGGGGAAGTAGTCCTCGAAGTTCCGCTTGTTGACGCGGATCACGCCGGAACCCGGCCGGAGGAACACCCGGGCGGTGGCCTCCTTGCGACGGCCGGTGCCGTAGTACTGCACGACGCTCATCACGCACTCCTCGCCGGCTTGAGGTCCAGCGGCTCGGGCTTCTGTGCCTCGTGGGGATGCTCCGGGCCCCGGTAGACCCGCAGCTTCTTGAACATCTTCCGGCCGAGCTTGTTCTTCGGCAGCATGCCGCGAACCGCGATCTCGACGGCCCGCTCCGGGCGCTCGGCGAGCATCCGCCGGGCCGGGATCTCCGTGAGCCCGCCCGGGCGGCCGCTGTGCCGCCGGTAGACCTTCTGGTCGAGCTTCCGGCCGGTCAGGACGACCTTGTCGGCGTTGACCACGATCACGTGGTCCCCGGTGTCCAGGAACGGGGTGAAGCCGGGCTTGTGCTTGCCCCGGAGGTAGTGGGCCACCACGGAGGCGAGCCGCCCGATGGGCATGCCGGTGGCATCGACAACCCACCACTTCCGCTCGATCTCGCCCGCCGAAGGGATGTAGGTGCGCATGGTCGTTCGTTCTCCGTGGATCGGGGCGCGATACCCCCTCCGCACGCACCTCGCGTGCGAAAGGTCGAGAGAGGCTACCCGCCTCCCCGGCGGCTGTCAACCCGGCTCCCGCGGGAGGCACCCGCCGGGCGCCGGGCGGCTTGCGCCGCTACTTCACTTCCCAGTGATTTTTGCCGCGCAGGAGATCCAGCAGGTCCTCGTGGGTCTTCTGCCGGATCTCCTCCGTCTGGTGGACCATCTCCTCCTCGAGAGACGGGGCCTCCACGTCCCGGAACACCCCGAGGGGCACCGGGAACTCCGGGTAGTCCATCTGGGCGAGCAGGAACGCCTCCGCCGGGGACGGGCTCTTCTCGTCGTGGACGAGCAGCTCGTCCTCGCCGACCTCGTCGACCCGGACCACCTCCGGGCGCCACCGGTTGAGCCGGATCCCCTTCTCCAGGTCCTTGCCGAAGCGGAGGGGCTTGCCGTGCTCGAGGTAGAGAGCGTGCTCGTAGCGCCCCTCCTTGTCGGTCAGGTAGTCGTAGGCCCCCTGGTTGAAGATCACGCAGTTCTGGTAGATCTCGACCAGGGCCGACCCCTTGTGCCGCGCCGCCCGCTCGAGCACCTCCTGCAGGTGCTTCCCGAACCGGTCGACCGTCCGGGCGACGAACGTCGCGCCGACCCCGAGGGCGACGGAGATCGGGTTGAACGGCGGGTCCAGCACGCCGAAGGGGGTCGACGCGGTCCGCTTCCCGCGCGGGGAGGTCGGCGACGCCTGGCCCTTCGTCAGGCCATAGATCCGGTTGTTGAACAGCAGGATCTTGATGTCGATGTTCCGGCGCAGCGCGTGGATGAAGTGGTTCCCGCCGATCGCCAGGGCGTCGCCGTCACCGGTGACGACCCAGACGGACAGGTCGGGGTTCGCCAGCTTCACGCCCGACGCGATCCCGGGAGCGCGACCGTGGACCGTGTGCATCCCGTACGTGTTCATGTAGTACGGAAAGCGGCTCGAGCACCCGATCCCGGAAACGACGACGAACTTCTCCCGGGGAATCCCGAGGCGCGCGAAGACCGTCTGTACCGCGTTGAGGATCGAGTAGTCCCCGCAGCCGGGGCACCAGCGGACCTCCTGGTCCGAGGCGAAGTCCTTCTTCTTGTACTGGGGTACCTCGGTCGTCGCCATGGTCACGCTCCCAGCATCTCTTGGATGCGCTCGCGGATCTCCTGGACCCGGAAGGGCTGGCCCTGCACCTTGTGGAGCCCCTCGACCTCGATCAGGTATTCCATCCGGATGATCTTCTCGAGCTGCCCGAGGTTCAGCTCCGGCACCAGGACCCGGTCGAAGCTGCGCAGGATCTCCTCGAAGCCCCGGGGCAGCGGGTTCAGGTAGCGCAGGTGCAGGCTGGCCACCCTGCGCCCGGCCGCCCGCTCCTCCCGGACCGCCTGGGTCACGGCACCGTACGTGGCGCCCCAGGCGACGACGAGCAGGTCATCGTCCAGGCTTCCCTCCTCGAGCTTCGCGGGCGGGATGTCGTCGACGATCCCGGCGATCTTCTTCGCCCGCAGCTCGCACATCTTCTGGTGGTTCTCCGGCACGTAGGAAACGCGCCCCATCTCGTCCTTCTCGAGGCCACCGACCCGGTGCTCGAGTCCCGGTGTTCCCGGCTTGATCCACGGACGGGCGAGGGTCTTCGGATCGCGGTGGTAGACCCCCCTGAAGGCCGAAGGATCGTCGAAGTACTTCACCTCGATCCGCGGGATCTCGTCGAGGGTCGGCACCCGCCACGGCTCGGCGCCGTTGGCCAGGTACCCCTCGGTGAGGAGCAGGACCGGGGTCATGTACTTCACCGCGAT
The DNA here is from genome assembly GCA_964420365.1 of uncultured Acidobacteriota bacterium. Taxonomy (GTDB): domain Bacteria; phylum Acidobacteriota; class Polarisedimenticolia; order J045; family J045; genus JAMOQA01. The sequence goes on along the minus strand of CAYQTA010000022.1, from coordinate 35,478 downwards.
CCGCGTCGCCTCGAGGGTCATCCAGAAGCAGTCGCCCGGGGACGTCGCCGCCAGCACCGGGAGCGGCGCCTCGCCGTGCCGGCCCCACAGGGCCTGGAGCAGGTCCGCCTGCTCCGTCTTCGTCGGCAACCCGGTGGAAGGACCGCCCCGCTGGACGTCGACGATGACGAGGGGCAGCTCGAGGATCACCGCGAGCCCGACGATCTCGCTCTTGAGGGAGAGGCCGGGCCCGCTGGTGGTCGTGTAGGCGATGTTGCCGGCGAAGGCCGCGCCGACCGACGAACCGATGCCCGCGATCTCGTCCTCGGCCTGGAACGTCGTCACCCCGAACGCCCGCAGCTTGCTCGCCTGGTGGAGGATCGAGCTGGCGGGCGTGATCGGGTACGAACCGAGGAAGACCGGGACGCCCGTCGTCCGGGCCACCGTCGCCATCGCGAGGGCAACCGCCTCGTTGCCGTCGACGTGGCGGTAGGTCCCCGGAGCCAGCTTCGCCGGCGGCACCTCGTAGACCGTCTGGAAGATCCGGGCGATGTCCGCGTAGTTGTACCCCGCCCGCAGGACCTTCTCGTTGGCCTTCGCCAGCTCGGGACGCGCCTTGAACTTCTCCCGGATCCACTCGATCGTCGGCTCGAGGGGCCGCGAGTACAGCCAGTAGATCATCCCGAGGGCGAAGAAGTTCTTGCAGCGGTCCTGCTCCCGGAAGGTCAGGCCCGAGTCCTTGAGCGCCTCCCGCGTCAGCTTGGTGATCTCCACCGCGTAGACCCGGTACCCCTGGAGCGACCCGTCCTCGAGCGGATTGCTCTCGTACCCGGCCTTCTGGAGCGCGTTCTCGTCGAACGCGTTCTTGTTGACGATCAGGATGCCGCCCGGCCGCAGGTCCGGCAGGTTGACCTTGAGGGCCGCCGGGTTGAACGCGACCAGGACGTCGGCCTTGTCGCCCGGCGTCAGGATCTCGTGGGACGAGAAGTGGATCTGGAACCCCGAGACGCCCGGAAGGGTCCCGGCCGGGGCCCGGATCTCGGCCGGGTAGTCCGGCAGCGTCGCCAGGTCGTTCCCCGCGATCGCGGAGGAGACCGTCAACTGCGTCCCGGTGAGCTGGATCCCGTCCCCGGAGTCCCCGGCGATCCGGATCGTGACCTCGTCGACGGGTTGCCGCTCGGCCGCGGCAGGTCGGCTCTCTTCGGACTTCGTCGCCATGGAATGCGCCCTCGCCCTCGTCCCGGAATGCCCCGGGCCAGCGCCCCGATCCCCACGGTGTTCAACATATGCAGGGGTCCGCGGTCCGGTCCATCCGGACGAAGAAGTTCACGTCAGCTGGCGCCCCTCGCGGAGCGCTCCGCCTCGCTCCCGCTCCCCCGGTCCGGGCCGCGGCGGCCCGGCGGAGGGGCCTCATTCTAGACCCTCCTGCTCCCCGGACAACTCTTTTTCCGGTGTTTCGACGCCTTCGGGGGCCTGCCCCCCGTTCCCGCGAACCCCCGGCTCCGCCGCGCCGAACACGAACGAGAGCAGGACGCGCCGTTCCTCCATCCCGTCCCGGGGGCGGCATGCCAGTTCGGCGGCGAGGGAAACCCCGTCCACCTGCCGGAACGAAAGGTAGCGGACGGTGCGGAACGGTTCCTTTCCCTTCCCGGGAGCGTAGACCCGGGCCGCGGCCGGCATGCCGTGCCCGTCCAGCTCGAGAACGATCCGCCTTCCCCCCGGCAGGACCGCCGCGATCTCGTGGTCACCGCACCGGGTCGGGGCCAGGCGACCCGAGAGCAGTCCCTGTGCGAAGAGGACGGGCTCTACCCAGGCCAGGAGGTCCACGGTACCCGGGGGAACCGGCAGTGGACCCGCCTCCCCGGCATCTCCCCGCGAGATCCATGCCTCGGCCCCGGCGTCGTCCTCCTCACCCTCGACGGCCCAGTCACGCCCCTCCGCCCGCACCGAGATCCCCGCCGGGGAACGCGCCACGAGCAACCGGTGACGGCCCGGCCCGAGGGGAGTCTCCACCTCGACCTCGTACTCCGCCCGGAAGGCCTCCCCTTCCCCGGGCAACCCGGCCGGGGCCAGCCGCGCCAGCAGCTCGCGTGCCCGGCGCACCGCCGGCGACTCCCGGCGCAGGTCGGGCCGCCGGGGATCGAACGCCTCCCACGGGACCCGGAGCAACGGGCCGCCCGCCTCGTCCGCCTCGAGCGCGGCGACGAGACCCGCGTCCACCGGGCCGGCCATCGCCAGGACCCGCCGCTCCGGCCGCAGGAAGGCCCGGGCCCGGGCGAGCACGTCCGCCGGCGCGATCGGCCGCTTCCACCGGTCGGGCGGGGGCCAGGCAAGGAGGGTTCCGCGGGCCGCCTCCCGCAGCACCGCGAGGGGCCGACCGGCGAGGGCGGCGGCCCGCGCATCCAACCGCCCCCGGGCGCGCATCACCGCGTCCCTGCGAAGCTGGAGCTCCTTCACCGAGGCCACCGCCCCCTCGAGGATCGCGAGGGCCCGGCGGGCCGCGGGGGGCCGGACGACCAGTTCGAGGCGCAGGACCACGCCCCCGGGCCCCCGTTCCACGACGGCGTCGCTCGCGAGGAGAGCGTCCTCCCCTGCCGCGACGACCACGCGCTGGGGCAGGCTCCCCTCCCCCTCGCGAAGGGCCTCGGCGAGCACGAGCAGCTCCGCGAGTTCCCGGCTGCCGCGTCCCAGCGGGGCCCCGGGCATCTCGCCCCTCCACGCGAGGACGATCGCGACCCGGTCGCCCTCCTCCCGATCGATCAGCACCCGGGCGGGCAGTTCGCCCCCGGAGGCGGTTCCCCGGGTCGCCCCCGCACGGCGGGGCACGGCCGCGAGGCCGGACGACGCCGACCCCGGGCCGGCCACCACCAGCCGCTCCGCGACCAGGCCGGTCGCCAGGTCCAGGACACGTCCGTCGGGGATGGCGTCCTGCTCCTCCTCGGTGCCCCACCCACTCCACGGGTCGGGCACGCCGGGAAAGCAGCGGGCCCACGCGGCGGAGCGGGCCCGGAGCAACGGGTCCCCGGCGAACGCGCGGGCGCGCGCGCGCGCGATCTCCCGGGCCGCCGTCACGCTCTCCGGCCGCGGTCGGGGAGGCGCGAGCAGGCTCCGCGCGAGGGGAGCGAGTTCCCCCGGCGCGAGGCCCCCGACGGCGATCCAGGTGCCGGGCAGATCTCCACCACCCACGGTGGAGAACGCCTCCTCCCCCGGGGCCGCCAGGTCCCTGGCCAGGGCCTCCGCCGCGAGGAACAGGGCCGCGCCCGGCGTGCCTCCGTCCCCGGGGCACCGAGCGACCCCGGCGATCGCGGCCCGCCCCCCCGGGACCACGAGCCCGACCACCGGGCCTTCCACCGCCAGGCCGGCGATCGGCGGGACCGGGGACGGGCCGCGGTGACGCGGCGATCGCCCGTGGGCGGCCGGGACGAGCATGGCCAGCAGGCAGGCGAGGAACGGCAACAGGACGCGGCGCGGCACGCGCGCCGGCGTCCCGGTGTCACGGCTGGTCGTCATGGGACTCCGGGCCCGGTCTCCCGGGCGAGGGCCAGCAGGGCGCGCAGCACGTGGCGCGCCCGCCGGGCATGGGACTCGACGGTATGCCCTCCCGCGTGGGGCGTCGGCAGGACCCGGGGGTGGTCGCGGAGGCTGCCGGAGGGCGGCGGCTCCTCGGACCAGGTGTCGAGGGCCGCACCGCGCAGGTGATCGCGATCGAGCGCGTCCCGCAGGGCACCCTCGTCGACGATCGCCCCGCGGGCGGCGTTCACGAGGACCGCTCCCCGGGGGAGCAGGGAGAGTTCCTCCGCCCCGATCAGCCCGCGCGTCTCCGGCGTCAGCGGACAGTGGAGGGAAAGGGCATCCAGGCGGGGCAGCATCTCCCGGAGCGCGGCGACGCGTTCCACGCCGAGGCGCACGAAGCGATCTCCCGGGACGTAGGGATCGACCGCCAGGACCCGCATTCCGAGGGCCCGGGCCCGGGTGGCCACCCGGCCACCTGTCCGGCCAAGGCCGACGAGCCCGAGGACCTTTCCGTGCACTTCCCGGTCCGGGAGCCGCTCCCGGTCGGGCCAGCCCCCCCGCGCCGTCTCCGCCCACCGGTTCGGCAGGTTGCGGAAGAGTGCCAGCAGGGAGGCGATGACGAGCTCCGCGACGGAGATCGCGTTGCCCGGGTCGACCGGGACGACGCGCACGCCGTACCGCCGGGCGGCGGTCCGGTCGATGTTGTCGAGGCCGGCCGAGGCCTGGACGATCGCCCGCAACCTGCCGGCGGAGCCCGCCCGGAACACCGGTTCGTCGATGCGCTGGGAAGACCGGACGACGAGGATCGGGACGGAAGCGGCGAACGCGGCCAGCCGGTCGCCCCCGAGGGAGGTCTCCGCAACGGTGACCGGGATCCCCTCCCGGACCAGGGCCTCCACCACCCCCTCGTCCGGAGCGGCGGCGAACCCGACGACCGGGGCCTCTCTTGCCTCCGTGTCCATGCGCGCCATTCTAGTCGCCGGACGGCCGCGGTCGAACGCGACCGGGAGGAAGGACACCGTGACGGACCACCCGGACCTCTTCGCCAGGAACGGCATCGACGCGGGGCGCGGCCCCTGTTGGCTGCTGCTCCACCCGTACCCCCTCGATCACCGAACGTGGGAGCCGCTCGCCCGGCTGCTGGCCGGGCGGTTCCGGGTCGTCGCGCCGGACCTGCCGGGCTTCGGAGCGGGCCGGAAGGGAGATGCCCCCTGGCCCGCGGGAGGGCTCTCGATGGCCTTTCTCGCCCGGAGAATCGTCACCTGGCTGCGCGCCCGGGAGATCCGGCCGGCGGTCGTCGCGGGCCTCTCGATGGGCGGGTACGTGGCCCTCGCCCTGGCCGAGGGGTGGCCGGAGCTGGTGCCCGCCCTGGTGCTGGCGGACACGCGGGCCCGGGCGGACACGGACGAGGAACGGGCGGCGCGCCTCGGCGCGATCGGGGAGCTCGAGCGGGAGGGACCGGGTGCGCGCGATCTCCTGGCCCGCATGATGGTCCCGCGCCTGCTCGCTCCGGCGGCCCCGGCGCACCTGCGGGAACGGGTGGCCGACTGGGTCCGGGAAACCGCTCCCGCCGCCGCCCGGGCGGCCCTTCGCGGAATGGCCCACCGGCCCGACCGCCGGCCCGTCCTCGCCGGTTTCCCGGGGCCCGTCCTGGCCCTCTGCGGCGAGGAGGACCGGCTGACGCCGCCGGCGGAACACGAGGAGATGGCCGCGCTGGCACGCCGGGGACGGCTCGTTCGGATCCCCGGCGCCGGGCACCTGGCTCCCCTCGAGCGGCCGGGGGACGTGGCCCGCGCCCTGCTCGGCTTCTGGGACGAGGAGGTCGGCAGACGGTGAACGCCCGCGGTCCGCGGCGCCTCCCGCGGCGGTGCTGGACACCCGCGGGGCGCGGTGTTAAGAAGGCCCCATGAGCGACATGCTCCAGGTCGTCCTGATCATCTTCGGCACGGTCCTCGTCACGCTGGTCGCGATCCTCACCGGGGTCACGGTCAGCACCCTCGTCGAGGTCCGTGCCACGGCGCGGCGCGTCCGGGAGGTGCTCGACCGGGTCGCGCCCAGCGCCGAGAAGACCCTCGAGAACGTCGAGCACGTCACGGAAGCGCTGGCCAGGACGACGAGCGGGATCCGCCACATCGGCAACCTGCTCGGGTCCGGCAAGGGGGGCAGCGGACGGATCGCTCCCTGGGCCTCGCTCCTGGCCGGCGTCGCCGGCACCTACACGGCGCTGCGCCGGCTCCGGTCGAGCCGGGACGGGCGCCGCCGGAAGGGAGGAAACGATGAGTGACGATCGCTGCTCCGCTGGGACCCTGCTCGGCGCCTTCCTGCTCGGGGGGCTCGTCGGCGCGGCCGTGGCCCTGCTGACCGCCCCGAAGACCGGGAAGGAGACCCGCGAGGAGATCGCCCGCTGGGCCCAGGACACGACCGACAAGACGAAGGAGAAGCTCGAAGTCCTGTCCCGCGAGGCCACCGAGAAGGTGAAGAAGGTGGCCGGCGAGGCCCAGGAGAAGGTCCGGGAGGTCGCCGACCGCGTGACCGAGAAGGTGAAGGAAGGAACCGAGGCGATCCGCGGGAAGCTCGCCCGGGAGAAGGAGGGAGGGGCCGAGGCCTGAGCCCCCCGTTCCCGTGGTGCAACGTGGAAGCCCCCCGCTCGCGGGGGGCTTCGGCATTTCCGGAGGTCCACCCCGGGATCCGGGCGCATTCCCCTTCCCCGGGTCCCCTTCTCCCCGTATTGCCAACCCGCCGGCTGGAACCGCCCGCGGTCGGGCCGGGAAGGCCCGGGGGAGGAGAGAACGTGGACGTTGCCCTGCGGAGGTACGGCACCTTCCTGCGAAACCTCAGGGAATCGCGTCACCTGTCCCTCGAGGACGTCGAACGCGCCACCCGGGACGCCCCGGAGCCGGTGGGCAAGAGCCTGCTCTCGCGGCTCGAGAACGGCCGGGCCCGGTTGACGCTGCCCAAGCTGGTCGCCCTCGCACGGGTCTACCGCGTGCGCGTGGGCGCGCTCGCCGAGCGCCTGGAGCTGGAACTCCTTGCCGCGTCCGACCCCGGGGCCTCGATCGGCGGGTCCCCGCGCAGCCGGCTCGGCGAGGCTGCCCGGGCGGGGCGTGCCGGGAGGATCTACCGGGCCCTGGCCATCTACCAGGCCACCCGCGACTCCGCGGAGGACGACCCGGACCGGGTGACGGCGACCCTGGGGGTCGCCCGGGCCCTCGCCGCGGCCGCCCGCTGGCGTGCCGCGCGGCTGGTCCTGGAAGACCTGCTCGCGGACCACGCGCTCGACGCGGACACCCTCGCCTGGACCGGGTTCCTGCTCTGCCGCTGCGCCCTCGGGCTCGACCAGCCCCTGCTCGCCCGGGGTGCCTGGCTCGCCCTTGCCGAGATTCCCCGGCCTTGGCCGGCGCCGATCGAGGCCGCCGCCCCCTCCCTCGAGGCGCTGGTCCTCGAGGCCCGGGGTCGCCTGCCCGAGGCCGAGGAGGCATGGGTTCGCGCGCGGGAGGCCCTCCGCCGGGCCGACGACATCCTCGGGGAACTCGATGCGACGGTCCGCCTGGCCGGCGTGCTGCGGCAACGGGGGAACCTGGGCCGGGCCCGGCGCCTTGCGCGGGATGCCGGGGCCCGCGCCCGGACCGAGGGTTTCCACCAGGTTGCGATCCAGGCCGCCCTGGAAGAGGCCCGGGTGGAGCGGCTGGCGGGCCGCTCGTCCGCGGCGCAGCTCCTCCTCCGCGAGGCCCGGCGCCGGGCCCGGCGGCTGGCGCTCCACGCGGAGGTGTTCGCCTCGTACGCGGAGGAATGGCGGCTCGCGCGGGACCGCGGACGGGAACGCGAGGCCCGGAACGCCCTCCGATCCCTGCGGCGCCTGGCCCGGCTCCTCCCGGCCACTCCGCCGGACTGCCGCGACGTGCTGCCCCTGCTCGATCCCCTCGCTTCCGCGGCCCGGTCCCGCCGGGACCGCGACGCCGGTGCCCGGGAGGTGACCCGATGACCGCGCGCAGCACCGCCCTTCTGCTCCTCGGCTTCCTGGCCGCCGTGCTCCCGGCGACCGCCCAGTCGGCGACCGACGGCTGGTACCTGGACCCGCCCGAAACGGCGTGGGACGTCGCAGGCGGCGCCGCCGGCGGGGGCGACGCCGGGTCCCCCTGGCCGGGCGCGGACCGGGCGATCCGGATCGTCCCCAGGCGGGACGCGTCGACGGCGATGGACGCCACCGCCCTTGTCCTCCCCCGGGGGCTCCTCCTGGCGTGGCCCGCCTGGGACGGGCACGACACGGAAATCGTCCTCGCGGTCATCGATGGATCGGCGCGCGCCCGCTCCATCCAGGTCACCCGGAACGCGGGCCGGGACGAGGCACCGTCCCTGGCCGCCCGGGAAGGCGCGGTCCTCCTCTCCTGGGTCCACCGGGAACGGGGCCGGGCGACCCTGCGGGTTCTCCGCCTGGCCGCCGATGGTTCCCCGGTCGCAGCACACCGGGTGCTGGGGGCCGCCGGGCGGGCCCGCCTGGTCGGAATGCTCCCCGGGGGAAGGGCCGCCGCGGTGGTCCTCCGGGGCCCGGCTGCTCGCCCGCGGCTCGAGCTCCTGGTCGAGGGCCGCCGGGCCACGGTGGTCGCGCGCCTCGGGCGGGACGGCGTCCTCCTCGGCGCCGCGCCCGGCCCCGGGGGAACGCTGGTCTTCCGGTTCCGGGACGGGGCCCTCGTCGGCCGGCTGACGGTGGCACCCGGGGGGACGGTCCGGGACCTGGCCTGGGGCGAGGACTGAGGGTCGAGGGCGGGAGACGGCCTCAGAGGGGCAGCACGTCCCACCGGTCGTCTCCCTCCCTCCACCGGAGAAGCAGGCGACCGGTCGGTGTCCGGACCGTGATCTCGTGGAGGAACCGGTCCGCCGGATCGGACGTGGCGACGAGGCGCCGCCGGAGCACCTCGAGCACGGGATGGCGCGCGCCGGCCGGGTCGACGACGGCGACGGGGTCTCCCGGGGCGAACCCCTCGTCCCGGGTGATCACCTGCCAGCGCGGGAACGCCACGACGACACCCATCGAACCAGCCCGTTCCCTTTCCTTCCCCACGGGGCAATCTGGGGACCGGGAGCGGTTCGGTCAAACAACGGCGTCACACCAGGTACGCGATGGCGAACCCGACCTGGGCGGTCATCATCATCAGGTACATGTGCGTCCACGATGGATGGTTCTCCACCCGGGCCATCGCTTCCGGGTCGCGCAGGATCAGCCAGACCGTGTAGCCCCCCCACGCCGTCAGGAGCAGCCCGAGCACGACCAGGGCCACGGGGTTGCCGGTGAGCACCGGATGGTGCCCGGCAGGATCGAACGGATCCGGCAGGACCACGCCCAGCGGCATCAGGAGCCACGGAAGGACGAACGAGGGAGCCATCATCCAGGCGGCGCGGCGCACGCCGTAGCGGACCGGGAGGGTGTAACACCCGCCGGCCCGGTCCCCCTCCATGTCCGAGAAGTCCTTCGTCGACGCCGCTCCCAGCAGGAAGAGGGCGAAGATCGAACCGATGTACCAGGGCTCGGCGGCAAGCACCGGGCCGATCATGCTCCACCCGGCGACCTTGAGCAGCATCCCCCGCGGGATCGCGATCGTCAGGTTCGCCCCGATCGCGTGCCGCTTGGTCCGTCCGAGGGCCGGCGCGGAGTAGACGAACGTGAAGAGCATCCCGGCGAGGTAGATGAAGAAGCAGGCGTGCCACTCGAGGAGGGCGAGCGCCCAGTCGAGGGGGCCGTGGAGCGTGGCGGCGACGGCCGCCGGCACCAGGAGCCGGTCGCGCAGGCCCCGGGCCGGGTGGATGACCACGAACCAGGTGGGCAGGACGGCAAGCGCGTAGAGAAACCAGGTGTAGCGCCAGGCGGCGGGAAGGGAGATCCGCCCGGAGGGGAGCATCCGGTTCGGCTTGTTCACCCGGTCGATCGGCAGGTCGTAGACCTGGTTGATCACGTTGCTCGCCGCGTTGAGGAGCGCGGCGCAGGCCGAGCCGACGATCACGGTCAGGACGACCCCCGGCGTCAGGGTCCGGGTCGGATCCGGGTTCCAGTACGATCCCCAGGCGCAGACCGCCCCGGAGATCACCCCGAGGGTCGGGGGCAGGAGGGTGAACGGCCGGGTGAAGGCCACGTACCGCCGGATCGTCTCCCCGATGGATCCCATCGTCTCCCCGCTCAGCCGAGGCCCCGGCGCAGGAGGACCGCGACCAGTCCCCCGACCAGGGTGTTCAGGAAGTTCTGCGCCTCGTTGTCGATCGCCCGGGCTCGCTCCAGGGTCGCCCCGAGAACGCTCTCGAGCGTCGTCCCGGCGAAGGCCGCGACGACCACCGCCGCGACATCCGTCCAGCCGAGAAGCCCCCGGGAGCCGAGCCAGCCGACCCGGTCGAGCCCGAGGGCGGCGAGGCCGATCACCGCGGACCCGGCGATCCCGGCCAGGGTCCCTTCCAGGCTGACCGCCCCGTCGGTCCCCCGGGGCACCGGCCGGAACGTGGTGACGAGGAACGTCCGCCGGCCGAACGCCTGCCCGATCTCGGACCCCAGGGTGTCCGCCGTCGCGGTCGCCAGGGCCGCGGCCAGGGCGAGGACCCACGGGGCCGGATCGCCGGTCCCGGCGGCCAGGAGGGCGAACAGGACCGGGGCACCCGCGTTGGCCCACGCATGCTTCGCTCCTCGCCGGCCCCCCTTCTCCTGGGCCGTGCCCTCCCTCTCCTTGGTCCGCCAGCCGATCCTCGTCGCGCCGGTCCCCAGCACGAAGAACAGGAGCAGCAGCACGAACGCTCCCGGCCCGCCCCAGCACCAGAGTGCGGACCCGAGCATCGCGCCGTGGACCAGGCCCGGTCCGTCCACCGCCCCGGCCAGCCGGGCGGCGAGGCCGACCAGCAGGTTGACGCCGACGGCGGTCGCCAGCGTCGCGACCGGCGGCGCCAGCCGCGCGGGGTCGACGGCGAGGGCCACCGCCAGCAACCCGCCCCCCGCCAGCCCGACGACCAGGTTGTCGTCGATGCCGAGGGGCAGGCTCTCGAGGATGGCGACCGCGACGCCGACGACGAGCAGCGGCACGAGCGCATCCGGGGGGCACGCCTCGCCCCGGGTCCAGCACCAGAGGATGATCCCCGCCGGGACGCCGGCGAGCAGGAACCCCAGGAGTCCCGCCCAGGACTTCTCCCGGTTCCACGGGAGCGGTCCCGTCACCCGGCCGAGGAGGATCCCCGCGACCGTCGCGATCCCGTCCCCGAAGGCCAGCCACGCCCAGGCCGCCGCCGCGATCTCCAGCCTCTCCCGGAACAGCAGGATCAGCAGCAGGACGGTGGCCGGGTAGAAGACGATCCCCCAGTCGATCCCCCGGGCAATCGCTCCGTCGCGAAAGACCGCGCGGCTCCCGTAGCGGGGCAGCAGGACGAGGTTGTGCAGGAGGGCGACCGTCGCCAGGATCGCTGCCTGCCACCAGGACAGGTACGCGAGGGCGAACGCGAACCCTCCCATCGCCACGTGGAGCCCCTTCCGGGCAAGTTCGCGACCCGTTGCGGCCATCTCAGCCTCTCCGGAGGCCCCGCGGCCGGACGATCCCCTCCTCTGTCAGCCAGCGGACCATCCGGGAGAGCCCCTCGCGCACGGGGGTGATCGCGTACCCGAGTTCCCGCTCGGCCCGGGCGGAGGAATACGCCCACTCGTGGCGGTAGACCTCGACCTCCTCGTCGGTCAGCATCGGCTCGATGCCGGTGAGGTACGCCTGCCACCTGAGGAACCTGCCGAGGGCCCGCGCGATCCCGTACGGGATCGCGCGCCGGGGCACCGGGACCCCGCCCGCCTCCGCCATGATCCCGAGGGCTTCCCGCACCGTGACGTTCTCGCCCCCCAGGACGTACCGGGAACCGGGCGCGGCCCGCTCGAGGGCCAGAACGAAGCCCCGGGCGACGTCCTCGACGAAGGCGAGGCACTGCCGCCGGTCCCCGGGCCCGATGGTGCCCGGCAGCCTCCCGCGGAGCAGGTCCCGGGCCGCCCCGGCGAGGATGTTCCCGTCCGTCATCCGGCCGGGACCGTAGACGACGCCCGGGTAGAGGATCACCACCGGGTCCCCGCGGCGCTGGCGTTCCCGCATCCGGCGGTCGGAGACCAGCTTGGTGCGCTCGTAGTCGTTCCGCGGATCCCCCGGGTGCTCCGTGTCCTCGTCGCCGACGAAGCCGTCGGTCGGTCCGAGCGCCATGAACGACGAGCAGTAGAGGAACCGGGGAACGCCGGCGGCGAGGGCGAGGTCGAGCAGCTGCTGGGAAGCCTCGACGTTGACCCGGTCGAAGAGGGTCCGGTCCCGGACCCATCGCTTGACCAGCGCCGCCACGTGGACGACCGCGTCGACACCGCGCACGGCCCGCGCGAGGCTCTCGCCGTCGAGCAGGTCCCCTCGCAGGGGCGTGGTCCCCCGCGGCGCCCGGGCCGGCTCCCGCGCCAGGGCGACCACGTCGTGCCCCGCGGCCAGGAGGGCCGCGGCGACCCGTTCGCCGAGGAACCCCGTCGCCCCGGTCAGGAGGACCCTCACGGGACACCTCCCAGGTAGTCCCGGGCGAGGAACCGCCAGTCGGCGGGTGCCTCCCCGAAGGTCCGTTCCCACAGGCCGGTCGAGAGCACGGAAGCCCGGGGCCGCGGCGCCGCGAGGCCCAGGGACGCCGGGTCCACGGGGACGACCAGGCCCGGGTCGGCCCCGGTCAGCCGGGCGACCTCCCGGGCGAACTCGAGCCGGGTCACGGCCGGCCGGTTGGCGAAGTGGAGGACACCGGTCACGTCCGCGTCCAGCAGGAGCTCGATCGCGCGGGCGATCTCGGTGTTGAACGTCGGTCGCGTCCGCCAGCCGTCCACTGCCGGGACCGTCCGCCCCGCCCGGAGCTCCCGGGCCAACCGGTCCAGGAAGGTCGGCCGCCCGGGACCGTGAACGAAGGAAACCCGGAGGACGACCGCGTCGACCAGTTCCTCGAGCACCCCCATCTCGCCGAGCAGCTTGGTCCTCCCGTAGACGCCGAGAGGGGCGGGCGGATCGTCCTCCGCGTACTCCCCGTCCTTCTGCCCGTCGAAAACGTAGTCGGTCGAGAGGTGGATCAGCCGGATCCCGCAGTTGCGGCAGGCCCGGGCGAGGTTCGCGGGACCCTCGGCGTTGACCCGGTGGGCCTCCTCCGGGTCCTCCTCGCAGGCCTCCAGGTCGGCGATCGCGGCACAGTTGACGACCACGGTCGGGGCCAGGCGCTCGAGCTCGGCCTCCAGCCGCCACCGGTCGGTGAGGTCCAGTTCCGCCCGCGTCGCCGCGACCGTGTGGGGACACCGCGCCTCGAGCAGCGCCGCGACGGCGCCGCCGACCAGTCCCCCCGAACCCAGCACGAGGGGACGCACGTCGAGCCGTTCCTCTCCCGGGCGGTCCATGGAGCGGGAGGATACTCCATCCGCCTCAGCGGTGCTGGGACTGGCGGAGGTCGAGGAGGCGGCCGATGCCGGCCAGGTCCACCGTCAGCATGAACTCCCTCCGGGAGTTGTCGACGAAGTCCCGGCGATCGTACCCGAGGCGAAACGTGCAGCACTGGGTGGCGTACCGGACCCGGTATCCCTGGTGGTCCAGGCTGCCGGCCTCGAGGTCGTAGTCCCAGTCGACCTCGAGACCGAAACGGCGCGACGGGGCGATCATCCCGAAGCGGGCGCGCAGGAAGCTCGTCGGGTCGGAGAAGGCGGGATTCGCCGGTTGCCTCCGGTACCACGACCCGTTGAAGTAGCCGCCACGGGCGAGGCGGAAGAGCGCCGAGACCGACGTCTCCGTCAGCACGGAGTTCGCCGGGTCGAACACGTAGCTCGCGGTCACCACGTGTTCTTCGTCGGGGTTGAACCGCAGGCGCACGGTCACCGGGGAGACCGCGCGGGTCCCCGCCAGCACGGTACGGGGACGGCCGGTGCGCGGGTCCTTCTCCACCTGCCCCGTCAGCGGATCGACGAGCACCGCCCACACCCGGTTGAGGTCCCGGACGAAGGAGTAGCTCTGGTAGATCTCCAGGCTGGCGATCTCGACCGGACCGAGGCGGTTCTCCACCGCGATCTCCTCCTCGAACCCCGGCTCCCGGGCCCTTCCCTCCCGCCGCTTCCGGTCCCGTTCCTCCTCCTTCTCGATCTCGTCGAAGCTCGTCTCCCGGACCGAGGCGATCCCGACCACGCGCCCCGAGCGGGGGGGGCGCAGCGCGTAGAGGCGCTGGCGGATTCCCCAGGTCAGGTCGGAGAGCCTGCCCGGCACGGTGTCGACCTCGTCGACCACGGGGATCTCGCCCCGCTCGATCCCGGCCTCCGGCCGCCACGAGTAGGCCAGGAACGGCTCGATCACGTGCTTGAGCCGGGGCGTGTACCCCCAGCCCGGCGTCTCGAAGATCCGCTGGAAGCGGGGGCCGCTGAAGGTGAAGCCGGCATCCCAGAGCACCCGGGTCAGGCCCCGCGACGTGATCGCCTCCGGGTCCGCGGGATCCCGGCGCGCCGAGTACCAGGTGCCGCGCCACCCCGCGCGCAGGGAGAGGTCCGCCCACGGGGACTTGAGCAGCGGCACGGTCAGCCGGGGCGCGAAGTCGAGCCGGGTCCAGGCATCGTCCCGGTCGGTCACCAGGTCGTCCTCGCTGCCGACGCCGAACCGCCCCTCCGGCGGAACCAGGATCTTCTTCCGGAAGCGGACCACCGACCCCTCGAAGGAGAGGAAGAAGGGCGAGTGGCCCAGGCGATGGTTCCGCGCCCGCCATTCCAGCTCGGGGAGGATGTCGTTGACGACCTGGCCGGTGAGGAACTTCACGAGGCCGATCCCGCCGACGAAGTACTGCTTGTGGCGCCGCATCCGCAGGGAGAGCGAGTACCAGGACCAGTGGCGGGTCAGGTCGACCGTCGAGAGCGTCTGGGGCAGCGCGGCCCGCACCAGGTCGGTCTCGTAGTCGGTGACGTAGTCGAAGTCGGAGATCACCTGGATGTCCGCGCGCAGGTCCACGTCCCAGGGAAGCCTCTGCCGCTGCTTCCACTCGAAGCTGTACCGGGTGCGATGCCGCACGCGGTCGTCGATCCAGTATCCCCGCCCCCGTGCCCGTCCCTTCCACGTCGGCAGCCACCGGAGCTCGGCCCCGAGGGCGAGGCCGACGCGCGAGTGCGTGTCGAGGGTGAAGGTGACGTCCGCGTTGTCCGCGAAGGCCCAGTAGAACGGGATCGACAGGGACTCCCCCAGCTTGTCCGAGCTGTGGAACTCGGGAAAGAGCAGTCCCGAGGCCCGGTCGGTCTTGATCGGCCAGACGAGGTACGGGCTCCAGAAGACCGGCACCCGTCCCGCCTTGAAGGCGACGGAGTGCAGGTAGGCGTACTCCCCCAGGTGGAACGTTCCCCGGTGGATGCGGAACGACCAGTACGGAACCGGCTGCGTGCAGGTGGTGAAGACCGCGTCCTCGACGCGGAGCCGCTCCGCGTCGATCTTCTCCACCACCTTCGCCCGGAGAATCGCCCCGGCCTTCTCCAGGTAACCGACGACGTCCTCGATGCGCCCGGTCGCGCTGTCCAGCCGCCACGCCAGCCGGGACCCGGACAGGACGGCCCCGGGAATCGTCAGCACGACGTTGCCCGTCGCCTCGACGAGCCCCTTTCCCCCTTCCTCTTCCCGCCCGCGCACCTCGTCGGCGAGGATCCGGACCGGGCCGGCGTGGATCTCGACGTTCCCGCGAAAGACCCACGTCCCGTCCTCGTAGAGGCTCTCGTCGGCCAGGAGGAGGTCGATCCCGGCGAGGCGGCCGCCGGCCCCCGGGAGGGTCCCGTTCCCCGCCGCCCGGGCGGGCGACGCGATCCCGGCGAAGAACAGGAGGAGCAGGACCAGCCCGGGGAACGGACCCCGGGCGACCGGGGCGGCCCGTCGCCGACGCACGGATCCGGGTGGCACCGACCGCCCCCTCAACGGAAGATCATCCCGGCGTAGGCGACCACCTCCCGGTCGTCACCGGTGACCTCGCCGGAGTGGGTGTAGCAGACGAGTTCGCCGCCGGCGCAGCCGAGGTCGCGGAGCGCGTGGAGGACGGCAACCGCCGGGGCGACCCCACACATGGTGACCCCCCGCCGCGCCACCTCGGCCAGCACCCCGTCCGGGTCGCACGCCGCCAGGCGCTCGAGGACGGGAAGGTCCCTTGCCCGCGCGACCTCCGCCGGCTCGTAGTGCGTCATGTCCGAGGAGACGAGCAGCAGGGGGCGTGGTTCCCGCTCCGCCACCACCGCGGCGAGGGCCCGCCCGAGACGCTCGAGGGCCCCCGGATCGTGGGTTCCGACGACGATCGGGGCGATCCTGACGTCGGGCCGCCGGGCCAGCAGGAGCGGCACCTCCACCTCGAGGCAGTGCTCCCGCCGGTGCGCCGCGGCGTCAAGGGAGACCTCGGGGTCATGCCGAACCAGGTCGGCGAGAAACGCACGGTCGATGTTCGCCTTCCCCGCCGGCGTCATCCAGGCGTCCTCCGGCGCGGCCGCGAGGGGAGCCCCCATCCCCGTGTGATTCGGGCCGAGGAGGACGACCGTCGGGGGCACGGCGACCTTCCCGATGGTCGCGCCGGCACAGCGACCGGAGAAGATCCAGCCGGCGTGGGGGACCATCACGCCGGCCGCCGGCACGGGGTCCGGCGCGGGAACGACCAGCTCGGAGAGCATCGCGGCGACCCGCCGCGGGTCGGCGGGGTAGAAGGCTCCTGCCACCGCCGGGTACCGGATCGCAGCCATCCTCGTCCCTCCTTGCCTGCGCGGGAGGAGTTTACCCCGAGTCCCGGGAGGGGCATCCTTCCCCCGCCCCGCCGGACGGGCTATCCTTGCGATCCCCGCCGGGACGGAGGACGCCCGTGAAGGTCGCGCTGGTCCAGGACACCCCCCGCCTCGGGGACGTGGCGACGAACCTCGAGCGGACCGTGACGCTGCTCGACGAGGCCGCGCGCCGGGGGGCGGCTCTCGCCCTCCTGCCGGAGCTGTTCCTCACCGGCTACCGTCTCGGCGACCTGGTCCCCGAGGTCGCCCTGCGCCTGGACAGGCCCGGCCCGGAGATCGAGCGGCTCGCGGCCGCCTCGCGCCGGATCCCGTTCGCCATCGGGCTGGTCGAGGAGTCGTCCCACCACCTTTTCTACAACGTGGCCGCCTGGTTCGAGGGGGGAGAGCTCCGCCACGTCCACCGCAAGTGCTACCTGCCCACCTACGGCATGTTCCGCGAGGGCATGGACTTCGCCCGGGGCGACCGGATCCGCACGTTCCCCACGCCCTTCGGCCGGGCGGGCCTGCTGATCTGCGAGGACGCCTGGCACCCCTCCGCGGCCACGCTGCTCGCCCTCGAGGGGGCCACCCTGGTCTTCGTTCTCTCCGCGAGCCCGCTGCGCGGGCTCGGCGTGGGCCGCCACAACCTCTCCATCGACACCTGGGTCCAGCTCCTGACGACCCTCGCCCGGTTCCACGGCTTCCCCGTCTGCTACGTGAACCGGACGGGGTTCGAAGATGGCCTCGGGTTCGGCGGGGGGAGCTTCGCCACCGACGCCGCCGGGAACCTCCTCGCCTCGGCCCGCGACATCGACCCCGAGCTGCTGATCGTCGACGTGCCGGTGGAGCGAACCCGCGACATGCGCTTCGCCTACCCGCTGCTCCGGGACGAGCGGCCGGAGCTCGTCCACCGCGAGCTGGGCCGGATTCTCGGCCGCACGGAGGACACGCCGTGAACGACCCGGTGCCCCTGCCGATGGACCCTCCCGAGCTGACCCGGCAGCTCGAGGCCTTCCTCCACGAGGAGATCACCAAGGCGGGCTTCTCCCGGGCCATCGTCGGCGTTTCGGGCGGCCTCGACTCGGCCGTGGTCCTCCTGCTCACCGCGCGGGCCCTCGGGGCGGAGAACGTCCTCGCCCTCCGGATGCCCCACCGCGACAGCTCCCCGGAGAGCCTGGCCCACGCGGACCTGGCGATCGACCGCGCCGGGTGCCCCGCGGAGACCCTCGACGTGACCGCCCCGGTGGAGGCGGCCCGGGAGGTCCTCGGTGCCGACGATCCGCTTCGCCGCGGGAACCTCGCCGCCCGTGTCCGGATGGCCTTTCTCTACGACCGGGCGATGGCACGACGGGCCCTCGTCGTCGGCACGAGCAACAAGACCGAGCTGCTGCTCGGGTACTCCACCCGGTGGGGCGACGGGGCCTGGGACCTGGACCCGGTGGGGGACCTCTACAAGTGCCAGGTGCGCCGGCTCGGCGAGCACCTCGGCGTCCCCGGGGAGATCCTCGGAAAGCCTCCCTCGGCGGACCTCTGGCCCGGCCAGACGGACGAGGCCGAGCTGGGGTTCACGTACGAAGACGCCGACCGCCTCCTGTGGCTGGTCGTCGACCGGCGGGTCCCCCCCGCCGAGGCGATCGATCGGCTCGGCCTCGACCGGGAGCTCGGGCGGACGATCCTCGAGCGGATGCGGCGGACCCAGTTCAAGCGCGCCCTGCCCCTGGTTTGCAAGGTCCAGGCCAGGACGATCGGGATCGACTTCCGCTATCCCCGCGACTGGGGCCTCTGACGCGGTCAGAACGGGAGGAAGACCTCGAGGTCCTGGAACGTGTCCGGGTCGAGGACGTGCCGCACCCGGACGCCCCGACGCTGGAGGTCCGCGGCGATGAACCGGCGGTGGCAATGGGCCGGGTCCCGTTCCGCGCAGAGCACGGCCACGGTTCCCCGCCCGGCGAGCGACACGAGCTCGTCGAGCCCCCGGCGGTACTCGTCGGTCCGCCGCCAGGCCTCGTATCCCTCCTCCCGGAGACCGCCGAGACTGGCGCCGAGCCAGGCGTACCCGATCCCCGCCCCCGCCAGGGCGCGCTCGAGGGAGGGGCGGCTGTGCTGCGGGTGGCGACGGCTCCAGGGTGCCGACCGGACGTCGGCGACGAGGGCGACCCCGTGGAGGCGCAGGAGGTCGAGCAGCTCCCCGGTCGACCGGTCGGAGTGCCCGACCGTCACCACGAGGAAGCCCCCGCGCCCTGCCGCGTCCGTCACCACCCCGGCACCTCCTCTCCCGGGCCGCCGGGCGCCCCGGGCCCGTTCATGGTAGGACATTCCGCCGTGGAAGGAATCCCCCGGAACGCCGTCGTGCTGATCGACGGCTGGAACCTGCTCGTGCGGCTCGCCGGGTCGCCCGAGGCGCTGGCCGACCCCGCGACGCGCGAGGAGGCACGCCGCCGCCTTCTCGATCTCCTCGAGCCGTGGGCGGAGGCCCGACACGTCCGGGTCGTCGTCGCCTGGGACGGCCCCGGGCCGGCCGCACCGCCTGCCGGGGAGCGGGTCCGCTCGGTCGGGGTCGATCCCCCGGCGGAGGCCGACGACTGGATCGTCCACGAGGCGGCCCGCCTGCACCGGGAAAGGACCCCCGTCCGGGTCGTCACCCGGGACCGGGGACTGCTCGCCCGGATCCCGCGGTCGGTCGCCTCCCTCCCGGTCGCCGAGGTGGTCTCCGACCTGGTCGCCCTGGCCGGGGGGCCGGTGCGTGCCCCCCACGTCCACGGGCCGGAGGGGATCCGGGACGAGGTGCCGGCCACCACGGGGCCGGTCGATCCGACCCGCCTCCCCCGGCGGAGGGATGCCGTCGCCGGGAATCCTCCCCCGCCGGAACCCGCTCTCCCGGTCCCGCCATCGCCGCGGCGGGCACCGGCCCGGACCCCGGAGTCCCCCGTCCGGGATCCCCGGGCGGAAGCCCGGCGTCGGGCCGCGAAGGAAAGGAAGCGTGCCCGGTGGAAACGCGCACAGCAACGCCGGGAAACGTCACGGAAGCGGAAGCGCTGATCGAAAAGGGGTCCTCGACCCGCGCTCAGTGCACGGACCTCGTGCCCCACTCGTCGAGGCGCCGTGCCGCCTCGAGAAGGATCTCCTGGGTGTCCAGGGCAACCCCCGCGAGGGGCCGCGGATCACCGGCACCCGGGGCGAGGGCGCCACGGAAGCGGAACACCCCCTCCCGCCAGGACAGGATCGCGGCTACCGTCTCCTCGATCTGCTCGACGAGGGCCTCGGCCAGGTCGCCCGGCTCGACGGCGTCCATCTCGAGGAGGACGGACTCGAGGGGGCGCGAGGCGACCGCCCGCCGCTCCAGGGCGGCCCCGAGCTGCTCGGGCCGGAGCCGGCCCCGGCCGAGGAGCAGCGTCCCCACCCGGTCGGGAGCCCCGCTGCGCTCGGCCCGGATCACCCGCCCATCGACCAGCTCGACCTCGGCCCGCTCGGGCGGCTCCTCCCGCTCGACGGCCAGGATCCCCGTGCGCCGGCCGGCGGCGAGGAGCTGCAGCACGTCGGCGAGGGAGAACGCCTCGAGCCGGCCCGCGAGCACCAGGGAGGGCGCGGTGGTCTCCATGGACGGTACCTCCTCGGAGCGAACGTAGGTCCGCGAACGGGACCGGGCAAGGACGGGCGGGGCCGGGCAGGCGCCCGGCCCCGCCGCACTCCAGCGAGACCGCGGCTCAGTTCCCGGCGTCGCCGATGCGGACCTGGACCGGCGTGCTCGCGGCCTTGCGCCGCGCGGCATCGCGGGAGAGCACCTGGACCCAGATCGAGCCGTTCCCCTTCTTGCGGGCCACCCTGGCCATCTTCGCCCACTGGGCGGCCGACGGCGTCCACGTGGTGCTCGAGAGATGGTATCCCTTCCCGGAAGCCTTCTTTCCCTTCATCGACGAGCTGGCCGACCACGTCACGCGGAAGGTGCCGGCCTGGCCCCCTTCCCAGGTGAAGGTCGGAGGAGCCCCGGTGGCCGCCCAGGTGGAACCGCTCTCCGGGGACTCGATCACCGGCACCTCGACGGGTGCGAGGGAGAAGCTCCGGGCCTCGGTGGTCGCCCCGGCCTTCTTCTGCCCGCGGACGCGGGCCTCGATGACCCAGTTCAACTGCCCCTTCGTCAGCTTCCGGAGGATCCGCTGCCATCCCTTGCCGGACGGCGTCCAGGAGGTCCCGGTCAACCAGCGCTTGCCCGAGGTGAGCACCTTCTTCGTTCCGCGCCGGACGATCACGCGGAACTCGTCCCAGTCCCCGGGAGCCCAGGAGAACCGGGGTGGAGCGTCGTCCGCGCGGAACTCCTTCCCGTTCCCGGGAGCCAGCGGACGGAACCCCTGCTCCCGGGGATTCGCCTCGGCCCCCGCGGGCGTCGTCACGAGGGCGAATGCCTGCTCGCCCGCCGGGATGGACGTTCCGCCGACCCGGACCGTCCAGGTCCCCGCCACCGGGTCGTCGACGAGCACCTGCTCCACGTTGTCCGCGCGGTTCGGTCCGGTCCGGACCGCCGGCGCGGCCGGGTGGGCGGGGTCGAGGGTCCAGGGGTAGTGCACGTTCCCCGCGGGATCGACGACCACGAGGTCGAGGTCGTGGACCAGCTTCCTGGCCGCCAGGGAGGAGGCGGGAGGATCGGTCCAGGCCAGGGTCACCCGGACCTCGGTCGCATCGGCAGGGACCGGGAGCTCGAACGTCACCTCTCCGCCATCCTCGACGGTCCCCTCCTCGAGGGCGCCGTCCCGCCACAGGTCCACCGAGCGCCGGATGTCCAGCAGGCCCCATCCCGTCGCGTAGTCCGGCCCGGGCGCGGTCCCCGTGGTCCCGTCGATGTCCCGGGCCCCGTGGATCAGGAGGGCCTTGAGGGCGGCCGCGGAGGGCTCCGTGGTGCCATCCTCCACGATCGCCTGGCGGAGCAGCAGGGCGGCCCCGGCGACCGCCGGGGAGGCCATCGACGTCCCGGCCATCGTCGTGTAGCCGTCGGGATCATCGCAGGACGTGACCCACTGGCCGTCCGCCACCAGGTCGGGCTTCAGTCGGCCGTCCCGGGTCGGTCCCCACGACGAGAAGGTCGTCATCGACTCCCCGTCGGACCAGACGGCTCCCACCGTGACCACGTTCTTGGCCGTCGACGGCGGCGTCAGGGAGGTCCAGTTCAGGTAGGGGCGTTCCGTCGAGAAGCCGCAGATGTCATCGTTCCGCTCGTTGCCCGCGGCGAAGACGACCAGCATCGACCGCAGGGACTGCACCGTGTTGTCGAAGCTCCGCGCCTCGTCGGTGTACGAACCGAACCCCTCGCAGCCATAGCAGCCCGCCTCGTCCGGGTCGATGCAGGCACCCCACGAGTTGTTGGCCACCCGGACCCCGTGGTCCCGGAACGCGGTCGAGTACTCCGCCGAGAGGATCCCGTTGTAATCGTACGAAACGATCCGCGCGGCCGGCGCCATCCCCCGGTACTGCCGGTCCGCGTACCCCTCGGCGGCGCTCTGGCTCCCGTCGCCGACCATCGTGCCCGCCACGTGGGTCGGGTGATCGCAGTTCGCGCAGTGGGGCGTTCCCTCCCCCGCGGGCCACGTCACCCGGTCGCCGAAGTCCGGGTGATCCGGGCTGATCGGCCCGACGTCCCAGATCCCGGCGACCTGGCCGCTCCCGTCGAGCCCGTAGGGAGCACTCGCCAGCTCCGTCGCGTGGACCACCGCCCGGCTCCTGTCGTTCAAGGGCACCCTCCGGGCGGGCGGCGGACCGATCCACGCGACCTCGTTCCACGCGGCGATCCGGGGAAGGAGCGAATCCTGGACCTCGATCACCGCCCCGTCCGGCAGTTCCTCGACCACCCGGCCGCCCATCTCCTCGACCCGGGAGCGAAGGGCTGCCAGGTCCCCCCCGGGGAACGCGCGCAGCCGCACGCGGCTCGTCGTTCCGCTCGGGGTGAGGAGCTCGCCGAGGGCCCGGCGGACGTTTCGCCGCCCGAGGGGGGCGAGACGCCGCTCCGCCGGTGGCAGCGGGAAAAAGGTGACCCGATCCCGCAGGGACCGCGGCAGGCGGACCGCGGCCGGTTCCAGCCGCGCGGTCAACACCCGCCCGACGAACGGTTCCAGGACGTGCACCCCCGCGGCGTCGAGACGGGCCAGGAAGGCGGGGGTCACCCGTCCTTCCACGCGGACCAGGACGACCCGGGGCTCGCCGTCGGCGAGCAGGTCGGCGGGCTCGACGGGGTGGACGGTCCACGGACCGTCCACCAGCTCGAGCCGGACGTCCCCGGGCCGGTCCGGGGGAAGCGCCCCGGCCGGCAGGAAGAGAACCGACAGCAGGGAGAACGCGAGAACGACCAGGGCCAGCCGCCGCATGCGGAACCTCCTCGGAGGAAGTCCCCGGGAGGTCAGGTCCTGCGACGGCAGACGATCTCCCGGAGACCATCCCTTCGGAGGGTAATCTCAGCGCCCCCCAGGGGCCGCGCAAGCCGTTCCAGGTCGCGGTTCGAGCGCCGGCGGCAGGTGCGGTCCACGCGCCGCAGGACCTCGCGGGACGAGAGGCTGCCATCCGGCCACAGGTCCCAGCGGCGGAGCGGGACCGCCTCCTCCCCGCCACACGCGGCGAGGAACCAGAGGGTGCCCCCGCGCCGGAGGACGCGGCTCCACTCGGCGAGGAGCGGCGCCAGGTCCTCGTCGGCAAGGCCGTCCGGCAGGTCGAAGGCGAGGACCAGGTCGAACTCCCCGTCCCGGTACTCGAGGGGAGGTCGGGGCTCGGGTTCGCCGTCGACCGTCACCCGGAAACCGGCGCCGGCCAGCGTCTCGATCGTGCGGCCGGAGGGGGGACCCACCAGGAGCGCCCGGGGCTGCCTCCCCCCCGCCTCCACGACCTCCCCGGCGGCCGCGAGGATCCGGGCGAGGGGACCCGAGGGACCGAGCCGGGGCTCGGGCGGGGCGGGATCTTCCCCGCCCCCCTCGGGGCGCCTCGACCACCAGCCGAACAGGCCCATCGCCGGCGGCGGCCTGCCGCCCGCGCGTCAGGAACCGGGGCGCGCCTGGGCGCCGGCCCCGGGTTCCTTGCCGGGAGGAAGCGTGCTGACGGCCCCCTTCTTCTTCGCCGACTGCTCGGCCTTGCCGGCGCCGGAACGGTCCATGTCGACGCTGCCCTTGAACCGCGCGCCGTCGGCGATGGAGATCCGGGGAGCAACGATGTCTCCCGTCAGGGTGCTGCCGCTGGCCAGCTCGACCCGCTCTCCCGCCACCACGTCACCCCGCACGGTCCCCTCGATGCGGATCGACTTCGCCTCGAGGGTGGCCTCGATGACCGCGGTCTTCCCGATCACGAGGTGGTGATCCCGCAGGCGAACCACGCCCTCGACCTTCCCCTCGATCACGAGGTCTTCCTTCCCGATCAGCTCCCCCTTCACCTGGATCGAGGGACCGATGATCGCCTTCCGGGTCTCCATCGCCGCTCCTTTCGTCGCCGGCCGCTCGGCGGCGGTCCGGGCCTCGCTGCCGGACTCCCCGGTCATGATCACCGGGCTCTGCTCCTCCTCGGGCTCCTTGCGCCCCCAGATCGACATCGGCGTCTCTCCTCCTCGTTCCCGCCCGGGCCAGCGGGAACGATCAGCGGGATTCCTCGCCGGAACCGGCTTCCTGCTTCCCCGGTTCCAGGTGGTATTTCCTGATCAGCGCGAGCGCCGCCTGCCCGGCCTCCTTCTTGACCAGGCCGGACCGGTCCTCGCGGAACGCGCGGTCGACGACCGCGAAACTTTCCTTCCGGCCCACCTCCTTGAGTGCCCGGGCCGCCTCGGCGCGGGCGAACTCCCGCTCCGCGTGGAGCAGCCGGTCCTCGAGGACCGGGATCGCCTCCTTGACGCCGAGCTTCGCCAGCGCGTGGGCCATCCGCACGGCGGCCATGTCGTCGGGCTCCTTCGCCAGGGCCTCCTCGAGGACGGGGATCGCGTCCTTGCCGGCGAGCTGCATCAGGGCCCACGCGGCCTTGCCCCGAACGATCGCGTCGTAGGTCACGTCGATGTCCAGGGCTTCCTTGACCGTGGGAATCGCCCGTGGATCGCCGATCTCCCCGAGGGACTCGATCGCCCAGGCCTGGTTGTGGGTGTTGTCGGTGTGGAAGACGTCGATCAGGACGTCCACGGCCCGCGGATCCTTCAGACGCCCCAGGGTCTTGACCGCGGTGTTGCGGACGTTCTCGTCGTAGTCGTTCCGCAGCCGGTCGAGGAGATAGTCGAGGCCGATCGGCTGCTGGACGACCGCCAGGGACGTGACGACCGCCCGCCGGATCTCCCGGTCCGGGTCCTTGCCCGGTCCCCTGGGCAGGCAGTGCTTCCCCATCTCGACCAGCACCTTCGCCGCCTCCGGGTACGCCTCCGGCAGCACGTCCTGGAGCGCCTGGGCCACCGCCAGGCGAATGCGCCGCGCCTCGTGGTTCGACAGCTTGCCCAGCGCCTCCACGGCCGCCGGCGTCCCGATTCGACCGAGGGCGACGATCGCCGAGGTCTGGACCAGCTCGGGCTCGGTCTCCACCGCGTGGAGGAGCACCGGGATGTTCTCGTCGGCCCCGTTGATACCGAGCTCGGCGGCGGCGATCGCCTTCTCGTCCGGGGTCTTCCCCGGAAGCCCCTGCCCTCCCCCGCAGGCGACGGCGGCAACGATGACGACGACGAGCAGGAACGGCAGGCAAGGAAGACCCGGCCGGCGGCCGGCGCGGTGCATGGACGGCATGGATCACTCCCTCGGATCGCGACGCGACCAGGATCTCCCGGCGGATCCCGCCGGTGGGAGTTATCCTAGGCCCGTGCTTCCCGACCGGTCAAACCGGCGCGGGCCGCTGCCCGCCCTCTTCCTCGCCCTGCTCGTCCTGGTGCTGGTGGCCCCGGCCCCCGCGCGGGGGAAACGCCGGGCCCGGGACCCGGTCCGCGAGTGGGCCAGGGGCCCCGTCCGCTACCTGATGACGCGAGGAGAAGCGAAGCTCTGGAGAAAACTGAAGACCCGCGAGGAGCGGATCGCCTTCATCCGGCGATTCTGGGAACGCCGCGATCCCGTCCCGGAGACGCCGGAGAACGAGTTTCGCCTGCTCTTCTGGCACCGCGTGCGGGAGGCCAACCGGCTCTTCGACGACACGCCCCTGCCCGGCTGGAAGACCGATCGGGGAAAGATCTACATCCTCCTCGGTCCACCCACCGACATCGAGCGGGACGAGAACTACGACCACCGGGAGGAGGGCACGGTGGGGCGGGGTCTCCTCCGCTGGGTCTACCACGGGCTCCGGCGGGCGGCGAATTCCGCCTACTACGTGGTCGCGTTCGTCCGGACCGGGGACGGGGACTGGCACCTGACCCGGGAACCCCGGTTCAACACGCCCTACTTCGACATCACCGACCCGTTTCCCCGGCGGCAGGACCCGGACACGGCCTGGGCCCGCCTGTTCGAACTGGTGCCGTGGGAGGACGGCAACCTCGGAATCGCGATGGACCTGGCCGCCCTCCAGGAGATTCCGAGCGAGCGGGAGCTGATGCGCCGGGTCGTGGAGGCGGAGCAGTTCCTCGGCACGTGCCGCGGGGCGATCTCGTTCCACCCGGTCGCCACCGGGGACGGCCGCCACCTCGTCGCGATCACCCTGGCCATCCGCCGGGAGGACCTGGTGCCCCCCTGGGACGGCACGGCCACCGGCCTCGCCGACCGGTTCGCGGCCAGCGCGATGCTTCGCCCGGCGAAGGGGAATCCCGGTGGCGCCATCGAGGTGCCGGACGAGGCGTTCGTCGGGGAACCCGCCCCCGATCCTTCCGCCCCCTGGCTCCTCTTCCAGGCGATCCGGGCCGTGCCGCCCGGGGCCTGGGAGGTCACCGGCGTGATCCTCGACCGCCGTGGCGGTGGGGCCGCCACCGCCACGGGGCACCTGGAGGTGCCTCCTCCGGGCCCGGGAACGCCGGCGGTCACTGGCCCGGTGCTGTGCCGGTTCCTTGCCCGGGCACCGGCCCCCGAGACCTCCGCGACGTGGCCCTTCCGGTGGGGCGAGGTGGTCTACGTGCCCCGGGTGGAGCGCGTCCTCGGTCCCCGGGATCCGTTCCGCCTGTTCCTGGGCGTGGCCGGTCCGGCCGGGACGGACGACGTGCCGGTGGGCCTCGACTGGTCGTTCGAACGGCGGGCCACCCCGGGGGGAACGTGGAGCCCGTGGGGTCGCCCGGGACACCTGGACGACGCCCGGGGGCCGCGGGCCTGGGACCTGCCGGCGGGGTCGCTGCCCCCCGGGGAATGGAGGATCCGCTTCCTCGCCCGCGCCGGCAGCGGCGGGACCCCCCTCGAGCGAACGGTCCTCTTCACGGTGAAGGACACCGACGAGCGGGAGCCGCCACCGGCCACCCTCGGACCGATCGCCCCGGTCCGTCACCCGGTGCCCGTGCCGCCGCTCCCGGAGCCGGCCCCGATGGTCGGAGGAGGCGACGACCGCTGACCGGTCAGTGGGGGCCGCCCTCCCCGGGTGCCGTCCGCACGTCCGGCAGCTCCACCGGCTCCTGCCCGATCAGTTCCCGGCCGACCCCCTCGTAGAGATCGCTGGCCGACGGGCTGACGAGCACGACCCGGGGAAAACCGTCCACCCGCGCGTAGACGGAGGGTTGGAGCGGCGCCGCTCCCCCCAGCTCCAGCCGCGGCTGCCGCTCGGGGAGCTTGCCCTCCGCGTCGGGGGCAAGCCGGGCCTCGACGAGGAGGCGGGGGGGCCGCAGGCCGTACCGGGAGAGGGACTCCTCCGCCGGTTCCTCCTCCACGGTATCGAGGTAGCGGATGCGGCTCCAGGCCCCGAGGAAGTCGGCGGCGAAAGATGGATCGGTCCCTTCCGGCCCCTCGACCACCTGCCAGGACCGGTCGTCACCGCGGCGGAGGACCACGGTCGTCGTTCCGTCGAAGACGACCCGGAACTCCTGTACCCGGGACGCGGCGTAGGGGAAGATCTCCTGGTTCGTTCCCAGCTTCCCGGTCTCCCGGTCCTTCCGCACCTCGTGCCAGGCGAACAGGCCGAGGATGACGAGCACGACGAGACCGAAGAGGAACCCGCGCGACCTCACTTGGACCTCCTGAGGAACCAGACGACCCAGCCGGCGAGGAAGATCGCGATCGGCAGGGTCAGGACCATCGCGAACGCGAAACGCCACTGCTCCGGCTCGATCTTCATCGCCAGCTTCGCCAGCTTCTTCTCGCCCTCCCGCCGGATCAGCAGCTCCTCGCCGGTCAGCCAGTGGACCAGGTTCATCGCCAGCTCGCGGTTGGCCTGCCGGTCGAAGTTCTCGTCGTCGAGGAAGTCGGCGTCCCCGGCGCAGACCACCCGGGCCTCGCGGCCGGCGAGACGCGAGCCCGGCGGCGGCTCGAACTTGCGGAAGGCGGCGACCACGAGGTTGATCGGCCTGCCGCCCCAGGCCCGCCGGGCATCCTCGTCGAGGGTGGTGCTCCCCTCGGCCCGGGCGAGGTTCGTGTCGACGTACGGATCCCGGCCCTTCCCCTCCGGGTCGGGCCCGACCCGGACGAGGACGTGGTGGAAGATCTGCCGGTCGTCCGGGACCTCGAAGAACTCCACCGGCCGCGCGAACGGGAAGATGGCGAGGCTTCCCTCGAGGGAGGAGACCGCGGGATGCTTGCCGAACACGTCGCCGACGACGATCCGCGGGTCCTGCTCGCCGGTCCGCGAACGCGGGTCGAACACGAGCCCCGGGAACGGCCGCAGGCCCCACCGGTCGAGCAGGGCGGCCATCCGGTTCGCCTCGTCCGCCCGCTGGGCGAAGTCGACGTCGACCAGGACCAGCGCGCGCCCCCCCCGGCGCAGCCAGCGATCGTAGATCGCCGCCTCCACCGGGGAGAGGGACCTCCCGGGATCGGCGAAGACGACCAGCGAGGCATCGGCCGGCACCTCCTCGCCGGCTCCCAGGGAGAGGGTCTCGAGGCGGTAGTACTCCTTTTTCAGCTCCTGCCGGAACCGCTGGTAGCCGCGCCCCCCTGGAACGTCGATCTGCCGCTCCCCGTGGCCGATCACCCAGTAGACCTTCTTCGGCTCCTTCCGGGTCACCTCGAGGAGCGCCGCCGCCAGGTCCGCCTCGTCGTACCCGGGAAAGACCACCTTCCGGTCGCCGCAGAGGACCACCGTCACGTTCGTCCCGGTGACCCCGGCCTTCTCCACGAGGTCCGGCCTCCGGTTCGGATCGACGACCTCGACCTTCAGGAGCGGCTGGTGGTAGGCGAACAGCTCGTAGAGTTCGCGCACGGTGCGGACGGTCAGCGGGTCACTCGCCGGGAAGAAGGCGTAGACGTCCACCGGGTCCTCGATCTTCTCGAGGACGCGCAGCGTGACCGGGTGCAGCGTGAAGGCGCGGGTGCGGGTCAGGTCCCACTGGTCGCGGTACCGGGCGGCGGCAAAGTTGACCAGCAACAGGATGACCAGGGCCATCCCGGTGCCGGCCATCGCGCTCGCGCCGAGGCGCACCTTCTTGCCGCCGCCCGGAGCGAACAGGGTCTCCCGGCGGGCCCACAGCCCGATCGCCGCCAGGACCAGCCCGGCGACCAGGGCGCCGCGGTAGAGCCAGGGCAGCGCCCGGGGAGCGAGGGACGCCCAACCCGCCCCGACGACGAGGAGCGAGAGGCCGAGCGGCCAGGCGAGGAACCCGAGTTTCTTCATCGGCTCACCTCCACCGCTGGCTGTCGACGACCCGGGCGGTCAGGTCGAGGACGAACGCGGTCGTCGAGAGGAAGTAGATCACCGCCTGGGAATCGATCACGCCCTGGGCCAGGCGGCCGAGGTTGGCGGTGGGGGTCAGCTGCTGGAGGTTCTGCCCGATCACCGGCACCTGGGAGGCCATGTTTCCCGCCACGTTGAGGACGACGACGAAGACGAGCGCCAGGAACGCGGCGAGGAACGTGCTGTCGGTCAGGCTCGAGGCGAGCAGCCCGATCGACAGGAGCAGCATCCCGTAGAGCAGCGCCCCGAGGTACCCCGTGATGATCGGCGCGGGGTCGGCATCTCCCCAGGCCCGGAGGAGCATCGGCATCCAGCCCGCGAGCAGCAGCATGACGAGCAGCACGAAGGTCGACCCGAGGAACTTCCCGAGGACCAGCTGCCGGGTGGTCATCGGGGCGGTCAACAGGAGCTCGGCGGTATGCTGCTTCCGTTCCTCGGCGAGGAGCCGCATCGTCAGCAGGGGCACGATGAGCAGCAGGGCCCAGATCACGTCCGAGCCGAACATGCTGCGGACGATCGCCTCCGCCCCGGGGACCTGGAGGAGCGGGTTCGTCGCCGCCCTGATCACCAGCCGCTGGTACTGGGAGAGCGCGGCCATGAACAGCACGCCCTGGATCGCCAGGAACCCGGCGATCGCGGTGTAGGCGATCGGGGAGACGAAGTACGACTTCACCTCCCGCTTGAAGAGCGCCCAGACGAATCTCATCGGGGGGCCTCCTCCTTGAGCACGACCTCGCGGAACACCTCCTCGAGGGTGGTCATCTCCGGCATCACCTCGAGGAGCCCCCACGGCCCGGTGGCCAGCTCCCGTACCAGGCGCTCCCGGGTGTCCGGGTCCGGCTCCACCACGAGGCGCCACCGGTCCGCCTCGAGGGGCACGGCCTGCTCGACTCCCGGCAGCCCGGCCAGCTCGCCCGGGTCGGCGGGAGGCCGGCGAAGCCGGGCCACGACGCTCCGCCCGCCCCGGGAGAGCAGCGTCTCGATGTCGCCCTCCGCGACGACCGCTCCCCGGTTGATGATCACCACCCGGTGGCAGGTCGCCTGGACCTCCGGGAGAATGTGGCTCGAGAGGATCACCGTCCGCTCGCGGCCGATCTCCCGGACGATCGAGCGGATCTCGATCACCTGCGTCGGGTCGAGCCCGACGGTCGGCTCGTCGAGGATCAGGATTTCCGGGTCGTGGATCACCGCCTGGGCGAGACCGACGCGCTGGCGATATCCCTTGGAGAGGTTGCCCACCAGGCGCTTCCGCACCTCCCCGAGGCCGCAGCGCTCGACCGCCGCGTCGATCGCCGCCCGGCGGCGCGAGCGCGGAACCCCCCGGATCTCGGCGGCGAACGACAGGTAGTCGGTCACCACCATCTCCGGGTAGAGGGGCGGAACCTCCGGCAGGTACCCGATCCGGCGCCGGACCTCGAGGGGTTCGTCCAGGACGTCGTACCCGGCCAGCCGCGCCGACCCGGCCGTCGGCGGCGTCAGGCCGGTCATGATCTTCATCGTCGTCGACTTCCCCGCCCCGTTGGGACCGAGGAAGCCGAGGATCTCGCCCCGGTAGACGGTGAAGGAGATGCCGCGCAGCGCCTCGTGCTGGCCGTAGACCTTGCGCAGGTCCCGGATCTCGATCATCGGCACGCGGCTGCCCGCGCGACGCCCCTCCCCGGGGCCGGTCAGGGAAGCGTCCATCCGTCGTGGTCCTCCCGGGCCGCACTCCGCCCGTTCGCCCGGAACTGCCGGGGATGCAACGGGGTATCTACCGTTCCTCCGGGGTGCTGTCAATCGGCGCGGAACGAACGGCAACCCGGACGATCTCCCGTCCGAGGGCCCGGGATACCGCCGCGCGAAGCTCCGCCTCCATCCCCGCGACAAGCCGGGCGAACCGGGACGAATCCGCGAGAACGAGCACGACCTCGTCGCCGTGGTGACGCCAGTCTCGAACCAGCGGTCCCAGTGCCGGACCGAGGGCTTCCCTGAGCCGGGCGAGGCGCAGCGCGTGGCGCAACCCGGCCGGCGCCCCGGGGGGAAGGGGCACCCGGGAGATCGGTACGAACGCGCCGCGACGACGCCGGCGCCCCGGGGGGAATGGTTCCATGGCGGCAGGATACACCCGCCCCGGTGGCGGGTGTGCTATCTTGCGTCTCCTTTCCCGGGAGGCGAGAGATGGCGACCGAGACCTGCCGCTTCCGCACCAGCCTCGGCGGTACCCTCCGCTGCCAGGAACCGGTCCACGCCGAGGGGTTCTGCCGCTTCCACTTCGAGTGCTACCTGCGGGGCGAGCTGCTCCCGAACGGGCAGATCAACGAGATGCTCGTCGACCAGGACCGCCGCCGCACGATCAACCTCCACGGCATCCCCGAGGACACCCGCGTCTACGTCGAGGAGTAGGCGGGCCCTGACCGCGGGTCCGTTTCGTGGGACGATGGGTCCCGATGCGCCTCATCGCCGCCATCGCCGCCATCTGCCTCGCCGGGCTGCTCGTCGCCGGGTGCGGTGGAGCCCCCCCCTCCCCGGGTTTGGGCCGGGTCGTCGTGCTCGGGTTCGACGGGATGGACCCGGAGGCCGTCCGGATCCTCGTCGACGAGGGCCGGCTCCCGCACTTCGCCCGGCTGATCGAGGAGGGCGCCTTCGGCGACCTCGCCACCCTCGAGCCGATGTTGAGCCCGAGGATCTGGACGACCGTTGCGACCGGGTACGAGCCGGCGCGGCACGGGATCACCGACTTCGTCGTCCTCGACCGGGAGACGGGCCGCGAGGTGCCGATCCCCTCGGTCGCCCGCCGGGAACCGGCGCTGTGGAACCGGGCAAGCGATGCCGGCCGCCGCGTGGCGGTCGTCGCCTGGTGGGCGACCTGGCCAGCCGAACCGGTGCGGGGGGTCCTCGTCTCGGACCGGTTCGGGTACCACTTCCTCCACGAGGAAACCGGGGCCGCGGCCGGCCTCCACGGGCTCGCCTGGCCGCCGGATCGGCTGGACGAGGTCCTGCGCTTCCTGCCGGATGTCCGCGGGATCGACCCGGCCGGCCTCCGGCCGTTCGTCGAGATCGACCCCGCGACCCTCCCGGAACGACCGGACTTCGAGGACCCGGCCGCCCACTTCCTGTGGGCCTGGTCGACCGCGATCGCGGTCGACCGCCTCTCCCGCCACCTGTGGAAGACCGATCGGCCGGACCTGCTCCTGGCCTACGTCGAGGCGACCGACACGATCAGCCACCTGTTCGGGCACCTGTGGCGGGTCGAGGGGCTCGGCGGCAGGCTCGCCGCGGACCAGCGCCGCTGGGGAGCCGCCGTCGACGCGGTCTACGTTCTCGCCGACCGGATGCTCGGGCGCTTCATGGACACGGCGGATGCGCGGACGACGATCGTCGTGCTCTCCGACCACGGGTTTCGGCTGGGCCAGCTTCCCGACGATCCGCGGAAGGCGGGCCACCCCCTGGCCGCCGGGGCCCGGCAACACCGGGCTCCCGGGATCCTCGGCCTGTGGGGCGCGCGCGTGCGGCGCGGGGCGCGCCCGCGGGGCGCGCGCGTCCACGACATCGCGCCCACCGTGCTCGCGCTGCTCGGGCTGCCGGCCGCCACCGACATGCCGGGCCGCGTGCTCGACGAGGTGGTCGACGTGGACGTCCCCCCCCGGGTGCCGCCCGCCCCGTGGACGCCCCCGGAGACGCTGCTGGCCGAGGCGGAAGGCGGAGCGGCGACCGACGACGCGCTGATCGAGCACCTGCGGAGCCTCGGCTACGTCGGCGGCGGTGCGCCGCCCGGGAGGCAGCGGGGCGGGGAGCGGTACCGCCCGACCCTTCGCGCGCGGCTTCTCGCGACCCGGGACCTCGTCCGCGCGGGGCGGATCGCGGAGGCCCTCGAGACGCTGCGGGGGCTCGAGCGGGAGGCGCCGGACGTCCCCCCGGTGCACGGGGCCCTCGGGACCGTCCTCGGCATGCTCGGACGACCGGCGGAAGCCCTCGAGCAGTTCGACCGGGCGATCGAGCTCTCCCCGGCGACGGCCGTCTACCACTACGATCGGGCGATCGCCCTCCTCGAGCTCGAGCGGTACCGGGAAGCGAGGGCGGCGGCGGAGCGTGCCCTCTCGCTGGACCCGGGCCTCGCCGAGGCCCGCAGGATGCTCGAGCAGCTCGGCCCGCCCCGCCCGGTCTCCCCGAACCGCCAGCTCGCGGCCCGGATCGCCCGGAGGGCGGCGGAGGCGGCGCGGAAGGGAAACCTGGACGAGGCCGAGAACCTGCTAGACGAGGCGGCCTGGATCGATCCGGGGCTCCCGCTCGTGCCGAAGTACCGGGCGAACATCGCCTGCCTCCGGGGCGACCGGGACGGAATGGTCCGCCACTTCCGCGAGGCACTCGCCCTCGACCCGGACGACCCGGTGGTCCGCCACAACCTGCGGATCCTCGGCGCCCTCCCCGGGCATCCGGGCGGCCCGGGCCGCGGGGAAGGACCTACGGCCCCTCGCAGCCCGGGTTCCGGCCGTGGACCTTGAAGAAGAGGATCGGTCCCTCCGGCATCGGGACCGTCAGCCCCTCGGTCCCGCTCTCGGCCGTGCCGGTCACGGTATCGAACGCCCCGTCCGGCTCCGTGTCCTGCCGCACCACGTAATCGACCGCGTTCTCCACGTCCTGCCAGGTGAAGTGCAGGTCGTTCCCCTGGTTCTCCTTGCGGAGCATCAGCCCGGGAACCTCCGGGATCGCCCCATGCACGGTCAGCGCCGCCGAACGGGTCACGTACGTCTGCACGTCCGGGCAACCGTCGTGGACGACGCAGTCGTACGAGCCGGCGTCGTCCGCCCGGACCGGGTCGAGGACAAGGGTGTCCGTGTTCGCACCGGAGACGTTGTCTCCGTCCTCGAGGTCGTCGCCGTCCTTCCGCCACTGCCAGGTGAACGGAGGCCTGCCGCGGGTCTCCGCCCGCAGCTCGACCCGCGCCCCCTCGCAGGCGTCGGTATCGGCCGGGCCGACCGTGTCGAGAGAGGCGCAGAGCAGCCGGGCCTCCAGCGAACCCGTGTACAACGTCACCATCCGGGTCCAGGCGATGACGATGTCCCCGTCCCCGTCGAGGTCCGCCGTCGCGTACCGCAGGCTGTCCTCGCCCGGGGCCTTCGCCGCGACATCGAAGTACAAGCCCTGCGCCTCGAAGTCGTCGTCGTACCGCCGCGCCCGCACCCGGTCCGGGAAGGAGCTGTACCCCTCCAAGTCGGTGAAGACGGCGGTCATGCGGCCCCAGTGGTCGACCAGCGGAACGACCCGCCACGACTCGTTGCCCTGGTTGGCGGTCTCGTTCGTCTCGTCGAGGACGACCGTCTTCTCGATCACGCCGTCCCGCGAAACGTGGCTGGCCTTGTGGTGGAAGAAGACGTACTCGTCCACCCAGTAGCTGTGCGGGTACCCGAAGGCGAAATCACCGGAGGGGCGGATCCGTCCCTCCACCGCGATGAAGACCGCGTCCTCGGTCTCGCCGGCGTCGAAGGCCTCCCCCCGCGGGTTGCCGGAAAGGTCGTACAGGCGGCCCCGTGCATGCCGGCCTCCCCCCCAGGAGAAGAGCAGGTCCCCGCCCCGCCGATCGACCGAGGGATAGTTGCCCCAGTCGGCGACCCGGAACGGCTCCCCGCGCGGGGTCCCGTCCGGGTCGAACAGGCGCCCGTACACGGGCCGGCCCTCCCCTCCCATGACGGCCCAGGCGACCGCGAACCCGCCGTCCGGAAGGAAGGCCACCGCCCGCGACCCCGCCAGGCGCCGCGAGCCGTCGGACGGAACGTCCACGCGGAAGGAGGCGCCCTCGGGCGAGGCCCCGGCGTCGAACGTCCTCGCGTAGACCGCGTCGGTAGCCCCGTCGCGATGATCGACCCACGTGACCACGAAGCGCCCGTCGTCGGCCAGGGCCACCGAAGGGCACGTCTGGTCGTCGGTCGTCACGTCGTTGACGGCGAAGGCGTCGCCCCGCGGCGTCCCGTCGGCGGCGTAGCGCCGGGCGAAGATGCCGGAGCCGTCGTCGTCCGGCCCGGCCCAGACGACCACGAAATCGCCTTCCGGACCCCGGGCGACGCAGGGCCACTTCGGGGCGGCATCCGGGTAGGACGCTACGGTGAAGGAGTCGCTCTCGAAACCCTCCCCGTCCGCGCGCGCGGGAAACGCCACCGCCACGACCAGGCACCCGAGCACGACGAAACCGACGATCCAGCGAAAACGATTGGACATGAGGCCACCCCCTGTTCTGACACCGTGCAGTCCAGTTTACGACAACCGCAGCGGCGAAGGAAGGAGGCGGAAGTCCGGTGCAGGCGCAGGTACCGGAAAACACGCCCGCGACCGCGTTCGCCTGGCGGGATCCGGCCGGGCTCCCGCGGGTTCGCGTTTCGCGGTATCATCCCCGTTGCCCCGCGGCCGGGGAACCGCGGGGCGACGGGCACGGGGCCGAGGTGGGTCCGGAGGAGCGCATGCCGAGGGAGATGCCCGTGTCGTCCCGGGCCCGCGAGGCCATCGCCATCGTTCTCGTCGGCGCCGCCGTCCTGGTGGCCGCCGCCCTC
>CAYQTA010000021.1:0-3752 GCA_964420365.1 uncultured Acidobacteriota bacterium | reverse complement strand
AGCCTCCCGGAAAGCAGCATCCGTGCCAGGACCGGCGCGGGGCGGGCGTGACCGGGGGCGGGCCGCGCAACCGCCAGGGCCCGCGGCGCTTTCGCGAACGGGCCGCCGGACCCAGGCGGCGCGCGGGGCGAGGCGGGGCAGCCGCGGGATACAAGACAACTTGCACTGCACCAATACTGCTTGTTACCCGCTGCCGCCGCGGCACGGACCGGGGGGCTCCGGGCCCCGGAGCAACTACTTGAAGCAAAGTCGTTTGCGCGCAGCCCCCGTCGTCGGGCCCGGCCGCTGGCACCCCCCTTGCTCCAGGGGGCGACGGTCGCCGTGCCTCCCGCCCCCGGCCCCGGCGGCCCCGCGGGTGCGGGGCCGGGAGGACGGCACCAACGCTAATCGTTGGTGCCGTCGTCTTCGGCCGGAGCATCGAGAGGAACCGCCTCCCCGATGACCACCGGATCCCTTTCCTGCTCTTCCCGGGGCCGCCTGTCGACGAGGATCCACCTGCGGGTCGTCACCCCGCACCTGGCAGCGTAGTCACCCAGGTGGCTCGCGAGGGCGATCATGGCGGAGGTTCCCCCCGTCAGGACCACCCGGACTTCCCGCGCGCGGCCCAGGAGCAGGCCGAGACCATCGCGCCCGAGCACTTCCTCGACCGACGCGTGGCAACCGAAGACGTCTTCCAGGACGACCCACCGGGTTTCCGGGACGGCATCGAGCCGGTGGAGTACTTCCTCCGCTCCCCCGCGGGTTTCCGCCGAGCAGAGCACGACGAGCACGTCGGGATCGAGCTTCGTCACGGCGGTGGCCAGAACGCCGGGCGTGTAACCGACGGGCTGCACGACGACCACACCTTCTTCCCCCTCCAGCTCAAGTCGCCAGGCATCGCCGGCGTCGAGGAGGGGGCGGAGTTCCTGGTCGATCCTCCGGGAGAGGCTCTTGCGCAGGTCGGCCACCAGGTCGATCCGCGCATCCGTCCGGAACGACGCGTGGGCGAGACGATTCCTCTCCTCCGTCACCCACGCCCAGGCAGCGGCGACCCTTCGGACGGCCTCCCGCATGTTCTCCCGGAGCTTCTCGTTCTTCAGCCGCTCCGCCAGCACCGAGAGACGGTTGGCAACCGGGTTCCGCACGGGTTGGTACTCGAGCCAGCTCTCCCGGATCTCGGCCGGGTCGCGTCGCGGGAACCACCCCGGGACCGGGTCACCGGCGACCGCGTCGATCGCCATGTTGACCATCCACTCGCGCAGGAGCAGGAGCGCGTTTCGGGGGCGGTCGTGTTCCGCGTACCACTGCGCCAGGTGAAGCTCCCGCTCCAGCTCCTCCCTGCCGAGAGGAGGCATCTCGTCCGCGCGCAGTGCGAACGGCGAGAGTTCCCGGGCGACCCGTCGCAGTTCCTCGAGCTTCACGGGCAGGCCCCGGAGCTCGTTTTCCTGCCTCGCTTCCAGCGCGTCGATCGCTTTCCGGCCGAACCTCCCCACCCAGAGCGGAAGACCCATTTCGAGGGCATCGGCCAGGTTCGCGAGAGGCGTCGCCAGTTGACTCAGTGCGGTCCCTTCCTCCCTTCGTCCGGCCCGGAACAGGCGCGCCTTCCTCCGCTCGACGATCTGCTTCATCCGGAAGAGCGATCCTTCCTTCCGGAAGGAGGCCAGGGCAGCCCGCCAGTCCACGAGGAAGGCAAGCGCCTCGAGGTCGATCGGCTCCCCCGGCCGTTCCCCGGATCCCTCGAGCACGTACCAGGTGCCCGCCAGCTCGATGTCACCCTTCGCCTCCGCGGCCAGTGCGGCCAGGTACAGGAGCAACGATACGTGCCGAAAGCCGCCCGCCAGCTCGAGGACGACCTGGCAGTTCCGCGGAACGACCTGCCCGAGGAGGTCGAAAAGGTCCCGCGGCCGGTCCAGGTGGTCGTCCACCAGGAAGGGCTCCAGGACCGGGCCGGCCTCGGCCAGTTCCCGGCGCAGCGTCTCCGCTCCTGCTTCCCAACCCTCCCTGGTCGTGACCACGATGAGCTGGCCAGGCGTGACGATGCCGAGGCGCACGAGTGCCGCCAGCGACGAGGACGCCTCTACCTGGCCCGTGCTTGACCGGTAGGTGCACTGGCGGGGCTTCCGCCCCAGTCCGCCGATCAAGACGGTCCTTGCGGGTTCGTTCCTGGACATCGGTTTCCTCCCGGAGTGGACGGTTCCCGGCCCGGGCGCACGCGTGCCGCCGGCGCAGGCCGGCGGCACGATGCTGCCACGGGTCCCGCCCGGTTGTCAGTAGGCAGTGGTCATGTAGACAACCAGGCCGTACTTGGTCTTCTTCTTCACTCCCTTCACCACGACGGCAGCCGCCGTGTTCGTGCAGTCCATGCTGATCGCACCGCAGTCATCGATGTACTTGCCCCGGCGCGTCGAGTAGCAGGCGAGGTTGCCGGCCCAGTCGTAGACGTACAGGTCGACGTCGCCCTTTTTCTTGCTGCGGCCGAGGCCCGCGTTCAGGGACATCAGCTCGACGAAGTCGTACTCGACGTAGTTGTTCTTCTTCACCATGCCGTAGAACTCGTACCGGGTGATCGCGCACTGTTCGACGGCCAGCGGTTCCACGAACACGCGGGCGCCGGCCCAGTCGATCTCCGCGTCCTCATCGCCGCGGAGACCGTGTCGGCGGACGGCCGGGACGGTCGAGGGATCCGGGCGCAGAGCGAGCCCGGTCGCATCCGCCCCGTCCGAGACGCCGGCCTTGCCGCGCGGACGCGGCGCCTTCTCGTAGGCGAACCCGGCGGCCAGCGTGCCCTGCAAGACCGTGATCCGCATCGCATCCACGTGCTCCCGCGTCACCTCCCCGCCGGGCACGGTGATCGTCGTCCTCACGGCCGGCGTACCGTCGGGCAGGAGCCAGTCGACGGTGGCTTCCCCGGCATCCGCCGGGAACGGGAAGAGGATCGCCGCCACGAGGACGGCCCAGGCCATCGGGCAAGAAGAGAATCGCATGGCATACCCCCCTGCCACCGGCCATCCTTGGCCGGCGTGCTGGTAAGACGATTGACCTCGGCGGGGCGGCCCATCCGTCCCACCGTGTCGGTGCCATGCGAAGCACGTGCCAGTTCGTCGGGCTTCTCTCGGGCGATGGTAACTCCCTGCAATTTGGGCACGTGCGAAGATCGAGCATCCTGCCAGGCGCATCCGCGGGCACGTTCTCTTGCGGGCGACACAAGATCCCTTGCGTACGTCTCCGCGGCTCCCTCCCGCGCTTGCTAACGTTGCTCCAACCTCCCCTGTCCCCTTTCTCACCGGCAGCCGTCAGCGCAGAAACACGTGCCGCACGCCCCGAGGGTTTCCGTGGGGTCTTGTAGGGGCGGCCGGAAGGCCGCCCGCCGCGCTGCCGGGCGCGTGCGATGCCGTCGTGCGCGTTTCGCCGCGTTGTGCGCCGCGACGCGCGCCGCCCGGGTCGCCTGCCGGCGAGGCCTACGAAACCCACGTCGCGCGTTTCAGGGGTTCGTGTAGGGGCGGCCGGAAGGCCGCCCGAAGGTCGCGACCGCGCGCGGTGCGAACCACGCGGCGCTCCCAGTCACCCGCCCCGCCTCCCGGCGACACTTCCCGGAAACCCACGACCAGTCCTCCGCCCAGGGGTACCCGGAGGTCCGCCAGCTCCTGCCCAACTTCGTAATCCTCTTTCACTCGGGGAATCGTCTTCCAGGGGGGCGGGCAAGCGATTCCGGCTTGCCCGTCTGGGCTGGCGTCGTAATCCCCTTTCACTCGGGGAGTCGTCTTCCAGGGGAG
>CAYQTA010000020.1:0-55009 GCA_964420365.1 uncultured Acidobacteriota bacterium | reverse complement strand
GACGCGTTCCTTCACCCGTGGCACCACCCGGACTGGCGCTTCCACCGGGACCCGGAGCGGGAGATCGTCCCCACCGGGCTCGCTCTCTTCCGCGCGGGGCTCGCCGCCCTCGGCCCCCGGGAGGTGTGACCGATGCGCAGGTTGCTCGTCCCACTGCTGGCCCTCGCCCTCGCGTGCGCCCTCGCCCCGCCCGTCGAGGGGGGTTCGCGCAAGGCCGCCCGCAAGCGCGCGGAGATCGACCGGATGGCCCGGGAGACCCTCGAGCGCCTCTTCGAGGAGAAGCCCGGCGCGAAGGACCTGTTCCGGAAGGCCCGGGGTTACGCCGTCTTCGACAACCTGAAGCTGTCGCTCTTCATCTCCGGTGGCGGGGGGGCCGGTGTCGCCGTCGACCGGAAGACCGGCGAGAGAACCTACATGCGGATGGGGACGGCGGGACTCAACCTCGGCCTCGGCGGCCAGAAGTACCAGGTCGTCTTCCTCTTCGCGGACGAGCGGACCTTCCGGGACTTCGTCGAGAACGGCTGGCAGGCCGGCGCCGAGGCGAACGCCGTCGCGGGCAAGGCCGGGGCCAACGCCGCGGCGACCTTCCGCCAGGGGATGGCGGTCTACCAGCTCACCGAGGCGGGCCTGATGCTCCAGGTCGACATCTCCGGCACGAGGTACTGGAAGTGGGAGCGCCTCAACCGCCGCTAGCGCCCAGCAGGTCCCGGTAGAGGGCGAGGTTGCCGGCGGCCATCGCGTCGGCCGAGTACCGTTCCGCGACGCGGCGGGCGCCGGCGGCGCCCAGGCGGGCCCGGAGAGCCGGGTCCCGGAGCAGCCCGCCGAGGGCCGTCGCCAGCGCCCCGGCATCCTCCGGCGGGACCAGAAGGCCGGTCTCGCCGTCGACCACCGACTCGGCGAGACCGCCGACCCGGGAGGCGACGACGGGCAGGCCCGCGGCCATCGCCTCGAGGGCCGCGACCCCCAGGCCTTCCTTCCGCGAGGCGAGGACGAACACGTCGAGGGCGGCGAGCACCCGCTCCGGGGGACGGACCTGCCCCGCCAGGTGGACCCGGACGGGTCCCTCCCCGAGAAGGCCGAGCTCTCCCGCGAGGGC
Organism: uncultured Acidobacteriota bacterium; assembly: GCA_964420365.1. Taxonomy (GTDB): domain Bacteria; phylum Acidobacteriota; class Polarisedimenticolia; order J045; family J045; genus JAMOQA01. Next base: position 53,913 of record CAYQTA010000020.1, on the reverse strand, counting down.
GTGGAGGGCGTCCCGCTCCGGTCCCTCGCCGGCAATCACCAGGTGGCACGCCGTCCCCTCCCCCGCGAGGCGCGCCGCGGCCCGGAGGAGGACGTCGGCGCCCTTGCGCCGATGGAGGCTCGCCGCGGTTCCCGCCACGGGCCGCCCGTCCGCCGGGATTCCCAGGGAGGACCGGGCGGCCGCCCGGTCGGAGGCGTTCCGCTCCCGGAGGGGGGCGAAGCGGTCGATCTCGACCCCGGACGGGATGAGCACGACCCGGTCCCCCGGGATGCCGAGCCGGAGCACTTCCCGGCGCACGGCCCCCGAGATCGCGATCACCCGGTCCACCGCCCGGCCGTAGAGGAAGCGGACGACCGGGTCCCGCCGGAGGGGATAGTCCATCCGGCGGGTGACGACCCGGGCCGGCACGCCGAGCCCGAGGGCGGCCCAGGCCCCGAGCACGTGGGCGCGGGACGTGTGGAAGTGGAGCACGTCCGGTCGCAGCGCCCGGAAGATCCGCCGGAGGGCGAGGATGCCGGGAAGGTCCGCGCTCGAGCCCATCGGCGCCTCCCGGGCCGGGAACCCCGCCTCCCGGGCCCGGGCGGCCGCCTCCCCGCCCCGGCGCACGACGAGCACCTGCTCGACGCCCGCGCGCCGGAGCCGCTCCATCAGCAGGAAGAGCTGGACCTCTCCCCCGGAGAACCCCTTCTCGCCGTCGACGTGGACGACCCTCACGCCCCGTCCTCCTCGGCGAGGGCGAGGATCCGGTCGTCGATCTCCCGCACCAGCTTCCGGGCGAGGTGCTCGTCGAGGACGCCCCGGGCGAAGGCGTCCCGGACCACTTCCTTCTCGACGAGCGCGAGCTGGCGGGCGAGCTCCCGTTCCTCCTCCTCGAGGATCGCCGAGGCGTCGACCCGCAGCCGCTGCCCTTCCTCCTCGAGCTCCCGGCGGCGCCGGACGAGCTCCGCCCGCAGCTTCCGGTAGACCTCGGGGAGCACCGCCCCCGCCTCGTGCTGCCGCTCGAGGTAGCGCTCCGCCTCGGCGAGGGCACGCAGCCGGGTCCGCAGCAGGATCGCCGCTTCCCGCGCCCGCGGGTCCCTCCCGACCCCGAGGAGCCGCAGGAGGAGCGGCATCGTGGGGGCCTCGACCAGGATCGTCAGCAGCACCGCCCCGAAGACGACGTCGACCAGGAGCTGCCGGTGGGGCCAGGAGCGGGGCACCGACAGGGCGAGGACCATCGCGACGCCGCCCCGCAGGCCGCCCCAGGTGAGGATGGCGACCAGCCCCTTCCGCGTGGCGAACCGGACCCGCTCCATCAGGGGCAGCGACACCGAGATGAACGCCGCCCGGGCGGCCAGCATCGCGAGCCAGGTGACGAACGCGATCCCGGCCACCTGGACGAGGCGCCGGGGACTGGTCTCGAGGCCGACCAGCAGGAAGATGATCGAGTTGGCGACGAAGGCGGCGTACTCCCAGAACGACGTTACCGCGACGCGGGTCGAGGCGGACATCCCGTAGGTGGCGCCCACGTTCCCCGAGAGCACGCCGGCGACCAGGCAGGCGATGATCCCCGAGGCGTGGGCCTGCTCGGCGAGGAGGAACGACCCGAAGGCGGAGATCGTCGTCAGGGTGATCTCGATCAGGTGGTCGTCGATCCGGCTGGTCAGCCACGAGAGACCGAGGCCGAGACCTCCCCCGATCAGCACCGCGCCGAGCACCTCCCAGGCGAGAAAACCGGCGATCCAGCCGGCGGTGATCGCGTGGTGCTCGGGGTCGAGGCCGAGCCCGACCATGACGACGCCGAAGGCGACGATGGCGATCCCGTCGTTGAGGAGGCTCTCTCCCTCCATGATCGTCGCCAGCCGCCGCGGCGCGCCGAGCTCCCGGAGGAGGGCGAGCACCCCCACCGGGTCGGTCGCGGCGAGCACCGTCGCCGCGAGCAGCAGCACCCGCCAGTCCAGGTCGACGCCGAGGACGCGGAGCCCGGCGAGGGAGAGCCCGAAGGTGAGCGCCGTCCCGACGACCACGCCGGGAACCGCCAGCAGCAGCACGCTCCGCCAGGTGGCGAGAAAGTGCCGCAGCTCCAGGTGGAACGCCGCCTCGTAGACCAGGGCCGGCAGCAGCACGGTGAACAGGAGCTGGGGAGTCAGGTGCAGCCCCGGGTCGAACCCGGGGAAGAACCGGTCCCGGGCCGCGGCGAAGGCGATGCCGACCAGCACCAGGGAGACGGTGTACGGGAGCCGCAGGCGCTGGGCGAGCATCCCGACGATGCTGGCCAGCAGCAGGGCGGCGATGACGGCGAGCTCGACGGTCATGGCCCGGAGGATACCCCTTCCGCCGCCCGGCCCGGGAGGGTACCCTTCCCGCCGGGAGGATCCGGGCGATGGAACTCGAGCGGGAAGGGAGGCCGTTCGCCGAGCGGTTCGCGCCGTACCTGGTCGGCGTGCTCGCCGTCCTGTTTGCGGCCGTCGCCTGGCCCCGGGCGTGGTACAACGACGACGCCTTCATCACGTTCCGCTACGCCCGGCACCTGGCCCAGGGGTTCGGCTTCGTCTGGAACACGGTCGACCCCGTCCGGGTCGAGGGCAGCTCGTCCCTCGCCTGGACGTACCTCAACGCCGCGGCGATCGCGCTGGGAATGAAGCCGGTGTGGTTCTCCCACGCCCTCGGGTTGCTCTCCGGGGTCGCCGGCCTCGTGCTCGTGTACGTGGCGGCGCGGCGCCTTCTCGGGCTCGCCCCCTGGTTCGCGCTCCTCGCCCCCGCCGTCCTCGCCGTCCATCGCCAGTGGGTCGTCTGGTCGGTGTCTTCCCTCGAGACCCGGACGGCCACGGTCCTCGCCTTCGCCGCGCTGGTCGCGATGGCGTTCGAGCAGCGGCGTGATCCCCCCGGCTGGGCGCGGAGCGGTGTCCTGTTCCTCGCCGCGACCCTGTTCCGCCCGGAGGTCCCCCTGCTCCACGCGGCGGCGGGAGCCGGGTTCGCCCTCGCCCGCCCGCGCCGGGAGAACCTGGTCGCGGTGATGCTCTCCGGCCTCGTCCACGGGATCGGTCTCGCCGGCCTCACCGCCTTCCGGCTGCTCTACTTCGGCCAGCCGCTCCCGAACACGTTCTACGCCAAGGTCGGGGGGATCCAGCCCGGCCGGGGCCTCGCCTGGCTGGTCCAGTTCCCCCTCCAGAACGGCGGGTGGCTCGTCGGCCCGCTGCTGCTCGCCGGGCTCTTCGCCTGGTGGCTGCGCCGCCGCCACGCGGAGCACCCGGCGGACCGGCCGAAGGCCGACCCGTTCCTCGTCGCGATCGCCGCCCAGGCCGTCGCCTGGTGCACGTGGATCGTCCTCGAGGGCGGCGGCGGGTGGGAGTTCCGCTTCCTGGACTTCCTCCTGCCCGGGTACGCGCTCGCGATCGCCGCCGCGGCGGCCAGCGTCGGCGCCGGGTACGGTCTCGGCGGGGCCGGACGGCGGGGACACCGGGTCTTCACCGCGCTCCTCGCCCTCGGCGCGATCGGGGTCTCCTGGTGGACGCTGGCGGTCCCGTTCCGCAGGTTCGACGACGTCGACGCGGCGGAGCACATGAAGCAGCAGGCGGACGCGCTCCTGGCCGAGGGACGGCAGCTCGCCCGGGTGCTGACCCCGGAGGACCGGATCTGCATCGGGTGGGCCGGCGCCCTTCCCTACGTGACCGACGCCTGGCACTTCGACCCGTGGGGGCTCAACGACCCGGAGATCGCCCGGCGTCCCTTCCGGAAGGAAGGAGTGATCTTCCACCAGCGCCAGGCGAGCTGGGACGACGTGGTCGCGCGGCGCGTGATGTTCTGCGACGTCTACAACCAGTTCCTCTACCGGCACCCCTACCCGCCGAACCGGGTCCCGAACCCCGTGATGCCCTGGGCCCGGGACGGGATCCTCGTCCACTGCATCGACCTCGGCCGCGGTCCCTGGCCCTACTGGATCTTCGCCTCCCCCCGCCCCGTCGAGGAGATCCGCGCCTGGGCCGAGCGGCACGGGCTCCGGCTCGTCTACTCGTTGCCGCTTCGCCTCCGCCCCTCCGGCAGCGCCTCCCACGCGCTCTCCCCCGCCCCGCCCCCGCGGTGATCCCCGGACGGCCCGCAGGCGGGGCGCGGGTTCACCGGAGGGGAACGCGGGGGAGCGCGGGGTGGATGCGGGAGACGATCTCGTAGTGGATCGTGCCGGCCCACGCGGCCAGGTGCTCGGCGCGGAGTTCCTCGGCGCCGGAGCGGCCGAGGAGGACCGCCTCGTCGCCGGCGGCCGCCCCGGGAACGTCGGTCACGTCGACCATCGTCATGTTCATGCAGACCCGGCCGACGACGGGGGCCCGGCGCCCGCGGACCAGCACGTGGGCCCGGCCCGACAGGGCCCGCGGGAAACCCTCGTAGTACCCGACGGGAAGCACCGCGAGGCGCATCGGGCGGGTCGCCCGGAACGTGCGCCCGTAGCCGACGTACTCCCCGGCCGGCACGTCCTTCACCTGGGCGATCCGCGCCTTCCAGGCCAGGGCCGGCCGCAGGTCCACGTCCCCGAGGCCCCGCTCCCGGGCCGAGACCAGGGTCTCCCGGGACGGCCACAGGCCGTAGAGGGAGATCCCCGCCCGGACCAGGTCCAGGTGGGTCTCGGGGAAGAGCAGCACGGCGGCGGAGCAGGCGACGTGGCGGAGGCCCGGGCGAATCCCCTCGGCGGCCAGGCGCGCGACGGCCCGGTGGAAACGATCGAGCTGCTCGCGGGCGAAGGAGTGGTCGGTGGTGTCCTCGATGTCCGCGAAATGCGTCCCGACGCCGGCGATCTCCACCCCCCCGGTGGCGACGGCCCGGCGGGCGAGGACCAGGAGATCGTCCTCCCGGAGCCCCTGGCGGTTCGTCCCGGTCTCGACCTTGAGGTGCACCCGGGCGGGACGTCCTGCCTCCCGGGCCGCGGCCGCGAGGGCGGGAACCGCGTCCGGGTCGTAGACCGTCAGCTCGAGGGACGCGGCGACCGCGGCCGGGAAACCGTCCGGCGGCACGTGGCCGACGACCAGGATCGGCACTCCCGGCCCGACGAGTTCCCGCAGCTCGATCCCCTCCGCCAGGTTGCCGACCGCGAGAACCTCGGCGCCGGCGCGGAGCACGGCGGGAGCGACGAGGCGGACCCCGTGGCCGTAGGCGTTCGACTTGACGACCGCACCGAGCCGCGCGCCCTCGGCCAGGCGGGCCCGCAGGGCACGGACGTTCCCGGCGAGGGCCGCGAGGTCGATCTCGAGCCAGGTCGGGGTGCCGGGAGGAAGGTCGGGCCGCATGGCCCGATCATAGGGCGTTCCCGCGCCGCCTGCTTCCCGCCGGGCCCTCGCCCGCCCGTCCCCGGTGATGGAGGCCGTACTTCTCCAGCTTGCGGTAGAGGGTCGTTCGCCCGATCCCCAGGGTCCGGGCCGCGAGGGAGAGGTTGCCGCGGTGGGCGTGGAGCACCCGCACGATGTGCTCCCGCTCCACCTCCTCGAGGGTCGGCAACGAGGACGGGTCGAGCCGGGCTCCCGCCCGGGCGGTCCCGTCCTCCCGCGCGGCGCGCACCCGGTCGAGCAGGTAGGGAGGCAGGTGTTCGGGGGCGATCGGCTCGTCGCCGGCGATCACGAGGGCCCGGCGCAGGACGTTGTACAGCTCCCGCACGTTCCCGGGCCACTCGTGGGCCTCGAGGATCTCCATCGTCTCGGGCAGGAGCCGGCAACGGCCGGCGGGACAGGATTCCCGGAGCAGGTGTTCGACCAGCTCGGGCAGGTCTTCCTTGCGCTCCCGCAGGGGCGGGATCGTCACCGGGAAGACCGACAGGCGGTAGAACAGGTCCTCGCGGAACTGCCCCGTCCGCACCAGCGCGGCCAGGTCCCGGTTGGTGGCGGCGATGATCCGCACGTCGACCCGCACCGGCCGATCGCCGCCGAGCCGGGTCACCGTCTTCTCCTGGAGCACCCGCAGGAGCTTCGCCTGGACCTCCGGGGACATCTCGCCGATCTCGTCGAGCAGCAGCGTCCCCCCGTCCGCCTGCTCGAACTTCCCGGTGCGCGCCTCGTGGGCCCCGGTGAACGAGCCCTTCTCGTGGCCGAACAGCTCGCTCTCGAGGAGCGACTCGGGCAGGGCGGCGCAGTTGATCGCGACGAAGGGTCCCTCCCGGCGGGGACCCTCGAAGTGAATCGCCCGGGCGAACAGCTCCTTCCCCGTGCCGGACTCCCCCTGGAGCAGCACGGTCAGGTCCGTCGGGATCACCTTCTCGAGGAGCAGCACCGTCTCGCGCAGCCCGCCCCGGATCCCGACGATCCCCTCGAACGAGTACCGGGCGCCCAGCTCGCTGCGGAGCTTCCGCACCTCCCGGGAAAGCTGGCCGATCTCGAGGGCGTTCCGGACGGCGATCCGGAGCCGGTCCATGTCGAACGGCTTCGTCAGGAAGTCCTGGGCCCCGAGCTTCATCGCCTCGACCGCGTTCTCCACCGATCCGTGGGCGGTCAGGACGATCACCGGCAGCTCCGGGTGGACCCGGCGGATCCGGGTAAGGGTCTCCAGGCCGTCGATCCCGGGCAGCATCAGGTCGAGCAGGACCAGGTCGGGGACGTCCGTCGCGATCCGCTCGAGGGCCTCCTCCCCGCTCACCGCCGTGGCCACCCGGTGGCCGTCCCGCTCGAGGTTGAAGGCGAGGAGCCGCCGGAGGGACGGCTCGTCGTCCACGACGAGCACCGTGGCGGCCTGGACGTGGGTTCCCGGGGGGACGAGCGGCGTCGACTCCACCATGGCGGCCTCCCGCGCCGGGGCCCGGCGCACGGCCCTTCCCGAGAAACCCGCTCCCGGGGACGAATATGGGTCCGGGCGGAACGTTGTGCCACTTCGGAACGCTCGCACCGTTCCGGGAAGGAACAGGTTCTTCCGCCAGCCTCGCCGACTTGTTCGTCATCGTCCACCACGTGCCGCGCCCGTTCCCGCCGGCGGCGGCATGGAACTTGCTCACAAGTGGGCGATGGGTGCGAAGGATCCGGTACGGGGTCCCCGGAGACCCCTCTCCTCCCGTGCGCCGGAGGTGACCGGCGGCGATGCGACGTCTCGTACCCGGTCCCCCGAGAGCGTCCGGGAGGCGGTGGCCCTCCTCTCGGGGCTCCTCGACGCCCTGCCGGACGCGGTGCTGGTCACCGACGCGGAGGGCCACGTCCTGTGGGTCAACCGGGAGTTCCAGGGGCTGCTCGGGCTCTCGCCGGCCGCCCTGAACGGCCGGAAGGTCAACCTGCTCGCCGGCCCGTACGAGGAACAGGCGGAGGGCCGGCACGTCCTCGCCCTGGTCCGGCGCGGAGAGGGGGAGCTCGAGCTGCCGGCCTTCAAGGCGAGCGGGGAGAGCTTCCCCTGTCTCGTCCGGGTGCGGACCGTGGAAGACCTCGGGGGCCGGCCCGCCCGGATCGTCACCGTCACGGACCAGACCGAGCCCCAGCGCCTGCGCGCCGAGCTGGTGGCGCGGGCGGAGATCATCCAGCGGGAAAAGGAGATCCTGCGGGCGACGGCCGCCTGCCTCGACCGGGAGGGGCTGGTCGTCGTCGACGAGACCGAGCGCGTCGTGCTGGTGAACCAGGCGGCCCGGAACCTCCTCGACCTGCGCGAGGGAGAGCTCCAGGGAAAGCTGCTCGTCGAGTTGCCCCTGCCGGGCGAGGTCCGGGGCACGTGGCTCGCGTTCCTCTCGGGGGCGGAACGGACCATCTCCTTCACGACCCGGGTCCCCGGCCCCGGGGAGGAACGCACGCTCCTCGTGCGCCTGGCCCGTGCCTGGAACGCCCGGGGCCTGCCGATCGCGAGCTTCCTCACGGTCCGCGAGCTGGACGGCACCGAGGAGGGGGAACACGAGCGCCACGAGTTCCTCGAGCGGATCGGCCACGAGCTGCGAACCCCCCTCGCCTCGATCCGGGGGTTCCTCGCCACCCTCCGGGCGGCACCCGACCTGGACGAGGAGACCCGGGGCGAGTTCCTCGGGATCCTGGACCAGGAGGCGCGCCGGCTGGAACGCATGGTGGAGGCGCTCCTCGAGGTTGCCCGGGCCGGCAGGGAGAACCTGCATCTCTCCCGCCGCGTGCTCGACCTCGGTGACCTGGTGCGCCATGCCATCGCCCTTCTCCGGGAACGCTACCCGGGGACCAGGGTGGCGGCGCGCATCGAGCGGGGCCCCTTCCCCTGCTGGGTCGATCCGACGCGGATCGAGCGGGTGATCCTGCACGTGCTGGAAAACGCCGCGGTCCACGGACAGGGGGAACGGGGCATCGACGTCCGGCTGGCCCGGGAGCAGGGCCGCGCCCGCCTCGTCGTGCGCGATCACGGCCCGGGGGTGCCTCCCGGGGACCTGGCGCGGATCTTCGACCCTTTCTACCGGGTCGTCCGGGCGGCCCGGGAGGGGCCGGTCACGTCGGGGCTCGGCCTCGCCATCTGCCGGCAGGTGGTCGACCGCCACGGGGGCGAGATCCGTGCCGAGCTGCCCGACGGTGGCGGGCTCGCGGTGGTGATCGAGCTGCCCCTCGACGCCCCGGGAACCACGGCTCCGGAGACTCGTCCCGGGGGAACCGTCAGTCGATGATTCATGGTTCATAATCGCCCGGGATGGTTCGCGCACTGCCACGGCGCCGGTCCGGCCCGCGGGCCGCGCCGGGCCGGGGAGGGAGGATGTCCGGGAAGACCCGCCTGACCGCCATCGTCGCCACGCTCGGCCCTGCGTGCGCCGAGGAACGGGTGCTCCGCCGGGTGCTCCGCGCCGGGGTCGACGTGGCCCGGCTGAACATGAGCCACGGAGACCATGCCTTCCACCGGCGGATGGTCCGCCTGGTGCGGCGGATCTCCCGGGAGCTCGGCCGACCGATCGGGATCATGGCGGACCTCCAGGGGCCGAAGGTCCGCCTGGGAAACTTCGACGGCCCGGTTCCGCTGCGGCGGGGAGCGACGGTCGTGTTGACGACCCGGGCCTCGGAGACCGACCCGGAGCGGCTCGTCCTCCCGGTCGACTACCGGCACCTGCCGGTCGAGACCGCCCGGGGCCACGAGCTGCTGCTCGCCGACGGGGCCGTCCGGCTGAAGGTCGAACGGGTGCGGGGCCACCGGGTCACGTGCCGCGTGCTCGAGGGAAAGGAGCTGGCGCCGCGGGCCGGCCTTTCGCTGCCCCACGCGACGGCGGTTCGCTCCGCGCTGACCGCCAAGGACCGGCGCGACCTGGCCCTCGCGGTGGAACTCGGCGTCGACTTCGTCGCCTGCTCCTTCGTGCGGCGCCCCGAGGACATGCGCCTCGCCCGGCGCCTGGTGCGCAAGCTCGGAGGGGACCAGCACCTGGTCGCCAAGATCGAGACCCGCCAGGCCGTCGAGAACCTGGACGAGATCCTGGCCGAGGCCGACGCGGTAATGGTCGCCCGGGGCGACCTGGGGATCGACCTGCCTCCCGAGCGGGTCCCGGTCGAGCAGAAGCGGATCATCCACGTGGCCGGGGCGGCCGGGAAGCCGGTGATCACGGCGACGCAGATGCTCGAGTCGATGCGCTTCGCCTCGCGCCCCACCCGGGCGGAGGCCTCGGACGTCGCCAACGCCGTCTTCGACGGCACCTGGGCCGTGATGCTCAGCGCCGAGACCGCTTCCGGGGACTACCCGGTGGAATCCGTGAAAATGATGGACCGGATCGTGCGTGCCGCGGAGGAAATGCTGCTCCGGCGGCCCCGGCGCCGGCCCGCGATGGCCGCCCACTCGATCGCCGAGGCGATCGCCGAGGAGGGGGCGTGGCTGGCCTTCGACGTCGGCGCCCGGGCGATGGTCGCCCTGACCCGCTCCGGGGCGACCGCCCGGCAGGTCGCGCGCCAGCTTCCCGGGCTGCCGACCTATGCCTACACCCCGTCCCGCAGGGTCCTCCACAAGATGACCCTCTACCGGGGCATCGAGCCCCGCCTCCTCCCGATGCAGCGGACCTTCACGGCGGCGATCCGGAAGGTCGAGGCCGACCTCCGGAAGCGACGGGACGTGGATCCGGGGGAACTGGTCGTCATCCTGGGCGGTTCCCCGGACGAACCCCTCGGGGTCACCAACCGGCTGGTCGTTCACCAGGTGCGCTGAGCGGGCGAACGATCCCGGACCGCCGCGGCGCGACGCGGTGCGCCGGGTACCCCGCGGGCGGGATGCCGCAGCGGGACGAACGATCCCTTGGACGCGCCCTGCGGGTCACCGTACAACTTCGACAGCGTTCCGGGAACGCCCTCCCCGGTCCCGGTCGCCGGGCGAGGGAGGGCACCGGAAAGCCACGAAACGGGAAGGGTCGGCGTCGGGCCGGGGCAACCGATGGATTCGGGGTTCGGCGCCGACCTCGCCCGTGACGTGGCGGGCCGGTTCCGTGTTCCCGGGCGAAGAAGGTGCCTTCACGGTTCGATCCCCCGCCCCCCGGGCGGGGGAGCCCTTGTCCGAGGCCCGGGTGGCGGATCAGTCCCCGGGAACCGGTTCGATCGCCCCCTCGCGCAGGAACCAGAGTTCCCGTCGCGGGAGGCCGGGCAGGTCGAGGGCCCGTGCGACCGCGCGGGCGTAGACGGCGAGCTGGGGCGCGTAGTGCCTGGCGAGGCGGGCCCGGTCGGCCGGCGTCGGCGCCCGGTCGGTCTTGTGGTCCGCCACGACGACTTCCCCGGTCGCGGGATCCTCGTAGAGCAGGTCGATCGTCCCGCTCCACGCGAACGCGCCCTCCGCCGCCGGGTCGGCCTCGAGGACGACCGGCACCTCGCGCCCGAGGATCCCGGGGGATACCTCGACGAACCGCCGGAACGGGAGGCTCCCCGGGAAGCCGGCCAGGATCTCCTCCACCTCCGCGATCACGTCCTCCCGGATCGACTCGCGGGCCGCGGCCACCGCCAGGTCGCGAAGCCGCGTGGCGACCAGCGCCTCCCAGCCCCGGGCCGGATCGTCCCCGGGATCGAACAGCTCCATCAGCCGGTGCACGACCGTGCCCGCCGCCAACAGGACGTCGCGCTCCCGGGGATCGGCCGGAAGCGGGAGCGGCTCGTCCTCCTCCTCGTCGCCGGCGTCCTCGGCGGCCCCGGACGGAGAGCGCAGCAGGTCGAGGGCGGCACGCTCCCCCGCCTCCGCCCGGCGGCGCGCCGCCTCCGCGAGGATTTCCCGGGCGGGCGGGAGTTCCCGGTACGGGTCCTCCGCCGACGGACCGTCCGGTTCGCCAACGAGGACGCCCCCGAGGACCCGGTACCGGACGCCGTTCTCGTCGACGCGATCGACCTCTCCCCGCTCCAGCATCTCCCCGAAGGGAGCGGGACGAACGGAAGCCAGCCGTCCGACCATCGTGGTCTCCCGTTCCCTTCCCTCGGCGGGCCAGCAACCGCACAGCACGAGCCGGCGCCGGGGCCGGGTCGCGGCGACGTAGAACATCCGGGTCTCCTCCGCCGCTCCCTTCCGCTCCCCCAGGAGGGTTCGCCGGGCATCCCCCGGCAGGACGTGGTCCCCGGCCGCCACCAGGACCTCGTCCCCGGCCCGAACGACGCGCGGCCGGGCGTCCTCCCTGCTTCCACGGGTCTCGTGATGGAGGTCGACGACGTAGACCTCGTCGAACGTGAGCCCCTTGGCCTTGTGGATCGTCAGCACCCTGACCGCGTCGGCCGCCTCGTCCGCGGCCGCGGACGCCTCGATCTCGAGGAGACCGGCCGTCGTCTCCCGCAGGGCCCGCAGGACCTGCTGCGGGCTGCCGGCCAGGCCGCGCAACCGCTCGAGGAGCCGCCTCAGGAACGCCTGCTGGTGGAGCACCCGCGTCTCCCCCTGCCACCGGGCCGCCGCCTCGGGAAACGGCAGCAGCCGGTCCGCGAGGCGCCGCACGAAGACGTCGACCCGGTCCTCCCGGAACGAGCGCCTCAGCTCCGCCAGGACCTCGACGAAGTGGATCGCCGCCTCTTCCCACCCGCGGACCCGCGCGAGGCCCGGGACCTCGTCCTCGTGGTCCCGCAACCACGCCGCCGCCTCCCGCAGCAGGTCGGCCGCCCGGCGGACCGCTTCCGCGTCCTCCCCGAGCGAGGCGACGATGCCCGCGAAGCCATCCCGCCAGAGCCGGGGCAGCGCGGCGTCCGGGACCGCGGCGAACGGCGCCCGCAGGGCGGCGACCAGGGCCACCTGGTCCGCCGGGTCGACGACGGCCCGGACGACGGCGGCCAGGTCGACGACGTCCCGCCGGCGCGTCCAGTCCCGCTCCCGCTCCACGACGCACGGGATGCCCGCGGTCCGCAGGGCGTCGATGTAGGGGCCCTGGCCCGTCGTCGCCCGGAGCAGGATGGCGACGCGGCCCGGCCGGAAGTCCGGGTCGTCCCGCATCCGCTCGGCCAGGTCCCGGGCGATCGCCGCGGCCTCCAGTTGCCGCGCCCGCTCGGCCGGGGTCCGGGGACCGGCCCTGTCCTGCGGGACGTCGGCGCCGGGGAGGTCCCAGGAGGCCCACAGTTCCACCGGTGCCCGGTCCCCGGGGAGCGGCGCGGCCCCGCCCTCCTCGGCGGGCACCAGGTCCTCCCAGGGGGGCTGGACCCCCGGCTCGTGCACGAGCAGCGGCCCGGCGGACCGGGCGACCTCGTCGAGGATCGCCGGGACGGAGCGGAAGTTGACGACGAGGGGATGGACCTCGCCGCCGGCGGCCCGCACCCGGTCGAGAAACGCCTCGTAGGCGGCGAGGTCCGCCGATCGGAAGCCGTAGATCGACTGCTTGGGGTCCCCGACGACGAACAGCCCCGGGCGGGGACCCGGCTCCTCCTCGAGGGCGAGGAGCCGGACGATCTCGTACTGCAGGGGGTCGGTGTCCTGGACCTCGTCGACCAGGAGCTGGTCGAGCGACGCGCGAACGGCGCGGAGCACGCCGCGGTGGTCCGCCAGCAGCCGCCGCGCCTCGACGAGCAGCCCGTCGAACCCGATCACTCCCTCCCCCAGGAGCCGGCGCCTGGCTTCCGGGAGCCAGCGACCGAGCACCCGGTGCAGCGCTCCGAGGAGCGCGGGATCGAGGCGATGGACCTCCCGGAGCAGCTCGCGCAGGCCGAGGCAAGCTTCGCGGAACGCCGGCACGTCGGCCGGGTCGAGCAGGGTGACCGGTTTCTTGTTGCGCTCCGCGGCCCGCGCGATGTCCTTGGCGAGCTGCTTTCCCTGCGGCCCTTCCAGGAAGGGCTGGATCTCCTCGAGGCGACCCGTCGACGCGACCTCCGCGAGCGCCGCGAGGCCATGACCCGTCCGGTCGGCCACGCCTCCTTCCCAGCCGCTCGCCTCGAGGCTCCGGGCCAGGTCGAGGGCCCGTCGCCCGGCCTCGCGAACGATGTTCTCCGCCACGCCGCGGGGCACCGGATCGGTGGCCAGTTCCCCGGGCCGGACCCCGGCGGCGAGGAGGGCGGCAAGGGCGTCGGCCAGTTCCCGGGTGCCGATCCCGGCCGCGGCCAGGGTGACCAGGTCCTCCGCGTCCGGGTCGCCCGGCCCCACCGCGGCCCGGGAAGCGGCGATCGTCTCGGCGACGGCGAGGGTCCGACGCCCGTCGGCGTCGATGGCGAAGCCCGGCCGGAGACCCGCCTCGAGGGGCCAGGCGCCGAGGAGACGGGAGCAGAACCCGTGGATCGTCGTCACCTCGAGCCGGTCGATCCGGGTGGCGAGGGCCGCCGCGCGCACCGCGAGGTCTTCGCCGGACACGGCCAGGTCGCCGGGGGGCAGGCCGACCACGGCCTCGCCACGGGCCAGCCCCTCGAGGGCCAGGGCGCACCGGTCGGCCATCTCGGCCGCCGCCTTCTCGGTGAACGTGATCGCGCAGACCCGGCCGAGGCACTCGGCGGCGACATCCTCCGGGCCCCGTTTCCGGCCCGCACCGGACCGCTCCGCCAGCCGGGCCCTCGTGCGTTCCCAGCCGGGCCCGGTGGCCCACGCGACGACGCGCGCGACGAGGGTCGCCGTCTTCCCCGTCCCGGCGCCGGCCTCGAGGACGAGGGGCCGATCGAAGACGGTCCGCGCGGCCCGCCGCGCGGCCGCGTCCCGGGCCCGGGGGTCCGCCGTCATTCCCCGCCCCCCGGCCGCCCGCCCCAGCAGTCGACGAGCCGGCGGAAGGCGCCCCCCGCAGGGGCCTCGAGGACACCCGCGAGCATCGCCCGGAAGCGGCGGACCAGCTCGCTTTCCCCCGCGAGGCAGGCGTCCCGGAACTCGCACCGCTCGCAGGCTCGGGAACCCCGCCCGGGCGTCCCCCGGTCGACGAGGCGGGGAAAGAACGGCCCGGCGCCGGCCAGCCGGGAGAGCCGCCGAACGGCCTCGTCGTACCGCCTTGCCACCTCGGTGTCCCCCGGCTCCACGGTCCAGGACCAGAGGTGTTCCGGCAGGGCGGGCGCGAGGTAGACGTACCGGCCCCGAGCACGCACGCCGCCCGCCTCGAGCCGGGCGTAGGCCGCCGCCTGGAGGAGTTCTCCGTCCCGGACCCGGTCGACGAAGTGCCGGTGCAGCGTGTCCCGGCGGATCGCCTCGTAGAAGGGCCGGCCCGTCTTCCAGTCGACCAGCAGCAACCCGTCGGGGACGACGAGCACCAGGTCGGCGCGGAACCTGGCGCCTCCCGCCTCGGCGACGATCTCGGCACCCGCCACCCGGGCCTCGCCCGGCGCCTCGAGCCGTCGCAGCGCGACCTCCAGGAACGGGCGGGCCCGGCGAGCAAGCCCCCGGGCCGGGATCTCCCCGGGCATCCCCTCCTCGGCGAGGATCTCCCGCGCGGCCTGGAGAAGCGCCCGGTCGAGAGCGGTCGGCTCGAGGGACGCCGGGAGCGGGACCGCGTCGTCGAGCCGGGCCGGGAGGGCTCCTCCCACCCGGTCCCCGGCGAGCAGGCCGGCAAGGGCCCGGTGAACGACGCTCCCGACGAGGCGGGGATCGCTGGCGGGGGGCAGGCCGGAGGGATCCGGGGGCGGCGCGAGCCGGAGGACCCGCTCGAGGAACGCCCTCCAGGGACAGCGGGCGAGCTGCTCGAGGAAGGTGACCCACGGGGACTCACCGGTACCGGGCGGATCCCCGGGCACGACGAACCCGAACCACGGGATGGCGGCCCTCCGGGGCCTGGCCGGGTCCGGACGCTCGACGAGGAGCCCGAGCACCCGGAGCCGGGCCGCGGCCGCCTCCCGGGGCCCGGCCTCCCCGGGAACCGCGCCCCACCTCTCGGCCGCACCCGCGAGGAGCGCGGCCAGCACGTTCTCGGCCTCCTCGCGCCGCCGGGCGACGTCACCCCGGATCGCCCTCCCGGTCGCCACCGCCAGCTCCTCGAGGGTGCGCGGTGGATCCGCGTGCACCGGGACGGTCTCGGGCGTCCCGAGGACGCCGGCCAGCTCGAGGCCCTTGACGAAGGGGGAGGGGTTGCGGGGAGCACCGTCGGCGGTCGCCCGCTGCCAGGAGAGGACCACGTGCTCGGCCCCGCCGACCAGGTGGGCGAAGAGCCAGCGCTCCTCGTCGTGGCCGGCCAGCGGCAATGGCAGGGCGGGCAGCACGTCCCGGAGTCGCCGCCGGAGGGCATCCGGGAGGAGGGGATCGTCCCGCACGATCCGGGGGAAGACCCCCCGGCAGAGACCGGCGAGGAACAGGACCCGGAACGGGATTCCCCGGGCCCGCAGGGCGCTCATCACCCGGACGCCCGCACCCTTCCCCCCGGGCCGGCGCCGCGCCCCGGACCGGAGGATCTCCGCCGCCAGGTGGACGGCCTCGCGCGGCTCGAGGACGAACCCGGGGGGAAGCCGCTCCTCGAGGGCGTCGGCGACCTCCTCGACCGGAACGGCGGATTCCCCGGGGGAACCCGCCACGTCCGCCAGCAGGTCCCGGACGAACGCGGCCGCCTCCCCCGGGGAACGTCCGGCGGGTCCTCGCCGCAACCGCTCGAGGAACCGGCGCGCCGCCTCGATCTCCCCCGCGACCACGTCCCGGGGAATCCGTCGCGGGACGAAACGGTCCGCCTCCCCGCCGAGGGGTTCCCGTACCGGCAGGAAGACCCCGTCCCCGCGCCCGGGGAAGTCCTCCGCGCTCGCCCCCGCGAGCCGTTCGAGCCGGACGATCCCCCGGGAGCGGAGCAGGAGCGAGAGCTCCGCCCGCCGGCGCGGCCGCATCCCGCGGGCATCCAGCCAGTCGTCCACGGCGGCCGCGGGACCCTGCTCGAGGAGGGCGGCCGCCGACCCGGCGACCCGCTCCCCCGGGTGAAGCCCGGGGGGGGCCGGGGCGAAGAGGGACCAGGGAATCCCACCCTCGTCGAAGACCGCTGCCAGGTCCGGCAGCAGCTCGTCGAGCCCGCGGGCGACGACGGCGATCTCCTCCGGGGCCGTGCCCCGGTCGAGGAGGACGCGGATCCGCCGGGCGATTTCCCGGGCCTCCCCCGCCGGGCCGACCGCGTGGAAGGCCGAGAGGACGGAAGCGGTCCCGGGGCCGGGACCCGGCGGACGCACCCGCTCCGCCGCGCTCTCCAGCGAACGCCGGAAGGCCTCGCGGAACGCCTCCCCCGGGGCGGGGCGCCCCGGGTCGGCCGGGTCCGGGGGAACGTCCAGGAACACGGTGGTGCCCGGGTGGCGGAGCATTGCCGCCAGGAGATCCGCCGTCCGGCCGGGCGCGTCCGGCAGGCCCCAGCAGGCCACGGCCCGGAAGGGCAGGCGGGCCCCGGGTCGGGCGAGCAGGTCGGCGGCCAGGGCGATCCGCTCGGCATGCCGGACCAGCGGACGATGCTCTTCCCCGACGTCCCAGGCCGCCATTCGCTCCGCCACCTCCACGGCCGCCTCGACCAGGTCCCGGGCCCGGGCCCGCACGGCACGAGGCAGGCCTTCTTCCTCGATCGCCTCGAGCAGGGGCTCGGCCACGGCCGCGTCGAGCCCGGCGCCGAGCAGGTCGCGGATCGCCCCGGAGGCCAGGTATTCCCCGCCCTCGAAGGAGGCGAGCGCCTTCGCGAGCGCCGGGCGGGCCCGCACCGCCCGGCCGACGAGAAGCCGGAAGGCGGTCTCTCCCTCGAGGAGCGGTGCGTCGGCTCCCTCGGCCTCCAGGACCTTCCGGGCGAACCGGGCCGGGGTGAGAACGTCGAGGCCGAGAACCGCGCCACCCAGCTCCCGGGCGAGCCGCGGCAGGAGGAGGCGACGCTGGGAGGACGAGCCGACGACGAGGGCGACCGGGGCCGTCCCCCGGTCGGCCGGCCCGGCCAGCAGGCCGCGCAGGTGCTCGACGAGGGCCCGGAACCCGTCCCGGGTCCCCCGGTGCAGGATCAGCTCGCCCATCCCGCCGCTTCTCCTCCCCTCTCGCCACACCGGCCCGGACGAGTATGCCACCGCGCCCCCGCGGCCGTTACAATGGCCGCCACCCAACCGGAGGGACCCGCCATGGACCAGGAGAAGCTGAAGCGGATCGAGCGGCTGCTCGCCGGCTCCACCCCCGAGGAAGTCCGCCAGGGCCTCGAGCTCGCCAAGGAGGAGATCGCGCGGTGCGGGCCGGAGGACGCCCGCGAGGCGATCGACGCGATCACGTCGCTCTTCTACATCGACCCCCTCGACCGTCCGGACCTCAAGCCCTGCATCGACGAGGCGATCGACCTGGTCATCGGGCTCGGCCGGCAGGTGATTCCCAACCTGCTCGAGACGCTCGACGACGGGGACGTCAAGGCGCAGCTCGTCGTCGCCAACGCCCTCGGGCGGATCGGGGCGGACGCCCTCGAGCCGCTCCTCGAGGCGTACCGCACGGCGAGGGACCATCACCGGAAGGAGTTCGCCCTCTACGCGATCGGCCACATCCGCTCCCCGAAGGTCGTGCGGGCCCTCCCCCTCGTCGTCGAGGGGCTCGAGGACGAAGACCCCGGGATGCGGGACACGGCGACGCGGGCGATCGGCCGGATGGCGGAGGCGATTCCGCCCGGGGAGATGCCGAGCGACCTGCGGGACGCGATCTTTCGCAAGCTGATCCTGGCGGTCTCGAGCCCGTCCCCCGCGATCCGGGCCAAGGCGGTCCGTTCCCTCGGGAAGCTTGCCCAGCACGGCCACCTGACGGACGAGCAGAAGGAAAACGTCCGCAGGCTGATGCTCCGGATCCTCGGCGAGGACGAGGATTTCGAGTGGGACCACGCCTACATCGTGCGCAAGGAGGCACGGGAGGCGATGCAGTTCTGCTGCTGACGGAACCGGGGGATCAGCGATCCCGGAACGCGGCCTCCCGTTCCCGCGCCAGTACGACGAGGCGGGCCGCGATCTCGTCCGGCCCGCCCGCGAGTCCCGGCTCGAGCCAGGGCAGTCCCGGGTGGGCCCGCCGCCACGTCCCGACCAGGGCGGCCGCCTCCCGGGCGGTGTCCCCCGGCCCTTCCCCGCCCGTTCCCGCGAAGAGCGCCTCCACGGCGCGGGCGATCGCGGCGGGGGCCCGGCGGGGGCCCGGGGGGACCAGGACCCTGGCCGCGAGGGCGCCGGCCCGGACCACCCAGAGAACGGCCCCGGGGCGGCCGGGACGGGGTTCCCAGAGGATCCCGTCCCCCGGCGGCGGCCGCCGTACCGCGCGGAGCCGGTTGAGCCGGGGGGCGAGGCGGCGGATCAGGCGCGCCTCGAGGACGAGGGCGGCGAGGCCGCTCTCGGTCTCCCTCACCTCCAGGCGGTCGGCCTCGCGGCGGATCTCCCGGTCCTTCTCGTCCCGGGGGAGCCCGGCGAAGTACGACCCGACCCGGGCCCGCAGGCAGCCGGACTGGCCGACGTAGAGGGGCGCGCCGGCACCGTCCCGGAACACGTAGACCCCCGGTCCCTCGGGCAACGCCTCCAGGTCCGCCGGGCCGAACCGCCGTCCTTCCAGGTCCGCCGGCTCGCGGCGCTCGCCGACGAGGGCGGCGATGCCGGTGGGCGTGGTCACGCCCTCGAGAGCCAGCTCGGCGGCCAGGACCTCCCACGTGGCGGCCAGCGCCTCGGCCCGCCCGGCGGCACCCTCGCGTTCCACGTGCGAGACCCCGAGGAACTCGGCGATCCGGACGGGATCCGCCGAGCCCCGGTACCCGCGCAGCGCGCGCACCACCTCGAGGACCGGCACGACCGGCCGGGGAAACGCGCGGCCCAGCCGGGTCTCCACCCGTCGCGCCTCCTGCTCTCCTCCCAGGGTCACCCCGTAGGGCCGGCCCTCCCCGGGCACCCGGTGGAAGCCGGCGAGCTCCGGGCGGGGCGGCGCCCATCCGGCGACGAACGGCCCGTCGAGGCGGGGGCCCGCGTCCCAGGCCGGGCCGTCCGCCTCCCGGACGGTCCACCCGGCCGGGGTCCGCTCGAGGCGCGGGTCCGTCCCGAGCACCGGGCCGAGGACCCGGTCGGCGGTCGCCTCGTCGATGACGCCCAGCCCGAGCCAGCGGCGGGCCAGGTCGGCCGACGAGCGGGGCACGCCCTCCCGGGCCAGTTCTTCCACGATCCGGTCGACGAGGCCGCGATCCACGGGGCTCCTCCCTTCCCCATCGTGAAGGGAAACGGCGCGTCCGTCGAGGCGCCCGGGAAACGCGGTTGTTCGCGGGGTGGCAGGAAGTGCAGAATCGGCCGGTTCGCACCCCGGAGGAGGCACACCAGATGACGGATTCTCCCGGCACCGCGGCCCCCGGCGCGGTCGGGTTCTTCCACCCGGCCTCGCGCCCCTACCGGTTCATCGTGCTCCTGTTCGCGAGCCTGCTGCCGCTCGGGAGCTACTTCGCCTACGACAGCATCGGCGCGATCTCGACGATCCTGGTCGAGCAGCTCGGCATCTCCCGCGCGGCGATCGGGAACCTCTACACGGTCTACTCCATCGCGGCGATCGGAACGCTGCTCGTCGGCGGGATCCTGATCGACGTGCTGGGAACGCGGCGGGCGAGCCTCCTGTTCTCGTCGCTCGTCGTGGTCGGGGCGGCGATCGTCGCCCTCTCCGACACGGCCCCGGTCCAGGCGCTCGGCGCCATCCTCCTCGGCCCGGGCCAGGAGCACCGGGCCACCTACTGGGCGATGGTCGTCGGGCGATTCCTCTTCGGCGCCGGCTCGGAATCGATGATCGTCGCCCAGAGCTCGATCTTCGCCCGCTGGTTCAAGGGAAAGGAGCTGGCTCTCGCCTTCGGGATCGGCCTCACGGTCAGCCGGGTCGGGACCCTCTTCACGTTCAACACCGAGGCGCTGATCGCCCGGGAGTTCGGGGGGTACCGCGCGGCCCTGTGGGCGGCGGTCTTCCTCTGCCTCGCTTCCTTCGCGGCGAACGTCGTCTACGTGGTCCTGGACCGCCGGGGAGAGAAGATCCTCGCCCTCAAGGAAGAAGGGGTCGACGAGAAGATCCGGCTCGCCGACATCGGGGCGTTTCCCCGGTCGTACTGGTACGTCACCCTGCTGTGCGTGACCTTCTACTCGGCGATCTTCCCCTTCACCGCCCTGTCGACGGACTTCTTCCACGAGAAGTGGGGGCTGCCCCTCGCCGTGGAGAGCGGGGGCGGGTTCTTCGCCCAGGCGTTCGGCAACTTCCTGCACATGTTCAGCACCGCCCCCGGAACGACCAGCATCATCATCTTCGCCTCGATGGTCTTCGCCCCGTTCGCCGGGACGCTGGTCGACCGGATCGGGCGACGCGCGACGCTGATGATCTTCGGGTCGCTGCTGATGATCCCGTCGTACCTGCTGATGGCGTACACCCACGTGCCCCCGGTGATCCCGATGATCCTGCTCGGCGCCGCGTTCGTGCTGGTCCCCGCGGCGATGTGGCCCTCGGTGGCGCTGGTGGTCGACGAGAAGCGGGTCGGCACCGCCTACGGGCTGATGACGATGATCCAGAACATCGGGCTCGCCCTCTTCCCGTACCTGAACGGGAAGCTCCGGGACGTGACCCACGACTACACCGCGTCGATGCTGATGTTCGCCTGCCTGGGCGTGGTCGGCCTCGTCTTCGCGTTCCTGCTCCGCCTCGCCGACGCCCGGGAAGGCGGCCGCCTCGAGCGACCCGGCACCGCCTGACCCGCCGGAAGGCGCCCCGGGCGGCGCGCAGCGCCGCGCAGCACGCGACGAACTCGGGCCGCCGGCAGGCGCGAGGGCCCTTGTAGGGGCCGCCGGCAGGCGGCCCGGGCGGCGCGAAGCGCCGCGCAGCACGCGACGAACTGGGGCCGCCGGCAGGCGAGAGGGCCCTTGGTAGGAGCCGCCGGAAGGCGCCCCGGGTGGCGCGGCGGAGCAGCGGGTGCGCCGCCCCCGGGAGCCGATGGTACGCTTCCCGCGTGAGCGAGCGGGACCGGAAGGAACGCGGCGACGCGGCCGAGGCGGCGCCCCCCGGCCGGGGGCACGCCGCCCGCTTCCGCGTCGGCCCCGCCCTTGCGGGCTACCGGCTCGACCAGTTCCTCCAGCGGATGATTCCCCGCCTGTCCCGCAACCGGATCCAGAAGGCGATCGCCACCCGGGTGCGCCTCAGCTGGGACGCCCCCGTCAAGCCCTCGACCCCGGTGAGGGAAGGGGGCGAGGTCTGGGTCGACGACCCGGACGTCAACGAGCAGGAGATCGACTTCGACCCGGCGGTCCTCCACGAGTCGGACGACGTCCTCGCCATCGACAAGCCGGCGGGGATCGTCGTCCACCCGACCCACTCCCATCTGCGCAACACCGTGATCACGCTCCTGCGCCGGCGCCGCGGCGAACCGGGGCTGACCCTCGCCCACCGGCTCGACGCCGAGACCAGCGGCGTGCTCCTGCTCGGGAAGCACCGGTGGGCGGCCCGGAAGCTGCAGACGGCGTTCGAGCGGGGATGGATCGAGAAGAGGTACCTGGCCGTCGTCTTCGGCGAACCCCGCGAGGACCTCTTCGAGATCGATCTCCCCCTCGGCACCGTCTCCCGGGACAACTACGTCTTCCGCCAGGGCCCGGGAGGCAAGGACCAGCGCCCGGCCCGCACGGTGTTCCACGTCCGGGAGCGACTCGGGGAGATCTCCCTCGTCGAGGCGATCCTGGTCACGGGACGCCGGCACCAGATCCGGGCCCACCTGGCCCTCGCCGGGCACCCCGTGGTCGGCGACAAGCTGTACGGCCTGGACGACCGGGCGTACCGCCGCTTCCTGCAGCAGGGGGGGCTCGACGACGAGCTGCGTGCCCGCCTCGGGGCCGAGCGGCAGATGCTTCACAGTCACCGGCTGGTCTTCCCCGACCCGCGGGACCGGGAGACCCGGATCGAGGTGGTCGCCCCCCTCCCCCCGGACATGATGACCCTCCTCGAGCGGACCCGGGCCGGGGAGCCGGTGCGCCCGCGCCCCGGGGCGGGTCCCGGGGATCCCGGGAGCGGTGGGGACCGGCGCCACGTCCCAAGGAGACCGTGAACCGATGCGCGGATCATCGCCTTGTTCCTTTCCCTTCTCCTTCCGCCGGGCGGTGCTCGCCGTCCTCCTGGCGGCGACCGCCCTGGCCCCCGTTCTCGCCGGGCCGCCTCCCTCCGTGCTGCCGCCCGCCGCGGAGAGCGCCCTCGACGACCTGCTCGCCCGGCTCGGACTCGCCCGCGACGACCTGCGCTTCCCCAGGGACCTCGCGCCCACCGACCTCCGGCTGGCGGCCGTCGACCGCGTGCTGGACGATCCCCTGGCCCTGGCCGTCCTGGCCGCCCCGTGGCGGGAGATGGCCCGGGACGCGGGACGGATCGGGGACGCGGGTGCCCTCGCCTTCCTCGCCTCCGGCCAGGGCCTCGACCTGCTCGGGGTGCCCGCGAGGGACCGGTACGACCTCGGCCCCGAGGAGGAAGCCCTCGACCAGCTCCTGTCGGTGAAGGAGGAACGCGACCAGGTCCTGGCCGTGGCCCCGGGGCTGCCGGAACCGTGGGCCAACGCCCTCGCGACCCTCTCGGTCGACCTCGCCCGCGCCCGCGCCCTTCTCGCGGACGCCCTCGAGCCCCTGGACCCGGCGGCCAGGCGACGGCTCCTCGCGGTCCTCCCGGGACTGTGGTTCGAGGGGACGTCCGAGGACACGGGTCCCGGGGGACGGGAGGCGGGCGGTGGTCTCCCCGGGACCCCGCCGGCCGCCGGGGTCCCGGCGGGCGACCCGCGGGAGGCGCTGCTCGCCGGGGCCGGCCTCGACCGGGCGGCCCTCGCCCGCTCGGCCGGGACCCTCCTCCTGGCGGTCGACACGTTCCTCCGGCTCCGTCCCGCCGCGGGCCCCGGGGGACCGTTCCGCGAGGACGTTCCGGGAGTGGAGGGGCCGGCGATCGGGCCGATCCCCCTCGCCGCCGGGAACCTGTACATCGGCGGACCCGGTCGCAATCGCTGGCGGTGCGGGGACGCGGCGGTGATCGTCGACCTGGGCGGCGACGACACCTGGGAGCTGCCCGCCCCGCCCCCGGCCCTCGAAGGCGGCGCCACCCTGCGGGTCCTCCTGGACCTCGCGGGGAACGACACCTGGCGGGGGAGCGACTGGGGGAGCCTCGGCGGCGGCGTCCTCGGGCTCTCCCTGGTTCGGGACCTCGGCGGGAACGATCGCTACGACGCAACCGTGTTCTCCCTGGGGGCGGCCTGGTTCGGCGTCGGGGCCCTCCTCGACGACGGCGGGGACGACGTCTATTCCGCGGCCTGCCTCTCCGAGGGAGCCGCCGGGTTCGGGCTCGGGATCCTGGCCGACGCCGGGGGGAACGACGTCTACCTGCTCGGCCGGGAGGGACAGGGATTCGGAACGACGCTCGGCGCGGGGATTCTCGCCGATCTCTCCGGCCACGACACGTACCGGGTGGGGACGCGGTGGACCCATCGCCCCCTCCTGCCGGAGCGGCTCCAGGGGCTCGGACAGGGGATGGGACTCGGCCATCGCTACCACCGGGTGGCGGGCGGCGTCGGCGTGCTCTGGGACGCCGCGGGGAACGACCGCTACGAGGCCGGGGTCTACGGCCAGGGGGCCGGGTACTGGTACGCGCTCGGAATGCTCGTCGACGGGGGCGGCCACGACGCCTGGACCCTCGTCCAGTACGGGCAGGGAGCCGGCGTCCACCTGGCCGCCGGGGCCCTCGTCGACCTCGCCGGCGACGACGTGCGCACGGCCATCCACGGGCCGGCCCAGGGAGCCGCCCACGATCTCGCCGTCGGACTCCTGGTCGACCTGGCCGGCGACGACGTGGAGTTCTGCGGGGGAATCGGGCAGGGCCAGGGCCACGCGAACGGCGTCGCACTGCACCTGGACGCGGCGGGCAACGACGTGTACGCGGCCCGGGCCGTGCGGGACGTCGGCGGAACGGCGACACCGGCCCGGGAGACCGGCTCGCTCGGGTTCTTCCTGGACCTGGGGGGCACGGACGTCTACCCGGGCCCGCCCCTGCGCAACGACGCCGCCTGGGCGCGTGGCACCTGGGGGGGCGGCCTCGACCGGGAGGCACCGTCCGCGAACCGGGGGAAGAAGAAGGAGGACGCACGATGAGCGGGCGATGGGCGGTCTCGGCGACCCTGGTGCTGGCGGCCCTCCTGCTCCCCGCCTCCGCCGCCCCGCCCCCGCGCCCCGAGGGCCCGGCAGCGGCGGCCGGGGAAACCGGGGAAGACCGCTTCGCCGACCTGTTTGCGACCGCCAGCCTCTGGCAGGTCGGGGATAACGTGGAACGGGTCGAGGCGGCCCGCCGGCAGCTCTCCGACCTCGGGGAACCGGCGGTTCGCTGGCTCGTCGAACACCGGCTCGGCGTGGCAACCACCCTGGAGCGCCGGGCCCTCGACGCGGTCCTGGTGGCGCGGAAGGACCTGGCCGCGCCGCTCCTCCGCGAGCGACTGCGGGCCGGCGTCGACGCGACGCCCGCCACCCGCGTGAACCTGGCCCGGCTCGCGCGAAAGCTCGGGCTCCGGGAAGCCGCCCCGACCCTCGCCGCCTGGCTCGACGATCTCCCCTCCCTGCCCCCCACGGAGGCCCGGGCCCTCGCCCGGGAGGTCCTCGCCGCGCTCTCCGCCCTGGACCCCGGCCGGGCGGTCGCCGCGGGACGGAGGCTGCTCGAGGCACGGGATCCCTGGACGCGCGTGGCCGCCCTCCGGGCGCTCGGGAGATCCGGCGATCCGGGGGTCGCCGACGACCTGGTCGCGGTGGCCATCGGCCCCGCAACGGCGATCGTGCGGGGAGCCGCGGCCCTCGCCCTCGTGGACCTCGGGGAACCGGCCGCCGCGCCGCTCGAGCGGGCCCTCGGTCACTGCTCCCGGGAAGATGCCGCACCGTCTGCCTGCGGGTTCGCCGTGCGCGCCGCGGCAGCGCTGCTGCCGGACCTGCCCGGGGATACCCGGGCCACCCTCCGGCGGGCCCTCGACCGGGTGGCTGCCCTGGGGCCGGCCCCGCTCGCGGCCCTGGCGGTCGAGCTGGCGTACGGGCCCGAGCTCGCCCCCGGGAGGTGAGTTCCCGGCGATGGACCACTACCGGCCCCTGGCGCTCGCACTCCTCGCCCTCGCGGTCCTCGCCGCCGCGGGGTGCGCGGGACGGCGGGTCGCCCCGGTGCCCGGCCCACCCCGCCACGGGCGGCAGCAGGGCGCCGCGCCCGGGCGCGGGGCGGGCACCTGGCACGTCGTCCGCCCCGGGGAGACCCTCTGGCGGATCGCCCGGCGCTACGGCGTGACCGTCGAGGAGATCGCCCGGGCGAACGGGATCCCGGACCCGTCCCGGGTCCGGGCCGGGCGGCGGCTGTTCATCCCGGGTGGCCGGCCGGGGCCCGCTTCGCCGCCCCGGAGGAAAGCGGAAGGCGGGAGTCGGTCCCCCGCCGGCGCATGGCGCTGGCCGGTGGACGGGCCGGTCACGTCGATGTTCGGGGCCCCCCGGGCCCACGGCCGGCGGGCCCACACCGGGATCGACATCGCCGCCCCACCCGGCACGCCCGTGCTGGCGGCCCGGGCGGGGCGGGTGACCTTCGCCGGACGGAAGGGCAGCTACGGCCGCCTGGTGGTGCTCGATCACGGCAGGGGATTCGCGTCCTGGTACGCGCACCTCTCGCGGATCACCGTGCGGCCCGGCCAGCACGTGGAAACCGGCACCGTGCTCGGACGCGTCGGAACCAGCGGGAACGCCAACGGACCCCACCTGCACTTCGAGATCCGGCGACGGGGGCGCCCCCTGGATCCGCTGGTGTTCCTGCCCTGGAACGGCGCCGGGTAGCCCGCCCACCGGCCGGGCACCATCTTCCCCCCGGGGGCCCGGCGAGGTCCCCGGGAGGAGCACCGTGGACACGATCGAGATCCCGTGCCCCGCGTGCGGCACGATCAACAGGATTCCCGAGGACGCGATCCCCGAGAGCGGAGAGGTTCCCTGCATGGCCTGCGGGGACCGGATCTCCTTCCGGGCCGCCCCCCGGGGCACGACCGGCACGTTCCGCGTGCCGGGCACCCCCCTGCCCCCGCCCCCCGGGCCGAAGAACCTCCTCGACGATTTCCTCGCCGACGAGGACGCGGGAACGGGCGGCCACCGGGTGACCTGCCCCCGGTGCGGCCACGTCTTCGATCCCGAGGCGGAGGGCCAGGGACGCAAGACCGTCCTCGTCGTCGAGGACACCGACTTCTTCCTGTACCTCGCCACCGAGGTGCTGGGGCGCCGCTACCACACCATCGGGGTCCGGACGGCCGCCGAGGCCCGGGAGGTGCTCGCCACCCGGCCCGTCGACCTGGTCGTGCTCGACCTGACGCTGCCCGACGCCGAGGGGACCGACGTCCTGCGCGCCCTGCCGCGGCCGGACATCCCGGTGCTCGTCTACACGAGCCGCGACGAGACGTCCCTCCTCGGCCAGGAGTGGGCGATCCTCCAGTCCCTCGGTGCCAACGACGTCGTGCACAAGGGGATCAACATCGAGGATACTCTCCTGCGCAAGGCGGACGAGCTCCTGGCCGCGCGTCCCGTGACCTGACCCCGGGTCCGGCGGCCGCGAGACGCCGCCGGTGGAGGGCCCGATGGCAGGCGACGGCGATTCCCCGCGGGAGTGGGAGGTGGCCACCCTGGCCGGTGGCTGCTTCTGGGGCATGGAGGAGGTCCTGCGCCAGCTCCCCGGGGTGATCGACACGGAGGTCGGGTACACCGGGGGCACGGTGGCGTACCCGACCTACGACCAGGTGAAGACCGGCACGACGGGACACGCGGAGGCGGTCCAGGTCGTCTTCGACCCCCGCCGCCTCCCGTACGCCGAGCTGCTCCGGTGGTTCTTCCGGGTCCACGATCCGACGACCGTCGACCGCCAGGGACCCGACGTGGGGTCCCAGTACCGGTCGGTGATCTTCGTCCACGACGAGCGGCAGCGGAAGATCGCCGAGCAGGTACGCGACGAGATCGCCCGCTCGGGGAAGTGGTCCCGACCGATCGTCACCGAGATCGTGCCGGCGGGGCCGTTCTGGCCGGCGGAGGAGGAACACCAGGACTACCTGAGGAAGCATCCCGGCGGGTACAGTTGCCACTTCCCCCGGGACTGGTGAACGGGCGGGAAGCCCGGCCCATCCGTCGTCCGCGCGCCGTGCGCGTTCATCGCCGCCGGGCGGCCTTGCGGCCGCCCCTGCACGAACCCGCGACCTGCACCCTCGTGTACCGGTTTCTCGTAGCGGCCACCGGAAGGCGTCAGGGAGCGCTCGGGCTGGACTGGCAACCGATCAGGCAGTCGGCGTACGCGTCCGAGGCCTCGTTGTAGCAGCGGTTCCGGTCCGCCTCGGCATGGTCCTTCCCGGACTCGTACGCGGTCTCGCAGCGCATCCGCTCGAGCCAGTTCCACCCGGCCTCGGCGATGCACTGCTCCCGCTCCGCGGCCAGGTCGGCCAGCGCCTGCTCGTAGACCGCGTCGCAGGCGGCGACGTCGTCCGCGTAGTCGGCCTGGCAGGCATCCTCGCATCCTTCCCCGGCGGCCCATGCCGCGAACAGCCCGGCACCAGCGATCGCAAGGGCGAAGACGGTCAGCAGGACGGTGATCCTCTTGCGGGCCATCTCTCCTCCTCTCTCCTGCCGCTCGGCACCCCGACCCGGCCCGTCGGCAGGACGAGAGGGAGGACGGGGCACCTCCGCGCGGCGGTATGGTAGTACGCGGGAAGCCGTCCAAGGCAAGCGAAAAACGGCGGCAGGAAACAGGTGACGCGGCACGGGGGCAACGAAGGGCGGTCACCCCGGCGGCAATATCCGTCAGGAGCGCCCGCGCTCCTCCTCCTCGGCGAGGGCCACGCCGTCGAGGCCGAGGAAGTGTCCCACCTCGTAGAGCAGGGTGAGGCGGATCTCCCGGACCAGCACGTCGAACCCGGGGCACATGCGCTCGAGGTTGCGCTTGTAGAGGAAGAGAACGTCCAGTTCCGGCTCCACGTCCTCCTCCCGGTCGGGGAGCGGGATGCCGGGGAAGAGCCCGTAGAGACACGGGTCGAGGGGCGGATCGAAGGCGAGCAGGTCTTCCTCGTCCGGCAGGTCGCGGACGACGAGCTGCAGCCGGTCCAGCGCCTCGCGCATCAGCACGGGCAGGTCGGCGATCGCCTCCTCCACCGCGTCGTCGAACTCGTCGGCGCTCCAGCGGACGGGACGCGGGTAGGCCTCCGGGTCGACGGAGTGCGCGCGGAGGAAGTACTCGTCGGCCAGGTCCCACTCCCCCCGCCGCTCGACGCAGAGTCCCATCCAGTAGCACGCCTGGGGATCGGAGGGCTCGATCTCGAGAGCCCGGGCGAGGATCGCCTCCGCATCCTCGAACTCGCACAGCTCGTAGAGACAGAGGCCGAGATCGGCGAGGACGACGACGTCGTGGGGATCCTCCTCGAGCAGTTCCTCGAGCCAGGGGATCGCCTCGCCGTACCGGCCCTGTTCGATGACTGCCGACGCCGCCACCTGCCGGGCGTCCGCGGACGCCGGCGAGAGCATCAGGGCACGCCGGGCCAGCGCTTCCGCCTCGGCATGGTCGCCGGCGTCGTACGCCATGCGCGCCAACCGGACCAGTTCGTCGGCACTCCGTCGCGGTCGTTCGGCCATCGGTGACCCCCGGGGGCATCCCGCCCCGGATCGAGAGGATAGCACCGGCCTGCCCGGGTCGCCGCGGGCGGGTACAATCCGGTCCATGAGCAGAACCCGCTGGATCCCGTCGATCGTCCTCTTCCTGTCACTCGCTCCGCTTCCTCCCGCCGTCGCCGGCGCGGACGCTCCCCCGCCGGCCACCGGCGAGGCGTCCGTGGCGGTCGGCGAACCGGTGGCGCCCGCCTTCCGGTTCGAACGGCACCTGGCCGCCGGCAAGGCCTACCTGGAGTCGCTCCCGGAGGGGACGCGGATCACGATCCACCGGAACGACGGGACGAGCTTCTCCCTGGTGCTCCGGGGAGGCACGCTCCTCCCGGACCCCGACCTGCCGCGGATGCGGAAGGACGGGAACGACGTGGTCACTCCCCTGGGCCACCGGCTGCGCCTCGGACGAGCGGCGGGCGGACGTCTCCGGGCGACGATCACGACACCCTCGGGAACCACGACCCAGGTCACGCGCCGGGGCGAGATGCTGATGGTGGTCACCCGGGGTGGTCGAAACTGGTCCTACTCGGTGAACCACGAGCTCGTGCTCCGGCTCACCGACGGCACCGAGATCACCGTCACCGACCGCGCGCGGAAGTGGACCGTCACCGATCTCCACGGGGCCCGCTTCCGGTGGGAGGCCGAGGATCCACGGTGGATCGAGCTGCCGGCGCTCCCGTCACCGCCCCTGGTGCCCCGGTTCGTCGGCTACTACTACCAGGCGGGTGACGGGGACGAGTGGCGCCGCCCCGTGAGGGAAGACCACCTCGTCTTCGCCTGGAACTGGTACCCGCTCGGCCTTCCGCTGGCGCGCCTGCTCGCGGAGGTCCAGCAGGAACCCCGGCTGCACGACGTCAGGTTCCAGTACGAACGGATCCCGCGGATGCAGCCACCCCCCGACGAGGCCGCCGTTCTCGTCGGCCGCCGCTTCGCCCTGTGCGGCGGTGACCGCGTCACGTTCGAGGTCCCGGGGAAGGAACCGGTGACGTGCTTCCTGTTCCCCGGCCCGATCGACCCGGACTACACCCTTCCCCGGTTGAAGCTCCCGGGGGCGATCCCCCTGCCCCGGCAGAAGGGACCGTCGCGAGGTGCCCGATGAAGAGACCGCTCCGCTCGTTCCTGCACGCCATCGTCCCGGCCATCGTTCTCGGCTGCCTGCTGCCGGCCCTCGGCGCGACGACCCCGCGGACCCTGGACGAGATGGACGTCGCCCGGACCCGGTACGTGGTCGATGCGACGCTCTCGCCGGACGGCAGCCGGGTCGCCTGGAGGCTCGCCGACCCGCGGATCCCGGGGAAGGACGACGACGGGCCGGTGCGCCTGCCCCTGTTCGTGACGACCCTCGGAGAGGAACCCCGGACCCGGCGCTGGCTGCCACCGGACGTGCGCGCCTCGTCCCTCGCCTGGTCGCCGGACGGGCGCTGGCTCGCCTACCTCGCGAAGCGGGGCGACGACGATCACGCGTCGATCTGGGCGCTCCCGGCGGACGGCGGCGAGTCCGTGCGGCTCGTCTCGTTCGCGAGCGCGATCCAGGCGTTCGACTGGAGCCCGGACGGCCGGCGCATCGCCTTCGTCGCCGCCGAGCCGGTCCCGCGGGAGCGGAAGGAGTTGCGGAAGAAGGGATTCGACCAGGAGATCTTCGAGGAGGACTGGCAGCCCCGGCATGTCTACGTGGTCGATCTCCCGGAAGACCCCCTCGCACCGGGCGCGGAAACGGGTTCCCCTCGCCCGCTCGAGGACCTTCCCGGACAACCCTGGCACGTCCGGTGGAGCCCGGATGGAACGAGGCTGCTCGTCGACCTGTCACCGCGACCGCTCACCGACGACCGGTACATGTTCCGCCGCCTGCACGTGATCGACGCCGGGAGCGGCAGGGTGCTGGCGAAGATCGAGAACCCGGGCAAGCTCGGGAAGTTCGGCTGGACGCCGGATGGCAGCACGATCGTGCTGGTGTCCGGGGCGGACATCCACGACCCGAAGGAAGGCCGGCTGATGGCCGTTCCGGCCACGGGCGGCGAGCCCCGGGACCTGCTTCCCTCCCTCGCCGACACCGGGCACGTCGTCACCTTTTCCGTGGCGACGGACGGGACGATCCTCTGGCTTGCCGACGTCGGGACGGGCTCCCGGATCGGCCGGGTGCGCCCGGATGGCAGCGGGATGGAGACCCTGCTCGATTCCACGGACCCGGTCTACGCGGGGATGAGCGCGGACGCGGCCGGTGAGCGGCTCGCCCTGGTCGGCGAGTCGCCGACCCATCCCCGGGAGCTGTTCACCTTCCGCCCCGGTGAGGGAGATCCGCTTCGCCTCACCCACCTCAATCCCTGGCTCTCCGAGCGGCGTCTCGGCCGCCAGGAGATCGTCCGATGGAAGGCGAAGGACGGGCTCGAGATCGAGGGGTTGCTGATCCACCCCGTCGCGCGGGAAGAGGGCACGAGGGTTCCGCTCATCGTCGTCTGCCACGGCGGGCCGGAGAGCCATTACCGCAACGGGTGGCTGACCCGGTACGCCACCCCCGGCCAGGTGGCGGCGGGCCGCGGCTACGCGGTCCTCTATCCCAACTACAGGGGCAGCACCGGCTACGGCGTCGCGTTCTCGAAGGCGGACCAGGGGGACGGCGGCGGAAAGGAATTCGAGGACGTCCTCGCCGGCATCGATCACGTGGTCGCCATCGGCCTCGCGGATCCCGACCGGGTCGGCATCACGGGCGGCAGCTACGGTGGTTTCTTCACCGGGTGGGCGGCCACGCGGTGGTCCTCCCGTTTCCGTGCCGCGGTGATGTTCGTCGGGATCTCCGACCAGCTCTCCAAGGTCGGCACGACCGACATCCCGAAGGAGATGGAGCTGGTGCACTGGCTGACGACACCCTACGAGAACCTGGAACTCTTCCTCGACCGGAGCCCGGTGCTGCACGCCAGGGACGCGCGCACGCCCCTCCTGATCCTCGGGGGCAAGGAGGACCGGAGGGTCGACCCGGGCCAGTCGATGGAGCTGTACCGGGCGCTCAAGTTCTGGGGGAAGACGCCGGTGCGCCTGGTGCGGTACCCGGGAGAGGGACACGGCAACCGG
Organism: uncultured Acidobacteriota bacterium; assembly: GCA_964420365.1. Classification (GTDB taxonomy): domain Bacteria; phylum Acidobacteriota; class Polarisedimenticolia; order J045; family J045; genus JAMOQA01. The sequence continues at coordinate 21,994 of CAYQTA010000020.1, read as the reverse complement.
CGCGCGGCGTCCCGGTTCGATTACAACCTCCGGATGATGCGCTGGTTCGATCACTTCCTCGCCCGGGGCGAGCGGACCCCTCCCCCGTGGGACCTCGCCTACCCGTTCCCGGCGGAAGAAGAAGAGCAGGAAGACTGACCCGGGCGCCGCGGCGGCAGCCACCGGGCGGGACACCGGCCGCCGGTGGCGCCGTCCGCCCCGGGTGTCTCAGCCGAGGCGGGCTTTCAGCTCCCGCTCCCGGCGCGCCGCCTGCACGACGTCGAGCTCGAGGAGAAGGGAAACGCGGCCCTCGCGGGGTTCCTCCTCGACCCGGACGTCGGCCCCGTAGGCCCGGAGGAGAAGGAGGGGCTGCAGCACCTTGCGGGGCTCCATCGCCAGCCGGTCCGCCGACCGCCACCCGATCGCGAGGACCGCCCGCCCGTCCGGCGACTCCTCGAGTTCCACCCGGACCGGTCCCACCGGTTCCCCGTAGGAGAGGGCGCGACCGAGGGCCTCGTCCAGGGTGGCGACCAGGTCCGGGGGACGGGCGACGACCAGCAGCCGCCCGCTGCCCGCCGGCGCCTCCGGCCCGCCCGGCCCCGGGAACACGATCTCGCCCCGCGCCACCTCCGCCGCGAGGCGTTCCCGGGCAAGCCATCCGAGCACCGCGCGGAGATCGGCCACGACCCGGTTCCCCAGGTCCTGCCGGAGCAGGTCGGCCGCCTCGAGGGCCAGCGTGCAGGCCCGGGCGACCTCGTCCGGGTCGAAGGGCACCGGTTCACCCGGCACGCACGCCGCTCCCTCGAGCTGTTCGACCAGGGCCAGGATCGCCTCCTCGAGGCGCGCGAGTGCCCGGTGCTCGGGGGCGAGTTGCCTGGCCGTGACCAGCAGGTCTCCCAGCCGGTCGGCCGCCCCGGCCAGGACCCGGGAGGTCGCATCCCGCAGCCTTACCGCGAGGCGCGGACCGGGAACTTCTCCCCTCCCGGTGTTCAGGGCGAGCAGCCGGAGCGTCTCGAGGTCCCGGCGCCCCCAGGCGCCGGGGCGCATATCGGAGGAGGCCTCCCAGAACAGGCGCCAGGAGGCCTCCCGGCGCGCCTCCGCGGCCGCCCGCTCGGCCAGCTCCGCCTCCTGCGCGGCGCGCCGTTCCCGCAGCCAGGTGAGCACGCCCCCGGCCACCATCCCGGCGGCGACCCCCGTCAGGAGGGCGGCGGCGGAACCGAGGCCCGCCCCCGCCACGCCGACGGAAACGCCGGCGACCAGCACCAGGGTGGCCGCGGGAAGGAGCATCCTGCGCAGGCGATTCCAGGCCGATTCGAGACCGGGAGACACGTGCCCCACCCTCCTCCGTCCCCTCCCCGGGTCCGCCCGGCACGATCCTCCCCACGCGCCGGCGACGGCTCCTTTCTCGTACGGCGGAGGCCGGCCCCGCGCAACCGGGAAACCGGCGCCGGCGACGGGCTCTTGCCCCGCCCCGGGCGACATCGTACCGTTCGGGAACCCCCCGGATCCCGGCCGGCACGGCCCGCCGGGATCGTCACCAGGGAGGACCCGATGGCACGTCGAGCCCAACCCCATCCCGTGGTCGTCACGGGAGTCGGCCCGATCGCCGCGAACGGGCGGGGCCGGGACGAGTTCTGGCGGGCGGTTCTCGAGGGCCGGACGGGAACCCGCGCCCTGGGCTTCCCCTGGGCGACGGCGCCGCCGTTCCGGTGCCTGGTCGGCGCGCCGGTCGATCGGCCGGCACCGGAAGACGCCCTCCTGGACCCGGCGGAGGCCCGGCTGCTCGATCCCGTGACGGTCCTTGCGCTGGCCGCCGCCCGGATGGCCCTCGAGGACGCCGGGCTCCGCCCCGGGCTGGTGGACGAGCGCCGGAACCGGTACGCCCTCCCGGGAATCGACCCGGAGCGGGCCGGCACGGTGATCGGGACCGGGATCGGCGGAATCAGCTCCGTCGAGTCCTCCCACACCCAGTGGCTCCGGGAACGGGCGATCAAGGGAACGTACCGCTACGCCGTCCCGATGCTGATCCCCAACGCGCCTGCCGGGCAGGTGGCGATCAAGTTCGGCCTGCGCGGGGAGTGCAAGGCGGTGACCACGGCCTGCGCGGCGGGAACGATGGCGATCGGCGACGCCTTCCGCCTGCTCCGGGACGGGGAACTCGACCTGGTGGTGACCGGTGGCGTGGAGAAGGCTCTCGGGGACGTGGACGGTTTCTCCCTGATCGGTTTCGACGTGCTGCGCACGGTCTCCCGCCGGAACGACGACCCGGAGCACGCGTCCCGGCCGTTCGATCGGGACCGGGACGGGTTCGTGATGGCCGACGGCGCCGGGATCCTCGTCCTCGAGAGGGAGGACCACGCCCGCGCCCGGAACGCGCGGATCCTCGCGCGGGTGACCGGCTACGCCGCCACCTGCGACGCCCACTCGATGATGGCCCTCGCCCCCGACGGAGACCAGGTCGTCCGGGTGATGCGCGCCGCCCTGGAGAGCTCCGGTCGCCGGCCCGCCGACGTCGTCTACGTGAACGCGCACGGAACGGCGACCCGCCTCAACGACCCGTCGGAGGCACGGGCGATCCGCCGGGCGCTCGGCCCGGCGGCGGACGGGATCGTCGTCTCCTCGACCAAGGCGATGACCGGGCACGCGATCGGGGGCTCCGGGGGACTGGAAGCGATCGTCACCGCCCTGTCGCTCGCCGAGGGGATCGCGCACCGCTGCGTCAACCTGGAGCAGGTCGACCCGGAATGCGACCTGGTCCCTCTCCCCCGGGAGAACACGCCGATCGGTCCGGGCGTCGCCCTTTCGAACTCCTTCGGGTTCGGCGGGCACAACGCCTGCCTGGTCCTGGAGACGCCGTGACCCGTCGCCGTCGGCTCCTGGCCCTCGCCGCGGCGGGGGGAGCCGTCGGCTCGCTGTGCTGGCTCCCCCTCGGCCTGGCCCCGGCGATCTTCCTCGGGGCGGCCCTCGCCCAGCGTGCCCTGCGCGGGGTCACCACGGGAAGGGAAGCGGTGCTGGCCGGGCTGGTGTTCGGCGCGGCACGGTACGCCGTCGCCGCCCACTTCCTCCTCTGGCTGCTCCGGTATTCCCCCCTGGCGATCGCCTTCTACCTGCTGGCGATCGCGTACATCCTGCCGTTCGCCGTCCTCGAGTCCTGGGGCGCCTGGCGGCTGGAGCGATGGTCGGGGATCCCGCGGGGCGCCTGGCTCGCCGTGCTCTACGCCCTGCTGGAGTACGTCCGGACCCTGGGCGACCTGTCCTTTCCCGCCGACCTCCTCGCCCACGCGTTCGGCACGGCACCGGCATTCCTCGCCTGGACCCCCGTCACCGGCCCCTTCGCCGTCAGCCTGCTCGTCTTCCTCGTCGGCTGGGGGGTCGAGACCGCCCTGCTGCCCGGCCTCCCCGTCCGCCGGCGCGCCGCCCTGCTCGTCGCGGTCACCGTCCTCTGGCTGCTCCCGCCGGTGACCGGCCTGCTGACCTCGCCGGACCACGGCGGGGCGGTGCTGCGGGTGGGGATCGTACAGCCCTCCCTGACCGTCGAGGAGAAGCTCGACCGGGCACGGCGCGGCGTGAACCTGGAGCTGCTCCGGGCCCTCACCCGGCGGGCGGCCGAGGGGACCGACCTGGTCCTGTGGCCGGAGACCGCGCGCCCCGGCCACCTGCTCTGGCCGGAAGGTGCCCCCCTGCGCGACCCGGACGTCGAGGCGATCTCCAGCGAGGTCGGGGTGCCGATCCTCTACGGGTGCGAGATCGCCCGGCACCGGGGCCGGCGGGTGACCGGTCTCTACAACGGCGTCGTCCTCGTCGATCCCCGTCGCGGGGCCGTCGACTGGTACGGCAAGATCCACCTGCTCCCGTTTGCCGAGGGGGTCCCGTTCGCGCGCCTGTTCGGCTGGGACCCGGCGCGGCGGGACCGTTCCGGGGGCGGGTACCTGACGATGCTCGGGAACTTCTCGCCCGGTCCCCGCGCGACCGTCTTCCGGGTCGGCAACGCGCGAATCGGCGCCCTCGTGTGCTACGAGGGACTCTACCCGGCCCTCGCCCGGAGGTTCCGGCGAGAGGGAGCGAACGTCCTCGCGGTGCTGACCAACGACGCCTGGTGGGGAAGGTCTCTCTTCGCTCCCTGGCATGCCCGCATGGCCGCCGCGCGTGCCCGCGAGGAAAACGTCCCCGTCGTGCGGGCGGCCAACTCCGGTGTCTCCTCGGTGGCGGGGCCGGACGGTCGCCTGCGCGAACACACCGGGCTCTTCCGGCGAACGGTGCTGCGCGGCGAGGTGCCCGTCGGTGGCGCCCCGACCTTCTACTCCCGCCACGGCGACTGGCTCGTCGGCCTCCTGCTCCTCCTGGTCGCCGCCGGCGCGGCCGCCCCGCTGGCGCGGAGGCGGCGCTGACGCGGACCATGTGGCTCCAGCACGCCACGCGAGTGCTCATCCCCGCGGGCCGGTGGTTCTTCCGTGGGTCCCGGGTCGTCGGTGGGGACCGGGTCCCGCCGGAAGGGCCGGTGCTCGCCGCCTTCAACCACGCCTCGTTCCTCGACCCGTGGTTCGTCGGGATGCTCTTCCCCCGCCTGCCGATCCGGTTCCTCATCACCGAGCAGTGGTACTGGCGGAACCGCTTCTGGACGGCGTTCTTCGCCGGCTACGGCACGATCCCGACGTCCGAGCGACGACCCGCCGAGACGATCCTGCGGGTCGTGGACGCCCTCGCGCGGGGAGAGCTCGTCGGGATCTTCCCCGAGGGCCGGATCTCCCACGACGGAAGGATGAACGAGGTCCGCCACGGGGTCGGGTGGATCGCCGCCCTCTCCGGGGCGCCCGTCCTGCCCTGTGGGCTCCGGGGCGACTACGCGGCGCTCCCCCGGCAGCGGCGGTTTCCCCGCCGCCACCCCGTGGAACTGTTCGTCGGGAGACCGCTCCGCTTTCCCGGCGGTCCCGTCGCGCGACCCGCCCCCGCGGCGGTCCACGCCTTCACCTGCGAGGTCGCGGCGGAGATCGCTCGCCTCGCGGGACAGGAGGACCGGGTGGATGCGGTGCTCCCGCCGCGGGAGCCGCGGGACATCGTCCCGCTCCTCGGCCGGGCGCGGGAAGCGATCCTCGCCCGCCCGGCCCGCTGAGCGCCGGCCCGGGAACCGGGTTCGCCACCGTTCGCCGGGGTTCGCCCGGGAGAGAGCCGGGGCTTTTCGTGTTCGTTCACGTTTGCCCCGCAGGCGCCTCTTTCGCCCGTGGCATCCGTCACGGGCCGTTGCCCCGCTTCCCGGATGGACGTACATCTTGGGCGGACGCGTTCGCGCGCGGCGGGACGGATCCGGAGTGTCGACGATCGATGGAGCCCACGTGGATCCACGGTAACGGAGGCATGGCCTCCCCGGAACCGCCCCGCCGGCAGCACGAGACGACCCCCCCGGCAGCGTCCCGCCGCGGTCCGGGCGCCCGCGGTCCCCGCCCCGGGGGCACCAGCAGGCACGACCCGTCCGCCGGAGGGGGAACGGTGGCGGGCCTGCCATGGAGAGCGCCCGTGCCCGGAACCCGGAACCCGATCCCGCGCGTTCTGTCCGTCCTGTTCCTCCTGGTCCCGCTCGCGCTCCCCGCGGTCGCGGTGGTGCCCCCGAGGGACCCGGCGACGCCGCTGCCCGCCCCGGCGCTCGATGCCGCACGGGACGACCGGGCCGGCGCATGGGCCCCGGCCCACCCGCTCGCCGGGGTCGTCCCCGACAACCGCCAGCGGCGCCGCACGGCAGGAACCCTGGAGCTGCGGGTCCTGGACGGAACGTTCTCCTACCCGGTCCTCCCGGGGAAGTTCGCCGACACCGGGGCCGATCCGATCGATCCGTCCGAGCTCCAGGACGAGCTGTTCACCGCCGGGTGGTCGGCGAACGGCAGGCCCGGTTCGCTCCGGGACTACTTCCACGAGGTTTCCTACGGTCACTACGTCGTCGACGGCACCGTGCGCCCCTTCGTGACGGTGTCGGGGAACGGGGCGACGTACCAGGGGGACCCGGGCTGCCACGGCCTCTGCACGTCGACGACGAGCTCCGCGGCCGCCTTCGTCAAGGAGGTCCTGGAGCTCAACGACGCCGACATCGACTTCTCCCAGTACGACAACGACGGCCCCGACGGGCAACCCAACTCCGGGGACGACGACGGCGTGGTCGACCTGGTCGTCATCGTGCAACCGGCCCGGGGCGGCGAGTGCGGCGGGGACGGCATCTGGTCACACCTCGACCGGTACTCCCGTACCTTCGGGGCCGCGTACACGACGGACGACGACGCGGCCGGCGGCGGCAAGATCGTCGTCGAGGACTTCGTGGTCGTGCCCGCCCTCGACTGCGACGGGTCCTCGATGGTGACGATCGGGCCCTTCGCCTACCTGTTCGGCCGCCACCTGGGGTTCCCGCCCCTGTGGGACCGGGACGGCTCCTCCCGGGGCGCGGGGGCCTGGGCCCTGATGGGCCGCGGCCTGTGGGGCGGCGACGGCGCGACCCCGGCCCGCCCCGTGCACCCTTCCGCCTACGCCAAGGCCCTGGCCGGCTGGATCGTCCCCGCGGTCGTGTCCGGCCAGGAGACCGGCGCGGAGATCCCCGCCGTGGAGAGCCATGCCCACGCGCGGGAGTTCCGGCGGGCGCCGGCCTGCTCCCACGACGAGTACTTCCTCCTGGAGAACCGCCAGCGCACGGGGTTCGACCAGGATCTCCCCGGCGACGGGCTGCTGATCTGGCACGTCGACGAGAACCGGGACGGCGCGGACGACGAGGCCCGACCGGTCGCCTGCCTGCTGCCGGGGGACGCCCGCTACGCCCTGCGGAACGGCCGCAACGACGGGGACGCGGGAGACCCGTGGCCGGGCAGCACCGGGCGTACCTCCTGGAGGGACGACACCGATCCCTCCTCGCGCCGCTGGGAGGACCGTCCCTCCGGGGCCTCCGTCAACTCGATCTCCCCGTCCGCCGACCCGATGCAGGCCGACCTGGTCCAGTCGACGGACCTCCTGCTCCACGTGGTCGGCGTGACGATCGACGACGGCGACAACGGGGACGATGACGGGGTGATCGATCCCTACGAGACGGTCCGGCTCGGCGTGCGCCTGTCGAACGAGGGGCAGGCCGACGCCACGTCGATCCAGGGGACCCTCGTCCTCGATCCGCCGGTCACCGGTGTGACCGTGACCGCGTCCTCGGCTGCCTGGCCCGACCTCGCGCCCTGCGGCCAGGACGAGACCGCCTGGTTCGAGATCGACCTGGACGCCAGCGTCGACTGCGAAACCGAGCTGTCGTTCCGGCTCGACGTGACGACGGCCCAGGGCAGCCAGTCCCTCCGGTTCACGCTCCGGGTCGGTGGATGGACCGCGGGTGACGTGGTCGACCTCACGTCGAGCGCCACCGACGAGGGAATCCCCCGCGCAACGGCGGACGGGACCGGGTGGGCGGTGGCATGGCACGCACCGGACGGCGCCCGGGACGTCGTCCGCCTCGCCCGGCTCGCCGAGGACGGCTCCCTGCGCGGCGTGACGACGATCAGCTCGGGCACGGGCAACTCCCGCTACCCCGACGTCGCCTGGTCCGGCACGGAGTACGGCGTCACGTGGGAGGACGACCGGGACGGAACGCTCCAGGTCTGGTTCGCACGGGTCGATGCCGACGGGAACCGCATCGGGAGCGAGGTCCAGCTCACGGCCTCCTCGGGCAGCAGCCGTCACCCCCGGATCGCCTGGGACGATGCCGACTCCCAGTGGGGCATCGTCTTCGAGGACGACCGGAACGGCACCTGGGACGCCTGGTTCGTGCGGGTGGCGGCGGACGGCACCAAGGCCGGGGACGAGATCGCGATCGGGACCGGGGGCGGCTCGGGAAACCAGCGCTGGCCGGACGTCGCGTGGAACGGCCAGCGATTCGGCGTCGCCTGGCAGGACGACCGCTCCGGGGAGTGGAGCATCTACTACCGGGCCGTCGACGGGACGGGGGCAACGACGACCGACGAGGTCCAGCTCGAGCAGGAGAACGGTGACTCCCTCCGCCCGGCGATCGCCTGGAACCCGCTCAACGCGACCTTCGGCGTCGCCTACGTCGATTTCACGGACGGCAAGGACCGGTCCTCCATCCAGTCGGTTCGCGTCCCCCAGGACGGGGGCGCCCCGTTCGCGCCCAAGCCGATCGCCACCGAGCCCGTCCGGGCCGAGGCCGTCGACATGGACAGCGACGGCACGAGCTACTTCGTCACCTGGGTCGACCACCGGGACGGTCGCCGCACGGTGCGGATGGCCCGGACGGACGACCGCCACAACGTCGAGATCGCCGGCGTGATCGTAGCGGACGACCCGGCCCACGCGGACGGCACCACCGTCGCGAGCGCCCACGGCAAGGTGCTCGTCGCCTGGCGGGCGGAGGCCGCCGACCACCGCTTCGACGTCTACGCGCGGCCGACGTGGGGCCGGTTCGCCTGCGGCCGCGACGACGACGGGGACGGGGTCAACCAGCCGGCGGACAACTGCCCCGCGACACCGAACCCCGACCAGGCCGACGGGGACGACGACGGCTGGGGCGCCGCATGCGACTGCGACGACGGCAACCCCGACGTTCACCCGGGGGCGGCCGAGACGACCTGCGACGGGACGGACAACGACTGCTCGGCGGAAACGCCGGACGCACCCGATCGCGACGGCGACGGGGTGGACATCTGCGACGTCGGGGACGCGAACAACCCCGACGGCAAGGGAGTCGACTGCGACGACGACGATCCCCTCAACTACCCGGGCAACGAGGAGGTCTGCGACGGCCAGGACAACGACTGCGACGGCACCGTCGACGAGGACTTCCCCGTCTACACGTGGTACCGGGACGCCGACGAGGACGGCTACGGCGACCCGAACGTCACGAAGGACACCTGCGAGGGGAACAACCAGGGATACGTGTCGGACAACACGGACTGCGACGACACGCGCGCCGACGTCCACCCGGGCGCGCTGGAGGCCTGCGACGGCGCGGACAACGACTGCGACGGCACGATCGACGGGTACAGCGGCGAACGGTTCGTCGGGCCCTCCGGGAGCGACGCGGGGAACCTCTGTCTCGACGAGGCATCCCCGTGCGGGACGATCACGCACGCCGTTCGCATGGCATGCGACCTGGAAAAGGTCTGGGTCCTCGAGGGCACCTACACGGAAGACGTGGTCATCGATCACCCGGTGAAGATCGACAACCGCGGGTCATCGATCCATACGACAGTCAGGGGCACCGGGGCCGCCCCCGTCGTCCGAATCCTCTCCGGCAACGTCACCTGGGACGGGGTCGAGGTCGGCGACACGCCGAGCCAGACCTGCATCCAGGTGGGTGACGACGCCCATCTCCACCTGCGTAACGTGATCGTCGGGAACGCCGGCTTCCACGGGTGCCGGATCGGGATCCACTTCTTCGCCACGGGTTCCGGCTACGCCGAGTGGAACCGGATCACCGGCGCGGACGTCCGCGAGATGGTGGCGGACGGCACGCCGGATTCCGGCGTCGGCATCCTCCTGACGGGAGGTAACGGTCGCCTCGAGCTCAAGCGCTCCTACCTGCGTAACAACGACGGGCCGGCCGTGCGGCTCGCGGCCCCCGCGGAGGGAGAGCAGAACGACTGGATCGTGCTCGCCGGAGACCAGGTCTACGGCAACGTCCGGAGCGCCGACTCCGACGGGGAGGCTGCCCTCGAGTTCCACGACGTGACGAACCTCCGCCTCGAGGGGAACCGCGTTCACGACAACCGTGGCCCGGACGAGACGATCGACACCTGGGGCATCCTGCTCGACGGCGTCACGTCCTCCCAGCTCTACTGCAACCGCATCGAGGACAACGACCGGGGCATCCGGGTGACCGGTGGTTCCGCCGATACGCCGTTCGGTGGCAACCGGTTCTCCGGCCAGGGCAGCGGCGTCGGCCTCCTGTTCGAGGACACGGTCGGGTCGGGGTTCGAGCTGCGGGAGAACATGTTCCAGGGCAACGGCACGGGCCTCGACTGGCGCGGGGAGGGCACGCTGGACGCCCGCCACAACTGGTGGGGGGCTGCCGACGGGCCGTCGGGCAACGGCAGCGGGTCCGGCGACAGCGTCCTCGGTGACGTGGACGTCTCCGGCTGGATCGACCGGTCCGTCGCTCCGCTGATCGTCCACAAGCCCCAGGACTCCGGCTGGAACACCTCGACGGCATCCTGCTACGACCGGGTCCAGTCCGCCTTCGACGCCGCCGCAGATGGGGACCTGGTGATCATCCAGGAGGGCTCCTACCGGGAACACGTCTCGGTGAGCGGCAAGTCCTTCGACTTCGAAGGAATCGACGGGGGCGGAGCGTGCTCGGCCACGGTCATCGACGGTACGCAGTCGGGCGGCAGCCACCTCCCGGCCCTCCGCGTGGAGAGCGCCGACGGCATCACCGTCCGGCACCTGACGATCCGCAGCGCCGGCGAGGGAACGACCTGTGGCCAGAACACGGGAGACGAGATCGGGCTCGACCTCCGCGACGTGAAGAACTCCACCTTCCGCGATCTCTGCCTGCGGGAGAACGGCGTCAGCGAGATCCGGGTGCGGGGCGACAGCGACGGCAACCTGTTCACGTCGATCGATATCGACGGCATGATCCGGGACGGGGAAGGGAACGACGCGTGCGGGCACCGCTCGCGGGACGGCATCCTCGTCGACGGCTGGGCGGCCTGCGAGGGTGGCAACGACGCGTTCGCCGACGGCAACCTGGTCGAGGACGTCACCATCAACTGGGTGGCGCGGGGAATCACCCTTCGCCGCGCACGCCAGACGGAGATTCGCGATTCCTCGATCGGTGCCAGCGCGGCACCCGCCTGGGACGGCGGCGGCCTCGCTCTCGACCTGCTGGTCGTGATGTCGGACGACACCTCGATCCACGACAACACCCTCGGCGTCGGGGAGGAGACCGAGCTCATTCGGCTCCGCGGGCGGGCCGGCGACGAGTGCGACGCAGGCCACGACGACGCCACCGGCACGATGATCCGGGACAACGTGCTCCAGAACGCGGCGGGACCGGCGATCCGCTTCTACCACGCGGCGGGCGATCCCGGCCATCCGCTGGGTACGACGGTCTCCTGCAACGACATCAGGGACAACGACACGGGCGTGCTCTCGGAGTGGGTCGGGACATCGGGGCAGGCGCAGAACGTGCTCGAGACGAACGACATCCATCGCAACAGCACGGGCGTGCGCAACACCGCCCTCGAGACCCTCCCGGCACGCCGGAACTGGTGGGGCGCGGAAAGCGGACCGTCCGGGGCCGGCCCCGGGACGGGGGACAGCGTCTACGGGGCGGTCGACTACGGCGACTGGCTCAGTGCCGCCTCGAAGGCCGACGGGGACCGGGACGGGTACTCGGCTTGCGACGGCGACTGCGACGACGCCGACGACTCCCGGCACCCCGGGGCGGACGAGACCACGTGCAACGACATCGACGACGACTGCGACGGGTCGATCGACGAGGACTCCCCGACGAACACGTACTGGAGGGACGCGGACGGGGACGGTTACGGGAACCCGGCGGACACCATCGAGGATTGCCACGACACGCCCCCGGCCGGTTACGCCGCCAACGCGGACGACTGCGACGACGGGAACGACGCGATCCACCCGGGGGCCACCGAGATCGCCTGCGACGGGATCGACCAGGACTGCGACGGCGGCGACTCGGCTCCAGACGCCGACGGCGACGGCTGGAACGCCTGCGACCCCTCCGACCCCTACGATCCGGACGGCAAGCCCGCCGACTGCGACGACGGGAACGACGCGGTCCACCCGGACGCCTACGAGATGTGCCACGACGGCATCGACAACGACTGCGACGGAGCGATCGACGGGGCGGACCAGGCCTGCCGTGACCTGGAACCGCCGAACCTGCGCTTCGCCCCGGGCACGAAGGACACGCTCGAGTGGGACGCGGTCGGCGAGGCCACCGGCTACGCCCTCTACCGGGGAACGATTCCCGCGACCGGTTTCGCCGGTTACGACCACGCCTGCGCCGCGGCGGCGCTCGCGGGCACGACGGCGACGGACGCGACGACGCCCCCCCTCGGGGAGGCGCTCTACTGGCTGGCCACGGCGAGCGCACGGCACCCGGACACCGCCGCGTGGAACGAGGGGTCCTACGGCCGCGACTCGACCGGGGCCGACCGGCCGGCGGCCCGGGAGGTGACCTGCGGTCCGCGCGTGTACGTCGACCCGGACGCCACGGGGCTCGCGGACGGCACGTCCTGGGAGAACGCGTACACGCGCCTCTCGGCGGCGATCGGCAGCCCGCGCGACCGGGACCGGGGCCTGACGATCTGGATGCGCGGCACCGCGCAGGAACAGGGCCTGGAACTCCACGGGACGGAGCGGCCGGCCGTCCGTCTCCTCGGTGGCTTCGCGGGGACCGAGGCGCACGCCTGGGAACGTGACCCGGTGACACATCCCACGACCTGGCGCGGCGACGGGTCCACCTGGCTCCTGCGGGTCGACGGCGCCTCCCTGGTCCTCGACGGGATCACCCTCGAGAATGCCACCGACGCGGTGACGATGACGGCACGGGGTGACCGGGTGGAGCTCGAGAACGTCGACCTGCGCGCGCTCTCCGGCCGGGGACTCGACCTGGTCGCCGAGGGGGACGGCGGGACGCTGCTCGCGGCCGACGTCGACCACGACGGTTCCGGGGCCGGGGCGATCCGGGCCGTGGTTCATGCGGGGACGCTGTCCGGGCGCGTCCGGGAGGGAACGTTTGCCGGTGGTTCGGACGCCGCCCTGCGCCTCGAGGCCCGTCCTTCCGGGGCGGACGCCTCGGTCGTGGTCTCGGTCGAGCGGAACACGGTGACCGGCGGCGCGACCGGCATCGCCGTCGGTGCCCACGGGACCGACGAGGGCCACGCGGCGACCGCGAGCCCGGTCCTTCGCGCCAACGTCGTCCGGAGCACCTCCGGGGCGGGAATCGCCGTCGAAGCCACCGGCACCTTCGATTCCCTGGGGGCCGCCGTCACGGTGCGTGCCGCCCCCGTCCTGGTCGGCAACACGATCGACGGGGCGGGCGGCGACGCCGTCTCCGTCACCGCCACGCGGACCGACGGGACGGCGGACCCGTCCCTGCACCAGGTGCGGGCGGAACCGCGCCTTTGGGACAACCTGCTGACCTGGGCCGCGGGGGCGGGCGTCGCGGAGTCGGCGGACGACCCGGCGACGAACCTCGTCGCCGACCCGGCGGAGCTGGTCGGCAACGATCTCCACGGGAACGGCGTCCTGTACCGGGACGAGGGAAGCTCCGACCTCGCGTCGATCGAGGACGTCAACGCCCTCGCCGGGGCGCGGGACAACTGGTCCGCCGACCCGCTCTACGTCGACCGCCCGGCAGGCAACCTGCGCCTCGCCGGCGGCAGCCCGGCGATCGACCGGGGCCACGTGGACGCTCCGACGCCCGGCACGGAGGACCGGGAGGGTCATCCACGGGCCTGCGACGGGAGCGGCGACGGGAACGCGGTGGCGGATACGGGCGCCTACGAGGCATGCCCCTGACGAGAGGATCGCACCGCCACCATGCCCGTCCCCGGCGGGCCCTTCAGTCGCCGAACTCGTCGGCGTAGTCCGCCAGGGCGGCCCGGATCACCTCGAGGGCATGCTCGCGTCCCTCGATCCCGGCAACCTGCAGCAGCGACGCCCTGCCGGGCGTCTCTCCGGGACGCAGCTTGTAGGTACTGAAGTAGTGGGCGAGACGCTCGAGGAGCACCCCGGGCAGCCCGGAGACGTCGTCGATTCCCGCCCAGATGTTGTCCTTTTCCAGGACGGCGACGATCTTGTCGTCCGCCTCCCCGTGGTCGATCGCCTTGAGCACCCCGACGACCCGGGCGGCAACGACGATGTCCCCGTGGTTGATCGGGCGCTCGCTGATCACGCAGATGTCGAGGGGATCCCCGTCTCCCTTCCCCGCCTCCGGCGTCAGCCGACCGACCCGATCGCCGCAGAAGGTCCGCGGGATGAACCCGTAGAGGGCCGGCGGCGTCGACGTCGTCCGCTGGGGCCGGTCCACCCGCAGGTACCCGGTGCGCTTGTCGGTCTCGAACTTCACGAGATCGTAGGGCGTGATCTCGATGTACGCCTCCACGATCTCCGGCGCCCGGTCTCCCGGTTCCAGCCCGTGCCACGGGTGGGGACGCCAGCGGTAGAACGGCTTCGGAAAGGCCATCGTCTCCTCCTCGGGGATCGCCCGCGCGTCCCTATTCTACGAGCCGGTTTCCCCGGCAGAACGCCTCCGCCGCCCGGCGAGCCCCGTCCGCGGGCGCCTCGAGGGCATGGCGACACGCCTCCCGGGCCCCGGCCTCGTCCCCGAGCCGGAGCGACGCCATCGCCACGCCGAGCCAGGCCCGGGCGAGGTCCGGCCGGATCGCGAGGGCCCTCCGGTAGCTGGCCAGCGCATCGCCCGGGCGGCCCGCCTTGAGGCGTCGGGCACCCGTGTCCAGGGCGAGCACGAGGGATCCCGGATCGAGGGCATGCGCCCGCTCCAGCCACGGAAGGGCCGAGGGAGACCGGTCGCATCGGAACAGCACGCCCGCGGCCAGGCCCACGTCGCGCCGGTTCCAGGGCTCCTCCCGGAAGACCCGGTGGGCCTCCTCCACCGCCGTCGCGCAGTCCCCGCGGGACCAGGCGCCGAGGGCCAGGGCCAGGGCGCGCTGGCCCGCGAGGAGCTGGACCGCCGTGAGACCCCCGGCGACCCCGAGAACGACGAGAAGCGCCGCCGCCAGCGGGCGAGCCCACCGCACCACGCTCGCGCCGGCGCCCCCCGCACCGTCGCGCCCCCTGGCCGCCAGCCCCCAGGAGCTCCCCGCCAGGAAGAACCCGAGGAAGGCGCTCGCCGGGGAGTGGAACGGAAAGCTGGCGAGGGAGTGGACCAGGAGCCCGGTCACGCCGGCCGCCACCGCCACGCGCCAGGCGCGAACCTCCGCCGGCTCCCCCCCCGCCGCGGGGAAGCGGGCGGCGAGCAGGACTCCCGCCCCGAGCAGCACGAGGAGGGCGACGGCCGCCGGGAACCCGAGCTCCGCGGCCCACTCCAGCGGGTCGCAGTGCGCGTGCGCGGGCCGTTTCTCCACGCCGTACCCGGGGGTCGGGAGCCGGGCGGCGTGCCAGTCCGCGTAGGCGACCCTGAACCTTCCCGGACCGACGCCCAGGACGGGGTGGGCCCTCGCCATCGCCCAGGTGTTCTCCCGGAGCGCCCGCCGGACGGCGAGGCTCCCTTCCTCGCCGGAGGCCGCCAGGGCGAGTGCCCGGCCGACCGAGGGCAGGGGCTCGATCCGCCGGACCGGGACCAGGGCGCCGGCAATCCCCCCGGCGAGGAGGGCCAGCAGGAGCAGGCGTCCCCCGCGCCGGTCCCGGGGCGGCGCCCCGGCCCGCCGGGCGACGATGCCGCCGACGACGAGGGCGACGGCCGCCGCCACCCAGCCGCCCCGGCTTCTCGTCGCCAGGAGAAAGGCCGCTCCCGACGACGACGCCAGCGCCAGGAAGACGCGACCGGGAATGGAGTGGAGCACGGCAGCGGCGGGGACGAGGAGCGCGAGGAGCGGCACGAGGGCCTGGGCCGCCACGTTCCGGTTCACGAAGGGACCGGCCGGGGGATGCACGACCGGCAGTCCCTCCCAGCCGAGCCACGCCTGGGCCAGTCCCGCCAGGGACGCGGCCAGGAGGACCCCCGCCGCCACCGGGGCAAGGACCCGGGCCGCGGCGGCGGGACCGCGCCGGAACGTCGCGAGGCCCGCCCACCCGGCGGCGATCAGCACGGCCAGGGGAAGCGCGTCGCGCAGGACCGCCGGCGCCTCGGGCCCCGGGAGGAACCGGACGACGCCGACGACGAGGGCGAGGAGCGGGAAACAGGCCAGGACGATCGCCTGGGGCGGCGGCAACCGGTCCCCCGGCCGCCACCCGGCACCCACGGCGAGGAGGAAGGCCCAGGGACCGCACCCGATCAGCAGGGCGAGCCGGGCGGCCCGACCCGGTTGCTCGAGCCCGGGCACGACGAGCAGGACGAGCAGCGCCAGGAAGGCGGCCAGGACCGGACCGGCCCAACGGGACGGGGGATCCTTCGCGTTCCCGGCCTGCTTCCCGGCTGTCATCACGCCTGTCCTCCGCGGGGGATCATCCCACCCCCCGGGGAAGGCGGTCAAAACCGGGCGAGAAGGTCGACGAGGAACTCGCGGAAGAAGTCCTGCTCGAGGAGCCACGCGAGGACCAGGCCGCCGAGACCGAGCAGGCCGGGCACCAGCGAGCCCCCCCGGCCGTGGCGGTGGCCGGGAGCCTCGGACGCCGCCGCCCGGGCCGCCGCCTCCTCCGCCTGGCGAGCGAGCCGCTCGCGGCGCAGCCGGTCCCCTTCCTCCTCGAGCACCTGGTCCAGGTCCCGCGTGACATGCTCCGCACTGTGGTAGCGCCGGTCGACCGGGGCGAGAAGGCGGCGGAGGATCTCGACGAGCCCGGGAGGAACGTCGTCGAGGGGCACGCCGCGGAACGGGTCCCCCCTCTCCGGGACCGGCGCGGCGAACAGCATCTCGTAGAGGATCGCCCCGAGGGCGTACAGGTCTCCCGCGTGGGACCGCCGGCCCTCCGGGGCCGCGTACCAGTTGCGCTTCGGTTCGCCCCGGTAGTGCTCGGGCAGCCCGAAGTCGGTGACCCGCACCCTTCCCTCGGCATCGAACAGCACGTTCGAGGGCCGGAGGTTTCCGTGGACGATGTCGTGGCGGGCGGCGTAGGCGAGGGCGAGGGCGACCTGCTTCCCCACCTTGACGACCTCGCGCCACGGGTGGGCCTTGACCAGCCGTTCCCGGAGGTCGCCGCCCGGGAGGTGCTCCATCAGCATGATGAAGCTGTCCTCCCGCTCGCCGACGGCGAAGATCCGCACGATGTTCGGGTGCTCGAGGCGGATCAACTGGCGTACGGTCCGCAGGGCCTCCGGGTCCTTGATGTACCGCTTGACGACGATCCGTTCCCCGGACGGGCCTCCCTTGCGCACCAGGTAGACGGAGCGGCGGTCGTCCTGCCGGATCACGTCGAGCAGCTCGAACCGCCCGGAGGCGCCCAGGGCGCTCGCCGCGCCCCGGCGGACCCGGTCGTCGATGTGACGTCCCTCCAGGGCGTTGACCAGGGCCTCGCGGAAGGCGCCGGCGTCCGGGTAGCGCCGGGAGGGGCTGGGGGAAAGGGCCCGCTCGAGGATCGGGCGGAGGTTGTCGGGGACGCTGGCGCCCGGCGCGATCCGTCCCGGCGCGGGCGGGAGCTTTCCGACGAGGATCCGGTGGAGGATCACCCCCATCGAGTAGACGTCGGCCTCCGGCCCGACCTCGTCGAACGACGTCCGCTGCTCCGGCGCCATGAACGCCCGGGTCCCGAGGGCGGTCCGCGTCTCCGGACCGGTGTCGTCCGTCTCCCCCGCCGCGCGCCGGACCGCGGCGATCCCGAAGTCGGAGAGCTTCACCTGGCCCCGGCGGGAGACCAGGATGTTTGCCGGTTTCACGTCCCGGTGGATCACCCGGTTGCGGTGGGCGTAGGCGAGGCCCCGGGCCGCCTGGAGCAGGATTGCAAGGGCCCGTTCCCGCCCCAGCTTGCCCCGGCTGAGAAGCACCTGGAGGGTGTCGCCCTCGATGAACTCCATCACGAAGTAGGGACCGCGCGGGGAGTTTCCCTTGTCGATCACCTGCACGACGTTCGGATGGTTGAGCCGGGCGAGGACCCGCGCCTCCTGCTCGAAGAGGCGCACCATGTCCTCCTGCTCCAGGTGTTCGTGGCGCAGGATCTTGACCGCCACCCGGCGATCGAGCGAGACCTGTTCCGCTTCCCAGACCTCCGCGAAGCCGCCGCGCGCGAGGAGGCGGATCATCCGGAGCCCGGGGAACTCCTCGGGTCCCGGCGCGCCCGCGTCCCGCGCGACGGCGTCCCGGGTGGCATCCAGCGTCGGCACGGTTCCCTCCCCCCGCCGTCAGTCGCGGCTGCCGGCAGGGATTTCCGCCCCGACCCAGCGCGCGAGCACGCGCTCCAGGTCGGAACGGCTGATCGGCTTGCCCAGGTAGTCGTCCATCCCGGCCAGCCGGCACTTCTCCACGTCCTCGCTCATCACGTTGGCGGTGAAGGCGATCACCGGCAGGTTCCTGCCCCGCGGCAGCTCCCGGATGCGGCGCGTCGTCTCGAAGCCGTCCATCTCCGGCATCTGGCAATCCATCAGGACGGCGGCGAACTCCTCGGCGGCGACCCGCGCCAGCGCTTCCGTCCCGCTGCCGACGGCGACGACCTCGCATCCCATCGCCTCGAGCATCCTCTCGGCGACGCGCCGGTTGATCGGGTTGTCGTCGACGACCAGGACCCGCCTCCCGGCAAACGGACCGGCGGCCGGTGGCCGTTCGTCCGCTGCCGGTGCCGGGCGCGGCGCCTCCGCGACCGGCGGCCGCGGCGTCTCCGCGGCGCCCTCCTCGCCCGCGAGCACGGCGACGAGCCGCCGGTAGTTGACCGGCAGGGTCAGGTGCACGGCCACCGCGTCGCCACGGTCGACGGTGCCCTGGCGGCCGAGCGGGGCGAGCACGACGACCCGCGGCGCACGTTTCCCGAGGGTGCGCGTCCAGGCCGACAGGAAGCGCGGGGCGGACGTGGACTCCTCGAGCACCGTCACGAGGACGGCGTCGAGACCGATCGCCTCCGCGACGCGCCAGACCGGGCCCCCGGAGGTCCGCACCTCGGCACCGAACCACTCGAGCTGCCTCGCCAGCACCTCGCGGAAGCGCGCGTCGTCCTCGACGACGAGGACGCGGTACCCGTCGAGGGGTCGCGGCGGGTCCTCGACCAGCCGGCCCCGGCAACGGAACGTCGCCCAGAAGCGGCTCCCCTGGCCCAGCTCGCTCTCGACGCCGACCTCGCCACCCATCAGCTCGGCGAGGCGACGACAGATCGCGAGGCCCAGCCCCGTGCCCGAGAAGCGACGCGCGAACGAGTCGTCCACCTGCACGAACGGCCGGAAGAGCCTCGCCTGGTCTTCCCTGGCGATGCCGATCCCCGAGTCCTCGACCTCGAGCCGCAGCAGGACCTTTCCCGCGGACCCGGCCGGCTCCGCGCTCACGTGGACGATGATGTGTCCCTCGGAGGTGAACTTGACCGCGTTGCCGACCAGGTTCGTCAGCACCTGGCGGATCCGGTGCGGGTCGCCCCCGATGGTCTCCGGGACGGAGGGATGGATGGCGCACCCGAGGCGGATCCCCTTCTCCCCGGCAACGGGACCGAACAGGCCGAGCACCTGGTAGACGACGTCGTGCAGGTCGAACTCCGTGTCCGCGAGCTCGAGGCTGCCCGCCTCGATCTTCGAGAGATCGAGCAGGTCGTTCAGGATCGTGAGCAGCACGCGGCCCGACTGGACGATCGCCTCCGCGAGCTCCCGCTGCTGGCGGTCGAGCCGGGTTCCGAGCAGCAGCTCGGCCATCCCGAGGACCCCGTTCATCGGGGTGCGGATCTCGTGGCTCATCACGGCGAGGAACGCCGACTTGGCCCGGGTCGCCTGGCGCGCGACCTCGAGGGCCTCCTGGAGCTCCCGGTTTGCCTGCTCGAGTTCCCGCGTCCGCTCGGCGACCCGGCTCTCCAGCTCCCGGTTGAGAGCCGTGATGCCGGCGACTCGCCAGCGATGGGCGGCGTAGATCGTGCCGAATACCCCGAACGCGACGAGGGTATAGAACCACCAGGTCATCCAGAAGGGGGCGCGAATCGTGAAGGCGTAGGTGGCCTCCTCCCGGCTCCAGACGCCCGCGGCGTTCCGGGCGCGCACGTGGAACACGTAGCGCCCCGGCCCGAGGTTCGAGTAGGTCGCCCGGTTCTGGGCCGTCGGCGGCAGCCAGCCGTCGTCCGCTCCCTCGAGCCAGTACTGGTAGCGCACCCCCTCCGGGTCGGAGAGGCTGATGCCGACAAACTCGAACGTCAGGTGGTTCTCCTTCCACGAGAACGCGGCGTCCTGCACGAGTGGAGCCCGCTCGAGGAAGACCTGCAGCCCCTCGATGTGCACGAGCGGTGGCGTCAGGTTCGGGCGATCCAGGCGGCCGTCGTACCGGATCGCGCCACGAATCGTGCCGAGCCAGAAGATCTCCGGTGACTCCCGCAGCTTCGAGTGCACTCCCGCCTCGATCCCGAGGAACCCGTCCTGGGGACCGTAGTGGCGAAGTTCTCCCCGGGCTGGATCGTAGCGGTAGAGCCCGCGGTTCGTCCCGGCGAAGATGCGCCCCTTGCCGTCGGCGAACAGCACGTACGACGCGGCATGTCCCAGCTCGGTGTCCTGCAGCACGCGTCGAAAACGCCCGTTCTCGAAGACGAACAGGCCGTCCAGGTTCGCCGCAACCCAGAGGCGTCCCGCCGGGTCCTCCGTGATGTCGAGGACCATCTGGCCGGAGAACACGGGGTCGGCGTACACGCGGAACTCGCCGTCCCACGAGCCGGGATGCCGGGGAACCCAGACCGCCAGGCCGACGTTGGACACCCCGGCCCACAGGCGCCCCTCGTGGTCCCGGCGCAGCACGAAGACCGTGTTCGATCCGTCGGGCTCACCGATCCGGTAGGACGAGAACCGGTACGCCCGCCCCTCCGCCGGCGGGCGGTAGTGGTAGATCCATCCCCCGAGCGTGCTCACCCAGAGGGAGCCATCGTCGTCCAGCTCGAGATCCCGGATCCGCCGGTCGGGAAACCGGTTCACCCCCTCCGGGCGCCAGAACCTCTCGCTCTGCGGATCGAAGGCGCAGACCCCGGCCGCTGCCGTTCCGATCCAGAGCGTCCCGGAAGCATCGAACACGGCGTCGCGCACGACCCGCCCGCAGAGGCCTTCGGACGGGCCGTACAGCTTCAGCCGGGTGCTGCCTCCGCCGCGTCCCTCGGGGATCTCGTGGACGAGTCCCCGGGCGGTCCCGTACCACATCGTTCCATCCGGTCCGCGCGCGATCGACCAGACCGTGCTCAGCACCGGGTCGTGGCGGTCGTAGCAGTGGGTCTCGAACACCCCACCGAGAAAGACGGAGACTCCTCCCCCGTCCGTGCCGAGCCAGATGTTCCCTTCCCGGTCCCGGAACAGTGCGAGGACCTGGTCGTAGGCGAGGCCGTCCTCGACCGTGTAGCGTCGGAACGAGCGCGGAAGGCCGTCCTCGCCCGGCTCGAGGAGCAGCGCACCACCACCGTTGGTCGCGACCCAGGAACGACCCCGCTCGTCGCAGGCGAAAGCGGTGTAGGTCTCGGACGGCAGGCCGAGGCGCCGGGACAGGTTCTGCGGCTCGTCCTCTCCCGCGCGGAGGAGCCACAGGCCATGCCCGGCGGTGCCGATCCAGAGATCCTCGCCCAGCACGCCGAGGGAGCTGACCGGCCGGCCGGCGAGCTTCGGCACCGGGACACAGGCACCGTCGCTCAGCCGGCACAGCCCATCCTCCCGGCCGATCCAGGGCCGGCCCCGGTACCAGGCGATGGCCCGCACGCTCCCTTCGAGGCCGGGAACCCGGACGGCCCGGTAGGAACCGTTCCGCCGGGCGGAAACCGGGATCTTCCACAGCCCGTGCTCCTCGACGCCGATCCAGACGTTGCCACCCGGATCCTCGAGGAGCGCGTTGATCCGCTGCATCTCTCCGCGACCCAACGGGAGGACGGTTCGTTGCCGGCCGCGGTGGACGATCGTGATGGCACCGGAGGAGTGGGCGAACCAGACCTCTCCGCCCGCGGTGCGGACCCCGGCGGTCACGCTGTTGGAGGCCTCGGCGCCGCTTGCCCGCATGTTGTGGAACTGGATCCCGTCGAACCGGGAAAACCCGTACTTCGTGCCGATCCAGAGGTAGCCGGCGTCGTCCTGGAGGATGACCGTCGCCTGGGCCTGGCCGAGCCCCTCCACGCCCGTGTAGTTGCGGAAGAGCTGCTGGTCCGCGCGACACGGAAGGAGCATCCCCGCCGCCAGGAAGGGCAGCAGGAAGAGCAGCAGGATCACCGGCCGGACGGGGGGGGGAGGTTCGCAGGCGCGAGCTGCTCCGCGGCGCGGTGG
>CAYQTA010000019.1:0-2811 GCA_964420365.1 uncultured Acidobacteriota bacterium | reverse complement strand
AAGGTCGCCGAGGTGCAGACCCAGGTCGAGGCCAACCAGACCGAGATCAGCAAGCTGCACCAGAAGGACCAGGAGCTCGAGCAGCAGCTCGCGAAGCTCTCCGAGACGGCGCGGGACGCGCTCGTCCGGGCGGAGGAGGCCGGGAAGCTCGCCAAGGGCAAGTTCCTCTACGAGGTCACCCTGACCGACAACGACGTCCACTTCGGGTTCAACAAGTACGAGCTGTCGGACGAGGCGAAGGCCGCGCTCGACCAGTTCGCCGAGAAGATCAAGGCCGAGAACAAGAACGTCTACATCGAGATCCAGGGCCACACCGACAACATCGGCAGCGAGAAGTACAACCTCGAGCTCGGCTACAAGCGGGCGCAGCAGGTGATGCGCTACCTCAACATGCAGCACGGGTTCCCGCTGCACCGGATGAACGTCATCTCCTACGGGGAGTACAAGCCGATCGCGGACAACTCGACTCCCGAGGGCCGCGCCAAGAACCGGCGCGTGACGCTCGTCGTGCTCGAGTAGCCCTGGGAGACGGCGACGAACGGCGGCCCGGGCCACGCCCGGGCCGTTTTTTGGCACGGAGGTCGTGATGGAGAGAGCGGTGCGCGTTCTGGCGGTACTCGGCGCCTCGCAGCCGACGGCGGTGGAGTACGAGACGGCCCGTGAGGTCGGGGCGCTGGCGGCCCGGTGGGGATGGGCCGTGCTGACGGGCGGCGGCGCGGGCGTGATGGAGGCGGCGAGCCGCGGGGCGGCGGAGGCCGGAGGCCTGACGATCGGGGTGCTGCCCGGTACGGAACCGGCGGAGGACTACCCGAACCGCTGGGTCGCGATCCGGATCTACACCGGCCTGGGTTCGGCCCGGAACGTCATCAACGCGCTCTCCGGCGACCTCGTGCTGGCGATCGGCGGGAGGGCGGGGACGCTCTCGGAGGTCGCCCACGCCGTCAAGGCGGGCCGGGAGGTATGGTGGTACCGGCCGTGGGGCCTGACCCCGCCCGAAGGGCATCCGGAGCCGCGGTTGCGCCGGTTCGGCTCGCGGGAGGAGCTCCTCGAAGCGCTCCGCGAGCGGCTCGAGGAGCCGCACTGAGGGGACCGGCCGGTCCCGGCCCGCCCGCCCGCTCGAGCGAGAGACGGGTGCGCTCGAGCACCTCGCGCGACGCCGCGAACTGCGCCCACAGCTCGTCCCAGAGCAGTTGGAGGGTTCGGAGATCGTCGGTGGCCTCCACGTTCACGGCCCGCCCCTCGGGCACCGCCGGGAGCAGCCCGGACAGCGCGCCGAGCAACTGATGCCCTACGGCGCTGCGGCGAACCGCCGGAGCGTCGGCGGTCGCGAGCAGCGCGAGCGTCGCCAGGAGCTCCGGCGGCGCGTCGTCGAGCAGCGCCGCGAGGTTGAGGCGGCGGATGAGGTCGGGGTCGATACCGGGGACCAGCCACGTTTCACGGTGACCGTCGGTCCACCACGACCACAGCGTCCCGGGCTCGCCCGGCGCCGGCGCGAACGTGCCGGTGAGGAGGTACGTCCCCGTGAGCGTTCCCGCGAACACCATCACCGTCCCCGACCCGTCCGAGAGCGACCCCACCACGTAGCTCTCCGATCCCGCGTCGAGCCAGATCCCGTCGAGGGTCCTGCGTTCGTCGTCGCCCCGCAACGTGAGCCGTCCCGCACGGGCCGTCGCCCCCTCCGGGAGGGCGGCGAACCCGTCCGCCGCCGGGCGGGCGGGTCGGGACAGCTCCTCGAGGTGCGGCGCCAGGCGCTCCTCGAACCACGCCCGCGCGGAGGCGAGGTCGCCGAGGAGGAGGTCCGACGGCCGCTGCTCGAGGTAGGTGAGACGGCCGCGGGGCGGGGGAAACTCCAGCGGCCGGAACAGGGGGACGAGCACCCTCCCCAGGAGAAGGGGCGGCGCGAACGCGGCGCGCTCGAGCCAGAGGCGCAGCGCGTTCACGTCGTGCTCGGCCCACCGTTCGAGCATCCTCGCCGCCGCCGCGCGGGTCCCGAGCACGGCCGGACCCGAGAGCTCGGCGTGACCGGGGCACCAGTACGCCGAGCGACCCGCTGCGTCGAGGAGCAGCTCGGCCCGCTCGCCGCGCCGGGGTCTCGCGAGCCCGGCGGGGGCGTCCCCGGCGTGTGTCGCCTCGGCCCTCCAGCGGACGAGATCGCATAACATGAGCCCGGCCTGCTCCGAGACCAGAAGGGCGTCGCACATCGCGACGTCGGCGACATCGAGCACGGAGACCTCCGCGACCTGGCGCAGTGGCCCGCGGACCACCTGGACCAGCCCCGCCCCCGGCGGCTCGAACGGCGCCAGGATCACCTCTTCCCCGCTCTCCCACCGGAACGCGACGGCCGGCGCGTGCTCGGGAGGCGAAGCCAACGCCCGCGCGAGATCCTCCCGGCTGCGGATCTCGAGGGAGCGGGGCGCCTCCGCGGCGCAGATGGCCGACGCTCCAAGCGCGACGGCGAGGGCGACAACCTGCCGGAGCTTCACTGCCAGAGCTCCTCGCAGGTGTCTCGGTTGTCCGGGCCGCGTGCCCCCTGGTCGCCTCCAAGTTCCCAACCGCTCAGGCATTCCGTCTTGCAGCCGTTGAGCATGTCATGTAGGTAGGGGCTCGACCCGTACGCGTCGCCGCAGCAGTCAAGGCAGTCGCACGAGGTGCAGTGGTCACCGAAACGGGTGTTTGCGAAGCACCACCCCGGACCGACGCTCGAGCTCGCTTGAGCCGGAGGGGGGTGGAAACGTGCTCAGCGGCCCGGGGGGGGGACTGGTGGTTCTGATCGCATCGCTCGTTCTGGAACGCCCGGGTTGCCGGGGAGTC
>CAYQTA010000018.1:0-12243 GCA_964420365.1 uncultured Acidobacteriota bacterium | reverse complement strand
TCGCGGAAGGCGCGCGCCTGCTCGATCGCGGTGCGCTGGACGTCGACGCCGTGCACGAGGAACCCGAGTCGCGCGAGGATGATCGAGCCGATCCCGGCGTTGCAGCCCAGGTGAAGGACCCGCCGCCCCAGGAGCTCCGCGTGGCGATCGAGGAACAGGAAGTCGTGGTGGGCGTAGCGGAACCCGAAGTCCAGCGGGATGAGACGCCGTTCCTTTTCGACGTAGGAACGATCGGCGTCCTCCGTGCCGGTCCACCGGTCGGGAGGAAGCCCCTCCCGTCCCGGGTCGGCCGGCTCCACCCAGGGGCCGTCGGGGTCGTGCCGCCAGGTGACGAGGGTGCTCGTCGCGATCGCCCGGCCGTTGCCGTCCCGCAGGGAGACCTGCCAGGTCCCGGGGCGAGCCGGGGCCGGGAAGCCGACCCGCACGAGGCAGGGTTCGGGCGGCAGGTCCGTCCCCAGGGGAACCCGCTCGGGATCGGCCGGGGGACGGATGCCCCGGATCTCCAGGGCCCACGGTCCCGGGCCCGGCGGGCCGGTCACCGTGAACTCCACGCTGGTCTCCTCCCCGGTCCGGGCCCGGGCGATCGGTGGTTCGGAAGCGACCGGGATCGTCGACATCGGTTCCTCCTCGTTTCGAATGTTGTTCCCCGGGCACGCGGGGGCCACGGGGCAGGCCGGGGGTGGGCTTGCGGAGTGAGTCAACGCACACTAACATCCCCCCCCATGGAAACCGCACGACAGCAGGAGATCCTCGACCGGACCCTCGAGCTCGTCCGGGAATCCGGTCTCGCGGGCCTGACGATCCGGAAGATCGCGGAGCGGGTCGGGTTCACCGAGGCGGCGGTCTACCGCCACTTCCCCAGCAAGAGGGCCCTCCTGGCCGGCCTGGTGCGGCGGCTCGACGGCATCCTGCTCGAACCGATCCGGGTCCTCGCCGGGGACCGGGGCAGGAGTCCGCGCAAGCGGCTCGAGGAGGCGCTCGCCCACCACCAGCGGGTCATCCTCGAGACCGACTCGCTGCCGATCCTCCTGCTCGCCGAGGTCGTCGCCACCGGGGACACGGAACTGGTCGGAGCGATGCGCCGCGTGCTGGCCGAGTACCTCGGCCTCCTCGGGGGGATGATTCGCGAGGCCCGGGAGCGGGAGGGGGTGGAAAGCGACCTTCCGCCCGGCCTGGCCAACCTGCTGCTCCTGGGCGTGCCAGCGGCCCTCGCGATCCGCCATCGCCTGTTGCCCGGCGATGACCCGGCCCCGGAGGCCCTCGCCGTGCTCACGGAGAAAGCGGTGACCGTCGCTATCGGCCTGGACCGGCCGGAGGAGACGCCATGAAACGCCGTACGATCGCCGCGGCCATCGCCCTGGTGGCCGGAACGCTGCCCCCGGCGGCGGCCGCGGGCCTGCCGTCCCCGCTGACGCTCTCCGCCGCCCTGGACCGGGCGTCCCGGGGGAACCCCGCCATCCGCCAGGCGGACGCCACCGCCGACGCGGCGGCGGAGGAGGCACGGGCGGTCCGCGGAGCCCGCTGGGGACGCCTCGACCTCGTCGGCACCGCCACCCGGCTCAACGACGACGCGATCGTCCGACCGATGTCCCGGCAGCTCTTCGAGGCGGCCGGGCCCCTGGGGTTCAACGGCCTCCCGTTCGATCGGAACCAGCGCCACTGGGGGGCCGAGCTGGAGATTCCCCTCTGGACGGGAGGCAGCCTCTCGCGCCGCATCCGTGCAGCCGATCTCGGCTCGGTCCGGGCCCGGGCCCTTGCCGAGGCAGGGCGGTGGCAGGTGCGGGCCAACGTGGCCTCCCTCTTCGGCGCCGTCGTTTCCCTGGATGCTCTCGACGAGGCCCTCGGCCGGTACGGGAAGGCCCTGGCGGAGACCCGGCGCAAGCTGGACCTGATGGTCCACGAGGGAAAGCGGCCCCGGGTCGACCTCTTGAAGGTCGAGGACGAGGCGGCCGCCGTGGAGGGGCGCCGGGCGGAGGTGCGCAGTCACCGGGCCCGGGCCGCCGCGCTCCTGGCGGCGCTGCTCGGCCTGGAGCCCGGTGACCTGCCCCCGCTGGCCCCGCCGGGGAGGGGGGAGGCCGAGGCCCTGCTCGCCCTCGATCTGCCGTCCCGCGAGGAGCTCCTGGCCAGCGCCCTCGCGTCCTCGAGGACGAGGGCGGCGCGGGCGGAGGCGGGCCGGGCGCGGGAGCTCGAGCGGGCCGCGCGGGGCGAGCTCCTGCCGAAGGTGGTCGCCAGGGGAACGTTCCTCCGGAACGATGCCCCTTCCCTCGCCGAGCCGCTGGACACCTGGCAGGTCGCCCTCGCCGTCAAGGTGCCGGTCTTCGCCGGTGGCTCCCGGTGGGCCCGCCGCCGTGCCGCTCGCCACCGGGCGGAGGCCGCCCGGGCCGGCGAGCAGCGGACGCGCCTCGACGTGATCGCACGGGTCGACGAGGCCCGGGCCGCGGTGGACGCCGCCCGGGCCCGCATCCGGGCCGCGCGGGCCCGGCGCCGGGCGGCGGAGGAGGCCGCTCGGATCGAGCGTCTCCGCTACGACAACGGTGCGGGGACGATCGAGGACCTGCTGCGGGCCGAGGCCCGGGCGGCGGAGGCCCGGGCGGGTCTCGTGGCGGCCCGGGCCGACCTGCGCACGGCGGTCGAGGCGCTCTCGGCCGCCTGCGAGACCGAGTTCTTCACCGGCGCCGGCTCGCCGGAGACGGAGTGACGACGATGAGCGAACCGAAGGGTGCCGCGGATGGACGCAAGCGTGGCAGGAAGCTCCCTGTCCTCGGGTTCCTGTTCCTCCTGCTGCTCGCGCTGGGAATGGCCGGCATACGCTACCTGCGGGTCCGGGAAAAGGACTCCGCGCCGCTTCTTCCCCCGGCGCCCGTGTCGGTCCGACTCGCGGCGGTCGGCCGGGGAACGGTCACGGAGACGCGGCACTTCCTCGGGGAGATCCTGGGAGCGGAGGAAGCGAAGATCGCGCCGCGGGTGATGGCGCGGGTGCTGGACGTGCGCGTCCGGGAGGGGGACCGGGTCCGGCGCGGCGACCTCCTCGTTCGCCTCGACGACCGGGAACTGGTCGATGCCGTCGCGGCCGCCGAGGCGGCGGTGGCGGCGGCGCGGGAAGGGGTGGCCGCCGCGGAGACGGCCTGGCAGGCGCAGAAGGATGCCACCGCCCGCGACCGGGTGCTCTACGAGAACGATGCCCTCGCGAGGGAGCAGTGGGACCGCTCCCGGGCCCGGGAACGGGCCGCCCGGGCGGCCCTCGAGGCCGCGCGCGGCCGGCTGGTGGCCGCCGAGAAGAACCTGGCCCGGGCACGGACCCGTCTCGGGTACACCCGGATCACGGCCCCGTTCGACGGGCTGGTCAGCGGCCGGCTCGCGGATCCCGGCGACCTGGCGGTGCCGGGCCGGCCCCTCGTCGGCCTTGTCCGGGAAGGTGGGGTCCGGGTCCGGGTCGGCGTGCCGGAGACCCTCCTGCCCCGCCTCGGGCCGGGCACGCCCGCGACCATCCAGGCGGCGGCCGACGGGGCCGGGCCGATCCGCGCCTCCGTTTCCCGGGTCTTTCCCGCCGTCGGTCCGGACCGCCTTGGCCGGGTGGAGATCGACGTACCGAGCCCGGTGCAGGGAATGGTCCCCGGCGGGAGCTGCGGGGTCGACCTGGTGATCGCCACGGCGGACGGCAGGGTCGTCCCCACCGAGGCCCTCCTCGAGGGGACCTCCGGGACGTTCGTCGTCACGGTTGCGGAGGGGAAGGCCCACCCGGTGGAGGTTCGTGTCGTCGCCCGGGACGAGGCGCGGGTCGTCGTCGAGCCGGTGCGGGACGAGTCCCTTCGCGAGGGGACCCCGGTCGTCGTCGGCCGCCCGTCCCGGTTGATGCTTCTCGCCGAGGGCACCCCGGTTCGCGAGGTGGATCGATGAAGTTCGTCGAGGCTTACCTTCGCCGGCCGACGCTTCTCGTCTCGCTGGTGCTGCTCGCCGCGGTGATCGGTGGCGTCGCGTACTTCCAGATCCCGATCAACCTGTTCCCCGACTCGGAGCGGCCGAAGATCGCCATCGTCACCGCCTGGCCGGGAGCCTCCGCCGCCGACGTGGAGGCGGACGTGACCCGGCGCATCGAGACCGAGGTCCAGGGGATCGAGGAGGTCCGCCTGGTCACGTCGACCAGCCGGGACGAGGTCTCGGCGGTCACGGTCGAGTTCCGGTACTCGAAGGACCTGGACGCGGCGGCGACGGACGTGAGCAACGCGCTCGACCGGATCCGGGCCGAGCTGCCGGTTGGCATCCGGCCCCCGATGATCTTCAAGGTCTCCTCGGCGACCCCCGCGGTGATGACGATCGCCCTGCGGCCGGCCGAGGGATCTCCCCTGGATCTCGCCCAGGTGCGCCAGCTCGCGGAGAACGAGGTGCGGGACCGGCTGCTGCGGATCCCCGAGGTGGCGAACGTCGAGGTGTTCGGCGCCCACGAGCCGGCGATCGACGTGCGCCTGGACCGGGACCTGCTCGACCGGTACGGCATCTCCGCCCTCGACGTGCGCCGGGCCCTCCTCGCGTTCGACGCGGACCAGCCCGTGGGACTGGTGACCGGGGACAGGGAGGAGTTCCTGCTCAAGCGAACCGGCCGCATCGAGCGGCCCGAGGAGGCGGGCCGGATCGTCGTCGCCCACCTTCCGGGGGGAGACGTTCACCTCGGGGACGTCGCCGAGATCCGCCGGGGCGAGGTGGAACCGCGGAGCGCCTACCACGGCGACGGGGAGCCGGCGATCGCCCTCAACGTGCAGCGGTCCCGGCGGGGCAACGCGGTCGACACCATCGCGGCGGTCTCCCGCGTGCTGCCGGAACTCGAGCGCGAGTTCCCGGGCATCGCGTTCTCGATCCCGGACAACCAGGCGACCCTGATCGACCTCTCGATCTCCAACATGAAGGGAGCGCTGCGGGACGCGATCATCCTGACGATCCTGGTGATCTTCCTCTTCCTCGGCGATCTCCGCAGCATGCTGCTGACGGCGATCTCGATCCCGTTCACCTACCTGCTGACGTTCCTCGCGATGTGGGCCCTCGGGATCGAGTTCAACATCGTGACCCTGACCGCGGTGATCATCGCCGTCGGGATGCTGGTCGACGACACGATCGTCGTCCTCGAGAACATCGACCGGCACTGGCGACAGCTCGGCGAGGAACTGCGTCCCGCCGTGATCGGCGGGACGCAGGAGGTGATGCTCGCGATCCTCTCGGGGACCTACAGCCTCGTGATGGTGCTCGTGCCGATCATGTTCATCGGCGGGTACGTGCAGACGGTCCTGCGGCCGTTCACGACGACCCTCTCCCTCGCGCTCCTTGCCTCGTACGTCGTCTCGGTCACCGTGATTCCGCTCTTCGCGCCCGTCATCCTGCGACGCCCCCGGGGGGCGGGTCCGAACGCCATCGAGCGGGCAATCGATCGGCTCGACCGGTACATCGTCGACCCGTTGCGCTCGTTCTACGGCTGGCTCGCCGCCCTCGGCCTGCGGCACCGATGGCTGTTCCTGGTGGTCGGTGTCGCCGTGCTGGTCGTCTCCCTCGCCCAGATGCCCCTGATCGGCCGAAACCTGATGCCGCCCATGGACACGGGAATCCTGGTGATCCGTTACGAGACCGACGCCAACGGGTCGCTCACGGGCAGCGAGGCCGTCCTTTCCCGCATCGAGGCGGAACTCCGGCGGCGACCCGAGGTGGAAACGATCTCCTCCGTCGTGGGCAGCGAGCCGGCGGTGATCTCGTTCGGGGCCGAGCGGACGGTGCGCCAGGGAATGCTGACCGTTCACCTGGTCGACCGGTTCCACCGGGAGAAGACGATCTGGGAGATCGAGAAGGAGCTGCGGGAGCGCCTGCGGGACGTCCCGGGGCTCGCCTCGCTGGACGTCTTCGAGTACGGCGCGACGCCGCTCTCGTCGATCCGGGCCCCCGTCGACGTGATGATCTCGGGGCCGGACCTCGCGGAGCTCGACCGGATCGCCCGGGAGGTCGAGCGACGCCTGCGGGAGCACGTCCGGGACCTGACGTCGATCTCTCGCTCCTGGCGGCTCGACACCCTCGAGGCGGTCTTCCGGGCCGATCCCGAGGCGTTCGGGCGGTACGGCATCGCACCGCCCGAGCTGGCGGCCCAACTGCAGGGAGCGGTGCGCGGGATGCCCGCCTCGACCCTGAGGATTCCCAACCAGTCGGGGATCCCCTGGATCGTCCGGCTCCGGGCGGACCAGAGGGCGCGGATCCGGGACCTCGAGACGTTCCCGGTCCGCACGCGCCGAGGGGTCGTGCCCCTCGCGGCCCTCGGGCGGATCGACCTGCGGCCGACCCCCGAGAAGATCACCCACCAGGGCCTCCAGCGGACGATCGACGTCCAGGCCTACCGCGGAACGCGCCCGGTCTCCCATCTCCAGGAGGACGTCGAGAAGGCCCTCGCGGGGCTTGAGCTGCCCCCCGGTTACACCCTCTCCCACGAGGGGGAAGTGAAGCAGATGAACGAGTCGTTCGGCCGGCTGGCCAGGGCGCTCCTCCTGGCCATGGTCCTGCTCTACTTCGCCCTCGTGCCCGCGTTCGACTCGTTCCTCCACCCGGTGACGATCATGTCGGCGATTCCCCTCGGGCTGATCGGGGCCGCGTGGGGGATGCTGCTCGCGGACAAGCACGGATGCATGCCGTCGATGATGGGGATGATCCTGCTCGCCGGGATCGTCGTGAAGAACTCGATCCTGCTGATCGACTTCACGCTCGAGGCGCTGCGGCGGGGCGTCCCCCGGGAGCGGGCGCTCCTGGACGCGGTCTCCGTGCGCACCCGGCCGATCCTGATGACCGCCTTCAGCACGGTAGTCGGGATGATCCCGGTGGCGATGGAGTGGGCGATCGGCCTCGAGAGGCTCTCCCCCCTGGCGGTCGTCGCGATCGGTGGGCTCCTCGTGGCCACGTTCCTCACGATGATCTACGTGCCGATCCTCTTCACCCTGTTCGACGACCTGGCCACCCGGGTGCGCGCGCCGTTCGCCCGGGCCTGAAGCACCGCTCGCGCCCCCCGGCCGCCCCTGCCGGGGGGCGCGGTGTATCCTGCCGTCTTCCGCGATCCGATCGCGTCGAGGAGGACCTGGCCGTGACGAAGCATGTTCGTGTCCTGTTCGCCTTCCTGGCCTGCGCCGTCCTGGTGGCGGCGGGCTCCCCCGTCGCCCTCGCCGACGAGGGGATGTGGACCTTCGACAACCCGCCGGTGAAGCAGCTCCGGGAGAAGTACGGGTTCACCCCGACGCGGGAGTGGCTCGACCACGTCCGGCTCGCCTCGGTCCGCTTCAACGACGGGGGCTCGGGGTCCTTCGTCAGTCCCGACGGGCTGGTCCTGACGAACCACCACGTCGCCCGGGGCCAGCTCCAGAAGGTGTCGTCGAGGGAGCACGACTACACCCACACCGGTTTCTACGCGGCGACCCGGGACGAGGAGATGAAGTGCCCGGACCTCGAGCTGAACGTCCTCGTCTCGATGGAGAACGTCACCGACCGGGTCCTCGCGGCGGTCAAGCCGGGGATGTCCGACGAGGAGGCGCTGCGGGCGCGCAAGGCGCGGATCGCGGAGATCGAGAAGGAGAGCCTCGACGCGACCGGGCTGCGCTCCGACGTGGTCACCCTGTACCACGGCGGGGAGTACTGGCTCTACCGCTACAAGAGGTACACCGATATCCGCCTGGTCTTCGCGCCCGAGGACGACATCGCCTTCTTCGGCGGGGACCCGGACAACTTCACCTACCCGCGCTACGACCTCGACATGGCGATCTTCCGGGTCTACGAGGACGGCAAGCCGATCCGGAGCCCGGCGTGGCTGCGCTGGAACCCGGCCGGACCGAAGGCGGGGGATCTCGTCTTCGTCTCCGGGCACCCGGGCAAGACCGATCGCCTGTACACCCTGGCGGAACTCGAGTTCCTGCGGGACTACAGCTACCCCGTTCGCCTGGACGTGATGCGGAGAATGATCGAGACGCTCGAGGAGTACGCCGCGGAGGGCCCCGAGCAGCGTCGGCAGGCGACGGGGATGCTCTTCGGCGTACGGAACGGTCTGAAGGCCTACACGGGCGAGTACGAGGGGCTCCTCGACGAGCGCCTGATGGAGAAGAAGCGCAAGGAAGAGGAAGAGTTCCGGGCGAAGGTGATGTCGGATCCCGGGCTGAGGAAGAAGTACGGGGACGCCTGGGACCTGGTCGACCGGTGGCTTGCCCGCGCGAAGGAGAGGATGGCGGAGTTTCGTTGGCGCCGCCTGCCGTGGTCACGGATGGCGGGAACGGCGCTGACGATCGTTCGCTACGTGGAGGAGATCGAGAAGCCGGACGGCGAGCGCCTCGACGGGTTCCACGACTCGCAGCTCGACTCGCTGCGGTTCCGGATGTTCTCCCCCGCCCCGGTCTACCCGGAGATGGACGAGCGGCTGGCCGTCACCTTCCTCGAGATCGCCCGGGAGCAGCTCGGTGATGACGACCCGTTCATCCGTGCGGCCCTCGGTGGAAAGACTCCGGAGGAGGTCGCCCACGAGCTGTTCTCGAAAACGAGGATCGGGGACCCGGACTTTCGACGGAAACTGGTCGAGGGCGGCAGGGAAGCGGTTGCCGGGTGCAAGGATCCCCTGATCGCCTGGGCAAGGAAGCTGGATCCGTTCCTCCGCGAGGTCACGAAGTGGCACGAGGAAAAGATCCAGAGCCTGCAGACGATCGCCGGCGAGAAGCTCGGCCGGGCCCGCTTCGCCGTCTACGGGAAGTCCACCTACCCGGACGCGACCTTCACCCTGCGTCTCGCCTACGGGACCGTGAAGGGGTACCCGATGAACGGGACCCAGGCGCCGCCCTTCACGACGTTCTACGGCCTGTTCGACCGGAGCCTCTCGTTCGACCGGCAGCCGCCGTGGGCCCTGCCGGAGCGGTGGAACGGTGCGGAGAAGAAGCTGGACCTCGCGACCCGCCTGGACTTCGTCAGCACCTGCGACATCATCGGCGGGAACTCCGGGTCCCCGGTGATCGACCGGGAGGGCCGGCTCGTCGGGCTGATCTTCGACGGGAACATCGAGAGTCTCGTCGGGAGGTTCGTCTACGACGAGCGCACGAACCGGGCGGTCGCCGTCCACGCCGGCGGCATGATCGAGGCCCTGCGGAAGATCTACCACGCGGATGCCCTGGTGAAGGAGCTCCTCCAGCGGTAGGGGCCTCCGGGAAGCGAAGGGGTTTCGTGCCCGGGCCGCCGAGAGGCGGCCCGGGCGCCGCGCATCACGCGGCGGACGCGGGCCACCGCACCGCGCGCGCGCCCGCCGTGTGGGAGGCTCCGGCATTCCACGCCCCGTGGTCGGGGGTGGACGGACGCCGGCCGTCGATCCACGTTCAACACGGGGGAGAAAGGAGCCGGCATGCCGCCCGAGCGGCCCGAGGAGGAGGTTCTCGACGAACCGTCGGGAGCCCAGCCGCCGCGGATCCTGGTCTCGGACGCCGGGGGGACGACCACGCGGTTCCTGGCGTCCCGCGCCGCGGAGCTCGGCGTCGAGGTGATCGGCGTCGAGCAGGCGGCGACCCTCGTCGTGATGGCGGCCCGGGAGGGAGCGGACCTCGTCGTCGTCGCCCAGCCGGCTTCCTTCGCACCGCTGGAGCGGCTCCGGAACGACCCCCGTACCCGGCACATCCCCGTGATCCTCCTGGCCAGCCCGACGGGGGACCACGAGAAGGACCACCTGGCCCTCGTCGGGACGAGCCAGGTTCTCGACTGGCCCTACGAGGAGAGCACGCTCCTTTCCCACGTGCGGACGTACCTCGGCGGCCGCCGGGGACGGGGAGGGGGGATCAGCTTCCACGAGTACGCGGTTGCGCGGGTGAGCGAGGACGTCGGTCTCGGCTGGGCGGCGCGCATCTGCTGGGTGACCCCGCGACGACTCCGTCTCGAGACCGACGTCCTCCTCCCGGAGGGGTCGGTGCAGGAGATCGAGGGGTTCCTGGTCCGCGCCCTCGGCCGGGAGCGGCTCGCGGTGAGGGTGGTTTCCTCGTCCCGGGAGGACGTCTTCTACAACCACGGGATGCGCAGCGAGCTGGAGGTCCTCGACGAGGTCCCCGACGACCTCGACCCGCTGCGGGACCAGTCCGCCGTCGATCTCGCCGCCGCGATTCGTGCCGAGAAGTTCGCCGCGGCGCCCCGCAAGCGGAAGCTCGCCGTGCTGTGCGAGCGCCCGGCCCAGATGACGCGGATCGCGGCCGTGCTCGACCCGCGCACGTGGGCGCTGCGCTGGATCCGCTCGGTGGAGGAGCTGGCGAAGGCGCTGCCCCACCTCGCTCCCTCCCTGCTGCTCGTCCATCCGCGCCTGCCGGACCTGGCCGAGCCGCTTCTCGCGAGCAAGCTGCTCCGGGCGACGGCCGAGGGGCCTCCGGTCGTTCCGTTCGGGCCCCCCGGAGAGGAGAAGGTCTGGGAGAAGCTGGCCGCGAGGGGGACGTCGCTCGACGTGCCGGACACGGGGGACGGGGACGCCTGGAACGAGCTGCTGGACCGGCTCGCGCCCTTCCCGGACGAGGACTTCCCGGACCGCGTCTACCTGGCGCGCGAGCACCGGTTCTCCCACGCCATCGTTCGGGGAACGGGCCGCCTGACCTCCCTCTGCGAGGTCGGGGCAACCCTCGAGCTGCCCCTCGACGTGGCGGCGGAGGCCCGGGCCCACGTCGTGGTGCCTTCCCTGCTCTCCAGCGGGATTGCCCGGCTCCATGGCCGGGTCCTCGAGACGTCCCCGGCGAAGCGCCCGGTCCGCGTGGCCTTCATGGGGGTGGGTGGCGACCGCTACCAGACCCTCCTCCGGCGGCACGTGCAGGAGATCATCATGGAGGCCCGCCGCCGGGAGTTCCAGGGAGGATGAGCCTCTCCCGGGAAGGACGCGACGCGGGGCCCCGGCCGGGGCCCCGCGCTGCTTTCCACCGGGAATCCGTCACGCGCCGGTCGTCTGCTTGCCGCCGGACAGGAAGGCGTGGACCATCCAGAAGACGGTGACGATCGTCGCGACGAGGAAGACGAAGAACAGGATGATCGGGCCCCACTGCGGTTCGACCCACTTCGTCGGCTGGAACCCCGCGATCTCGAGGAACCCCCGCCGGACCTGGTCCCGGTTGAGGATCATGAAAACCAGCGCGAGGAGGAGGGAGCCGACCGTCGCCGGGATGCCAGCGGCCGGGTCGTGCGCGCCGGCGGCCCGGAGCGCGAGGACGGCGGCGATGATCCCGCAGAGCGCCCCGACGAGGAGGAACCCGAGGGCCATCAGCGACCCGCCCAGGAGGCGTGCCCTGACCGGCTCGGGCAGGACGAAGAGCAGCCACAGCGCCGGGAGCAGGTTGACGAACGTCAGCACCCCGAACCAGCGCAACCCGTACCGCATCGCCAGCTCTCCCGGCTCCGGCTCCCGGCCACGGCGGAAGAACCCGAGCAGGGCGATGCCGAGGCCTCCGACGGCCAGGGAGCCGGTGACCATGTGCAGCCAGCGGGGCCAGAAGACCGGGTCCGCCAGGTTCAGGTGCAGTCCCGCGGCACTCGCCCGGTACATGCCGGCGAACGCCTCCGGGCGCAGCATCATCGTCATGTTGTTGGCGAACATGAAACCGACGTAGGCGAGGGAGGCCACCGTGAACCAGGAGACCGGCACGAGCCAGGTTCCGAGCCGTTCCTCGCGGAACGAGACCAGGTACGCGCCGTAGTAGCCGAGGATCAGCACCGGGACCACCGCGAACCAGAACCAGCCCATCAGCACGGAGGTCGTGAACAGGAGGCGCCCGAAGAGCACCTGGGCGAAGAGGAGGGGCGCCACGCCGATCGTGACCGTCGCCGCGATGGTCGAGGGGAGACCCTTGGCGATCCAGTGGGCGACCCGGGCGGCCCGGGGATCGTCCCTGCGGGCGCGCAGGAATGCCCCGATCACGGCCCCGCCGAAGGCCAGGTTCATCGGAACCACGTGCAGGAAGAAGGTCAGCAGCAGGAGGAACCACGCCAGCCAGAACGGCGTGGGCATCGGGATCGGATCGGGATGGGGGATCGTCGCCAGCGGCAGCATCGTCACACCCCCTTTCTCACTGCCCGTCCCCGCCGGCGGCGAGGAACTCGGCGAGGGCCCGGCGCTCGGCGTCGGTCCCCTCGAAGGCGGGCATCATGTCGTTGATCTCGGGGAGCCGCCCGAGCTGCTCGTAGAGCTCGTCGGCCGGCCGGCCCTTCAGCTTCTCGAGGAGGGGCCAGTCGCCGTCCGGGCCATGG
>CAYQTA010000017.1:0-2966 GCA_964420365.1 uncultured Acidobacteriota bacterium | reverse complement strand
GGAGATGACCTGGACGGGCGGGGTGACGATCACCTGCCGGGTCTCGGCGTTCCAGTGGAGGACGGGCATGACGGGGAGGTCGCCGGGGTCGGCGGCGGCCGGCGGGATGGCGCCGGCGAGGAGGGCGAGGGCGAGGAGGGTCGCGCTGCGCGGGAGAGAGATGTGCGTGATCATGGCTCGGCTCCTTGTTCTCTGCCGGGAAGCGGTCGGTGCTTCCCGGGAGGGGGCGGGCGACCTGGCCGGGGTCGCCCGCGGATCGGAGCGGGCCCGCGTTGCTGTCGTGTTCGCGGAGAGGGATACGCGGGGAGAGGGGCGGCCACAAGGGGAGGGACCGTCCCGGTCGAGGGAGGGAGGGCGTCCCGCGAGCTGGATCCCGGATCCGGGACGGGACGCGTCCCGGTCCCGGGAAGGGGGACGTGGACCCGGTACCCTGTCGATCCGGTGCCCTGTCTCGAGGAAAGGAAGAGACCTCGAAACAAGCTGTCGCCGCGCCCGACCGGGGAACCGGCGCGGCGAGGCGGCGAGGACGGGGCGGCGCAGTTACGGGCGCAGGGCGCGCTGCTTCGCCTCCCAGCGGGCGAGCCGCCGCCCGTCCGGGCTGTTCTCGCACGGGATCTCGTCCACCTCGCTCCACGCCCCCGAGGAAGCGTCGCGGCGCGAGGTCCCGATCCTGTCGGCGGCCAGGCGCCAGTCCGCCCAGGCCCGGTCACCGACCGCGTGCAGCTCGAGGCAGGCGTTCCCGTCGTCGTCAGGGCCGGCATACGTCGTCTCGCCGATGGTCTCCGTGGCCCAGGCCGCCTCCTCGCGGGCCACGACGACCTCGCGCGTTCCGTCCCCTCGCTCGCGGAACCACCCGACCAGCAGGTTCCCGCCGACGACCGTCACGGCCGGCCAGCGACAGTCGTCTCCCGCCGGGGAGACGGGCTCCGCGTCCAGCCAGGTGCCGTCGGCGGACCGCTTGCGCACCCAGACCTGGCGGACGTTTCCGTCGTCTTCCCACCAGGTGACGGCAAGGCTCCCGTCGGGCAGAACCGCGATGTCGGGACCCCGCTGCTCGCTGATGCCGCCGGCCACCGTCTCCGGTGCCGACCACCCGTTGCCCGTCCACTCGGAGATCACCACGTCGCGGCCGTTGCCGTCCACGGGCGTCGACCACGTGACCACCGGCCGGAACGCGCCCCCGGGAAAGGCGGCCGCCGGGTGTCCGTCGCCACGCTGGTCACCGTCCGGGTTGAGCACCCAGGTCCCGGGAATCGACCGCCGGTGCACCTCCCACGGAACCGGGAACCCCTCGTCCTCCCCTCCCTGGAGGCCCATCGACAGCCAGGAAGGATGGGCGCCGGCCGGGTCGTCGACCGATACCTCGCCGAGGGCGCGTGGCACGAGAAGAAGCACCAGCAGGAGCGGGAGCAGGACGATCGTCCTCCGGGCTTGCCTCCTCATGCCTCACCTCCCCGCCGGAGCGGCGCGCTAGTGGATTCCCCCTCCGGGGGTGGCACCGCGGTCTCCCCCGCTTCGGGGCCGCCGGGCTCGGAGAGCAACTCGCGGACCTCGGGCGTGTCTGCATACCTCGCGGCCCGGCGAGCGAGCCACTTCTCGAGGGTCGCCGCTGCGCGCCCCCGGCCGAGAGCGCGAAGGGCCCGGAGGCGCCACGCCCGGGCGCGGAAGACGGTGGCGTCCCGGCCGAGATCCCGAGCCGCGTCCTCCGCTTCTTCCAGGACCCGGACCGCCTCTTCCGCCCGTTCCACCCTGACGAGCAACGATCCGAGGCGAAGGAGGGCTTCCGGCCGAAGACCCCGGAAATCGGCCCTGCGCGTGGCCCGTTCCAGCGCCCGCGCCCGCACGAGGGCCGCCCGAGTGTCATCCTTCCGGGTCAGCATGTCGATGAGATCGAGGGTCGCCCTCAGCTTCTCCCGCTCGAGGCCGGCCCGGCCGAGGAACGCCACCGCGCGCTGCTGGACCTCGATGGCCCGGTCGAGTTCCCCCCGGGCGCGGTGCCAGGAAGCGATCCCGGCGAGGGCCGCGGCCCGGGTCGGAGCGGGAACTCCCCGTCGGCCGGCGAGAGCCTCGATGGCCGGGGCCAGGTGCCCCGCCATCTCGAGCCACCCGAGGGAAACCATGCTGCGGAGGAGGATCGTTCGGGCCGGGGCCCGGATCTCCTCCGGCAGCTCCGGATCCTCGGCCAGTCGAACCGCCCGCTGGAACGCGCTCTCCGCGAACCCCTGGCGTCCGTCGAGCCAGGCGAGCCGCAGCCGGACCCGGGCCCGATCCAGCGTTTCCTCGAGGGGAAGCAGTGTCAGGGCCGCGGCATACCGCGCCCGGGCCCGGTCATACCGCCCGGCCGCGAGCAGCTCGTCCCCCCGTGCCACCAGCTCGGGCGGTTTTCCCTCGGGTTCCAGGCGCACGCGCCGGTCGCCGAGGACCAGGAACAGGTCGAGCACCTGCCCGTCGGGCAGGCCGTAGACGCGGCAGAGCGCCGCAAGCTGGTCCGCCCGCGGAACCTGGCCCTGCTCGATCCGTTGCAACTGGGAAGTGGAGATGCGGACGCCCAGGTCCTCGAGCCTCTGCACGACCCCCGCGAGGCTCCAGCCGAGTTCGCGCCGCTTCTCCCGGAACCACCTTCCGACGGATACCAACCCGCCCACGTCCGCCCTCCCCCCGGAAGCTGGGCTCCTGCTGGCGTGGCGTCGGTGCGACTCCCGGCCCCCTCCGGGTTCCTCGCGAAAGACAACGGGAACATACGGGGACACCGCCGCCGTCGTCAAGGGGGCGAATGCATGGCGCATGATCGTCGTCCTCCGGCGCGTGGAGCACGGGTGTCCGGCACGGGTCAGCGCACGGGCCGAGAGGACGGGGAGGGAGGTTCGTCGGCGGTCTCGACGACGGGAGGGAGGTAGCCGCCGGCGCACTGGAGGATCTCCAGGCGAAGCTTCTCCGGGACCTTCCCCTCCTTCCTCACGATCTCG